>JAWLCW010000007.1:0-246931 GCA_041686935.1 Mariniphaga sp. | reverse complement strand
GGTATACACTGCATGGGGCTAGCTTAAATTTAGCTATTTTTTCTCCCGTTATTCTTTTTGGGGCAATATTTTTCAATACTGAGGGACTTATTACCTTATATAATAATGAAAAAATACCATCAAATTTAAATCCATTGAAAGCATGATTAATCAACTATAAATAAATGAATTATATAAAACCTTCCCTAAAACGAATACCATTTTAAAAATCGCTGATATCTAATCGGGGCACCGCACCTAAAACTCAAGCACCATTCCTGTTTTTATTTGCCGGTTTTGAAAGGCATCGTAAAATGCAGCCAGTGCAGACAGTTCGGTGCAATGCGACGGGAAAATCTGTTTAATTTTGTTTGTTTTGAAATATGCGATGGTTTTTCGGGTTTGTTCGTTTTGTTCTTTCAGGTGAAAACCGCCCAAAACAGCTTCCACTGTTGAAATTCCGGTAACCATTTTTGCCTGCTCCACAATGTTGCAAATCCCTGAGTGAGAACATCCTGTAATTACCACCAGCTTTTTTTTCACAATGGCTGCCAGTGCCGAATCGTCGGGAATATAATCGTCGTTTCGGAAATCATCCACGAAAGAAGCAGATTGGGCTTCATAATCATTTAGGCGGGGGATTTCACCCAAAAACCAAAGGTTTTCTGAAATCTGCATGGAGTTTTTGGTTTCGGTTAAACTGAACCGGCTTTCAATCTCTTTTCTGGGAAGCGACAATCCTACCGGCGTAAAGTCTTTTTTTCGAAATCGCCGGATAAATGCTCCGGGATGGGCAATCAGCCGTTTGTTTTGAAGATAACGTAATCCGTCGCCGTGATCCCAATGGCCATGGCTGAGAACAACGGTTTTTACTTCATGTTCAATGTTAATTCCCAGTTGCCGGGCATTTTTCAGAAAAACATCGGAATGGCCGGTGTCGAACAGAATTTTTTGGTCGTCGATTTCAATCAGATAGGAAAGGCCATGTTCGGCCAGATATTTTCCACCTGCGGTATTTTCTGTAAGAATAGTAATCTTCATTTTTTACAGTCGATTTTAAATATAAAAATAGCAGCTGAGGCAATGATAACCATGAACAGAGCAAAAAAAGCTTTGAATCCGAAAAGCTGAATCAATGTTCCGCCCAGTAACGGAAAAAGGGCCGGAAGAATGTTACCGGCGCCGGCAAATCCGGTATAAAGGGCGCGGTTTTCATTGCCTGAAATTTCCAAAAGCAAACCGTTCATGGTCATGGTGTAAAGCGAATAAACCACACCACCTGCCACAAAAATGTATTTCAGCCCGTCGATTCCTGAAATTCCCCAGGCCAGGCCACCCAACAGCAGGGTGAGCGCCACATTGCTGTAAAGCAATATGTTGTATTTCAGTTTTTTGGCGCCCAGCAAAACCAGCAGGCTCACAATAACAATACCGATTACCTTGAACAGCAAAAAGTTTCCGGTGTCGCTGCTTTGAGTGTTAAAGGTTTCTTTGGCGTACAAAATCACAAACGGCAGAAACGAAATGGCAATTCCCTGTGTGTTAATGAATCCCAGGAAATACAACAGCTTTTTATTCGATTTCAGCTCCTGCTTCATCACCTGGATAAAATTTTTCACTCCTGAAATTTTCATGGTGGACGGAACTGTTTCGCGGACGCTCCAGAATCCGCCAGAGGCCACCAGCAGCAAAGCTCCGCCAAAGAAAAACATGAGGGCATAGTTCACGGGGAAATCCTTCCACACCAGTACTTTTTTTACCAGAAAAGCTGCCCCCAAAACGATAACTCCGGAAATGATCTGGTTCGACGAGAAAAACGTTTTGCGTTTTTGCGGATTGACCGATTTCCCCAGAATATCGTAATAACTCACATTGGCAAAAGCACCGGCCAGCGAAAAAAGTGTGATAAACAAAAATGCGAGCCAAAGAACGTATCCAACCTGTTCACCTTTCAGCATAAATAACAATGCGCCCAGCCCAACCAGTGAAAAAATGCGGGTGTTGATTCCCGCGAGCAGGTACTTCTTTTTATAGGTTTGATTGCTGAGGTATGGCGCAAAAAACAGTTGGGTGAAACTGGCGCCGCCCAGCATAATGGCCGTCATAATGCCGATGTGCATCGCCCCGCCGCCGGCTTCCACCAGCATGGCCGGGATGATGGTGTCCACATCCATAAAATTTTTGGCCAGCGCCAGAAAACCGGCATGCCACAAAAACGACCAGAAATTACGGTTCGATATATTTTTGGGTGATGTCATGTTCACATCGCTTTAATGTCAGCGAAGATCATGAATTTTTTCGAGTTTTTCCCAAATGGATTTAAATTCCTGCCCCGGTTCTGAGTCCGGAGCAAATTCAACAAGGCTTTTTCCGGCCACCATGGAATCCACCAAAAGGGTGTCGAATGGTATTTTCCCGATGAGCGGAATGGATTTTTTCTGCAAAAACTGTTCGGTTTGTGCTGTAATTTCCGTGTTAATATCGTATTTGTTGATGACGGCAAAAACCGGAATGCGAAACGATTCGACCAGTTTCAGCAACCGTTTGGCATCGTGCAGGCCCGAAAGCGAAGGTTCAATAACCAGCAGCACTTTTCCTGTTCCTGTTACCGAAGCAATTACCGGACAGCCAATGCCGGGAGGCCCGTCGTTAATGATAAATCGGGCAGATGTTTCGCCGGCAATTTCGCGGGCTTTTTTTCTGATTTCGGTAACCAGCCGTCCTGAATTTTCCTCCCCGGCACCCATGCGTGCGTGAACCAGTGGTCCAAACCGTGTTTCGGACACAAACCACATGTTGTTGTTGAACTGAACTGAAGTGATGGCCTGTTCGGGACAGATTCGCTCGCATAACCGGCAGCCTTCGCATTGAAAAGGATTCACTTCAGGAATTCCCTGTTCGTTTGGATGAATGGCGTTAAACCGGCAGTGCTCTTCACACAGGCCGCAAACCAAACATTTTTCAGGGTAAATTAATGCTTTGCTGCCGCTGCTGAACTCATGTTCCTCTTTAACTTTTGGGTGAAAAATGAGATGTAAATCAGCCGCATCCACGTCGTTGTCGCAAAACACCGTATTTTTGGCCAGCGACGCAATGGCTGCAGCTACACTGGTTTTCCCGGCGCCACCTTTTCCGCTCAGTATGGTTATTTCCTGCATGTTATTTTTTCAATGATTCCGCGGTACGTTTCTTTCAGTTCCTCCGGAACGTTATTCAACAACTCTCCCGAAGAATACATCCGGGCAAGTTCTCTCGAAAACGGAATTTCTCCCAGCAACTCAATGTTGTTTTCTTTCAAAAAAGCGTAAACATCACCGGAGCCCAGACCTGCTTTGTTCACCACAACGCCAAATGGTTTTTGCAGTTCATTCATCAATTCCACAGTGATTTTAAGGTCGTGCAGTCCAAACGGCGTGGGTTCGGTCACCAGAATTACATAGTCGGCGTCAGAAACCGTTTCCACCACCGGGCAACTGGTTCCGGGCGGAGAGTCGAGAATGGAATAATTTGCGTTCGGGGTTACTTCTTTTTTCAGCTCTTTGATGAGCATGGTTTGCATGGCCGATCCCACTTCCAGTCTGCCTTCGGTAAATTCATTTCCGTTTTCTGTCAAGTAGCGGGTGATGACACCCAGACGATGCGGTTTTTCGGTGAAAGCATTTTCGGAACAGGCTACCAGGCAGGCGCCGCACGAATGGCAAAGAGTAGTATCCACTTCGGCAAACTGTCGGTTGGCCACTATTGTAATGGCATTGAATTCGCACCACTCTGCGCATTTTTTGCAGAAAGTGCAAACCGAAGTGTCGATTTCCGGAATATACTGATGAACCTGTTTCTGCTCCAGAGTTTCCAGCGACGAAAAAAACAACGCATCGTTGGGTTCTTCCACATCGCAATCAACCAGGTGCACTTTTTCATTGTGAAATTTTTTCCAGAAATAAAAAAGGCTCACTGCCACAGTCGTTTTTCCTGTTCCCCCCTTTCCGCTTGCAACTGCTATCTGCATTTTCTTCCCGGTTTCTGTGTAAAGTATTCATAAACAGACAGTTTCTTCTGTTCGCAATTAATCGCCATCAATCTCCACCAATCACCATCAATCACAATCAATCTCCATCAATCACCCTTTCCTCTCTCTCAATGGTCGCAGTAATTGGCCGAGAATTCGATGGAATTGTTCAGGTATCCGTTTACCAGTTCTTTGGCTGTTATTTTTGGAGCTCCCACAAACACATTCACCCCGTGTTGGTTGAATAGCTGAATGGCACGGTTTCCCATCCCGCCGGCCAGCACGTCGGTAACGCCAAGGTCGGCCAGCCAGCGTGGCAAAACACCCGGTTCGTGAGGTGGTGGCTGAACAATTTCTTCCGAAACAATTTCTTCGCCTTCCACTTTGTGTAGTGCAAAGTAGTGGCAATGGCCAAAGTGAACATCCAGTACTCCGTTATCGTCAATGGGAATGGCAATTTTTTTATTCATATTTTCTATTTATCAGGTAGTTTACTGCTGTTTTCATTATCTATTCAACTGGTCAATCATTTCACCAATGGTTTTGTTCCCTTCTTTGGGAATGACCATTTGTATTTTTAGTTTTTCGAGCAATGTTTTGGCTTTCGGTCCAAAATCACCTGACATTACGCTTTCTGCTCCCAGTTCGGCCACTTTTTCAGCAGTTTTGGTGCCGGCGCCGCCATTAATGTCTTTGTTTTCATTTTCAATGAATTCAGTATTTTTTGTTTCCGTGTTGTAAACACAAAGCCAGGCACAACGGCCAAACCTTAAATCGAATTTCGAATTCAGGTTATTCCCTTTGGATGTAATGATTATCTTCATCGTTAAAATATTTTTTCTGATGCAAATTTAGAAATAATGTTTGAAAAGAAAAATAAATTTATGAACTAATGTTTATTTTGTGTGGTATTGAATTTTAAAAAACATCTCTTGCCGGTTTTTGTTTCACAAGGTTGAAATGCGGCTGGATTAATTGCAGTCTGCTGAAGACTTTTCGCGATGAAAAGTTTTTGTTTCTGTAAAAAAGTTTAAATTTGCAGCGGTTTTACAAAACGGGGTATAGCGCAGCCCGGTAGCGCGCGTCGTTCGGGACGACGAGGTCGTCGGTTCAAATCCGGCTACCCCGACAGAAAGTCTGAAAGGTAATTTCAGGCTTTTTTAGTTTAATTGAGATGAATTGTTTATTGCTCCCCGGGTAATGCTATAAAAAAAGTGGTGCCTTTGTCCGGTTCACTTTCAACCCAAATTTTTCCAGAATTCCTGTCTACAAAATCTTTGCAGATAAGTAATCCCAAACCGGTACCTTTTTCACCTTCAGTACCTAAACATGAGTGATTTTCGTTTGGGTGAAAAAGATATGGAATTTTGTCTTCTGACATACCGGTGCCATTATCCTTTACGGTAATTATTACATTTTCCGCTGATGACTCCGCCTGAATTAATATGGTTCCTCCGCGATGAGTGAATTTTATCGCATTTGAAATAAGGTTCCTGATAACCGATGTTATCATCTCTTCATCGGCAAAAATAACGGTATCAGGCAAAACATTGTTTTTTATTCTGATTTCTTTTTGAATAGCATTTTGAATAAGCAGTCCCAGGCATTTTTCTACTGTAAAATAGAAGGCAATATTATGCGGGTTTACTGTTATTACATTTCGTTGAGCACGCGACCATGTAAGAAGATTTTCAAGCAGATCGGAAATAGAGAGGGAAAGCTGGAAAATCAATTTGTTGTATTGCCTGATATCATTTGTAGAATAGGTTTCAAATCCTTGTTCTATCAATTCTGAAAATCCTAATATGTTATTAAGCGGACCTTTCAAATCGTGGCCAATTATAGAAAAAAGCTTATCCTTTGTGGCATTTAATTCTTTAAACCGAACCTCACTTTCTTTTAAAGCACGTTCTGCCTGTTTGTGTTCGGTTACATCTTTTGATGTAGAAATAATTCCATCAATCCTGCCTTTTAAGTTCTTGTGAGGATAATAGTTCATTTCCAGTATTTTAAACTCTCCATTGGGAATTTTGCCTTCATAGTTTAAAAAAACCGGTTTCCCGGTCAGACATTTTTTCAAACCTGGTTTAATTTTATTTTGGAAGTCATCTACACTCCAAAGCTCTTCAACAGTTTTCCCAATCACTTCATTGGTTTCTTTACCATAAAACTTATTAAAGGCACTGTTTACAAAAACGTACCGGAAGTTTCTGTCAAAAAAAGAAGCAGGTTCTGAAATCGTATTTAAAATTTCCTTCTGGTAATGAAAATATCTGTTCTTTGGCTTTTGGTTCGCGTATTTCATTAAAATTTTTGCGGTTAAATGTAAAAATGATTTTGTTTTAAAACAAATGTTTAACAGCTTGTAATTCGAAATATAAATAAAATTTGAATTTGAAAAGGAAAAAATGAAGTAAAACCAGAAACACAAAAACTACCTGAATCATTTTTCTACTAATGCGTGTTTTTATCCGGAATATTTAAGTTCTGGTTTGTTTGTTTTTGTAATTGAACAAATCCTCCTCTTTTTCAGTTAAATAGAAAAGTACAAAAAAATGAAAGAAATTAAAAAAGAGAACATCAGCCAGGGAGTTTTCGACCTTTATGATGATTATGCACACAACCGCATCGATCGCAGGCAGTTTATGGAAAAACTTTCGGTGTATGCTGTTGGCGGACTGACGGTTTCCTCGCTCATGAGTTTTGTAATGCCCGATTACCAGGAAAAAATCCAGGTAAAGGCAGGAGATCCGCGACTGAAATCGGAATTTGTGGAATACGATTCGCCCAAAGGCGGCGGGAAAATCAAGGGGCTGCTTTCGAGGCCGGTGAACAACAACAAAAAACTGCCGGGAGTTGTGGTGGTACACGAAAACCGCGGACTTAATCCGCACATCGAGGACGTTGGCCGCCGGGCCGGGTTGGAAGGTTTTCTTTCGCTGGCGCCCGATGCACTCACTCCGCTGGGCGGCTACCCCGGAAACGACGACGACGGACGGACATTACAAGCCAAACGCGACCGTAACGAAATGCTGGAAGATTTTATTGCCGCATTTCACTACCTGAAATCGCACCCCGAATGCAACGGGAATGTGGGCGTGGTTGGCTTCTGTTTCGGCGGCTGGATTTCGAATATGATGGCTGTGCAGATACCGGAATTGAAGGCTGCTGTTCCATTTTACGGAGGACAACCCGATACAGAAGAGGTGCCGGCAATTAAAGCACCATTGTTGTTGCATTTTGCCGAACTCGATGCACGCGTAAATGCCGGCTGGCCTGCTTACGAGGAAGCCTTGAAAAAATACAACAAAGATTATAAAGCATATTTCTATCCTGAAACAAATCACGGTTTCCACAACGACACTACTCCGAGGTTCGACGAGGCTGCCGCCAAACTGGCCTGGCAACGGACTGTAGATTTTTTTAAGGAGAAACTTGGGTAGTTTTTTTTATCTTCACCCCAAACTTACAAGAACTGAATTTGATGAAGCGTATTCTCACCATCGACATCATGCGGGGGCTTACCCTGTTTCTGATGCTGTTTGTAAACGATTTGTACATGAAAAACGTGCCCTGGTGGCTGGGGCACACCGAAGCCAACTTCGATGGCATGGGACTGGCCGACTGGGTTTTCCCCGGTTTCCTGTTTATGGTGGGAATGGCCGTTCCGTTTGCCGTGCAAAGGCGGCTGAAAAAAGGAGAATCTAACAGGCATATTGTTTTTCACATATTTATCCGGACAATCAGTTTGCTTTTAATCGGTGTTTTAATGCTGAATGTTTCGCGTCTGAATTCCGAACTGACAGGAATGAACAAAAACCTGTGGGCCATTTTGATGTACCTTTCTGTTTTTCTGATTTGGAATCTTTACCAAAATATGTCTAAAAAAGTAGTTTTTGGACTGAAAGGCCTGGGGATTGCAGGGTTGGTTGTGCTTGTTTTTATTTTCAGAAGCGGAACAGCAGAAGATCCTGGCTGGCTGACTACCGGCTGGTGGGGAATTTTGGGATTGATTGGCTGGGGATATTTTGCCACAGCGCTTGTTTACCTGGTTGCAAAGGAAAACCTTTTAAAAACCGGGCTGTTCTGGCTGTTGTTTCTGGCGCTGAATATTTTTTCGCAAACGGGAATGCTTTCGTTTCTGAATTTTTTGCGTCCGGTCTTCGGTGTGCTCATTGGCGGAAATACGCCGCTGCTGGTTATTTCCGGCTTGTTTTTCAGTTTAATTCTGCGAAAAACAGGTTCGGAGCAGTGGAAAAAATTTGCCATCACCGGAATTTTACTCGGTATTTTGATGCTGGTTGGCGGATTTTTGCTGCGCAACTGGTTCATCATTTCAAAAATTAAAGCCACGCCAAGTTGGGGATTAATTTGCACCGGAATCAGCATTTTGCTGTTTGTGCTGCTTTTTCTTGTTTTGGATGTGTGGGGAAAAATTCGCTGGAGTTCTGTTTTTAAACCGGCCGGACAAAATTCGCTGACCACCTATCTGGCGCCCGACATTATTTATTATACCGTTTGGATGACCGGTTTTCCGTTGCTTTTTTACAAACACCTGGAAAGCCCGCTGCTGGTGATTGCCGGCTCGCTGGTTTGGGCATTTGCCATGATTGGTTTCGCGGCGCTGCTTTCAAAAATCGGAATCCGGTTGAAATTGTAAATCCGAAAATCATTTTTTACCACACAACTCCACAATTTTTTCAGCCATTTCATGCAGCCCAAGCACATAATCGGGTTTGAACAAATCCATAGCAGCCAGGGGCATAGAATTGGCGATGGCAGTGTCAGGATTTTCCACCATGGTTATTCCGCCGTATTCTTTAATCGTAAACAGTCCGTTTGCCCCGTCGTTGTTCGAGCCGGTGAGCAAAACCCCGATGAGATTGTCTTTGTAAGTCCATGCAGCGGTTTCGAAAAGTACATCGATGGAGGGACGTGAAAAATTAATTTTTGGATCGGTTGAAAGACTGAAGGTAAAATCTGATTCGATTTGCAGGTGATAATTTGGCGGCGCAAAATAAACGGTTTTAAACCGTATGGATTCCTTTTCTTCAGCTTCTTTTACCTTTCGGTTGACTTTATGGTTGAGTTGTGAAAGATATGAGTTGATTTTGTTGCTTCCAATGTGAAGGACGATAATGATTGGCAGTTCAAAATTTACCGGCAACTTCACCAGTAAATTTCTGATGGCTTCCATTCCCCCGTAAGATGTACCAACAACAACCGCTTTCATTATTCCGTAATTTGAAGTTTTTTAAAAATCTTCATTTTTTTATCCACCAGCGAATAACTGTGCTCAAAATCGGTAAACCGAAGGCTTTCCTTGGTTCCCAAACAGAGAATTCCCCGTTTGGTCAAACTTTCGGTAAACAGTTTGAGTACTTTGTTTTGCAAAATCTTGTCGAAATAAATAAGCACATTCCGGCAAAAAATAAGATTCACCTCAGCAAAAACACCGTCGGTTACCAGGTTATGATCGGCAAAAACAATGTTTTTCGAAAGCGATTTATCGAACAGTACCGAGCCGTATTTCGATGTGTAATAATCTGAAAATTTGCCTTTTCCACCAGCTTCAATGTAATTTTTTGCAAATAGTTCCACCTCTTTTTTGGGGTAAATTCCCTGCCTGGCAGTTTCGAGCACGTTTTTATTAAAATCGGTGGCATAAATTTGTGTGCGCGACAACAGGTCTTCCTCCTTTAAAAGGATGGCCAGCGAATAAACTTCTTCGCCGGTGGAACAGCCAGCGTGCCAAACTTTTATGCGTGCATAGGTTTTCAAATCCGAAACCACTTTTTTCCGGAATGCCAGGTAAAATTCCGGATCGCGGAACATTTCGGTAACATTAATAGAGAGGTCTTGCAAAAAAGTACGAAAAAAAACTTTGTCCCAAAGTACCTTGTTTTGAAGTTCAGAAATGGTATTTAAGCCATTAATTTGCAAGCGCTGATTAATTCTTCTTTTCAGGTGGGCTTTGCTGTAATTCCTGAAATCGTAGCCATATTTCAAAAAAACAGCCTGAAGCAGCATATCCACTTCAATGTCTTTGGTATCCATAGCCTCCCGGCTCACATTTGTATCGTTTGGTTTATCTGAAAGCATTTTCGATTATTTTCCTGAGTTGTTCCATTTTAAAGGGCTTGGTTATAAATGCATTCATGCCTGCATCGAAACATTTTTGTTTGTCTTCTGAAAAGTTATTTGCCGTTACTGCAACTATAAATACGGGCTTTTTAATGGCATTGTTTTTTTCGAATTCCCTTATTTTTTTTGCAGAACTGATTCCGTCCCACTCCGGCATTTGCATGTCCATCAGAATCAGGTCGTAGTGTTTCACTTTAAACATTTCGAATGCTTTTTTCCCATCGCCGGCAACATCACACGAAATTCCTATTTTTTGCAAAATAGCCTGAGTGATGCGCTGATTGACAGGATTGTCTTCAGCGTATAAAACTTTGGTATTTTTAGGAATGACTATTTTGGTTTCCTCTTCGCCGTGCTGACTTTCGGGAATATATCCAAAATTCAGTTTAAACCAAAACTCCGATCCTTTACCGGGCTGGCTTTGAACGCCAATTTCCCCCTCCATTAAATGAACAAGATTTTTACAGATGGCGAGGCCAAGACCGGTTCCGCCATATTTTCGTTCCATCGATTCATCGGTTTGTGAAAACTCCTTAAACAGTTTTTTCTGGTTCTCTTCTGAAATGCCAATACCCGTATCAACCACTTTAAAAATAAGTTCAGTTTTGTCTTTGCTTTTGCTTAATAACGAAATATCGATTTTTACGCCGCCTTTTTCGGTGAATTTGATGGCGTTGTTTGCCAGGTTAATCAGAATCTGGTTTAGCCTGTACGGATCGCCGATAAGCAAGTCGGGAATATTCTGGTTCCGATTTGCCGAAAATTCTAATCCTTTGGTTTTTGCCCTGAACTGCATTAGTTTTACAATGGTATTGACCAACTGTGAAAGTTTAAATTCAATCTTTTCAATTTGAATCTGACCAGCTTCAATTTTTGAAAAATCGAGAATGTCGTTAATAATGTTCAGCAGGTTTTCGCCCGAAGAGGAAATTATTTCGACCAGATTTTTCTGTTCAGGTTTCAGCTCAGTTTCTTCCAGAATTTTTGAAATACCGATAACGCCATTTAGCGGTGTTCGTATTTCGTGCGACATGTTGGCCAGAAAAATGGATTTGGCCTGGGTTGCTTTTTCGGCCTTATTTTTTTGAATTTCAAGCTCTTTGTTGTTTTCCTCCAGTTTTTTCAGCAGGTCTTTCAATTCCTGCTGACGGGAATACAATTCGAGGAAAATCTTCACTTTCCCAATCAAAATTTCAGGAATTATCGGTTTGGGAATAAAATCAACCGCGCCGGTTTCAATTCCTTTAATAATATGCAGTTCGCTTTGATGTATGGCAGAAACAAAAATGACAGGCAGAAACATTGATTTTTTTCTTTTTCGCATAAGTGCTAATGTCTCATACCCGTCCATGCCGGGCATCTGCACATCGAGAATGGCCATGGCAAATTCTTCTTTTTGTGTTTCGCGCAGTGCTTCCATGCCCGAAGTTGCTCTTACAAAACTTACATCGAAATCGCCGAGCAGCATTTCCAGGCTTACCAGGTTCTCAACCCTGTCGTCAACAAGTAGTATTTTGGGTTTTTCCATAGATTTTATTTATACAGCCATATTTTTAACAACGATAATAATTTTTGCACATCAACCGGTTTCGATATGTAATCGTTGGCTCCGCAGTCGATGGCTTTCTGGTAATCCTCTTTCATGGCTTTTGCCGAAAGGGTAATAATAGGCAAATTTTCCGTTTCAGGTTCACTCCTGATAAATTTCATCGTCTCGTATCCATCCATAACAGGCATCATAATATCCATAAGAACGAGATCAATATCAGGGTTACTTTTCAACATTTCCAGTGCAACAGCCCCGTTTTCTGCTTCCAGTACTTCAATTTCCCTTTCTTCCAGAATTTGTGCTATGGCGAAAACATTTCGGATGTCATCGTCAACCACCAGAACTTTTTTGCCTTTAAACGTATCTTCCTCCGAAATATACTGTGCCGCCAGTTGAGTTTTGGGCGCTTTATTTGCCACCTGATGCAGAAACAATGTCACTTCATCCATCAGCCGTTCATCCGACTTCAACCCTTTTATTACGATGGAATCGGAAAACTTTTGCAATTCACGCAGTTCCTCCCCTGAAAGTTCCCTGGCTGTGTGAATAATTACATTGGGGATTGCCACATTTTCCGCCTTGAGTTTTCGCAGGAGTTCGTTTCCTGAAAAATCGGGCAGTCCCAGATCGAGGATTATACAATCGAACGGTCTGGCTGTAATCATTTCATAGGCTTGCTGTCCGGTTTTGGCCTCGTGTAAAACAAGGTCTTTATTTTCAAACAGTAAATGAATGGCTTCGCGTGTGGCCGGATCGTCTTCTACCACCAGAATTTGTTTATATTCCGTAAATGTATTGTTTTCAAAGTTTTTTGAAATATCCCTGAATTTTTCAGATTCGGGCGTGGTTAGATCTTCAATCTCGTCGAGTACAGCGTCTTCAATCCGTGAAACAAAATGCAGCGGAAGCCGGCTTGTAAATTTATTTTCGCCCAGCTTTTTCAAATCAGCGGAATCGCTAAGATTGTCAGAAACGATTATAGCCTCTGGCGAATATTTTGCTGCAAGTTTAATCCCGTCGTTAATGCCGGAAGCCACCAAAGCATTGAAGTTTCTTTTATGGCAGAGTTCGAGCAGTTTTTGCGCTTTCTTTTTTTCATTGTGAATAATTAAAACCTTTAACCTCTGAGCCGATGAATTCCTGTCGTCCTGAATAAAAACAGGCAAGTCTTCACTTTTTTGTTCCTGGTCAGCAATTTCCGGTTCATTCTGCATTTTAGATTTTTTATTGTGTTCCGATGCCGCTTTCTCGTCAGCCAGGTTTTTGTACCCTATGCCCACCAGGTTGCTGTCGAGGGGCAGGTAAACGGTGAAAACCGAACCTTTCCCCTCGGTGCTTTCCACATGAATTTCCCCTCCCAAAACCCGGATTAGTTGCTTGGAGATTGACAGGCCCAGTCCGGTTCCGCCATACTTTCGCGAAATGCTGCCATCCGCCTGCTGAAAGGCTTCAAAAATATCATCGACTTTGGCCTTCGGAATGCCCACTCCAGAATCTTCAACAGCAATAAAGAAGGTATTTTCAGGTTTTAAATCCGGATTAACCAACTCCGCGTTTGACGGAGTCAGCCCCATATTTACTTTTACGCCACCGTTGGTTGTAAATTTAAACGCGTTGGACAGCAGGTTTTTAATGATTTGCATCAGCCGTTGTTTATCGGAAAAGATGACCTCGGGAAAACCAGAAGATTGTTTTACTTCAAAGGATAATCCTTTGTTTTCGGCCACCGGTTTAAATCCGTGTAAAATTTCCGATTTTATTTCTTCCGTGTTTACTTCATCGAAATTGTAGGTCATTTTTCCGGCTTCAATTTTCGACAAATCGAGGATTTCATTTATCAGTTCGAGTAAATCCCTGCCGCTTTTATGAATGATTCTGACGGATTTTAATTGTTCTTCGCTTAGGTTTCCTTTTTTATTTTCACTTAATAATTTCGAAAGAATAAGCAAACTGTTTAGCGGGGTACGCAACTCGTGCGACATATTGGCCAGGAATTCAGATTTGTACTGGCTGGCCTGCTTCAGTTCCCTGTTCATTTCGCGCAGTTTTTCCTGCTGAATATGTAGGTTTTTCTCGCTGTCGGACAAAATTTTGGTTTGTTCGGCCAGTTCTTCATTGGCTACCCTTAATTCTTCTTCCTGCGATTTCAACTCTTCATTTGCAACACGCAATTCTTCTTCCTGGGCCTTTAATTCTTCGTGTTTTGCTTTTAATTCTTCCTGTTGTTCTTTAAGTTGATCGTTCACTACCTGCAATTCTTCCTGCTGGACTTTTAACTTTTCATTTCTCAAACGAACTTCAATCTCCAACTTTTTTATTTCGGTAACATCCTTGGAAATACCAAATGTCCCTAAGCATTTGCCGTTTTCATCGTACATGGGCAGTTTGGTAACCGAAGTCCAGAGTTCCTCGCCGTTTTCATCAAGCCCCTGCCTGATAATATCAATAAAACCTTCGCCATTTTTTATGATCTCCTGTTCTTCATCAAAATACTTTTTGGCATCTTTTGGAGGATGAAAGTCGAAATCTGACTTGCCTAAAATATCGGCAGAAGATTTTGCGTCAAATAATGGAACCATTGACTCGCTAACCCGAAGAAATTTACTTTCGGTATCTTTAAAATAAACGTAATCGGGCAATGTTTTCAGCATGGAATCAAGCAGAGCTGTTTCCCATTCAAGATCGGCCTGAGTTTTCTGTAATTCATCAATCGTTTGTTCCAGTTCACCTTGTTTAGTCTGAAGTTGTTTGTTCTGGTTATTAATTTCAAGTTCAAGTTTTTTTATAGCTGTGATATCTTTGGAAATGCTGAATGTTCCGATACATTTCCCTGTCTCGTCGAACAATGGGAGTTTGGTTACCGATGTCCAGGATTTATTTCCTTTCTCATCTATGTTCTCATTGATTTGATCTACAAAACCTTTACCGGTGTCCATTATTTTCTTTTCTTCTTCAAAATATTTTTTGGCGTCCTTCCGATCATATAAATCAAAATCTGATTTTCCAATAATTTCATCAACAGAATTTACATCAAATAAATCGGACAACGATTCACTAATACGTAAAAACCTGCCTTCTGTATCTTTAAAATGAATGCTATCGGGAATAATTTTCAGCATGGAATCGAGCAGAGCTGTTTCCCTGATTAAATTTTCTTTAATGCGAATATTTTCAGCCAGTTCCTTTTTAAGTTCTTCGTCGCGGGCTTTTAATTCTTCCGCCTGTTCCAGCGTTTTATCAAGCAGTTCTTTATGCCTGAACCGTGCAACCGCTGCACCAAGGTTTACGGAAATTTTTTCGGCAACCAATTTCAGAAATTCAATTTTACTTTCCGAAAATTCGTTTACTGTGGCCATCTCAATAACTGCCTGAATATTTTTATTTTCATACATGGGAAGCAGATAAATTCTCTGGGGCGAAATTTCGCCTGTGGCACTGTAAACCTTCAAAAATTTATCTTTCGTATTTACTATTTGAAGCTCTTTTTGTAAAGCTGCTTTTCCAATCAGGCTCTCTCCCGGTTTGATTATTTCTTTAATTTCAGAAGTATTCAATCCAATTGAGCCGGTAAGTTCAAGGTGTTCAGGAATTTCATCAAACACATATACAGCACCCAATTCGGCTCCCAGGAAATGACTCAGCCAGGTAATAATCCGGTTTGACAATTCCCTTACAGAAAAGTTTCCGCGCATTTGATCTTCCAAATCGTTTATTCCATTCTGAAGCCAGATTTCTTTATCGTTTTTTACTTTTATCTCTTCAAGGCGGGCAGCCATTTTATTCAGCGAAATGGTCAGTTCATCTTCTTCCGATTTAGGTTTCAGTTTAGTACTGTAATCTCCTTTTTCCACTTTTTTCGAATAGGAAATTATTTCCTGTAACCCTACCTGAATTTCTGAAAACGCCTTTGAAAGTTCCCCAATTTCATTTTCAGAATCGATTTCAACAGAGGAGTTTAAATTTCCCTTTGCAATTTTTTTGAAATTATCGGCCAACCGGATGATGGGATTTGAAATGGACCGGGAAATTTTAATGGCAACAAAAGTACCGACAAAAATTAATAACAATACAATAATAGATATTGAAACGACCAGTAATTTGTTGATGTATTCAGACAAAGCATAAACCTCAGAAGAAAAATTCTTCGATATTTCACGCTTTTTTTCGAAATCAACCTGGAGTTCTGTCCAGATATCTTCTGCGTTCTCGTTTTTCAGGGAATTAATATTCAGAATTACATTTTCTGTAAGTCTTGACGCATCAGATGCTGTTTTTTGAACAGGCTTAACCCTGGAAGGACTGATTTTGAAGAACCTGTTGACTTGAATACCAAGTTGTTCCACCTTTTTTATGTCGTTATCGGCACCCTCTTTGTAAATTTCAAAAAACATTGGCACCCATTCTTCACGGGGCATTACCTGCAAAAAACTATCTATTTTTGAAAAAGTGAACGCAATACTATGTGCTTTTTTAAAATGTAGGATTGAAGATTTAAAATCATCTTCATTTCCAGACAATTTATATTGATAAAAATGTTCGATGCCAAAATCGAAATTCTCAACAAAAACCCGTTGTTCGTTTACAAGGATAATTACCGTTTGGCTGGTTTTAAATAAAAAGTTGGCGACCACGCCCATAATCAAAATGCTGGCTATAAATGTATAAATCAGAACAGCCAGCTTGGATTTAACATTAAAATCGGAAAAACGCTTTTTAAAACGGCCCATATTTTAGTCAATTTAGAGTATGTTTTGTAAACTCCGCAAAGTACATAAAAAAAGCAGACTTTTTTTATTATTCTGAATGGTTGTTTGTAACTTGCAGCCTGTGAATTTAAAAGTAAACCTATGCGCTACCTTATAATTATTGCCGGAATCTTAGCCTCCTTCCTCTTCTCATCATGCGGAAGTAAGAAAGTGACCATTGAATCATTGCTGAATGAAATGACTGACCGGGAAGTTTTAACCCGGCTTCCGGAACATCCTTATACACTGAAACAATTCAGCAGTTACGACCGGACAAGCACGGCGCCGGACGAACCGGGCTGGTTTGCCAACGAGGATTACACGCAGTTCATCCGGCAAGAAGACAATAACGGCAGACGCGAGTTTATACTTTTTGATGCTGAAGGTCCGGGCGCTGTTGTGCGCTGGTGGATGACTTTTGCAGGAGAAGGCGCTGCCGGTGGTACGGTCCGGATTTATATTGATAACCAGCCGGAGCCCATAATAGAAGGTGAAATTCTGGAATTGCTGAGCGGCGAAATGCTGGCTTCTGAACCGCTGGCTGCTTCTGTTTCACCCGAAACTGAATACCATCAGCGTGGCCATAATTTGTACCTGCCTTTACCGTACAATCAACATTGCAAAATTACGTACGAATGTGATGCCATTCGGTTTGAAAACAACCGCTGGCGGCCCAGTATTTATTACAATATTTGCTACCGCACATACCAACCTGGTGTTGAGGTGGAAAGCATCACTTCAGATGTATTTGAACAAAACCGCAATTTGATTTCAGCAACCGGGCAACTGTTGCTGGCCGATTTTTCAGCGTTTACCGAAAACGACCTGACCGAAAAGAAGGCTCTGTCGCCAGGTGAGACGTTAACATTCCGTTTTGAAGGTTCAGGAAAAGCCGTTTCATATTTGTCAGCAAAACTTGAAAGTGAAAACCTTCCCCAGGCCCTTCGTTCCACCGTGCTTTCCATTACTTTCGACGGAGAAGAAACAGTCTGGATTCCGGCCGGCGAATTTTTTGGCACGGGGTATCAGATTTTCCCTTCAAAAACATGGTACACCAAGGTTTCTGAGGATGGAAAAATGGAGTCATTCTGGCTGATGCCTTTTAAAAAAGTTGTGGAAATCAATTTTATTAACTACGGCGAAGAAACTGTGACTGTGGATGCTTCAGCCGGTTTGGACAATTACAAATGGCAAAATAACAGTATGTATTTTGGCGCTGCCTGGCATGAGCATTACCGGATTCACACGGCAAGCAATCCAAAACTGGAGAACCACGAATGGCATTTCGATGTCAATTATGTGGATTTAAAAGGCCAGGGCGTTTATGTGGGAGACGCCATAACTGTTTTTAACACCGCAGATGCCTGGTGGGGCGAAGGCGATGAGAAAATTTTTGTGGATGGCGAGGAATTTCCTTCGTTTATCGGTACCGGTACCGAAGACTATTACGGCTATGCCTGGTGCCGGCCCGAGAAGTTTACCCATCCGTTTATCGCACAACCCTCCGGGGCCGGTAATTTTCACCCCGGAATGACGGTGAACATGCGTTACCGTACCCTGGATGCCATTCCTTTTCAACAAGAAATCAGCTCCAATATTGAAATGTGGCACTGGGTTAAAACCATTGTAAACTTTGCCATGTCGTCGTATTGGTATGCATTACCCGGAGCGGAAACAAATGTAAAACCCGATGTGGAAGCTGTTCAGAATCCTGTTGCGCTGGTCCGTTCAGATATTTATCCGCCGGTTGTGGATGAAAATGGAATAATAGAAGGCGAACACCTTGAGGTGATGGTTGTTCCTTCCGGCACAGCAGGGTCACAGTCGGGAAATTATGGCTGGAGCGGCGACAGCCAGTTGTGGTGGCGACATGGTGAATCCGGAGACGAACTACTCACCCGCTTTATTCTGGAGGAAGACGGCAGGTACAACATTTCGGCACAATTTACCAAAGCTCCCGATTACGGTATCATTCAATTGTTTCTGAACGGTGTTCCGGTTGGTCCCCGCTTTAATGGTTTTCATGCAGATGGAGTAATTTCCGAACAGACAAAATTAGGAACTCATAAACTGATTGAAGGAGAACATATTCTAACTGTGAAAATAGTTGGAGCAGATTCAAATGCAAAACCCGGCAATATGGCGGGGATTGACTGGATAAAATTTGAAAAGTAAATTAAAATCATGTGCTTACTCAAAATATATGGATAACTTTTCCATAAAGAATAAAAAACTGTTTTGATTTTAATTTTATGATTACTATTTCATAAAAACACCTACATCCTGTTTTATTCATTTTTCAGAGATCATATAAAAAATTCAAATTAAAAATTATTAAAGAGTTGTTTGTCTTAAATATTTATTATAACTTGTATTGGTTTCATAATGAATACTTTATTATAAATAATTTATAGTATGAACGGAAATTCCATATCGGACCATGATTTTCTCAAACACCTCACCGAAATTACGGAATCCAATCTGACCAATGCCCAGTTTGGTGTTTCAGAATTGGCCCGGGAAATGGGAATGAGCCGTTCAAATCTTCACCGAAAAGTGAGCAGTGCAGCTAATATTTCAGTCAGTCAGTTTATTTCAAGAGTTAGGCTAAAAAGAGCAATGGAGTTGCTAAGACAAGGTTCATTAAAAATCTCCGAAATTGCTTTTGAATGCGGTTACCAAAGTGTAGCTTACTTTACCAAATGTTTCCGCGAATTTTACGGATACCCGCCCGGCGAAGTTGAGAAAACGAATATTTTGGGATACAATGAATTGGAAATCAACCAGAATATAATACCAGACTCAGAAAACACGTCAAAACGTGTAAAAATTTATGACGGTTTGCTAAAAGGCGTGAATATAAAAAAACTGGCTTCCGCAGGCATCATTTTTTTTGGATTGACAATAAGCTTCTTTTTTTACCAAAGGATTAATGCAGATTCCTTTCATTCAAAATCTGACGAACTAAACACGGTTAATTCCATTGCAGTTTTACCGTTCAAAAATCTGAATAATGATGCAGAATATGAATATTACAGCACTGGGGTTGTTGAGGCCATAAACAGACATCTTTCACAGATACCTGATCTTAAAGTAATTTCCCTTACATCAACCGATCGGTACAAGGAAGGTGATAAATCTGCCAGGGAAATAGGCAAAGACCTTTCTGTTTCCCATTTGCTGGAAGGAAGTATTCAGCGCCATGAAAATCTCGTGCGGCTTGAGATCAGATTAATTAATGTGGCTACTGAAAATCAGGTTTGGGCTGAAAACTATGACCGGGAATTGAAAGATATATTTAAAACCCAAAGCGAGATTGCCGGACAGGTAGTTTTGGCTTTAAAAAGCACGTTGTCTCAGGAGGAAAAAAAGATATTGGATCAACGACTAACTGAAAATGCAGAAGCGTATGATTTATACCTGAAAGGAATTTATGAAAACAGGACATATACCAGAAGTGGGAATATTCGTGCAATAGAGTATTTTCACCAGGCTATAGCACTGGATTCAAACTATGCATTGTCTTATGCCGGTTTAGCAATGGGTACTATCGCAAGGGCTGCTATTTTTGGGGCCGAGTTAAGTGCCGTTGAAGCTTTGGGACAGGCAAAAGTTTTTATTGACAAAACAATAGAACTGGATTCTGAACTTATTGAAGGGCACCTCTGGAATGGATTCTATTTACTATACAACAACTGGGATTTTGAAGGGGCCGAGCAAGCGTATAAAAAATCAATTGTTACCGATTATGCAGATGCTCTTGCTGTTTATGCCGATTTTTTAAATTTTACCAGAAGGCATGATGAAGCACTTGAAATTGCTCAACGGTTAAATCAAATACACCCGTTCTACCCCAACAGCCGGATGATTTTATCGCTTTATTATTTAGGACGTTATACGGAGGCAGAAGAATTTGCCCAATCACGGCTAAGATTATTCAATAACTACTATACGCTGGACAGTTACGGTTTCCTTCAACTAAATACGGGCAACTACGATGAGGCCATTCAGATTTTTCAACAAATTTTTGAAATTGAGAATGTCAGATATCCACGGATTCTGGGATGGATGGGTGCGGCCTTTGCCCGGGCTGGGCAAACAGAAAAGGCAATGGAACTTGTTAAAGAATTAAAAGCAATATTAGCTGAATCCAATGCCGGATCACCAGCCTTTTTTATCGCTGTAATTTATGCTGCCCTGGGAGAAGATGAATCTGCCTTAATCTTCCTGGAAAGAGCGTTGGACGATCATGAAATGGAGGTGCCCTGGTTAATCAGCGAACCCCAATTCTTTTCTTTACACAGTAACCCCGGATTTCAGATTTTGGTCCAAAAAGTCGGATTTAATAAGCCTGTATAAATTTTATTCATTTTCTGTAAAAAATGAATTTTTAACCTGTTGGAACTCCATTTGCAACATAATTTATAGTTTTTCGACAAATTTTATAATCATTTCAACATAAGTGATAGGTGTTGCAACATGGTTTGCCGGAAATTTGTACCGACGATTTAAAGATAAAAAGATGTTTAACTATTTAAAAATGAAATTATGAAAACACTTAAAGCGATGAAAGCACTAATTGTGTTGATTGCTCTTTTATGCACTTTGCCTGGTTTGTCGCAGAAGCATGAACCGCATAAAGTGGTGTTAACCCCACATGAATACACCGGGCCTATTCAAATTTCAAAAGAAGATTTTCCCAAAGGTAACGTTGTAAATTTGGTTGGAGGATGGGGCGGACTTGCTGTGGCTATAAATGAAGCGCCTGCCGGCACCGATTATACACCGTTTTTAGTTGGCCTGAAAGATGATCTTTGCCAGGTTCCGCACTGGGGCTATCTCGAAAAAGGAAAAATGCGGATTATTGATAAAGACAAAAATGAAGTAGTTGTCAAGGCTGGCGGGGTTTTTTATATGCCACCCGGACACACGGTAATTGTTGATGAAGATATCCGGTTAATTGATTTTAGTCCTGAACATGAGATGAAGGAACTGACTAAGCATGTATTGAAAAAAGTAGCAGAAATGCAGAACAATAATTAATACACTAAAGCTTTACAGACTGTGTGAAAATGGGATTTTCTTGCACCGTGGCTTCTACCGAAGGTCCGAAGGACTCCTTTGGACCTTTGGGAGAAACCCGGTGCAAAAGATAGTTGTTTTTGTTGCAAATTTCACACAGCCTGTTTAGCCAGGGAGTTTCCGGCCAATATGAAGCCTTTTTCTTCAGGTGGTTTATTCAATAAATTATGAAATTTATATTTGGAATGTCATTCCTATTTCTAACGAAAATAATTTGGTGCCAGCCCATGAATGAAATGGAGCCAAATGCACCGGCAAACTCCTGGTATGCAAACAAAACTTTGGTGCCCAAAATGGAAACTGCAATCCTTTTTGATGGAATTGTTGATACATTGGAATGGGGTTACATAGATACTTTACCACTGGTAAGTCACTGGCCGGCATTTTCACCTGTACCCGGTACCCGAACAGCATTTCGGGTGGCATACGATGAAAAATTTCTGTATTTCTCATGTATTTGTTATGATGATCCTGCTTACATCCAAACTCCCTATTTCGAGCGGGATAAACTGGCCATGACAATGGACAATGTGAGCCTGATTTTGGATACATACAACGACAATGAAAATGCGCTGTTCTTTAGCGTATCTCCTACCGGTTCAAGGGTTGATATAAGTGTAAGTAACGACGCTCAAGGTCCTGAACCCAATGATGTATCGTGGAATGCCTACTGGGAAGCGAAAGTTACTTTAAATGACGAGGGCTGGATGGCAGAAGCCCGTATTCCTTTCAGCAGCCTACGTTTTCAAATAGAAAATGACAGGACTACAATGGGGTTAATCGCCTTTCGGTATCGTCCGCACAGTAAGCAACTGGATACTTATCCCGCAATTCCCCGTGACTGGGGGTTCTGGAGCTTTATTAAACCATCCCAGGCACAGGATGTTAGTTTTTCCGGAATTCAAAATAAAAGGCCCTGGTTTACCTCGCCTTATTTATTATCCCGTTTGGGGTACCACCATAGCAAATTACCGGATTCTCCGGGTTTTGAAAAAATATCCGGCAACAAATTGGATGCAGGATTGGATATCCAACATGCCGTTTCAAATAATATGAACCTGGATATTACCGTGAACACGGATTTTGCCCAGGTTGAAGCCGATGATCAGGTGGTTAACCTGAGCCGGTTTTCCCTCTTTTTTCCTGAAAAAAGAAGGTTTTTTCTGGAACGCTCGAGCATTATGGAATTTAGTTTTGAAAACAATAACCGTCTGTTTTACAGCAGAAGAATTGGGATTAACGCGGGTAACCTTATTCCCTTATGGGGCGGGGTTCGTCTGGTTGGCCGGATAAAAAGCTTTGATGTGGGAGCAATGGCCATGCAGTCGCGGGAAAAGTTTGATTTTCCTTCCGAAAATTTCGGAGTACTCCGGTTACGAAAAAGAATTTCGGAAAATAACTCTTATGTTGGTGGAATAATAACCTCCCGAACCGATTTTGCCGGAAACACCAATCTGACTTACGGGTTGGACGGGATAATTAATCTTTTCAAAGATGACTATTTAAAAGTAAATCTTGCCCATAGCTGGCAATCACATTACACGGACTCGGATTCAAAAGGTCCGGGTAGCCGAAACCGGATTTATGTACAGTGGGAGGACCGATCGAATGTAGGTTTTAACTATTCACTGAGTTACTCACAGGTCGATTTGAACTACGAACCCGGACTGGGTTTTGAAATGAGAAAAAATTTCAAAGCATTTGGCGACCGTGTTTCCTATGGTTGGGTTCCTGGTGAAAAATCTTCTTTGTATTACCTGCAATTTACAGTCAATTCACAGGCATATTCTTCAAATGCATCAAACCAGTTGGAAAGTTTTTTGGTTTCGCCATTTATTCAACTGGAGTGGAATAACCGCAGCAGCGTACAATTCACCTATTCCCGTTTTCTTGACAATCCGCCGGATGCCTTTAACCTTAGCCGCAACATTGTAATAAATCCCGGGAAATATGTGAATAATGATATTGCCATTCTCTACCGCACACCTTCAGTTAATCTGTTAAATTCAATATTCAATGTTACCTTCGGTAATTTCTATGGAGGACAACGGTTTTCGGCATCCGTTACTCCTACCTACACCATTTCAAAATACATTACTCTGGATGGTTTCTATGAATTTAACCGAATCAATTTTGGAAATTCACCCGATTATATTTCACATGTGGGACGTTTGAAAATCTCATCTTCAATGAATGTAAAACTCAGCATGAATGCATTTGTGCAGTACAATTCATTGTCACAAATCAGTCTGTTCAATTTCCGTCTTCGTTACAATCCCAAAGACGGAAACGATTTATACCTGGTTTACAATGAAATGCTCAACAACAAAGGGAAAGTTGATCCGTTGCTTCCGTTTTCCGATTTCAGGTCTGTAACGCTAAAATACATACATACATTTCATATTGGCGGGTAAATGAAAGAGTTGTTTGTTTTATTGTTTTCAAAATGATATTAATCTAATAATAAACAAAATAGATATATAAATTCAACTATTGAATCACTAAAAATTGAAAAAAATGAAAAACAATTTTGTCATTTTTGGCATCCTTTTATTCATTGCATTTGGATGCACTCAGGGTAAATCAAAAAAGGTTTATCAGTACACTACGGTTACTTGTGCCTTTGTTTCAACTGACAGGGACTGGTATAATTCGGATAATGAAGCACCGCTGTTTGAAGGGCTTGATGTTTTGGACTTTCCCATTTCAACTGATAATCCGCTGGTTCAGCAGTACTTTAACCAGGGCCTGGTGCTGGCATACGGATTCAATCATGCAGAGGCTGCACGATCGTTTTATTATGCCACCAGACTCGACCCGGAATGTGCCATGGCCTTTTGGGGTTATGCTTACGTTTTGGGGCCAAATTACAATGCAGGAATGGAAAGCGACAATTACGAACGGGCTTACGATGCCATACAAACTGCACTGAAATTATCAGCAGAAAATTGCACGCCAAAGGAAAAAGCGCTGATTGAAGCATTGGCAAAACGTTATATAAAAGAGCCGGTTGAAGACAGAAGTCACCTGGATATTGCCTATTCTGAGGCACTGAAATCTGTTTTTAAAATGTTTCCGCAGGATGCCGACATAGGAACAATTTATGCTGAATCGTTAATGAATCTGCATCCCTGGGATTTGTGGGATAAAGAAGGGAATCCAAAGGCCTGGACTCCCGAAATTATTTCAACCCTGGAACAGGTTTTCGCCATTAATCCAAAACATCCGGGAGCACATCATTATTATATTCATGCTGTTGAGGCATCCAAAAACCCGGAAAGAGGATTATACAGTGCACAATTATATGATGAAGGACTTGTACCGGCGGCAGGTCATCTGCTTCACATGCCATCGCATATTTACATTCGTACAGGCGATTACCACAAAGGTTCACTTGCCAACTTCCGGGCAATCAAAGCTGATGATTCCTATGTCTCAACCTGCAATGCGCAGGGAGTTTATCCACTGGCGTATTTTCCACACAACTACCATTTTCTTGCTGCAACTGCAACCCTCGAAGGAAACAGCAAATGGGGAATTGATGCCGCCCTTAAGTTGGCTGAAAATACAAACAAGCAAATAATGCAGGAACCCGGTTGGGGTACGCTTCAGCATTACTATTCCATTCCCTGGTATGTATTGGTAAAATTTGGGAAATGGAACGAAATACTGGAAATGGAGAATGAATTCAAATCGCTGGCTTATCCTGAAGCCATTCAGGCTTATGCAAGGGGCATGGCATTTCTTGGATTGGGAAACATCGGACAGGCAAAAAATGAATTGTCAAGGTTGAATAAAATTGCTGAAGATCCGTCCATAGAAGAAATAACTGTTTGGGACCTGAACGATGCCATTAACCTGGTAAAAATTGCACAATCTGTTTTGGAAGCTGAAATACTGGCAAGCGATAACCTTTTTGATGAGAGCATTTCCTTGCTAAAAGAGGCAGTAAAAATGGAAGATGAACTGAATTATAACGAACCGCCCGACTGGTTTTTTTCTGTAAGACATCATTTGGGCGCTGTTCAGATTGAAGCTGAAAAATATGCTGATGCCATTAAAACCTTTGAGGAAGATTTGGAAATATTTCGCAAAAACGGGTGGGCTTTGCACGGATTGGAACTGGCTTACAACAAGCTAAATGATAACCAAAAAGCGGCTGAAATTTCGGAACAGTTAAATGAAGCCTGGGCAACGGCTGATATTAAATTGTCAAACGCACGGCTGAAATAAATTTTTGGTTCCGGTATTCAGTGTTTATAATAAAAATAGTTTTCATTTCTATTGATTTCGTATGAGAAAAAGTATTAGACAAGCGTTTTCTCTAAATGATGAAAATAGTAGTTACCTCGATCTCTGGAAATGGTTCACCGACGATGGAGCCAAAGTAAAAGACCGAATGTGGGTTCTCACTTCCTTTTTCTTTTCGCTATTGAGCGGTTTACTGGCGTATATTGCTGAAAACATGATTCAACCAGATATACAGGAGCAACTTTATCTCCGGTTTGAAAATCCTGCAATTGTACTCATTGTTGCAATTATTGGAGTTATTGTAAGTTGCTACAGTTTGTTTATGCTTTATCAATACGGGAAACATATACGACTTTGCTGGAACAGGGCAGATTATATTCGATTTCGGATTAAAGGATTGAGTGAAATATGGTGTTTCAATAATGATGAACTTGAGAAGTTGGACCGGCTTCAAAAAAACAAAATGAAAATGTCACCGCCGCCTGTTGCACAGTATATGATGATTTTTATGGTTTTCTTTTTTTTGATTTTTACAGGACTTTTGGTTTGGATGTTATTGGTTTAATTGAATAATTCAGCGTCCTTTTTGGGAGAATCCATTTTTAAATTTGGAATGTGCAGTATGAAAAAATTATAAAAATACATTTCACTCTTTTATCTTTAAATAAATATTCATAACTTACAGGTGTTCAATATTAAAGCTTGGTGTTATGATTAATAAATTCGATTTTAC
The DNA here is from genome assembly GCA_041686935.1 of Mariniphaga sp. GTDB lineage: Bacteria > Bacteroidota > Bacteroidia > Bacteroidales > Prolixibacteraceae > Mariniphaga. The sequence goes on along the minus strand of JAWLCW010000007.1, from coordinate 220,442 downwards.
CCTGTCAGATCCGGACACATTCAAGGTGTTTTCAGTAAAGGATATGCTTTTCCTGTACTGGATTTGCCCGCAGGTGGATAGTCACCTGAAACTCTTTAACCATTATAACGAGATTGTTTTTACACTAAAAGGAAAGAAAACATTTCATCACAATAATAAATCGTGGCCTTTAACTCAGGATAAATCTTTGTTTATTCGTAAAGGGGCCTACACAACTGAAAAACACGAAATGGTTGGGTGGGAGGTTCTGGCCTTTTTTTTCCAGGATGAAATGCTGAAGAGTTTTATCAGTGAGAACCGCCAGCACCTCCCTGTAAACAACCTGCCTGCACCACCCACTGATATGTTTGTGGAGATTAACATGACAGAAATCATTCGCGGATTCTGTTACAGCATTGTTCCTTATTTTCAGCAAAAAAAACCTCCTTCCGAAAACCTGCTGGATTTGAAGTTCAGGGAAATGCTTTTTAATGTTTTTTCTGAACCTTCCAATGCGGGTTTACTGGCCTACATTTTACGAATTGTGGATCAGCAAACTACACCCATTTGGGAAGTGATGGAAGCAAATTACATGTTTAACCTCACAATTGCCGAGTATGCCCGATTAGCCGGCCGGAGTATGGCATCATTCAAAAGAGAGTTCCAGCAATATTATCATACATCTCCGGGAAAATGGCTCACTGCAAAACGGCTTGATCATGCCAAAATGATGATTACAGCCAGCCGGAAAAGCATTGGCGAAATCGTTTACGACAGTGGTTTTGAGAATGTATCTCATTTCAGCCGCATCTTCAGGGAAAACTATGGCGAAACGCCAATGCAATTCCGTAAGAAAAAACAAATGGCACTATTCTGAACCCCTTGGTTCAATTTTGAGCCAATCAGAAAAAAAGTTGAACTTTTAAGCAAATCCGTTTTATGAATTCCGGCTTAATTTTGAAATGACCATTCAGTTGAATGTCAAACAAATTAAAAAAGTTCAATCATTTAAATTTTTTGTTGTGAAAAAAAAAATGTTAACAATCGTTCTGCTTGCCTGAGCAGTTTTCTTCACCACAGGGCTTTCCAGTCCTGAAAATCGGTTTGATGCAGAAATAAATCCTGTTTTTGATGAAGTAAAAGAGTTTGAAACCGTTTTGAAAGTGATTGAAGCAGAAACCAATGCTTTCTTTTTCAGGGATTACGAAGGCTGGAAAAACCAATGGGTTCAGTCTGATTATACATTTCACGCCTGGAATTTTTCAGACGGATCGTGCGGAGCCAGTATTGGATGGCAGGCGGTGGATGAAAAAATCGGAAATTACATAAAAACGCATCCGGTGGAAGGCGGCGGCAGCAGTCACCCGGAGGTAAACCGGAAAAATATCCGCTATCATTTTTTAGGACAGAAAGCCGTACATGTGGTTTGGGAGCAGTATAACAGCACCCTCGATTTAAGTGCATTTAATGTAAGCCACGAAGTCCGTACACTGGAAAAAGTTAACGGGCAGTGGAAAATTGTTCAGGCCTCAGTTTTCTGGGATTATCTTAATCCGGTAACAGCCCGGTAATCTGAAAATTGAGATTTAACATTAGAGCATTACGATTCAAATTTAACATGCCTGACCAACTGGTAATCCATTAAAATTTACAATAATGGCATTGAAAATTACCATGCAAAAATTCATGGACGGGGAGAAAAAAAACAGAAGAACAATTAATTTATGTCAAGTTCTTCTTCTGTTTTTTTCACTTGTATTGTTTTATACCCCGCGTTTACATGCACAAGTTTATGTTACAGGAGAAATTATATCTCCCGATGGCCTGCCTGTGCCATTTGCCAATGTACTTTTGTTGCAGCCATTAGATTCATCGCTTTTATTTGGAGAAATAACAAACGAGGAGGGCAGATTCATCTTCGACGTTCAACCAGCGACATATCTTCTCAATGTTTCGATGCTGGGATATAAATCTTACTATTCCTCGGTTGAAGTTGACCCTTTACAAAAACAAGTTTCCCTTTCTCCGATTTCACTTTCGGAGAATGCGTACGAACTTGGTGAAATAGTGGTAAATGGTAAGCGCCCGATTTTTGAAAAGGAGTCCGACCGCACCATAATCAATGTTCAAAACAGTATAACTTCAGCAGGAAATACGTTACTTGAAGTGTTGGAGAAAAGTCCGGGAGTAACAGTGAACCGGCAAAACGGAAACATTGAACTTAATGGAAAAGACGGAGTTCTGGTAATGATTAATAACAAAATGAACCGATTGCCTCTGGATGCAGTGGTTCAGATGCTTGATGGCATGAGCGCGGCAAACATCAGTAAAATCGAATTGATAACCAATCCTCCGGCCAAATACGATGCCGAAGGAAATGCCGGAATCATTCATATCGTAATGAAAGATAATCCTGACCAGGGAACAAACGGAAGTTTAGGACTTACACTTGGTTTTAATCATGCTGAAATACTGGGCGGAAATTTCAATCTTAATCACAGAAGTAAAGTTTTTTCTGCTGTCCTGAATTATTCCATTCATCATGATCACACCAGGCATTTGTCATATATGCAAAGGTATGTAACCGATAATGGGTTTATTCAGTCAGATATTGATTCCAGCATCAGAAATCCTTTTTTTACGATTCAAAATTTGAATGCCGGCCTGGAATTTTTTTTATCTGAAAAAAGTATGGTTCATTTTTCTTTTACAGGATATAACAGAAACTGGAATACCGAGGATATTGGTCGGAATTTTTATTTTCCTGCTAATGATGCGTCTGTAAAAACAGAAACTATTAAAAAGGAACTTAATCTATGGAAAAGCGGGAGTGCTGGTATCGGATTCATTCATAACTTTAATGAAAGACATCACATCAACCTGATGTTCGATTATTTGTACTACGACAATAATAATCCAAGCGAATTCAGAAATGACCGGCGTATAGTCGATTCATCCATTACTGAAAGAGAATTAATAGATATAAAAAAAGAAACCCCCATTAACTTTTTGATAGTAAATTTTGATTATTCAGGAAAGACAAGCAACCAGGTTTTAGTGGAAACCGGTATAAAGGGTTCATGGTCCGAATTTACAAACGATGTAAGAGTTACCAGGAATGTTGAAGATGTCATATTTGCAGATCCTGCATTCACAAATATATCTACCCTTGATGAAAAAATTTTGGCAGCCTACTTTTCATTGAACTGGATGTTGCAGAAAAACTGGAATATAAACGGAGGGCTAAGGTATGAATTTACAGATTCATATCTGGGAGGTCCCGGCATTCCTGCATTGGTAGATAAAAGCTATGGGGACTTTTTTCCTAACTTAACCATCACCCGGAATATAAATCAAAACAATAAAGTACATATTGCATACAGAAAAAGAATTAACCGTCCTAATTACAATCAGATGGCGCCGTTTGTCTTTTTCTTTGGGTTAAATACATTTGTGGCAGGAAACCTTTCACTGATGCCTGCCATAAATAACGGTGCAGAAATAAGCTACCAAAAAAGGAACTGGTGGTTGACCCTTCATTACAGCAACACAAAAGACGACATAACCAGGTACCAGGCTGAACTGGATACATCAGCCAATGTATTGGTTTACCGTTCACAGAACCTCGATTACAATCGAAGTTACGGGATAAATACAAACTTTTCTTTTCAGGTTACCTCCAGGTGGAAAATGCAGAACTACTTATCCTTTAACCGCAATAGTTTAAAAACAAAACATCTCGTGAACAATTTACAGAACAGGATAAACAACTTCTCTGTAAATTCAAGTAATACATTTGTGCTGAATGATAAATTATCTGCAGAAATTTCGGGCTTGTACCAGTCTCCTGTCATGTGGGGTTTCTCTACGTTTAAACCAGGCGGAAGTATCAACTTCGGCATACAGAGAAAATTTAAAAATAATGCATTGTTGTCGTTGGTTGTAAATGATGCATTTAGCACAAGTACATGGATTTTGAAGACTGAGCGGGAAAATTACCGGTCATTTTGGAATTATGATTCAGGTACGAGAGCATTAACCCTTACATACCGACGTGATTTTGGGAATAATAAGCTGGATGGAGTTAAAATTAAATCGGGTTCAGAAGAGGAACGAAAAAGAGTTCAGTGAAATATATAGCTTGATTTAATCTAGCCGGTTGTTTTCGAACATCATTGCTGATTATGCTGGTGTTTTTACGAAAACACTTCCTGAATTAAACATCGACGAATTCATCAAAATTCTGGTCAGACCTGAACTCTGTGAAGTATTTAACTTCCGCGTCAACGGACGAATTGGTGAAAAAATGATTAATGCGCACAGTTTTATCCAACTATAAACCCTGGTAAAAAGAATACACCTTTGGATTTAAACCCACTACTGCACTCTTCAGTTCTTCCGACATGGTTCCATAGATTTCCAGGTCGAAATCTGAAATGGTAAAAAGTTGCCCCAGAAATTCTCCCACATTTCCAAGATGTACCATTACTGCATCTGAATCGGCATAATTTTCTCGGACAACACATTCTGTTTGGCCGGGATTAAAGAACCAGTCGTACTGGAGCGCACCCGTTTCATTTTCTTTTACTGCAGCTATACATTCTGCTGCAATTCTTTTGAATTCATCCTCTTTCCCAGTGTGAACTTTTAACCTTGCGGTAACCTGAATATTTTTCATTGATTTATCTATTTACTTTATTTCAGTAAGTTATGGAAAATAAAGCATAAAACAACTATAATGAGACAAAAATATCTTAATAAGGATAAATTTTTTTTAAGGCATTTCTAATCCTTTTATCCCGGAAGTTTGAATCTTTTTGAGATTTTGTTCATTCGTCGCAAAAACAGGCATATTGAATTGATAGAAAATAATTTTAAAAAAAGACTTAATTATCCTTATTTTTCAATAACTTGTATGAGTTTAATAATTAATAATTTAAAATCAGACAAATGAAAAAGAAAGTTTTCTTTATTAAAAGAACAAGAGCTATTGCATGGGCAATTGTTTTTGGACTGGCAACAATTCCTTTTATGGCATTTGCACAGGAACCAACCGTTTTTGCGGTGGTGGAGTACATGAAAGTTAAACAGGGCGACGAACAAAAATATGTTGACCTTGAAAGAAACTACTGGAAAAAAATTCATCAGGAGAGGGTAAAAAATGGTGAAATAGTGAGGTGGATTTTGTATGAAGTGCGATTTGCGGGATCGAACGATGAATACAATTTTGTGACCGGAACAATTGTGACAGATCCCAACAAGCTCGAAAATCCGTTTGCAGGAATTGACCCGGAGAAAATTCTTCCCGGAGAGGATGTTGATAAAATTATGCAGGAAACTTCAGAAAGCAGGCAGTTGGTAAAAAGAAACTTAATTAGAATGGTTTCAGCGGTTAATCCCGAATCCGGCCCGGTACCTTTTAATTACATACAGGTTGATTTTATGAAGGTAAAACCCGGAAACGACAATATGTATATAGATGTGGAAACCAAAGTATGGAGACCGGTTCATCAGCAATTTATCAATGACGGTGCAAGGGTTGGATGGTCCTTGTGGCAAACCGTTTTTCCCACTGGTTCAGGCCTGGAATACCAGTATGCAACTACAAACTTTATTTCTGATTTTTCAAAAATCGGAGCGGCTGATTACAATGGTGCATTTAGTAAAGTCCACTCAGGTAAAAATATTGATAAACTGATGGAAGAAACGAACAATTCAAGGGAGCTTGTCCGTTCCGAATTGTGGAGAGTGGTCGATTCGGCGTTTTCTGAATAGAAGAACCGGGTTTTATTGAATATTTTTGAATAACATCAATTGATTTGAAAAAAAATTATCCTGAATGTGAATTCAGGATTTTTTTATTCAAAAAACGGAAACAGTTTCTTTATCTCTTCATCTGAAGGCCTCCTGCCGTATTCGCAAATTTCAAAGGCTTCGGCCACTTTTATATTTGCTGCTTTTTCGGCGCCGTACCATTTTACAAGTGAATTTCTGACCTCATCTGAGATATTTGGTTTTCGCCAGTCGGCCAGCCATTTCAGGCGTTCTTTTTCACCTTTGGGCACCTGGTCGAGCCGTCCGCCTGTCCATGGCAGCCACTCAAACATTTGCGATTCGTGAGCGGCAATGCCGTAAATTTTTTGTTCAAACTCGCTCGAAATATCCACTGCAATATCGGGTTCAAACGGATATGGTTTTTGAAAACGGTCTTCCACATACAAAAAAACCGGATTCTTTTCCAGTGGCGGCACATCAGAGGCAACATTGGGTACAATGACCATATAGGCGGCATCCTGAACCAAAATTGCCGCATTACGGTGGTCGGGGTGGTAATCGTTCGGCCGGGGTCCCAATACAATATCAGCATTCCAGCTTCTGATTAAGCGAATAACTTCTTTTCGATTTTCCAGGGTAGGCATCAGTTCGCCGTCGTGATTATCCAATACAATATATTCCACTCCAAAGCGTTTTCCTGCTTCCTGAGCCTCGGCACGCCGGATTCGGGCAAGCGCCCCCCCACCCTTTTCATGATGTCCGGCATCGCCGTTGGTTAATGAAACAAACGACACATTGTGGCCGGCTTTGGCATATTTAATGGCTGTTCCACCTGCGCGAATATCAGCATCGTCGGGATGGGCGCCAATAACAATAACATTTATCTGTTCCTGTGAATAAGACATAAGAAACATGAATAAAAAAGCAGTCAGAAATGTGGATATTTTTTTCATATAGAATCGTTTTTATTTTATTTAACTGGTTTATTCAAATTGCATCCGGTGAAAATACAGTAAAAATTCAAATTTTCCCCGGATTTGCAGAATGATTTTTTGTTTTAGCCCCTTTCTTTTGTTCAATACAAAATTAACAGTTAATGAACATTAGCATAAAAAGTTCAAAAAATTGTGAAAATAAGTTAATCCCTTAATTTTTTTTTATCTTAGCCGCCTTAAAGAGTGAGTAATTAATTATTAAAATTTTATTTATGAAGAAAATTGCGCTAATGCTATTTGGCATTGCCTTAATTGGCATGCTTACAGTTGAAGCACAGGTTCGGCGTATTACGGGTACTGTAACCAGTGCCGATGACGGGACTCCGATACCAGGTGTTTCTGTTATGGTAGAAGGTACTACCCTGGGAACAATCACCAATATTGATGGTGTTTACCAGCTTGATGTTCCGAATGATGCTCAAAGGTTAATTTTTTCTTTTGTTGGGATGACAGCCCAGCAGGTGGAAATTACCGGAAACACGTTGAATGTTGTAATGGAACAGGCTTATGTGGGCCTGGATGAAGTGATGGTTGTGGCCTATGGTACACAGACTAAAAAGTCGTTAACCGGTTCTCAGTCGGCCATAAAGGGTGAAGAGCTTCAGAAAATTCAGGTATCCAATATTTCGAGAGCACTGGAAGGTTCCGTGGCAGGAGTTCAAACTACCAGCAGCACAGGGCAACCCGGTACAGGGGCAAGTGTTCGCATCAGGGGTATGGGCTCATTATCTGCAAGCAGTTCACCGTTATACGTGGTTGATGGAATTCCTTACGAAGGCAACATCAACAATATCAGCCAGGTTGACATTGAATCGATGACTGTGTTGAAAGATGCTTCTGCGACCGCTATATACGGAGCGCGTGCCGCCAACGGTGTTATTCTTATTACTACAAAACGGGGAACTTCAAGCGCACCGCGTATTTCTGTTGACAGTAGAATTGGTATCAACTCAAAAGCCTATAAAGGTTATGATGTAATGACTGACCCCTCCGAATATTATGAAACATTCTGGGAAGGTTTACGAAATGACAGGTACTACAGAAATAACTATTCGTTTGTTGATGCCGGTTATTATGCAAGCAACAGGTTAATTAAATTCACCAATCCTACAGGTGCCACAGAGTGGATGCTTGGGTACAACAATTATGATGTGCCGGACAATCAAGTGATTGATCCTCTCACAGGGCGATTGAACCCTAATGCCAGGTTGCTTTACCAGGAAAATTGGGAAGATGAAGTATTTGAAAACGGAGTCCGCCAGGAACATTCAGTTAGTATGAGCGGCGTATCGTCAGGTACCAACTATTTTATGTCATTCAACTACCTTGACGATGAGGGATACAGTCCCAACAGTGGTTTCGAGCGTTACACCACTCGTTTAAAACTGGCTCAGGATGTAACCAAATGGCTGAAAGTTAACGGAAACGTTTCTTACGTTCGCACCAATACACTGAACCCGACTTCAACCGGGAGCAGTTCAGCAAATATTTTTTATGTGGCTCAGGTAGTAGCTCCAATTTATCCGATTTATCAGCACAACCCCGATGGTTCGCTCGATTTGGATAAAAACGGCAATAAACAATACGATTTTGGCGACCGCGACGACATGAAAAGACCGGTTATGCCTATTGCAAACCCGGCAGGAACACAGGTTTTAAATACAGAAAAAACGGCGCTTGACCGCATTAACTTTACCGGCGGTGCGACTGTTTCAGTTACCAGCGATTTGGATTTAATCCTTAACCTCGGTGTTGACAATGCACAAACAAACCGTTCTCGTATTGACAATAACCAAATAGGGCAGTTTGCAGAACAAGGCGGTTACATTTATAAAAGCAGCGGCCTTACCAGAACCATCAACTCGAACCAGATTCTGGCCTTTGATAAAAAATTAAGTGAAGAACATACCATTTCGGCTAAAGCAGGGCACGAATTCTACAAATGGAATTATACCCTTAACTATGGTGGAAAGCAGAATTTTCTTTTCCCGTCAATCACCGAAATGGACTGGGCAGTGGTTATGAGTAGTGTGGGTTCGTACGGTTACGATTATTCGCTGGAAAGTTACTTCGGACATTTGAATTACGGATTCCGTGACAGGTACTTCATAGACGGCAGTATGCGTTACGACGGATCTTCAAGATTCCATCCGGATAACCGCTGGGGTACCTTCTGGTCAGTTGGTGGTTCGTGGGTAATGAGCGACGAAGCTTTCCTGCTGAACGCAACTTACCTCGATGTGCTTAAACTAAGAGTTAGTTACGGTAGCATCGGTAACGATAATCTGGGTGGCAGTTATTACTACTATGCTTATGAAGACCAGTACAATGTTGTAAATAACGACGGTGAAGTTGGTCTTGAGTTTGCTTTTAAAGGAAACAAAGACCTGAAATGGGAAAGCAACAACTCGTTCACCGTTGGTTTCGACTTTGGATTCTTGAATTCACTTTCAGGTAATATCGATTATTTCCAAAGAGCAAGTTCCGACCTGTTGTTCGTATTGCCGCAGGCGCCATCTTCCGGTATTGCAGAAATTCCGTTTAACATTGGTCGTTTAACGAACCAGGGTTTTGAATTGCAACTGAATGCCAGCCTGGTAAATACAAACGATTTCAAATGGGATATTACGCTTAATGCTACCCATTATACCACTACCATTGATGAGTTGCCAGAAATGTACAAAGAAGAAGGCCTCACAAGAGGTGGATTTCAAAAATGGGAAGAAGGATATTCCCCTTATTTGTTCTACATGAGAAGATTTGCAGGTATTGACCAGGAAAACGGTCAAAGCCTCTGGTATATGGATGAACTGGACGATGACGGAAATGTTACAGGTGAAAAAACCACTCCGGTTTGGACAGATGCAACCCGCTACAGGACAGATAAAGACGCAACGCCCGATCTTTTTGGTGGTATCTTATCAACCGTTCAGTTTAAAGGTTTTGATTTGAGTGTACAAACTGCATATCAGATTGGCGGATACGTTTATGATGGTATTTATGGTGGTTTTATGCACACCGGCGATGCAAGAAATATTGGTCAAAACTGGCACAGAGACATTCTGAAAAGGTGGACTCCGACCAACACAGATACCAACGTTCCGCGTATTGACAGATACACCGATGGAAACAATATCAGCGACAGATTCCTTACCAAAGCCGACTATTTCTCTCTGAGAAGTGTTGTTCTTGGTTACACGATTCCTTCATACCTGACAGGAGATATGGGAATTGAAACGTTGAGATTTTATGTTGCAGCCGATAACCTGTTCTTCATGTCAAGAAGGCAAGGTTTTGATCCAAGAATGTATTTTAGTGGTGTAACAACTGCTACGGATATGAACTACTCGCCGATTAAAACCATTTCGGCAGGTCTGAATCTGACTTTTTAAATTTTTAAAAGAAAAGAATTATGAATAGAATATATAATTATTTGATTTTCATTGTTGCCAGTGCAATGCTTTTAACCACCTCGTGCAGCGATGAACTGAATACAGACCCAAGAGGTACTGTATCACAATCACAGATTACCGAGCTTGCAGAATCAGATCCTGAAGCTCTTGCACTGGTTATTGAGCCCATGATTGCCGGGATGTACGGACACCTTGTAACTTACAACTCTATGGGTTTGGCCAGCGTTCGGCATGACGATCACGGAATAAAAAGTATCACACACATTGCCGATATGATGGGCGAAGATGTGGTACAAACTTCTTCTTCGTATGGATGGTACTACGACGATTATTTGCTTGAACTGAGAGACAAAGATTACCAGCATCCTTATTTTGTTTGGCAATATTTGTATCGTAACATTAAACTGGCAAACGACATTCTGGCACAAATACCCGAAGAAGTGGAAGATGGTCAGTTAAGGGCTTTCCGCGGGCAGGCACTAACCACCCGGGCTTACAGCTACCATTACCTTGTTCAGATTTACCAGAAAACATATGTTGGACATGAAAATGATCCGGGTGTGCCGATTGTAACCGAAGTGGTAAGCGACGAAGGTTTTCCCCGTGCTCCAATGAGCGACGTTTATGAACTGATGGTAAATGATTTGACCAATGCGATTCAACTGCTGGATGGATACAACAGGCCAAGTAAAGGTTTTATAAACCAAAGTGTTGCTTATGGATATCTGGCCCGTGTTTATCTGAGCATGGAAAACTGGGAGGCTGCCGCATCTGCCGCCGGCAGTGCCAGAAGCGGATTCCCGATTATGCCGGCACAGCAATACCTCGACGGTTTCAAATACGTCTCAAACCCTGAATGGATGTTTGGTTCGATTGTAACTTCAGATTTGGACATCGTAAAATCCGGGATTGTAAACCACAATTCTTTCTTTTCAAGCTTCAGTTATGGCTACGCATCCATCACCGGTATGCACAAAGCCATTGACAAAAGACTTTATGATTACATGAGTGAAACTGACATCAGAAAACAAGCTTACCAGGCGCCCGACGGAAGCACATTCCAGAACGGCGGATACAACGGCGTTTCATTGCCGGCATACGTAAACGGCAAGTTTGGCCCGAGCGACGACGGTGCCGACAACACGCAGGATTTGGTTTATATGAGGGCTTCTGAAATGCTTTTAATTGAAGCTGAAGCAAGAGCAGCGCTCGGTCAAACCGCACAAGCCACAAGCCTTTTGCAGGAACTGATGGCAAACCGCGATCCCAACTATACTGTTCCTGCTTCCGGTCTGCTGGAAGAAATCAGGAAACAAAGGAGAATTGAACTTTGGGGAGAAATTGGTATTGCACTGTTCGATATCAAACGTTTGAAACAGGGTATTAACCGCGACTATCCGGGTTCCAACCACCCTGACGATGCAAAACTGGTTGTGCCTGCTGAAGACTGGTTGTTTACCTATATGTTGCCAACCCGTGAAATAGACAACAATCCGGATATCAGTCCAGGTGACAACAACCCTTAATATTTTCAATATTTATAAAAATTTAAAGATTAAAAAAGATGAAAAATATTATAAAACTATTCATTTTTATATTAACCGGAGCGTTCATATTTTCTTCCTGCCAGGAAGAACTTGTGAATCCGGATGAATACCGGATCGAATACGATCAGACAAAAGCTCCGGCGGTTGGAGATGCCAGCATTGCTAAAGTTAGCGCCGGTTATGCCATACTTCAGGCTAGCGCCGATACTGCTGCAATTGATCGTGGATTTTTGGTTTCAGCCAGCGAGAGCGATTTCTCATCGGCAACAGTAATTTCAGTGAAAAAATCTGCCGATGTGGTTGAACTTCAGGATAACGGAACTTTTACGCTCCGTGCCGGCGGCTTGCAAGGTCAAAAAACCTACTATTTCAAACCTTTTGCTTCAAATTTTGAAGGGGGAACGGTTACAGGCAGTGTACAGTCATTTACCACAAGAGAAAGTGTTGTGGCTTATGAAATCAGCACATCGGGCAGTTCGATTGACGATTGGCAAAATGCCGGATTTGAATCCATTGACAAAGATGGCGACGGATTGGGCTGGAATCTGACTTACTATGATGAAGATGCAGGCCAGGTAGCATACATTTCGTATTCCTGGTATGGTGACCCGGTGACTCCTGAAAATTACCTGGTTTTTCCTGAAATGACACTCGATGGTGTTGACGGAACAATTGAGGTTACAGTTCAGGCTGCTGATGAGGACTGGCCTTACGAAAAATTCAAAATTGTTGTTTCAGATGAACCAATAACCGAAGGGAATTGCCGCGATGCCGAAGTACTGCTGACACATCAGCTTGCCAATGGAAACGTTTATACTGCAAGTGCTGATATTCCTGAAAAATACGAAGGAAGTAAAGTTTATTTTGCATTATTACATGCCGAAGTCACTGACTGGTATGCAATCTTCTTTTTGGGAACTAAATTAAGCTTTGCAAAATAAGCTGATAATAAAAACTTTATAAAAAGAGGTTGCCGAAAAGCAACCTCTTTTTTGTGGGCTAAATCTTATACAAAGGTTGATTTTTATCCGAATTGGAACTAATACTTCCTTAAAATCTTCTTTTTTTCCTAAATTAGCGCCTCGTTTTGGAGAGAGCTGAACTTAATTTATAATTATGGGGAAAATTGCGCAGGCGTTCCTTTGCGTCGTCATTTTGAATGTTTTAAATGTTAATGCCCAGGTTCAAAGTATTTCCGGTATTGTTACCGGCGAAACAAAAGGAATTCCTGTTTCGGGTGTTTCTGTTGTGGTGAAAGGAAATACTATTGGAACAGTGACAAACCCAGAAGGATTTTACCAGCTTTATCTTCCCGAAAATGCCCATACCCTTGTTTTTTCTTTTATTGGCATGAAAACTCTTGAAGTGCCGGTCACAGGCAGTGTAATTAACGTTAATCTTGAACCCGATATGGTAGGCGTTGACGAAATTGTTGTGGTGGCTTATGGTACTGCGCTGAAACAGCATTTTACCGGCTCGGTTAGTTCTGTAAATTCTACCCAACTGGAACGGTTTCAATCTGCCGACTTTTCAAAAGTTTTGCAGGGAATAACATCCGGAGTTATCACAACAAGCGGGAGCGGCCAACCGGGTGAAACGGCTGAAATCCGAATCCAGGGATTTAATACGTTTATCGATGCAAGTCCGCTTATCGTAATGGATGGTTCTCCTTACGACGGCAACCTGAGCTCCATCCCGGTTTCCGATATTGAATCCATTTCAGTTTTAAAGGATGCCTCTGCTACCGCACTGTTTGGTTCGCGGGCTGCGAACGGGGTAATTATTCTTACCACAAAAACCGGCACCATGACTGCGCCTGAGCTTCGTTTAAATGTGCGTTATGGTATCTCAGGAAGAGCCTTGCCGGAATACAACAAGGTTTCTGTAGCAGAATATTATGAAATGCAGTGGGAAAGCATCAAAAATTCTCTCATACAACAAGGACGTTCAGAAGAAGAAGCAGTAACCATGGCCCGGCAGCAGCTTGTTCCGGCACTGGGAGGTTACAATGCCTACAATGTCCCGGATATCGATGTGGTTGGAAATGATGGAAAAATAAATCCCGGCGGGCAGTTGCTTTGGAACGACAAATGGCAGGATGAACTTTTTGTGACCGGCTTGCGAAAAGAAATAACATTAAGCGGAAGAGGTGGTTCCGAAAAAACTTCTTATTTCATTTCAGGTTCGGTACTCGACGACGAAGGGATTGTTAAAGCTTCGAATCTTAAAAGGTATTCGGCAAGAACCAATGTAAAAACACAATTCACCAACAGGATTTCAGCAGGCTTGAATCTTTCCGGATCGTTGTCGGAACAAAACTATCCGGTTTCTTCAGGCACTTTTTTAATTAATCCCTTCCATTTTACCGGAATGATTGCCCCAATCTATCCCGTTTATTTATACGACAATGAGGGTTTATTACAAACCGATGCCGAAGGGAACAAATTGTTCGACTATGGAACAGGCTATGGCCGTTCACGGTTATATGGGTCCAATATGAATCCGCTGGGAACAATAAGTCACGATACAAGGCTTTATAAAAATGATGTTTTCTCCGTTCGTTCCTACATGGATGTTAAACTGACGAATGACCTGAAGTTCAAAACATCTGTAAGTGCCGACCATTATACCTTCACAGGATTAACGCATCAGAACATGCAGTATGGCGATGGCCGGAATTTTGACGGCCGTACTTTACGCGAGACCAACCGCACTTTTTCTTACACGGCCAACCAAATGTTTTTTTACAATAAAAAAATAAATGACCATACCATTCAGGCACTTGCCGGACACGAGAATTACAACTACAAATTTAATGTGCTATCAGCAACCCGTTCAGGGTTTCCCTTTCCGGGGCTTGTTGAACTTGACGGAGCGGCTGTTGCCGAAGGTTCCGGATCGTTTGAGGATAATTACCGCCTTGAAAGTTACCTGACAAAAGTTGATTACTCCTTTGGGGAGCGGTATTTTGCCAGTTTTAATTTTCGGGCCGATGGAAATTCGAGGTTTGCAAAGGATGTGCGCTGGGGAAATTACTGGGGTGCCGGTTTGGCCTGGGTCGTTTCAAAAGAAGATTCTTTCAGGAATTATGCCTGGCTGAATGTACTCCGGTTAAAAATGAGTTACGGCCAGCAGGGGAACGACAAAATTGGCTCTTTTTACGGGTATCAGGGACTTTACCAAACCGGTGTAAACAACCTTGATTATCCCGGTTCGCTGGCCAGCAGGTTATCAACTCCGGGGCTGACCTGGGAATCATTAAACTCGGCAAATTTTGGTTTTGATGTCCGGCTTTTTAACCGGTTTGCATTCAATCTTGAATATTTTATACGCAGAAACAACGATTTACTGTTTGAACAACCCCTGCCACCATCAACAGGTTTTACCTCAATCGATGCAAATATTGCAAAGTTGGCAAATACCGGGTTCGATTTAGAGATAACCGGATTGCTGCTTAAAAAGCAGAATCTGAGCTGGACTGCCGAAATTAACCTTGGCCATTTCAAAAACGAAATTAAAGAATTGCCGCAGGAATTTATCATTAGCGGAAATAAAAGATGGGAAACCGGCCGCTCTGTTTATGATTTCTGGATGGAAGAATTTGCAGGTGTCAGTCCCGAAAACGGCAAATCACAGTGGTATTACAGCATTCCTGAAACCGACGGAAGCGGAAATCCGCTTTTTGATTCAGACGGAGAACCTCTGTTTAAGGAAGAAAGAGGATTAACAGAAAACTATGCCCAGGCCGGCAGGTACTATGTTGGATCATCGATTCCCGCTCTTTACGGGGGAATTACAAACAGTTTCAACCTGTATGGTTTTGACTTGGTTTTTCTGCTCAACTTTGCTGCAGGAGGAAAAGTTATGGATCAGCCTTACCAGTGGTTAATGCACTCGGGGCAAAATGGTTACGCTTTCCACAGTGATATCCTGAATCGTTGGACACCCGAAAATCCGGATACCGAAGTTCCTGCTGTTGACGGAGAATCCTTTGCAAACAGACGCTCTAGCCGTTTCCTTACCGACGCATCCTGGTTAAATGTCCGGAATGTATCACTTGGCTACCAGCTTCCCAGGATGTTAACGGACAGGTTAAATCTGGAATCAGTAAGGATGAGCCTTATTGCCGATAACCTGATGTTGTTTGCTTCCAGAAAGGGACTTGACCCCAGGCAGTCTTTCGACGGAAATCTGGGAAGACAGTATGTTCCCGTGCGTACTTTATCGGTTGGATTTGATGTTCATTTTTAAATTAGAAAAGAATGAAAAAAATTATACATTCCATTTTTATTTTAACCCTGATTTTGATTTCATGCGCTGAAGATTACCTGGAAACTGCACCTACAAATCAAATACCCGATCAGTCTGTTTTTCAAACCATAGAAGGTGCCCAAACAGTAATTGACGGGGTTCTCCGCGATATGCGTTCACATCACGGCGCTGAAAATATTCACGATCAGTTCGGCGTAAAAGCCATCGATCTGGTTGTTGATTTAATGGGAGAAGATATAGCTGTGGAACGGTTCCACTGGTTTGGATCAGAATATCGTTTTGAAAACATTGGCGCCACAGAAATGCGTTCCCTTTATGCCTGGACACTTTTTTACCGGATTATTTACAATGTAAACGAAGTGATTAATCATATTGATGCAGTATCTGCCGAAAATGAAAACCTGCGTAAAAATTTAAAAGCGCAGGCACTTACGTTGAGGGCTTACAGCTATTTTCAGTTAATTCAGCTATTTCAGCACACCCATTCAGGCAATGAAAACAAACCCGGAGTTCCCATTTATACCAAGGCCAGTACAGAAGGAAATCCGCGAAGCAGTGTTGCCGAAGTTTACAGCCAAATAACCGATGACCTGAAATTGGCCATTCTGCTTTTTGAAGCCAGTGATATGGCACAAAGGCACATATCTAATCCAACGCTTAATGTTGCGCAAGGGTTGCGGGCCAGGGTTGCTCTTGTAATGGAAGAATGGACAAAAGCAGCAGAAATGGCATCTGCGGCCAGACGGGGCTATAATCTGATGTCAGCCAATCAATATATGACAGGTTTTGATAACCGGACCCAGCAAAACTGGATGTGGGGACTGGAAGTGAACAGCGAACAATCAACCACTTACGCGTCCTGGTTTTCCCACATGGATTGGAGCATAGGTGGTTACTGCGGTTTTGGATTCAGTCCAAAATCTTTTAGCCTGGAGCTGTACAGGCAAATGAACGATGAAGATGTGAGAAAAAAATTAATCGATGCATCGTCCATTGCAACCGGCAGATTGATTCCCAGAAAATTTACTGCCGGGGGCGATAAGGATTTTAATGCTGATTTGGTAATGATGCGGCCTGAAGAAATGCTTTTGATTGAAGCAGAAGCAAGAGTCAGAATGAATGAAAACAGCAACGCCAGAATGTTGCTCAGACTTTTGCGCGACCGCCGTTATGAAAATCCTGTTGCAATTACATCCTCAGGAACAGAATTGCTGAATGAAATACTTCTGGAAAGAAGAATTGAGCTATGGGCAGAAGGTTTCAGAAGCTTTGACATCAAACGGCTGAAACAGGGAGTTGACAGGAACAACAGCAACCATGTTCCGGCGGTAGCCCGGGTTATGTCGTTTCCCGCCGGTTCTGAAAAGTTAATATTTAAGATTCCCCAGGCAGAAATAGACGCCAATCCTAACATCGGAGAAACAGACCAAAATCCCTGAAAACAGGATTAAAAATTTTTGCCGGGTGATTTATTTTCATCCCATTTTTTTTGCAACTCCTCCAGTTCACGCCGGTGTTTTTCCATAAGTTGTTCCCACTCCTGCCGGTGTTCTTCATTTTTAAAGCCCGGCAATGCGAAGTTTTCGTCTCTGAACCGAAAAAAATACCGGTTTAGCCTTTCTTCGAAATCTTCAAAAAACTTTTGGTCAAACTGATGAGGCTGATTTTGCGACGGGCCAAAGTCGAAATTGAAAAAAAGGGAATCGAACCGGTAAGGGAACTCAAACAAAAATAACGAATCCGGAAAGTCGGGTTTATAAGGGTTCTGAAAATTTTCATCGTCAAATGGAGAAAAACGGAATCCGAATGAAAAAGGCTGAGGAGGAAAAGTTTCTTTCCCAAAAACCGAATCATTCCAGAATTCATTCATAAACCGCTCTATTCCGGGGAAATTCTGGCCAAACGGTTTGTTTTCACCCGGAAATCCGAAATGAAAGGTTGTGTCCATCGACCACTTTTGAATGTAGGTGGAATCGTACTCAATCAGGTTTCCCTGTTCATCGTAGTGTTTTTTTACAATAACCTGTTCGTCAGGTTCTTTCTTTTCATTTTGCTGCTGCGCCCAAATGGCTGTGCCGGCAAACAAAAGGATGAATGTTATAAATAATGCTTTCTTCATGGCTGTATTTTTTTCTCCAAAATTAAGGGTTTGAAGTTTAAATAAATATGAAGAAATTTTAAAAAGTATTAATCGAAAAGATTTTCTTCTGCCGAAGGCCCGCAGTCGCAGTCTTCGTGCATTTTTTTTCGCACTGTTGCAGTATCCGCAAATGATTTCAGTTCTTGTTTTTTTTTGCACGTATTTTTTCGAGCTGTTCAGCATCTGCAAGATCTTGTAATCTTCCTGTTGCTTTTTTTACTTTTATTAGATCCTGGAGCGAGAGAAAGTTTGTTTTTATCCCATCTAATTCTATTTCTGTTTTTCGGCGATAACACTTTTCGAATTCAACGCCTTCCAAATCCATCAATATGTCAATACGGTTAGGTTCATAACCAAGTTGAATAATATTTTCGGGAGAAAGAAAATCCCCCGGTTTTAAACCAAGACTGCCAAATCCAAACTTTTTTAAAGCCTCCAGCAAATTCTGAATATTTTCCTTATTCATCCAAAGCCAGAAATCAATGTCTTTGGTGTATCTGGGATAACCATGAAAATTGACGGCATATCCGCCAATAATCAAATACTTTACTTCATGCTCGTTTAATAACCCGATAAACTCTTTGAAATTCTTGTCGAGAACCATATTTCGATTTAATAACCTGTTGTCGCATCATCTCCAATTCCAACATCCTTTCTTTTTCGGTTAACGTAGTCCAATGCAACAAATTTCCTTCGTCTTCTCCCTTTTTAATAATTTTCACCTGTTTTTGAATATTCATTTTGCCGTTGGAATTTATGTTTATCACCGATTTTATAAAAACATTTTTGAGTTTTTGAAAGAAAATCATACAAAAGAATAGGGTTTTAAAGTTAGTAAATTCAGCCTGTTAAACCAATTTTTTAATCGAAAAGATGTTCTTCTGCAGAAGGCCCGCAGTCGCAATCCTGATGCAGCCCTTTTTCGTACTGCTGCAGTGCCAGCAAACTCATTCCCATGCTGGAGAAACCTCCGTCGTTAAACAGGTTTTGCATAGTTACCCTCCGGGTAAGGTCTGAAAACAGGGTGATACAATAGTCGGCGCAATCGTCGGCTGTGGCATTTCCCAGCGGCGACATGCGTTCGGCAAAATCAAGCAGGCGGTCGAACCCTTTCACCCCGCTTCCGGCAGTAGTAATTGTAGGCGATTGTGAAATGGTGTTTATACGCACTTTTCTCTCTCTTCCGTATATGTATCCAAAACTCCGGGCAATGGATTCGAGCAACGCTTTGGCGTCGGCCATATCATTGTAACCATAGAACGTTCGTTGTGCCGCCACATACGAAAGTGCAACAACCGAACCCCATTCATTCATAGCATCAAGCTTTCGGGCAGTTTGCAGCACCTTGTGAAATGAAACAGCAGAAATATCGAGTGTTTTATTCAGGTAATTATAATCAAGGTCGCTGTAATGCCGCTCTTTCCTTACATTGGGCGACATGCCAATAGAATGAAGAACAAAATCGATTTTACCGCCCAAATAATCCATCGACTTCATAAACAGGTTATTTAAGTCTTCAATATTGGTGGCATCTGCCCCAATAGCTATTGTGTTCAGGTTTTCAGCCAGCCTTTGGGTTTCTCCCATCCGCATGGCCACTGCAGTATTGGTTAAAGTGAGGATAGCTCCTTCTTCATGGGCCCGTTCAGCCACTTTCCATGCAATAGAATCGGGGTTTAACGCTCCAAATACTATTCCCCTCTTCCCTTTCAGTAAATTGTAACTCATGGTATTTTTTTAAGAATTTTGCGGTGCAAAGTTAAATTTAATTTAAACTCATTCCAAATAAGTTTTTAATTTTAAAAAATCAATTTATATTTGCTGAAAATAAAATCGGTAGATAAATGAATTCATTCATTCAAAATTCTTCACAACATAATTCGGTAAATCGTGCCGGAAACGGTGAATTCATGTTGCCGCCCGTTTTCATGACTATGCGCTAGCCTTCTTTCAGTGGTTTCCCATTGACTGAAGGCATACAGGTTTTAGCGTTCATAAAATCAAAGTTTTACACTTTTTTCTTTTAATATGTCGGATAAGATTATTCGGTTGGGTGGAAGCCATGCAGGCAATACCCCGTCAATAAAAAATTTAATTGCATTTGTGAACAGGCATAACGTCAGGAGTTTCATTGTTGTGTCCGCTGTTCCTGAAATTTTAGGGTACATTCGAAATGCGGTTAGTGAAGTATTCAGCAACAATATTGATTTGGTTTCCGGTAAGTTAAATTCTTTTTTTACTGAAATAACCGGAATTAATCCTTCGCAATCCTACACCGAACTGGTAGATCATGTAACCGGAATTCTGAAAGGAATTGGGTTGATTGGGGATTATTCCGAAGCCCTAAAAGACCAGGTGCTGAGTTTCAGTGAAAGACTTACGGCAGAAATTTTTCGTGTTCAACTGGCAAAATTTGGTTTGAATACCCGTATTTTATGGCCTGAACATTTTGATTTGCGCGTAACACCAGACTTTGGCAATGCCACGTTTGTTTCGTTAAATAAAAAGAAGCTGGACGAATTAACTGAACAGGTTTTTCTGGTGCCAGGGTCTTATGGAATTACCGAAACCGGGAAAATTGGCCGGACAGGAAAAACGGCTGCCGATTATACAGCAGCGTTTCTTACAAGGAGCCTCGATGCAAAAAAACTGGAACTTTGGGGGCTCGATTTTGATTTTCAACGGGCCGATCCCAATATTGTTCCACATTCGCCGCGCATTCAGCGTTTAACATATTCTGAAGCCAGCGAACTGGCCTATTTCGATCACTATTCCTTTCATCCGCGAACAGTGGAACCGCTGGAGACTGAACACATCCCCATTTATGTTGTTAATACTGAATCGGGTGAAGGTGAAGTTGAAACAGTAATTAATACCGAAACTTTTGTGGAACCGCAAATTGTAAAAAGTGTGGCCTGTACGGATGATATTTCATTGCTAAAACTGAACGGTCCGGGTGTGGGACTAAAACCGGGGATTCTGGCAAGAGTAACTTCGCACTTAAACAAAGCCGGTATTAACATTAAATCGGTGATAACTTCGCAGATTTCCATCAATTTAATTCTGGAAAGAAAAACCGGCAGTCATGCACTTGAACTGATTCGGCAGCTTGGATTTTCTGCCGTTCAGGACATTACTGTAATCGACGATGTTTCTCTGGTGGCAGTTGTAGGTCACGGAATGCAGCAAAGTTACGGTGTTTCGGCCAAAATCTTCGGAGCAGTTGCACAGCATAAAATCAATGTAGTGCTTAGTGGATCAGGTGCATCCGATTTGGTAAGCTACCTCGTTGTAAAATCTTCCGATAAAGAAAAAAGTGTACGCGAAATTTATAAAGCATTTTTTAACCCAAAAAAATAAGTAACAATGACAACAAAAAATTTGAAATTTGAAACCCTGCAGCTTCATGCAGGTCATCAGCCCGACAAAACCACCAACTCGAGGGCTGTGCCCATTTACCAAACATCTTCATATGTATTCAACAACGCAGAACATGCCGCCAACCTTTTTGCACTAAAGGAGTTTGGGAATATTTACACCAGAATCATGAATCCGACTACCGATGTGTTTGAACAGCGCATTGCCGCACTTCAGGGAGGGGTTGCCGCTTTGGCAGTGGCATCGGGGCACGCGGCGCAGTTTTTAACATTTAATACACTGCTTGAAGCAGGAGACAATTTTGTGACTTCGCCTTATTTGTACGGAGGTTCGCACAATCAGTTCCGGGTTTCATTCAAACGCCTGGGTATTGATGTGCGGTTTGCCGAAAATTTAACAGTAGAGGCTTTTGAAAAACTGATTGATGAAAACACGAAGGCCCTGTTTTTTGAAACAATCGGAAACCCGGGATATGTTGTACCCGATTTTGAAGCCTTGGGAGCACTGGCAAAAAAACACGACATTCCTCTGGTTGTGGACAATACATTTGCTGCGGCTGGTTACCTTTTCCGGCCCATTGATTACGGGGCAAATATTGTGGTGGAATCGGCCACCAAATGGATTGGCGGACATGGAAACAGTATTGGAGGTGTAATTGTTGATGCCGGAAACTACAACTGGGGCAACGGCAAATTTCCCGGTTTCACCGAACCTGCGGAAGGGTATCAGGGTCTGAAATTCTGGGATGTATTTAATTTCGACAGTCCGCTCGGAAACATTGGATTCATCATAAAAGCCCGCGTAGAAGGGTTACGCGATTTTGGCCCGGCAATCAGCCCGTTCAACTCCTTTTTGCTTTTGCAAGGCCTTGAAACCCTTTCCATAAGAATGGACCGGCACGTTGAAAACACGCTGGCTCTTGCAAAATGGCTGGAAAAACATCCGAAAGTGGAAAGTGTAAATTATCCGGGCCTGGAAGGAAACCCTTCGTATGAAAATGCGAAAAAATACTTTAAAAAAGGCGCTGGTGGTATGCTGTCCTTCAATGTTAAAGGCGGAAAAGAAACCGCCAATAAAGTGGTTGACAGCTTACAACTTGTAAGCCACCTGGCCAACGTTGGCGATGCAAAAACACTGATTATTCAGCCGGCAGCCACCACGCATCAGCAACTCTCGGAAGAAGCGCAAAAGGCCGCCGGAGTTGAACCTTCGCAACTTCGCGTAAGCGTTGGAATTGAGCACATCGACGATATTATTGCCGACTTTGAACAAGCACTGGAAAAGATTGGCTGATAATTGAACAATGTGAGTACAAAGCACAGAGTAGTGAGAAAATTATTTGTTCTTTTTTCTCACTACTCACATCTAAAAACTTAATACAAAAAGAAATGCCAGTAAATGTTCCCGATAAATTACCAGCCATAAATATTCTGAAGGAAGAGAATATTTTTGTGATGGACGAGTCGCGTGCGATGCATCAGGACATCAGGCCGTTGAAAATTATTATCCTGAACCTGATGCCGCTGAAAGTGACTACCGAAACAGATTTGCTCCGGTTATTATCCAACTCCCCGTTGCAAATAGAAATTGATTTTATGAAAATAAAAGGGCACACACCAAAAAATACCCCATCGGAACACATGCGGCAGTTCTACAGGAATTTCGATGAGTTGAACAACAAAAAATACGATGGTTTGATTATTACAGGAGCGCCGGTGGAATTACTTCCTTTTGAAAAGGTTACTTACTGGAATGAGATGAAAGAAATTCTGGACTGGGCCCAACATCATGTGTATTCCACATTGTTCATTTGCTGGGCAGCCCAGGCCGGTTTATACCATTATTATGGCATTCCAAAATATGAGATTCCCGAAAAAATGTTCGGCGTTTTTGAACATACGCACACCAATTCGCACCTTCCCATACTGAGGGGTTTCGATGATGTATTCTTTATGCCACATTCGCGCCATACTGAAATCAGAGCCGAAGACATTGAAAAGGTGGAAGGTCTTCAAATAATTGCCCGGTCTGAGGAGGCCGGAGTTGCCATTGTGAAAGCAAAAAACGGCCGTCAGCTTTTTATTACGGGCCATTCCGAATATTCGCGCCATACGCTCGACAAAGAATACAGAAGGGATTTGGCTAAAAAACTGCCTATCGAAATTCCGGTAAACTATTACCCTGGCAACGACCCTTCCAAAACACCCTGTATGCGTTGGGGATCAACAGCCAACATGTTATTTTCCAACTGGCTGAACTACTACGTTTACCAGGAAACACCCTATAATCTGGAGGAAATCGGTTAAGAAGATTTTCCTTTTTCCCTGTAAAACTGTAATTTTGAGTTAAAATTGAAAATTAATATGCTATGAAAAAAATTGCAGTTGTATTGGCAGGAAACGGCGTTTATGACGGAGCTGAAATTCACGAAGCGACACTTACTTTATTGGCTATTGCCCAAAATGGAGCTCAATACCAGTGTTTTGCACCTGACATGGAGCAGGCTCATGTGGTGAACCACCTTACAGGCGAAGAAATGCCTGAAAAACGGAATGTGCTGGTAGAAGCAGCGCGCATTGCACGTGGAAACATCAAACCGCTTTCGGAGTACAATGTGAAAGATTTCGATGCCATTGTATTTCCCGGTGGTTTTGGGGCGGCTAAAAACCTTTGTACGTTTGCGTTCGACGGTGTGGAATGCAAGGTAAACCCTGATGTTGAAAAGGCCGTCCGTTCTACCGTTGCCGAAGAAAAACCAGTAGGCGCACTTTGCATTTCTCCTGTGTTAATTACAAAAATACTTGGCGACGTAAAAGTAACCATCGGACAAGACGAAGGCACATTGCAGGCCATTGAAACATTGGGCGGTATCCACGAAAAAACCAGTCACGGGCAGATTGTTGTGGATGAAAAATACAAAGTTATTACAACCCCTTGTTACATGCTGGATGCCAACATCGAACAGATTGCCGACGGAGCGAATAAAGTAGTACAAAAAATTCTTGAGATGGCTTAAAACAGTAAACGGTGGTTCCAATTCCTTTCATCGATATTCACACCCATAAACCCGAAATTGCTGACAACTCAGTAACAGTCAGAAATCTTTCACCCGGCGACGCCATTCCTGCATTTACCGGGGAAAATTTTTATTCGGTGGGGTTGCATCCATGGAGAATTGGTACCGAAACAGAAGACAACGAACGGATGTTGATGATGGAGGATGCACTGGAATTTGACCATGTCATTTTTGTAGGGGAATGTGGCCTTGACAAACTTGCAGAGGCAGGTTTTGAAGAACAAATGCGGGCATTTGAGGCGCAAACGTTTATGGCAGAAGAATACCGGAAACCACTTATCATCCATTGCGTAAAAGCCTGGAATGAAATTGTGGAGCTGCATAAAAATAAGAAACCCACCATTCCCTGGATTTTTCACGGTTACAACGGCAGTGTGCAGCTTACACAGCAACTCTCCGGGAAAAACATTTTTTTCTCGTTTGGCGAATTGCTTCTCAGAGAAAATGCAAAAGCCGTTAAATCGTTTAAAATATTACCATTGGAGAATATTGTTTTTGAAACCGATGAGTCTGATTATCCTGTCGAAAAAATTTACAGGCGCGGAGCTGAACTGAAAAATATTTCGGTGGAAAAGCTGAAAGAAGCTGTCTGGAAAAACTTTAACCGCATTGAAAATGTCAGTTTTTCTGTATAATACTAACCACATATTACCCATTTCCACTTTAAACTTTAAACTGTGATGCACTGGCTTGAACGAACAGAACTTCTTTTAGGACCCGAAAAACTACAGAGGCTGAAAAATGCCAATATATTGGTGGTAGGATTGGGCGGGGTTGGAGCCTGCGCCGCCGAAATGCTTTGCCGTGCCGGCGTGGGAAAAATGACTATTGTTGACGGCGATGTTATCGAAGAATCGAACCGAAACCGGCAACTGCCGGCTTTAAAAAGCACAACCGGACAGCCGAAAACCGAAATCATGGCACAACGAATTCGCGATATCAATCCTGATATTGAACTGACCGTTGTGAATGAATTTATTCGTGACGAAAAAACAATTCAATTAATTGAAAGCCAACCGTTCGATTATGTAGTAGATGCCATTGACAC
Organism: Mariniphaga sp.; assembly: GCA_041686935.1. Classification (GTDB taxonomy): domain Bacteria; phylum Bacteroidota; class Bacteroidia; order Bacteroidales; family Prolixibacteraceae; genus Mariniphaga. The sequence goes on along the minus strand of JAWLCW010000007.1, from coordinate 194,819 downwards.
CCTTTCTCCAAAAGTATTTCTTATCAGCCACAGTATTCAGCGTGGGCTGAAAGTGGTAAGCTCCCTGGGCGCCGGTGGTAAACTCGATCCCTCAAAAGTGCAGGTTGCCGATATTTCGAAATCATATAACTGCAAATTGGGCCGTATGATGCGTAAGCGGTTATCCAAACTCGGAATTAAAAAAGGAGTGAAAGTGGTTTTTTCGCCTGAAGAAGTGCCAGAGGCAGCAGTTAGGCTGGAAGATGGCCAAAATAAAAAATCCACCGTTGGAACCATTTCCTATATTCCTGCTGTTTTTGGTTGTTTTGCTGCGAGTGAAGTAATTAATGGCCTTTTGGAAACTAAAAAATAAACTTCTATGTATTGAATTTGTCGTTACTTATCTTGAACCGGATTATTTCCAGTAGATTCCGTTCTAATTTAAAACTTACAATGAAATATGCGCGGAGTTTCCTCCCCTTCAAATTTTGTTATCAGCTAAATTGTGACAGTATCTATAAAAAAAGCTTCGTTTTTAATTGATAAAAAATTTTGACACACATAAAAATACGCACCGACTGGGGCCATTAACACATCTTATAATAAAACAAATAGATAAAAACCTATATTTTATTCTGATATATTACACTATCATACAAATCGTTACTGATTTTATTTCTGAAATGCCCCGGGGTTACACCAAACATATCTTTAAAACATTTTATAAAATAAGAAACATTGTTAAAACCAGAATGATAGCATACTTCTGTAACATTAATTCTATTCCGATTCAACATTTTAAAAGCATTCTTTAATCGTACAATACGAATAAATTCAACGGGAGAATAACCGGTTGAATCTTTTAGAATTCGATACAACTGAGTGGTACTTATCCGAAGCTTTGCGGACAGGCTTGTCACGTTAAAATCAGGATCAGATAAGTTATCTTCCAAAATGTTTCTGATTGCTGCAATAAATTTTTCGTTTCTTGAAAAGTGATTATTTTCCAGTTCAGTCATAAAATTTTGTTTCCGGTATTTTTCTCTAATCCGTTTTCTGTTTTGTATCAAACGGTTTATCCGAACCAGAAGTAAATTTTTATCATACGGTTTGGTAATATAATCGTCAGCACCCAATTCGTATCCCCGAATCATATGTTCAACACAATTTTTTGCTGAAATTAAGATAAATGGAATGTGACATGTATTCAAATTACCTTTTATCTTATCACATAATTCAAAACCACCTGTTTGGGAAACAGAAACACCAGCAATTACTAAAGAAAAGTGCTCTTCTCCGGTTATTTTTAAAGCTTCATTAACATCTGAAACCTCTAAAAATTTATGACTCGAAGGAAATGTTATTCTAAGATAATCAATCTGTTCCTTATTGGTTTCAAAAACCAAAACGTTATGTCTTTCATCGAAAAAAGACGGGTTAAATATATTTTTCATTAATCCTCCATTCTTGGGGTTTCTTTACAAAATTTCAGCGTAAAATTTAAAACCTTGTAAAAAAGAATTCAAAAAAGGCCCGAAATAAATTCAGGCCTTTTTAAAAAACTCTAAACTTTTACATCTACTTCCTTCTATTGTTTTACCGCTTTAAAACGGCCCAACAATTCGTTTTTATTACTTACAACAATCATGTAAACACCAGATGGCTGGTTGTTAAGCGATATACTTTCCATACTACTATTCGCCACAAAATCAACCACTAAAGCACCCACTGAATTAAATACCTGAATTCGGTTGCCTTGCTCAACTCCCCGGAAATTCAACTTGCCGGATGTTGGATTAGGGTAAATCTCAATCTGCTGAGTAAATAACGCATTTGCCGAAGTACTGATATCAAGCACGTAAATAACTTCGATTTTCCCGTCGGCAGATGTTACCTTCAATTTATCACCCGTATCAAGATTTCCTGAAGATTTTTCATTTCCGGCAGCATCAACAATAACTGCTGTTGCGCCCATAGAAGCTGTTATTCGGGAATAAAAATCAGACAACAAGGTATTTTCTGATGGACCACTTATCACATAATTTACCTGATCTACACTGTAAACATTAGATAAAACATAGGCCAGGTAAGTTGTTTCGGCAATGTATTGGGTACGCAACATGGAAAGGTGGTAAACACGTGTTACCAATCCATTTGGAGAAGTAACAACTATTTTATCATCCTCAACCAATGAGCCTTCAGTTCGCTCAAATCCCATTTTATCCACAATTTTTAAAGACGCGCCAAAAGAAGGTACAATATTCAGCAGAAATGTTTGAACATTTGTTCCGCGAGGTACAAAACGAACAAGGTTTTCACTCTGAGAAACAGTATATAAATCTGAAAGTATAAACGCGTCGTTCTGAGAAGAACGTGGCTGCAACTGATAAACAATGCGGGTAACACCGTCTTCCGCCACCACGTCAAAGTAAGTATCGGAGTTTACAGTTACATTAACATATGCCGTATCAAAATTTAATTTCAGTAACGACACATACGCTCCTGACCCGTCAATAATACTCAGCGAAGCTCCCTGAGGAATTGTAACATTATTTAAAACAGTTCGCAACTGAGTTCCATATTCAAAACCTGTTACTATTCCTTCACCGGAATTGTCATCCTGGGAAGCACTTTTGGGTTCACTTGTAATATCTATTTGATAAAGAGCAGAGGTAAGAACAGCATTTGAACTTAAACCGTCTTCACTTACTTCAAGAACATACCGGGTAATATTCAAACTATCAGCCGATAACACAACCAACGTATCATTCAGGCTGAGCAAATCATCCATGCCCAACATGCTGCCGCCAGCAAATGATTTGACGGTTAACGTTTGATTCTCATTTGCCTTATTCAGATTACCAAAAAATGCACTGACAGTTGTTCCCGTAACTAATCCTCTTATCTCTTCTTCCAGCGAATACCCGTCGCTAACCTTATAAACCACAGAGGTAACGGTTGATTTGTAATGCGTAGGTTCGTGCATAAAATGCTGACCAATGTCGTTGCCACAATTCAAAATATTTAACGACCAGCCGACTCCTCTTGCATTCCAGTAAGCCTGATTGGTCCAGGTCCATTCTGTGTCATCCGGGGTTGTACCAAATGACGCTCCAAGTTCAGGACTGCCTTTATAAATATGAGGTTTCCGCATGTAATTGGTAATCATCGCTGCGTTACTTCCGCCAATTCTCCAGGCCGATCCGTCGCTCATACCAAAACTTTCAATCAATTCAAAATCATTAGGATCATTGGCTGGTTTCAAGCCCAATTTGATAGAATCATTCAGAATTTTAAACATAAACCAACTGGCTGTACTTGTTTTACGAATGGGAGATCCATAAACACCTGTTTCTTCTCCCCAGGGATTCCGGTAAGTACCAAAACTGCCATCGCGGTTCAAAAACTGCACGTCCAGTTGTTTGGGAACGGGCCATTCATAACCTGCCCCTCCTGCCGCCAACATTCCATCTGTATTTATGGCGCCAAAACAAAAAACATCTCCGGGATAAACCATTGAATTTACAGTTAAATCTCTTTCCAGAATTCCGGGCGTTACCATCCATTGGGCTTCACTCACCCATTTGTATCCGGGAATGTACTTATCGTAACGATCAAGCCATTCTTCTTCGCCCATCCGGGATTGAACTGCAGCTACAGGATCCGGGGCCCATGACATTACAATCATATAATCGCTTAAATCAATCGGTTGATTACCCGGATTTGCAATTTCACCAAAACTATTGGACCACTGATCCATGTAAAAAAATTCGGAAAGAAATGGTTCAGCAAAATATGGTTGCATTTTGGAAGGATCTTTTTCTTTTATCAGTTCCACATTGTATGTGTAAGTAACACTGTCATCTTCAGCAGTAACTATAAAAGAAATGGTTCGATCTGCTGTTGTTCCCGAAAGAGATTTTGCACGGTTGACAACAATTTTTGCATTGAGGTTCTGGGTCTTTGCCATCAAAGCAGGAATCCCGTCCACATCAAAAGGAACCTGCACCCTGTAATTTAGAGTAGTTGGGTTGAAATTGGGGATGGTATCACCCATCCAGCCGAAAATACCACGGTATTTTTTTGGGATATCAGGCCATGTGATAGCCGCCAGATAGCCATTATGACTGGGATTGTAAGGCTGAACGTGGAGAAAATATTCTTTTACATTTCCATTTTGTGCGGTTATTTTCAGAATATCTCCGTTTTTAAGATCCGGTCTTTCAATGCCATCTACCCAAACAAATTCCCAGGTCGCATTGGCAGGTTTCTCAAGATATTTCAGCAATGAATCAGTTCGAAGTGCATTGGGTAACCCGTGCCATGTACCAGTGATTGAATCAGTTCCGGAATCATGCCTTGTAACCCTTGGCCAGTCGAGCAACCCACTTTGATTATTGGTAGTTATGGGACCTCCCTGGCTAAAAGTACCAATATTAATGTGTGATATTGGCACTACAATGTTGGTTGCTGCAGTTGGTTCTGAAACAATAATATCAAATGTAGCGGTCTGAAGGCTCTCACCACAAACATAAATGGTTAGTTTATCGCCTGTTCTGGCGGAACGGTAAATTGAATCCGCATGATTTTCATTCAGATGGTAGTTCCATGCAATTCCGGGTTTTTCAACCATAAATCGCATAATGTCATCCAATCTGCCAACGCCCCATGGAACCGTGAGTGTTTTATTGGCAAAGTCAACTTCAATTACTTCCGATTCAAGTGTATTTTCATCCAAAACATAGGGGCCGTGGTTTCCCGCAGTCCACCACAATTTACGCCAGTCAACCCATCCATAACCATACATTCTGGGTATTGCTATCCATTCTGAATCTTCGAGGCCTACACCACGGGCGTTGTAAAAATCAAGGTTTCCCTGTTTCACACTATACTTGCGTACAAGCAACGAATTATAAGTAGCACCTTCAACTCCGGCTACATCATAGGCCCGTGCAAAGTTTTGACCTGCATTATCAAAATTTCCGTTCACCTGGTCAATTACTATTGAATCTCCATTCTCGAAATGCTGTTCCAGATACCAGCAATCACGGCCCTGCGAAACGGCCATAGCTTCTACCATCTCCCAACTTGAAACACTATCGGCCGGATCGCCATCGGATTCACTTACATGAACCAGAATATCAGCAATATCATAAATCTCTGTTTGCTTGTTCCGTTCATTCATTTCATGTCCGGGCACTTTCTTTTTGTACATCATAGGACCGTAATCATAAGCTGTTGCAATTACAAATGATTCTCCGGGCTGAAGAATTCTGTCGGGCAGAAAAAAGAAGCGATGATAGGGATTCCACGGATCATTCCATACGTCAAGAATAGCAGGGTTCCATGGAGTCATGTGACCAAATTTGAACTGACTTAACTGCACGGGCTCATCACCCACGTTGGTAATCTCACAATAAGCATTGTTCGTCTGGTCAAAACGTGCTTCTGTGATAATCAAAGACCTGTAAGGCTCCTGAGCCTTAAGCAAAAAGGTCATTAACATCAAGGAAAGTAAAAGTTTTAATTTCATGTTACAAAATTTTAAAAGATTAAAGAATAAAAATTAATTTTTGGAAAATGATTCATTTAAATTTATATTAGAGCTAATTAATTTGTATGATATATCGTTGATTATTTTGATGTTGCATCTGTTTGATTTTGTTGTTTTACAAAAAATTCAATTTCTTTCTGAAGGAGCAAAAAAGCTGGCTCAAGCATTCCTCCGTGATCAAACCCGTCCAGTTCATATAACCTGGTTTTTTCATGTCCAATCACTTTCATCATGCGCCAGAAATATGCGTTTTCTTCATACCGGCCAAGCATTTCAAGTTCTCTGTCTCCCAGAATTAATACCATTGGAGGAGCATCAGGCCTTATATGAAAAAGAGGTGCAAATTCGTCAACTATGGGTTGGGTATCGCTTATCCCTCTTTCTTTTCTAATGGTTAAATGGGTAATTGTGTGACCGCTAAACGGAACCAGTAAAGCAATCTCATTGGCATCAATTCCAAAGTTTGCCAGCCATTTTTTATCGAGACCAATCATACTGGCCAGATATCCACCGGCAGAATGGCCTGAAACAATAATTTTGGATGGATCTCCACCAAACCGTTCAATGTTTTTAAATGTCCAGGCTACTGCTGCTGCAGCGTCATCGAGGTAGGCGGGACATTTTACCATCGGACTTAACCGGTAATTCACTGCAATCACAGCAACACCCCTGTCTTTCAGTTCTCCGGGAATCCATTTATTTCCACTGTTAATACCGCCTCCATGAAACCAGATTACTGTTGGAAAATCTTTTTGATTTTCAGGATAGTAAATATCCAGCACACATCGCTCTTTTATATAAGAATCCGAATTAGCGATGGAATCTTCATAATAAGAAATTCCATATTGCACAGAATACTCAGAATCACCGGCAAAACCAATAACCGCAACAAACAAAAGGATTGAAGATAACAAAAACCTCAAAAACAAAGCATTAAAAATATTTTTACTCATTTTTATTTGATTTATTGTTTTACACCATAACCCTGTTTTGTACACTATTCATTTGAATTACTCTGTTGCAATTTCAATGGTCCCATTCTGAACACCTTTCCCCTTTGCCGTCAGCAGAATTTTTCCGGCTATTTCCAAAGACTGCACAATAGCAGTTGCCTGCCCGTTAAACAGAGGCATTCGAGGCTCATGAAACATGTAAAGACAAGTAGGATCACCATTGGCCGAAGCCCTGTAACGACCATTTCCTGAAACAGAAAACTCAATCAAACGCTGATCAACCGGACACAAATTCCCGTCTTTGTCAACTACCCGAACATTGATGTATGCCAAATCTTTTCCATCGGCATCAATCGCTTCACGGTCTGAAATCAGTTCAATTCGGTGCGGTTTGCCGGAAGTTTTGACAGTTGCCTCTTTTTTGGCTTCACCTTTTTCATTGTAGGCCACCACTTTTACTTCGCCAGGTTCATATAAAACATCCATCCACATCAGGCGGTAGCGGTGCTGAAGTGACGATTTATTTTTCTTTTGTCGTCCGTAGCTTTTTCCATTTACAAACAATTCAGCTTCAGAATAATTGGTGTAAACAAATACAGGAACTTTATCCACCCCGGCACCCTCCCAATTCCAATGGGGCAGAATATGCAGGGTCTCATCGTTTTTATTCCACAAACTGCGGTACAAATAATAACGGTCTTTTGGAATACTGGCCAAATCAATAATTCCAAACATTGAACTGTGGTTTGGCCAGCCATCCCAGCTATATGGAGTTGGTTCACCCAGGTAATCGAAACCTGTCCACACAAACTGCCCTATGGTCCAGTCATAATCGTCGGCCAGGGCAAAATCTTCATCGGGCAGATTCGACCAAATACAGTATTCCAAATCGTATGAAGAAATTTGCTGATCATCATATCTTGGTCTGTCGTCAATTTTTACCGGAAATTTATAAACACCTCTTGAGCTGATCGTTGAGGCTGTTTCTGCGCCCAAAATCAGATTTTGAGGCAATTTTTCATAAGCCTCGTGGTACCGGTGTACGCGGTAATTAAAACCGGGAATATCTATCATGGCAGCGAACCCGTTTTCCAATACACACGAAACCTGATCCATACCACAGGTAACCGGGCGTGTTGGATCTTCGCGATGACAAATATCCCGAAGAAATTTAGCTACTTTGTAACCTTCGGGGCTGCACTGGGTGGGAACTTCGTTTCCGATACTCCACATAATCACGCATGGATTGTTGCGGTAATTACGCACCATATTTACCATATCGCGCTCAGCCCACTCATCAAAAAAACGGTGGTACCCATTTTTAACTTTGGCAATATCCCATTCGTCAAACGGTTCAACCATCATCATAAAACCCATTTCGTCGCACAGCTCAACCAAGTCGGGGGCCGGCATATTATGTGCGGTGCGTATGGCATCGCAGCCCATATCTTTTAAAATCGTAAGTTGCCTGCGCAAAGCGGCAGTGTTTACAGCGGCTCCCAGCGGACCCAAATCGTGGTGGTTGCATACTCCCTGAAATTTCCGGTGCCGGCCATTCAGGAAAAAGCCTTTGTCCGCAATGTATTTGATATCGCGTATTCCAAAACGGGTGGTATATTCATCGGTTAATTCATTTTCAACAAAAATTTTCGAAACAGCTTTGTACAAAACCGGTGTTTCAGGCGACCATAATTTGGGTAAGTTAACCAAAAAATTTTGCTCAAAAGGCATATTGTGATTGATTTTCTGCACATTGTCCTTCATTGCAACCTGATTCCCCTTTTCATCCAATATTACCGTTTGAACCCGGATTTCCTGGCCATCAGGCACATTCTCAAGGGTTGTTTTCAGGTTAACCGAAGCAAACTCCTCAGAAACAAAAGGCGTTGTAATATAAGTTCCCCAAACCGGCACATGGATTTTACTGGTTACAATAAGATGTACGTTGCGATAAATGCCGGCCCCCGGATACCATCGTGATGATTGTTCCGGGTTTTCCAGCCTGACTGCCAACTGGTTGTTTTTGCCGTCGGGATTTAAAAATTCAGTTATGTCGAAATGAAACGTATTGTAACCGTTTGGCCAAAAACAAGCCTCCTTCCCGTTCACATAAATGCGGGCTTCACTCATGGCGCCATCGAACAACATCGAAACCTGGTTTTTTTCTTTGTCAAAATCAGCCACATCGAATGTAAGCCGGTACCAGCCCACTCCAATGTAAGGTAACCCTCCGGTTCTGCCAGTTTGTTTATATGCCCTGTCTTCAAGGTTTTGTTCAATGGCAACATCGTGAAGATCGTTATTCACATCAAACGGACCGTAAATAGCCCAATCGTGCGGAACTTCTACTTTCTCCCAATTCCCGTCGTCAAACCCGGGTTGATGGGCTGAAGGAATATCGGCTTTAATAAATTTCCAGTCTTTATCCAGTAAAACTGAAGTTCTGGTTTCCTGTGCCTGTATCATGCTGAAACCATACTGAAAAAACAGTAAAATTGAGATTAGCTTAATTTTCATTGAATTATTAATTTTCTGGTTATGCTTTGCTGTTCACTTTTTAACTGAATGAAATAGATTCCAGGCAAAAAGCCTTCTCCAAACAGAAAATGCTTCTCTCCTTTAATTGGAGCATTCTCCAAAAGGGATTGCACAAGCTGACCCGTTGACGAATAAACTGCAATATTTAAGTTGCGCTCTGTATGGTCAATAACAGAGAGTTTTACTCTCCCGGATGAAGGATTCGGAAAAACGTTTACTAAAAACTTATCGGATTCAACCCTGTCAAATCCGGTTTCTTTTTCTGAAACCACAAGAAATTGAGGGGTTTCTGTCAGATTTAAATCTATTATTGAACCCGGATTTTCGATGTTAACCCACTCGCCCTGCTTATCGAAATTTCCGGGAAACACAGAATATGCCTCTTTGGGCATAAACTCAATATTCATCTGATAACTGGTGGTTGCCCCGTTATCGGTTTGAGAATAAGTTTTCCTGGTCCATAAGGCATAAACCTTGTTATTGTTTTCAGGATTTACAAATTCCAAACAGTAAACTTCATTTTCTCCAACTTTTTCAGCATAGGAAATTGTGCGGCTATAAACAAAATCTCCCAAAACATTTTGCATGGTAGCCAGGTAATACCACGATGGTTTCTTTTCATACCCGGAACTTCTGTCTTTAAACAATCCGCTGGAAGAATATTGTGTAAGGTTGCTGCTGTTTCCATCGGTGGCCATAAACATAAATGCCTTTTCAAATCCCATTTTCAAAAAAATGAAAAACGAGCGCATCAGATAATTGGCTTGTTGTTCAAAAGGAGCGTAGGTATATGAATGTTTGTTATCGGATGACAAATAGGTATCCCAGCCAAACTCTGTAATCCACACCGGAACATCAGGCAAAACACGATTGCGCCATTTAAAAAAATCACTAAACCCTTTTTCATAGCCGTATATTTCATTTTCGGGTGAAAAGGCTTTGGAGTGATCAGTACAATACATATGAACATTCAACACATCGAACGGAACCCTGCCTTCCGATGCCTCTAGTATTTCATGAAAGTAGGTGGAATCCCGTCCTGCCAACCCAGCCAATACATGTTTGGCATCGGGATCAACAGACTTAATGCCAAGCAAAGGATATTCATCGCTTGTTTCAACACCATATCCGTTGTGTGCTGAATTGCAATATTTGGCGTAATTCTGTGCCGGCCATTTTGGCGTTTTCCACCAATAATCGGGTTCATTTTCATCTTCGTAATATTTGATGTAGTTTAACCCGGAAACTTTGTCGGTTGTTTTCAGGAGTGAGTTATCGAACTTTTTCGAACCATACCTGGCAACCAGTTGTCCAAGAAAATCAAGCCTTTCCATATAATCAGTTGCATTGGAACCATCACCTGTGTTATTTGGAATAGGGGTTGAGCTAACCCAGGATGGATTTTCCAAAACATCAATAAGAACCTGAACACCTAAGTTCTGACATGCATCCATAAATTTATTGTGATTGGGCCAGGTGTGGGTATGTGGATACCTGGTGATGTTATCCCACTTGTAATAATCATTTGCAGCTTCGTAATGATTCCAGTTGTGGTACTCCCGAATCCATTTAACGGTCACTGAAAGATCCGACAGAAAACCGTTATCATAGGCAGCCACATTGGTATTGGCTCCCATAAAATCTGACATCAGAATTTGTTCTGGCTGTGCTTTTGCCTGTAAAAAGCTTAGTATTATAAGAATTGCAGTAAAAGTATTTTTCGTAGTTTTAAATTTAAATCTGTGTTTAACTTTCATCTTTCCCACGTTTTTTAAAATTTAATCTCTATAGTTTGTATGCCATTAAATATTTTGTAAAAAACTTACTGCTGTAAAAAAGGTGAAATGGCTTTTTGCCAGATTTTGTAACCATTGGCATTTAAATGCAGCAAATCATCCAGGTAATTATCATCCACGGGTTTTCCATCACTTTCCAGCATTGGATCCCAAATATTAATAAAATCTATATTTTCAGTTTCCAGGGCATATTGTTTCAATTTCCGGTTCATTTCCAACATGGTTTCCCTAAATTCCCACCTCCGCGGACTTGGTTTCATTGATAAAATTGAAATTCGTATGTCCGGAAATTGTGTTTTAGTCCAGTTCACCAATTGAACAAGCTCTGAAAAAATGGTGTCCGGCATTTTCCCAAGTGCAATATCATTCTCACCTTCATATAAAATTATTTGCACTGGCTGGTATGGAAGAATCAACCGTTCCCTGAAAAAAAGCACATCGATCATTTGTGATCCGCCAAATCCCCGGTTGACTATATTTTTCCCGGGGAAATAATCATGAACATCTTGCCAGATAGTAAAGGAAGAGCTGCCCAAAAGCAAAATCCCTCCTGGTTCAGGCATCGAAATTGAATCCAGTCGTTCATAGTTGGCGATTGATTCTCCCCACTTGGTTTCAGGATTATATTGCGCTACACTATTGTTAACAGAAAAAAGAAAAACACTGATAAAAACAACAGAAATTCTAAATAAATACTTTTTCATTTTTAGATTAAATTTTAATGTCATTTTACATTACTAAATTCCATGTATCTGCTTCCTCTTATAACTTGTCAACCAAAACAATAACTGGCCGTTCATTTACATCTAAACTGATTTTACCAGTTGTTGCATTTAAATCTTCACTAATGCCGGTTTCATTTTTATGGGCCAGCATGGTTTTTTTCACTACGGGGGTATTTCCCGTAATTTTTAATTCATAATCCTCGACAACAGTACCGTCAGAAGTCGGGCACCAAAGCACATAAGCCCCTTCTCCGCTTTGCAGGTTTTTAAACCTGTAAATCCAGACATTTTCATTTTCCGATGGAAATTCATCCAGAAAGACCATTCCTGCAAGCGCATTTTTTATGGTTTTCACATAATACCACGATGGTTTGTATTCCTCGTCAACCGTAATAAAACCACACGATCCGTAAACTCCATGCGGGTAGTTCTTTAAATCGTTGGCAAGAAACATCATCATCCGGTCGAGCCCGGCAGCAGCACCTATCAGAAATGCGCGGGTCAGCCATTGGCCCTGTATTTCTTCCATACTTATTTTTTCGGGATACAATTTGTGCCCCCAGGCTGCCGACTGGTATGTGTTTTCATCGGTGTCCCAGCCAAATTCACTCAGCCAAACCTCCTTGCCGGGAAGGTTTTTGTTACGCCATTGCACCACTTTCTCCAGTTTTTCCTTCAGGTTATCTTCTTCAGGACTAATTCCGTAAGCATCTTCTTTGGGGTGTTGTTCGCTTCGTGTGTTGCAGTAATGGTGCAGATTAATTACATCGGAAGGAAATAAGCCGTCGCGGTGATAATCCGACCATAATTTCATTGCCTGAACATAATGGAGTGATATGGCTGCCAAACCTCCAAAAACAAACATGATTTCAGCATCTGCATTTTTTGCTCCAAAACCTTCTCCCATCTGATTGAGGTGGCCGTCATACGAGGCACTGCAAAAAGCAGCAAACTGATAGGGGGTAAAATGCCCTTCAGGATTTCCCCACCAGCGATTGGGTTCATTCCAGTTTTCAAAATACCGAACATAGCCTAAACCACTTTTTTTAGGCGAAACCTCAGTGGTTCTAAGCAATCTATCGGGAACAGAACTCCCTCCATAGCGGGCAACAAACTGAAAAGAATAATCAGCCATAATCTCGTAAGAAAACGGATCGTTGGGGTCTCCGCCAAAAGACGGTACATTTTCGTGTTCCCGCCATTCTTCCACATGGCGGTGAATGCAGGGAACACATTCAATGCCCATATCTTTCATTTTTTTATAATACAAGTCACTGTTCCCAAGGCTTGCCCCGGCATATTCGTTTCTCGCACCTGAATTGTTAATATCACCCCAGTCTATTGGAGTTTCCAAATCGGTTACACCGTTCCATCTCCAGGGCCTGTATTCGCGCACATTGCCAACCGCCTCATGAACTTTATCCGGAGTATGGATGTAAGAATTCATTCCAACAAACTGATCCATTGGAATGTTGAATGCAACATGTTCGGTTTGATTTTTTTCAGGCATTTTCTTTTCCAGCGGATAACCAAACAAAATGATTTCGTTTATTGCCAAATCGCAGTTTTGCGGATATTCAGCCTGAAGATTGAATTGTTTTGTCGCATTTTTTTGCAATTGTATAAACTGAGTTTCTGCTGTCCAGTCAATTTTTCTCCACGCATTACTGTTTTGTATCTCTACCGGGTTAAGGTTGCTCCACTCAAACGGGCTGCCCGAGGCCAAAATGAGCTGGCCACCCTCAACACGGTTTTCTTTTGGCCCGTCATAAATCCATACCTCTGTTATTTTATACTTTCTACCCATATTTATAACCAAACCGGCAGGCCAGAATGTGGTCATTCCTTCGGTACTCCAGCGTCTTGTTGGCGTGCCATTCAAATCCTGTTCATCAAACCAGGCCATCATATCGCCGGACCCTGATTCATTGATAACCATATCTTCCGAAATTTCGATGATTGCCGGTTCAGGAGATGTACATGCACAGATTGAAAAAAGGGCTAAAAACAGAATTATTAACTGATAATTTTTCTTCATCGGTTTTGAATTAAATATTTATTTTTCAGGAATTTGAACAATCACTTCATTGGTCTCCAGGCATTGATCCAAGTGAATCTGATTTCCCCGAATAACTTTTCCATTCAGATTCATTGTAATCTCATCTACATCTTTTCGCTGAATTTTTATATCAAAACTTTTCCCCCGGAAATAGCGCGTTACACTAACCTCACTCCAACCGGCAGGAAATTTAGGTTCTACCACCAGCTTATCGAAATCGGGTTTAATACCAATCATTTCTTTTGTAAGCACATTATAAAACCAGGCAACTGAACCGGTAATCCAGGTAAATTCCATTTGCAGGGCGTTGTTTTTATGGTCAGGACCGAAACTTCCATTGGCATAAATGTAAGGCGGCATATTCTGTTTGGGGTCGTTATTTTCCCTGGTAAAATATCCGGGGGTAATTCGCTGAAATGCCTGCCAGGCTTCTTCGGTATGTCCCGAGCGAAGCAGCCCCAAAATCATCCAGACATTTACATGGGAATAGACGGTTCCGTTCTCGCAAATACCCGGTTCCATGCAACTAATGCGACCGATATTTGGGTCGGGTGCCGTAAAAGTTGGAGCCAGAAGCAGATAACCAATATCCGTTTTCAGCATTCTTTCGGCTGATTCAATAACCTGTTTCGTGCGGTTCTCATCAGCAATCCCGGCAATCATCGACCAACTTTGGGTATTCAGAAAAATTTTTCCTTCCCTGCTTTTATTCGATCCAATAGCACGACCGTTGTCATCAAAACAGCGGATATACCACTCGCCATCCCAGGCATTATCGTTAATTGCTTTTTTAATGTTTTTGTATCGCAACCGGTATTCTTCTTCGTGATCATCTTCCAAATACTCAAACAAATCAACCATTTGCAGTAAAGCCTCTGCGTAAGCCATACTCAGCCAAACACTTTCACCACGTCCTTCCTTTCCAATTGCGGTTAATGAATCGTTCCAGTCTCCAAATTTTATAAGCACCAGATGATGAGCGCCCTTGTTGTTTTCCAGAAAATCCAGGGCACGTTCAATGTGTTCCAAAACAGTTGCCGAACCTTCATCAAAAAATTGAATTTCTTCTGAAAGAAAATCAAAATCAGCCGTTTCCTTCAAATAGGAAATGAGTGTAAAAACCAGCCACAAAGCGCTGTCGGAATAAGGTTTGGTGTCCACCGGGTTCCAACCCCGCAAAGCCATACCACTGGAATACTGGTGCTGAAAAGCCTCCTGGAGAATTTCCTTAGTTCGTGAGGGATTGAATGAAGAAACGCCATAACCATGCTGCACTATATCGCGGTAGCCCATCCATCCCCAACGACACCACTGTGCGCCATAGGCTGTTTGATGTTTCACCCAGACATTCAGCATCCGGTTTAAATGTTTATCAGGTGTTTGAAAATAGTTGTTGGCAATAAATTGCCGGTTGTATTCCCTTAGTTTTTCGAACTCATTATCCATTTTCGGGAGGTATTTCATTTTCAGCGGTTCCACTTCGGCTACTGAATCGCAGATACCCAAAACCAGATTGATGGTTTCTTTTTGCCCGGGTTCCAGTTTCAAATCAAACTGAATAACTCCAACGGTTGCATCACTCGACCCGATGGAACCTTTACATTTTCCTTCTATAACAACCTGGGGTTCGTTGAAACCATTGTAAAGCCCCATAAAAGCATCACGGCTTCCGTCAAATTCGTCAATTTCTTTGTCGGGCGCCAAAAAGGCCGTTTGATGGTTGTGAGGAGTAATATGCGGATGTTTGTTTGCGATTAAAGCATTGTTGTCCTTGCTTAGATAAGTGGTTCGAAAAAACATGTCGCCATAACTGTTAAAACCCCATTTATAGGAAAACTGAAACTGATTGTAAATAAAAATGCTTAAATCACGGTATTTGTCCGCCTTATTTTCAAAACTCATGGTCCACAACTCAACCGGATCTTTGCCTTTCGGCACAAAAATGCGAAAGGATGAAGCCACTTTACTTGTTTCTGACCGGATGACGGAATACCCCAACCCGTGTGTGCACTCATAAAAATCAAACGCTTTTTTTACGGGTTCCCAATTCACGTTCCAGTATTCACCGGTATCGTTATCGCGCACATAAATCAAACGACTCATCAGGTGCTCGCGTCCAAAAACATCGAAATCGCAAATTCTTCCGATACCTGTAAACAGTTGTACGGCTTCTTTTTCATCCAGCTGGTAATCTAAAAATCCGACACCTGTTTGATGCACCGACGAGAACAAAACATCATTCCATAAAAAATTGTCGAATGCCCTCGGTGTTTTTGGGTTTGTAACTGTAAACTCCGTCCCGTCTTCATTAAAATATCCGTACTTGCTCTTATTCATTATAACTATCTTGTTTGATCTTTGATTTTTAAAAGTTCTTATACTACTACGCTTTCCTGCACTGCTCCTGCAAGAATATCCTTTTGCTTTTTATAATTCTGAATTTTTTTGATTAGCATTTGTGCCACAGGAATGGAAAGTGCCTGAATTGCAGCAATGGCAAGTAACACATACCGCAGCGCAAACTCCGGTGAAGCATATTTTGCAGTTATCAAAAACAACATGCAACCTGCAAAGCGCCCGGCAAATAAACCAGCTTCATGATTAAATATATAGGCGAACTTGTTTCTCTTTTCAATTTCGGCAATGTGGTCGATTACTCCAAGCTGAATGGGAAAATAGGCAGCATCGAGCAACGGGCGGGACAATGAATTGCATATTTGATAAATGACAACACCAATGGCACTAAAAAAGATGGTATTTACCATTCCTCCGGCCAGAAAGACCAATAACCCAAATGAAAAAATGTAAATGCGGTGTTCCGGTTTTGAAAATCGTCCAATCAGGTATAAAACCAAAGCTGTGATTAAAGAGCCGACCGCAACAAGTCCTCCGAGTGACCCTTCCTCTCCAACAAAACTCAGAATTAGCAAAATAGGGAAAAAGAAAATTGCAGCTTGCGCAATTCCTTTAAATGCTCCCAGTACCAGCATCCAATACCAGTCTTTTTCAAATTTGAAAAATATGAACCGGTCGTTTTTAGGGTTTACAAAATTGCCCTGATGAACCATTATGGAGGAAAAAACAGTAAGGCCAAAAACAACCGCTGTTAAAGTTACGTAGGCAGCCTTGGCCGGGTACCAGCCAAATCTCTCGCCTGAAACAATAAAGTAACCGGCGATGGCAGGAACAATTATAAACGTTATGGTATAAAAAAACGTTTCCATACTGAAATAGTAGTTACGGTTTGTGTCGTTGGTGGTGGACAGGGATAAAAAATCGCGGTTTGACCAGAAAAAACCAAATGAAATCCCCATCACAAAACCTGAAATTGAAATGCCTGTTATATCAACCGAAGGTAAAAGCATCATAATGCTCATGGCTACACCACTAAGTAACATACCCAAAGAATAAAGCCGGGCGATTTTTATGCGCCGGAGTAAAATACCGTTTATCAGAAAGGAAACCGGAATGCCAAAATAAACCATAAGCTGATAAACAACAACGTATGATGTATTGTCTGATTCCCTTAAAATGTAGGCTCCCACAAATAACTCGATGATGGGTAAAACCAGGGCGTAAATCAGGTTGGTCATCAGCAGAATCCGCATATTGCGCGGAAACGATTTAAAATGGTCATATTCTTTTTTAAGTATTCGAAACATACCTTTGGTTATAATTTTAGTTCAATTAATGTAGTTCCTGAGCTTAACTTCATTTCAGAATTATGCCAAATAAAGACGCCTTTTATGCCGGGAGGCAGGGTAACCGACCCCTTCAGCCCGTCTTCTCCTTCCTTCACTAAATCAACTGAAATTTTTCCATTGGGGTGAGGCATGTGCCCTTTTACAAATTTCAGATCTCCCAAAGCAGGTTCAATTTTAACTTCTTCAAATCCCGGTTTCATTGGCCTTATGCCACATACAGTGGCCAGAAAATCGTAATTCGGACTTGCGCCCCATGCGTGGCAATCCGAACGCTCCTTGTCTTCTCCTTCAACTGTTGTGGTTAATCCGTCGTTAAGCATATCGTACCAGGGGGTCAATTGTGACAGGTATTCATTGGCAAGTCCGGCTTTTTGCATGGCCTGGAACAGATAAAACCTGAAGTAAATTGTTGTTTGAATGAGCGAAGAATCATTCAGAATCTTTTGCATAACTTCCGTCTGATCTTCCTTCGGAAAAGTATTGGAAAGTACGCCTAAAATATTGGTATGCTGGGAATAAATCTGTTCATACGGAGTATCTTTCAATAATTTTTTAACGGGATCAAAACAGCGTTCATATACGGCCTTTTTAATGTCTGATGCAAGGGATGCGTAACGCTGAGCTTCACAATCTTTTCCGTAGAACCCGAATAATTCACCGGCTTTATCAAGTGTTTGGGCAAACTGCAGCGAAATGAGCGCTGAGTTTGAAGTATCGACCCCTGCCGGAGTTCCAACCATAAAACCATCTGTCCAGTCGCAGAAATTGAACCAGTCCAGTGGCCCAAGCATTCCACTCTCGTCAATTCGTTGTTCAAACCAATCCAACACAGAATGCATGCCCGGTAAAAATTGTTTTACAAATTCCTGGTCGTTTCGGTGCATATAAAAATCATGCACCATTTCAATCCAGTAGAGCGAAAAAGGAGGAATGACCTGAATGACATTTGTTGGCCCCCGTGCCGCAGTTAAACCTTCGGGAATTCTTGACTGATCGGCCTGAAGGATGGCATTCCTCATCAAACGGTCGTCACCCGAAATGTAAAGCGATATTAACGCCTGAATCCGGGTATCGCCAATGTACTGAAGTTGTTCCCAGTAGGGGCAGTCCATGTAGGTTTCTCCGGCACATAACCGGGCAGCCCGCCAGCTCATTTCCCATATTTCCTGAAGCCGCGGATTATCACTTGCAAATCCCGCTTCTTCAGCAAATGGATATGCGGTAAAAATATTATGGTAATTATTCAGAAAAAGAGGTTCTTCTTTGGTCTTAATTTCCAGTTGAACATACCGGAATGTCCTTATCCATAATGGCTTGAAATTTCGCATTTCGCCTCCATCAGGGAAAAAGATGTCGTAATAACCTTCAATTTCCTTTCCGTCTATATGATTTCTGTTTCCTTTTTTCCCATTCTCATCATAAAGCGCTTCGGAATAAATTACTTTAACAGAACTGTTTTTCCCGGCTGAAACCGTCAATTCAGGATAGCCAACAGTCAGGACTTTATGATCCAAAAGTATAATAATTTTGGAATGTGCCGGAATCTCCAGGGCTTTTTCATTTTTCAGAAATCCCTCATGAACTGGTGCACCTTCGCTTCTGGCAATTTTTTCAAACCGGGTAATTTTCTGTTCCAGATGCGGGATATTTCTTGGTACCAAATGCCAGTTTACGCCGTGTAAATACCCACGTCCGGCACCTCTTTCCAGATTCCTTGGATTCTGCCACTCTGAATCATCGAAATTTAATGACTGCCATCCCCACGGATAAAGACTTCCGTCGATTGAATCGCATGGACCGGCCACATAAAAGTGCCTGACCATTTGCCTGGTTACCGGAATAGCTTTAAAAGCTTTGTTCTGACTTACCAACCAGCTTTGTTGTCCGGTATTTATTTTTTCACCCAGATAATCCTTCCCCTGTAAAATAAAAGCTGTTTTGGCCGAAAACTGGGCAACAGGACGATGTTCTCCCAAATTGAATACTTCAGCAGCAATGATATTTTCACCTTTTTTCAAAAATGGAGTGATATCAACCGTTTCGTAATTCCAGTACTGAAGTGTGCTTCTGGCCGGTCCGTGAGCTACCTCGGCTCCGTTTACATATAGCCGGTAACGATTATCTGCCGAAACATAAACAGTTGATGAATCAATGACTTCCTCCAACCAGAATTTTCTTCTGAAATTAAATACTCCGTAATCAAAAACAGAAGCGGAAGGGTGGGAAATCCAGGTTGATTCCCAGCTATGCCTTTGATGGTCCCAGTTGAGGTTAACCTTGACATCTGTTTCCTGGGAAAATCCCGTTAAGGTTATAAAAACAAACAACAAAAGTAGTTGATTCAATTTCTTACAACAGTTCATTCCGTTTTGGTTTTTGGTTTTGTAACAATTTTTACTTTTCCCCATTTAACTTCCCGGTACATGGGCATAAAAGTTTTGGTTTCGTAATGTGCCTGAAATTCAATTTCGTGCCCGGGAGGACAATCTTCTGCAATTTTAACAACTGAACTTAAAGTATATCCGTCAGGCCATTTTCCGGGCAGCATTTCATCCACCAGAACTTCTTCATCTGCCACCACATAGGGGTCATCGCTGTAAAGCCTGAGCCGATGGCCGTTTTCATACAACATAATCCGTTCGCCCGCCGAAACCATTCCATCGCCATTACCATACCCGAAAATCAAATTCCTATCATTTTTTTCTGAATCATCCGGATTTGGTGCAGTGGATACAACACGTCCATCATCAACCTGAATGTTTTCAAATTCCGGAACATCGTAAAAAACAGGCAGTAGTAACCAATCGTTGAATTTTTGTGAGCTGTAAGTCATTTCCACCTTTAAACGGATCCAGGCTGGTGAACCGTCAACCGGGGGATTTTTTGAACTGAAAATTTTGAACGGTTTTGTGCTGATTATATCCTGATTTTCACAGAAAACGATTTCCTGTTCCGGAGACGAAATAGCTAAAGAAGAATCGGTTGAAGAAAGCCTGACTATTAATTCTTTTTCCGGATCAATTGCTCCTGTCCGGTTAAAAATATCAACTACCAACTCTTCCTCCTGCTTAATTCTCAGGTACTTTTTGTTTGAAGAAAGCCAGTACTTTAGTGCTGCAAATTCAGGATGTGCTGTTTTGTTTGAAATGCCAACTTCAAAACATCCTGCTCCCAGATTAAAATTTAATCTACCATTATCATCTGCTTTAATGAATATTCTTTCCAGTATGTTTTCTTTCAGATTAAAAATGCTTACATCATAATCATTGCCCGGTTCATACAAAGGCGCAGTGGAAATTTTTGCCTGGCAATTTTTAACAGGAGGGCCATCCGGAAGCCATTTACGGGTATAATAACCGAAACCGGTTTCATCCACATTGCGAAGAACCAAAAATCCGGGCTCATCTTTATTGCTTTTCACAGTGTAGTCCCATTTTTCAAATACTTCGCAAAGGTCGGAATGCGACCACTTTTTTTGCAGCGAAACAGGATTCTCAAATTGATTTACAACGAATTGAATTGCAGATTCAAAAACTTTTGCTTCACCGGGAATGTCGATATTATGCTCGCCTTCCTGTTTTTGGTAGGTGTAATTTTGCAGCTCGTACCACCCAGCGCCGGCAGCCACTTCATCGTTTAAACCAGCCATAGGACAATTGGTGCGGTTAATCTGAAACAAACCAACATCCCCCGGATTTTCAAGAGTATAACGTTGTTGATAAAGCGTATGGTTATCAGGCAGGCCGATAAAAAACTCAGGACTTCCAACAATGTTTACTGCGGCTGAAACCATTCCGGGGTATTTACCGGCAAGGTAAAACGACATGAAGCCGCCCATGCTGAAACCAATAATTCCTCTGTTGTTTCTGTCTGTTTTTGTTCTGAAAGTATTATCTATGTGGGAAACCAATTCCGGAAAATAATCTTTCATTTCGATGTCGTATTTCACGTCATGATGGTTACCAATATTGTATGGTCTGGGTTCATCTTCTTCCATGCTTCCGTCCCACATTACCAGTATAATCTGATATTTATCGATGAGCACACCAATTTTTTCATATTCCAGGTTTGCGCTTCCACCAGAGAATGATCTTCCTCCCCAGCCATGAAAAAAATAAATAACCGGATATTTTTTTTCACTTTGCAAATAATCTTGTGGGAGATATATCCGGTATTTTTTTTCTTTTCCGAAAACTTCGCTGTGGTGTTCCAAATCCTGATTAGGTTGACTTTTCGCAGCAAACCCTGACAGTAATAGTCCACCTATCAAAATCAGCGGAACCAATGAAAGATATTTCTGCTTATAACTCATTTAATTTCCACCAACTAAGGATATTGGGTACTATTAGCCAAATTCGGATTTAGAAGAATTTCTCCGTAAGGAATCGGGGCATGGTATTTTGTTTTATCAACCGTTCCTTTGGGTTCAAGATCCAACGGGTCTTTCAGGGCTGCCATTTCTTCAACCTTTTCAGATCTAATCAAATCAAACCATCTGGAGAACTCAGCGGCCAGCTCCCAGCCCCTTTCCTCAATAATGGCATCGCGAAATTCCATCTTACCCATCCCTTCGGGTAAATCATCCAATCCGGCCCGGTTGCGCACCTTGTTAACAGCCTGATATGCTTCGTTATTTGGAGTACCATCCGCCATAGCCTGTGCTTCGGCATAGGTTAATAAAACCTCGGCAAATCTTAAAAAACAGATGTCCCGTCCGGTCATGTATAAGTGCTCAAAACTATCCAACCAGCTTAATGCACCGTCTCTGTACTTTGCAATGTACGGATGTTTTGTTGAGCTGTTTTCAAAAGTTAGGGTTGGATTACCCTGCTTATCTAAAAACTGTGTATGAAAAGTAGCTTCCTTTCGGGGGCCATCTGGAAACCTTTTGTAAAACCCCACCTCAAAAAATACATCATCCCATCCGCTCTCTTCTCCCGGCATTGTGGGATAACCTACAATTGTAGTCAATTGAGGATTCCCCGGAATACCTGTCATTTGAATGGTCCAGATAAATTCATTATTTTTTTCATTGGCCATCGTCCACAAATCGGCAAAATTGTCTTCCAATGTATATGGACCATTATCAATAACATCTTTTGCCATTGAAGCAGCCAAAGCATATTTTGATTCATCTTTTAACGGCCAGCCAGCCATTGTAAGGTAAACCGAGGATAGTAATGACTTAGCTGTCCAACCGGAAGGTCTTCCCGGTTCACCCGGCCAGGAAGAGGGCAAATTATCCTTTGCAAAATTTAAATCATCAACAATTAATTCGTAAACTGAGGAAACTGGAGATAATTCAATTTCAAGGTCTGTTATAACAGATGTTACCAGCGGCAAATCACCATAAACCCTTGTTAACCAAAAATATGCAAATGCCCTTAAAAAGCGGGCCTGTGCTACGCATTGGTTAACAAAAGTTTCGCGGCCATCCACTTTTTCATAATTTTCAAGCACATTGTTTGCCGCATAAATTAAATCATAATGATTTCTCCACGCTGCGCCTGGTAATGCTGCATTTATATTAGTCGGATTAAACTGGTCGAATTCCCTGTAGTCGCCTTTATTTCCTCCTGGTAAAGTTGTCAAATCATCAGCGCCCATTAACGGGAGCCATATACGTGTTGACCCGAATCCTCCCCAGGGGTCCTGAATAAGTGGCCTGTAAACAGCAGTAACTGCGGCTTCCAAATCCGATTCGGTTTTGAAAAAGGAATCATTTACCAAAGATCCGAGCGGTTTTTCTTCCAAATCAAGACAAGAAAAAGTTACTATGGCAAGGACAAGAATAAATACGATTTGATATTTTCTATAATATGGTTTCATAAGTATCATTTTTTATCTGTTATCATTTTTCAATTAAAAACCAATTTTCAGCCCCAGCGTAAATGTCCGTGTTGCCGGATAAGTACCATTATCAATACCCTGGGCTACATCAGACCAGTTCGGGGTAGAAGACAATTCAGGATCAATCCCTGAATATTTGGTTATTACAAAAAGATTTTGAGCACTTACATACAATCTGGCATTCCTTAATTTATTTTTAATAAGCCCATTTTGAGGGAAAGTATATCCTAAAGTGATATTATTCAGGCGAATAAAACTTCCATCCTCAACAAAAAGTGAAGACTGGGCATAAGTAGTGTTGGTTTCGCTAAATCCGGCAACAGTTGTATTTGTATTTTCCGGTGTCCACCTGTTAAGTATATCTTTTGAAGTGGGACTTTCAACATCAGTTCCCATTCCAATGATTAACCATCGTGTCTGGTTCCAGACATGATTCCCCTGAACGCCATTCACAAAAACGGATAAATCAAAATTTCCGTATTGCAAATTTGTGTTCCAACCCCAGACAAAATCCGGCTGTGACGAACCAATATGCATCATATCTTCCCCGCCATAACTTTTGTTGTTATCCACATCAATGTATTTGGAATCTCCGGGAACCAGACCGTATTCGGCAGCCGCTGCAGCTTCATGCTGCTGCCATAGCCCGTCAAAAACCAACCCTCTGAATTGCCCAATGGGCTCGCCAACCTTAAGTATAAAAGGAGGGGCAGCATAAGTATTCGAGGTGTAACCTCCATCGGTAAATATTTCTGTTTCACCGCCAAGGTCCAGAATTTTATTCCTGTTGGCGCTTAAATTTATACTGGTGTTTAGTTTAAATTTTGATCTGTCAGCAATTATACCAGCAAGAAAAAATTCAAATCCTTTATTTTCCAACGAACCCACATTTTTTGTCAGTGTGCCTCCTCCCGAATAATCAGGGATATTTACATTCATCAGCAAATCGGTGGTTTTTTTATAATAATAGTCCAGGCTACCAGACAAACGTCCTTCCAGTATTCCAAAATCAAGGCCAAGGTTTGTTTGTGCAGTAGTTTCCCACTTTAAATCAGGATTGGCAGCAATTCCCGGCGCGATGCCAATCATTTGATTTGTTGTTCCGTTAAAAGAATAATTCTGGCCCAGACTAAGTAAACTCAGCGTTTTATAGGGTGAAATGGCCTGACTACCGGTAAGACCATAACTTGCTCTCAATTTCAGGTTTTGAATCACAGAAATATCCTGAATAAATGGCTCATCTGAAATCCTCCATGCAAATGCTCCAGAAGGAAAATAACCATATTTGTTATCGCCGTAAAATTTGGAGGAACCATCGGCCCTGAATGTCGCTGTAAAAAGGTATTTATCATCAAAAGTATAATTGAGTCTTCCCAGAAATGATTGAAGAGACCAATTGGTATAATTAGAACCCACCGTTCTTGTATCACCCAAACCAACGTTATCATATCCCAAAGCAATGGTTGGAAAACCAGTCGCCCAGTTTCCATTATACCGTGAAACGAATATTTGCTGCTCATAAATTACTGAAACATCCAATTTGTGTTTATCTGCAACCATGTTATTATAGTTAAGCATATTTGTGTTTTGCAGATTCCATGAATAGCTATTGTTATGGCCGGCTTCAGTTATTGATTTTGGCGAACCGGGGGCGGCAGTTTTTAAAAAGGGGCGGTTAACAAAAAATCCATTGGCACCTCCGCTAACGGAAAAAACCAATCCATTCATAATATTATAATTGAATTTTAAGTTGGAGATCGTTTTCAATTCTTTATTGTCAAAAATTCTTTTCAGGGCATAAAAAACCGGGTTTGAAGCGATTGGGCCATAAGATGGCGATTGTGTATAATCGTTTTCATCTTCATCCCAAACCGGGATATTCGGAGAAAAAATTAATGCAGCCCCGGCAGCATCACCTCTGCCATTGTGTGTGTAATTATTTCTTGATTCTTCATAGGTAGTGTACATGGTAAATGCCACGTCAAAATTGTCCCTCAGTTGTGTGTTTATATTTGTTCTTAACCCATATCTTTTATAAAAGGAATTAAGAACAATACCAGCTTGATCGGCAATTGTACCCGACAAATAGTATTGGGTTTTATCGGTGCCACCACTAAAAGACAACTGATAATTTTGTGTTCCGCCGTTTCTGAAAACTTCATTCTGCCAGTCGGTACCACCTGTTAAAGCCATTTCTGATATTTCATTTGCAGTAAACTGAGGGTTTCTCCCTACTGCCTCCAGTCTGGCATTTATGGTTTCCATATATTCAACAGGCCCCAGCAAATCATACGTTTTACTAATTTGATCAAGGCTGTAAAAAGCATCAAACTCAATTTTTGCATCTCCGCTTTTAGCTGATTTAGTGGTGATTAAAACCACTCCATTGGCTCCCCGCGAACCATAAATTGCTGTTGATGATGCATCTTTAAGAACTGAAATGGAAGCAATTTCATTTGGATTCAGGGAGATAATATCGGCTCCAACAAATCCGTCAACCACATAAAGAGGCTCGTTATCGCCATTAATTGAGTTGGCTCCTCTTATTCTTATTTTCATCCCGGCGCCCGGCGCACCACTTGGCTTTTGCACCTGAACTCCTGCTGCTCTGCCTTTTAAAGCATCCTCAAACCTTATTATTGGTTGTTTTTCAAAATCAGCAGAAGTTACACTTGACACCGACCCCGTCAAATCACTCCTTCTGGTGACCCCATATCCCACCGCAACAACTTCTTCAATTCCAAACGTTTCTTCTTCCATTCTAACATCAATCCGTGTTTGACCGGCCACAGCTATTTCCTGAGTTTTCATCCCCACAAACGAAAAAACCAGTGAGGCGTTCTCCGAAAGATTGGTTAGAAAAAAGGTGCCGTCAGCATTCGTGATTGTCCCCTGGGTAGTTCCTTTTACAACCACCGTAACTCCTGGCAATGGCTGTCCTGATGCATCGGCAACCGTGCCCGAAACGGCAAATTGATCGAATAACTTTGCTTTCCCGCCAACAGGAGTTAAAACGATGTAGCGATCTCTGATTAAAAAGTCCACTTCTTGTTTGTTGAACAACCGGATTAAAATTTCATCTACTTTCTCTTCCTTAAATGTAATGTTCACTTTTTTCGACACATCGATTAACTCGCTGTTGTACAGGAAATAAAATTCACTTTGATTTTGAATGGCATATAATACCTCGCGAATTGTAACATCTTTTAAGTCCAGACTGATTGTTTTGGTTTGCGCATAGCTGCCACTGGCTATAACCTGGAGGGCACTTATGAGTAGTATCAAAACCGTGTTGCGCATAACAATTAGTTTTTTTCGGTGCTGCCTCAAAAGCAAACACACCTGGTTTAAAAATTTTTTCATAGTTTTACACTGTTTTAAATTATAGAATGATTTAAAATTACCCTCCGGCCAGAAACCGTGGGGAACGATGGAAGGAAGTGTTCGCAGCACTTCCTTCTTTTTTTTATAAGATTGGTTTTTTATTGTCTTGCATTTAAAATTACTTTTTGGTTATAGTTATTAATGATGGTGAAAATCCTCCTGAATCCTTTTCAGATTTTCCATGAATATAACGGATTGCGATTCCCGGTGAACTTATTTCTAAAAGTTCCAGTACGCGGTGCAATGGTTCATTATCGAAAGTGGTGGTAAACTTATAGTGTTTAATTCCTTCATCCGCAATTACTACCCTTACCCCATACCACCTTTCAAGCAACGAAGCCAGCTCTGTTATTGGAGTATCATCTAAAATCATGATGTTTTCGCGCCACGCAATGTATTTCTCAATTTCAATATTCTCTAATGTTACAGTTCTATTTATTTTATCAAATTCAAGAAAATCGTTTGGTTGCAGTTCGCAATATTTCCAGTTTCCTTCGTCGCCGGCAAACCGGAATTTCACTTTTCCTTCTTTAAGCGCCACCTGAATTTGTTTAGATTCCGGCCAGACATTTACATTAAACTGAGTACCCAAAACCTCCACTTCGGCATTTCCGGCTTTTACTACAAATGGCGATTGTTCGTTTTTTGCCACGTCGAGAAATGCTTCGCCGGTGAGTTCCACTTCGCGTTTTTCGCGGGTAAACGGAATGCCGTAGCGCAGATAACTACCAGCGTTTAGCCAAAGGTTGGTGCCATCGGGCAATACCATATGCGAACGCATACCCACCGGGCTGTGAATCTCCTGCCAGGTGATTTCATTTTGGGCCAATTCAGCCGGTGTTTGTTTGCTTTCCTGAAAAAATAGGCTCCAGAGGGTAAACACAAGCAGGGGCAATGTTAAAACTGCTGCAATGCGGGTAAGGGTGGTAAAAATGCTGTGTGTATTATTTCCCTGATTGATTTTACTGTTTACTGTGTGGTAAGCTTTATCAACATCCACCGAGGCGGCCTGGTCCATAAGTTTTGCCGCTTCCAGCTTTTTGTCGAAGGGAGACAACCCTTTCCGGGATTCAATAAAGGTTTTGAATTCAGAGTCGGATTGTTTTATATCGATTTTTTTATTCATTTAATCTTTTACTGCTGTATTCACCAAAAATAGTCTGGTTTACTGATAATACAATTCTGAATGAGAAAACACGTAGAAGAAAATGAAAAAAATTGAAAAATATTTTGAAAACGGTTTAAAGCACCGAAAGTATTCCTATGGAAGAGGGGAAAAACAACTTTAGCTGGCAGGGGTGGTTGTTAATTTTTTAGACGAAATGAGGAGTACAACCCCCTCCGTCGCTAAAGCTCCTCGTCCCCCTCAAAGATGGGGACAAACGCTCCGATGATTGCCAGTTTTTCATTCGTCCATTCTTTGCGTCTCTGCGCCATTGCGGTTAAAAAATCAAAACAACAGCAGCAGAAACAGGTATTCCTTCAGTTCTTCCCGTAAAATTTTCAGGGCGTTGGAAATGTGGGTTTCCACGGTGCGTTTGGAAATGGTGAGTTGTTCTGCAATCTCATCGTTGGAAAGACCTTTGAACCGGCTTAAGGTAAACACTTCATTTGTACGTACAGGCAGTTTTTCAAAAGCTGATTTGATGCGCAATTGCAATTCCGATTCAACGAACAAATCGGGTTGGTAAAGCTGGTCTGTTTCTATCATGTTCCGGAGTTCAGCCCTCATCTTTTCGCCGATTTTCTCCTTTTTCAGGATATTCAGCGCCCGGTTTTTAACCGAGGTGAAAAAATAGCTTTTCAGGGTATTTGTTTTTTTTATTTCCTTCCTGCCCGACCATAATTTCACGAAAAACTCCTGCACAATTTCTTCAGCTTCGTCGTGGTCTAATACGATTTGAGATGCAAAGGTTACCAACCCGGGATAATAAAAACGGAACAGCAATTCAAAAGCAGTCTGGTCGCCGTTAATGAGCCGCTGTATCAGGGCTTCTTCTTTAATCCCGTTGATAATCGTCATATCCGCAAATGTATTGGTTTTTCAGTAATTGCAAAGAAAAAACCGAAAGGCATTAAACAAAGGTATTAATGCAAATTAAGAAAATGAAAGCAACTTGATTTCTACCTATTGTATTTCTCTGTTATCTCCCTCAAAAACTTCCGGTGCTTTGATTTTAACTGCCGCCAGTTAAACCGCCATTCCCAGTTTCCGCTGGCAGTGCCGGGCGTGTTGAGCCGGGCTTTGGTTCCCAGTTGCAGCAAGTCCTGCATAGGCATTAATGCACTTTGGGCTGACGATGCCCAAATCCATTCGATTCCATTTTGCAATGCACATTTTCCTGGTCTTCCCAAATACCGGCGAACCCGTTTCCGATCTTCCCCTTTCAGCGAACGCAACCATCCCAAAGTGGTGTCGTTATCGTGGGTGCCGGTATAGGCAATAAATTTTGGCAGGTAATTATGGGGCAAATGTTCGTTGGCCGGATTGGAACCAAAAGCAAACTGTAACACTTTCATTCCGGGCAGTTTAAATTCATCGCGTAGTTGTTCCACTTCGGGAGTGATTACGCCCAAATCTTCAGCAATAAGAGGCATGTAATCCACCTGTTCCTTAAACTTTCTCAATAGTTGAAAACCTTTTGCCGGAAGCCACTGCCCGTTTATTGCCGTTTTTTCACCTGCCGGCACCGACCAAAACGAATCCAGACCGCGAAAATGGTCAATCCGCACTTTATCAAACAGATGTACATTAAAATGAAGCCGGGCAAGCCACCAATCGAAGTTCCGCTGCTCTATGCGCTCCCAGTTAAACACCGGATTCCCCCAAAGCTGTCCTGTTTCGCTGAAATAATCCGGAGGAACGCCACCCGCCTGCGTTGGGTTCAGGTTTTCATCCAGCATAAAAAGTTCGGTATTGGTCCACACATCCGCGCTGTTACCTGAAACATACAGTGGCATATCGCCAAAAATCTGTACTTTCTTCGAACGTGCATAATCTTTTAAACGAAACCACTGGCTGAAAAACAGAAACTGTAAAAATTTTTGGAAAGTAATTTCCTCCGAAAGGATTTCGGAATATTTCTGAAGCGCTTTCTTTTTTCTGAATTTCAAATCATGCTCCCAATCTCTCCAGTGTGCATTTTTAAAGTGATTTTTGGTTGCCATAAATAAAGCATAATCCTGCAGCCACCAACCGTGTTCTTTCAAAAAATGATGGTATTCACCTTCAAGATTTTCCGGTTTTTCACGTTGAAAATTTCCGTAAGCTTTACGCAGCAATGGAACTTTCCAGACTTCCACTTTATCAAAATCTACTCTTTTTACAGGAAAAGTTGGACTTTGTTTTAAATCGTCGTATGCAAGCAAGCCGTCTTCAACCAGTAACTGCAAATCAATAAGCAACGGGTTTCCGGCAAAAGCTGAATAGCATTGGTAAGGAGAATTTCCGTAACCAACAGGGCCTAATGGCAAAATCTGCCATAATTTTTGCCCGGTTTCATGCAGGAAATCCACAAACCGGAATGCCTCTTTTCCCATCGTACCAACTCCTTGCTGTCCCGGAAGTGAAGTAATATGCAGGATAATCCCGCTGTTCCTTTCAATCATTTTTGAAGTTTTTTCGGAAAACGGAAAGGTAATCTGCTGTTTCTCTTACGATGCGCTGAACGGCCAAACCATGTTTCAAATCAGGAATGAATGCTTTGGAATCGTCGCCGGTAAGAAAAAGATAATGCGCATGCACCATCGAGCGCAGCCATCCCGGCGGCACATGTCCCGACGGAAAACTGGTAACCGGCTTGTAATTGCTTCCAACCATCTGTTTCACCCACTGGTCGGAGCCTTCAAGATAATATTCGAAGAATTCAGAGTTTTTTGAAGAATAGCGCAAGGTACCGTTTTCGGCATACAATTCCAGATGTACCAAATCGCCTGTACCAGAGCTGACTCGGCTGGCCGACAAGTTGCCAACTGCGCCGGTTTTTGGTTCCACCAGCGAAAGGGAACTGAACAAATCGGAGCCGGACGGAACATCAGGGAAACCTCCTCCCTGCAAAGCGCTGGTAATCTGCAACACTTCTCCCAAAAATGCCATCAGCAAACTGATTCCATGTGAACCCAAATCAGCCATAGCACCGCCGTCGGGGGCCGGAGTTAGCCGTGTAACCCTTTTTTCGCGGTAGGACGATTGCAGGTAATCGCCGTGGTAGTATTTCAAATCGAAATGAATGGGTTTGCCCAATTTTCCCGATTTCCAGAATTCCAGGGCCTCGCGCACCGACGAAGTTTGCAGGTATTGAAATCCCACCTGAATCTTGACCTCAGCGCTGATATTTTCTGCCAGTTTTTTCATCTCTTCTTCTTCCTGCAACGAAGCGCAAACCGGCTTTTCGAGGTAAATGAATTTTACGTTGGGCATCTCAAGCGCCAGTTTCAGGTGCTCAAAATGCACATTATTCGGCCCCAGAATAAATACAGCATTTATTTTTTCATTTTGCGAAAACGCTTCAACCGTTTGTGCCGAGGCAAAACCAAACTTTGCTGCAAAGTTTTCACGACTCTCTTTTCGTGCCGAAGCCACCGACTCAAAAACCAGTTCGGGAACTTCGTTGTAATAAAACTTTAACGACTGAAGTGCATAGGCATGAGCGCGGGCAATTCCGCCGGCTCCTAAAAATCCAATGTGTATTCTTTGCATGAAAACAGTTTTTCAAAATTTGCTCAAAAATAGTGAAATGGCGGGATTGGACAATTCTTTACCTTTTCACCGAAAAAACCGGCACTTTCAGCCAGATAGAAAATTCATCAAGTCTGTTTTGGGCTTCTTCGCGGGTCAGACAGGTTTTTATGGCTACGGCCGGTTTCCTGGCTTTGTTTACCAGATAAATACGGTAATCGGTTTTTTTATTCGACGTTACCCGGTTCGACCAGCTTGCCATCGATTCGCGGGTGGTAATGGGTACCAGTGTAACACCAATATACGCCCGAAGCGATTTCCACTTACCGGTTTTGAACAACCCAAACCATTTGTTGTATTGCCTGACCTCATATTTTTCTGTATCAATTTCAATACCTGAAAACGTAAAAACTACCAGGGCAGCAAACAACACAACAAGAATTCCCCAGAAAACTGCTCCGTTTAAAAGCATTCCAACACCTGTAATCAGGAAAATCACACCCACAAAAATGGCGGTCTTTCCAAAGGGCTTTTCAATTTTGTTGTCGATTTTCAATTTATATAAATGCTAATCTTTCAGCCACTTGTCGAGCCAGTTGAAAAACACCCGCTGCCACAAAATGCCGTTTTGGGCTTGCAGCACCCAGTGGTTTTCTTCCGGAAAATAGAGAAACTGGGCAGGAATATCCTTCAAAACAGCAGCATTAAAAGCCGCCATTCCCTGGTCGGGTGGAACACGAAAATCTTTTTCACCGTGAATAACCAGGATGGGCGTATCCCAGTTTTGCACAAAGTTGTGCGGCGAAAAGGTGTAGGAACGTTGCGCTGCCGCATTCTCTTTTTCCCAGAAAGGCCCGCCAATATCCCAGTTCGCAAACCACATTTCTTCGGTAGTTAAGTACTGGTGCTCGAAGTTGAACATCCCGTCGTGTGAAATAAAAGCCTTAAAACGTCCATCATGATTACCGGCAAGAAAGAACACTGAAAACCCGCCGTAGCTTGCACCAACCGCGCCAAGCCGGCTTTCGTCAACAAATGGTTCTTTTGCCAGTTCATCAATGGCCGTCAGATAATCTTTGATGTTTTGACCACCATAATCTTTGGAAATCTGCTCGTTCCATTCCTGTCCGAAACCCGGCAAACCCCGGCGGTTGGGCGCCACAATGATATATCCGTTGGCAGCCATCATCTGGAAGTTCCAGCGGTACGACCAAAACTGACTCACCGTTCCCTGCGGACCGCCCTGGCAGTAAAGTAGTGTCGGGTATTTTTTGTTCGGGTCGAAATTGGGGGGATAAATCACCCAGGTATGCATCTGTTTGCCGTCGGTGGTTTCCAGCCAGCGTTCTTCCACATTGCCCATGGTAAGCTGATCGAGAATGCCTTTGTTCACGGTTGTCAGCGGCTGGTCGTTTCCGGTTTCCGGGTCAACCAGGTAAAGCTCTGCCGGCTGCGACATGGAAACCTTTTGTGCAACCAGTTTTGAACTGGCCTGTTCCACGGTCTGGTAATTATGAATGCCGTCTGTTAATCGTAAAATGGAACCGTCAGCTAATTTCAACCGGTAAATTTCATCGGTTCCGTGAATGTTGCTGGTGAAAAAGATAGCACTGCTTTCGGAATTCCAGCTCAGGCTGTGCACATTCTGGTCGAATTCAGCCGTAAAATCCGTTTTTTCTCCGGTTTCCAGGTTGGCAATAAACAACCTGTTTTTGTCCGATTCGTATCCGTCGCGCTCCATACTTTCCCAGGCCAGGTATTTCCCGTCAGGAGAAAACGTGGGATTTTGGTCGTAACCCATCATTCCCTGCGTAAAATTGGTGGTTTCTCCGGTTTCAAGATTATACAGAAAAATATCAGAATTTGTTGAAATCGAATACTCTTTCCCGGTTTTCTTTTTACAGGTGTAAGCGAGTGTTTTACCATCAGGACTCCAGGTAATTTGCTCAATGCCGCCAAACGGTTTCATGGGGGAATCGAAGCGTTCGCCTTCCATGATATCAGTGCCCTCTCCTACTTTTCCATCCGAATAATCAGCAATAAAAACATGCTGGTAAGTGTAATCGTGCCAATGGTCCCAGTGCCGGTACATGAGGTCGTTTTCGAGTCGCGCGTTGGCTTTGGGCAAATCGGGGAACAGGTCGTGAATGTCATCGTCGAGTTTTACACTTTTAATGTAAAAGATTTTAGAACCATCGGGCGAATAGTTGAATCCGGAGATTCCTCCATCGATATCCGTAACCTGGTTTGCTCTTGAACCGTCGGGATTCATTTCCCACAACTGCACGCTTCCCGTTTCAGACGAAAGGTATCCGATTTTTTGTCCGTCGGGCCGCCAGATTGCGTTGAACTCGTTGGTAGCCGAATTGGTCAGGTTAGTTGGCTCTCCTCCCGAAACCGGCACAGAATAAATATCTCGATAAGGTTTGTTTTCTTCAATGTTGTAATAAGTAACTGTGTATAAAACAGCTTCGCCATCGGGTGAAACCTGCGGACTGCCCAACCGCCCAAACGACCAGAGCACTTCCGGGGTCATTAAATCCGATGAAAGCTGAGGTGTTTCAGGAATGTAATTTTTTTGTTGTGTTGAATCAGATTGAGTTGTACAGGCAAAAGCTGCCAGCAATGCAAAAATAAAAAAGTATTTCTTCATGGTTTTTTTCTTATTAAAAAAGATGGGGTTAAAAATAACAGCTTTTCACCGATTGGAAAAATAAAAAGGAAGAGAATAAAACAGCTATAAATGTTCAACATGTTGATTTGACTTCACCCCATTCCAGGAACCACCTCCTGAAACACCACTTTTATAAATCCAGCTTCCTGAAAAACTGTTTTGGTCTGTTGCTGTCATTTCGCCACTTCCTTCCTCGCTGGCCCAATTCCAGTTATATGTTAGTTTATTATTTGCCACCAGACCATTTAAAGTTCCTGTTCCCAAACCAAAACCAAATCTGCCGGTCACTTTATTTCCGTTCCTGTAAAAAATTACAGTTATATTAAAAGATTCTTCCTCTCCCTGTCCAAATTTCCGGGTACGTTCGCCTTTGTAAATCCCCGAAAAAGGCTCTTTTGAAAAATAATCTTCGGAAAATCCCTGTTCGACAACAGCCACTTCGCCAATCTTTCGCGGATATAAAGAATGAATGTCAACGGCCATTGCCCGCAGCCGAAGAAATTCCTGCATCTTTTCCGAATTGATAATATCCACAATTTTGCCGGCTTCCCTGCCCACATACTCTGTAATCCGGATTGCATTGAAACGATCGGGCTCAGCGCCGGCAAAGGATTCTGCTGTATTAATGAGCTCTTCAGAAATCAGTTTTAACCGTTCAAGTGAAACCGGGTGTGTTGAATTTTTAAGGTAGTTTTGCCATTCTTCATCACCTGAAAAGTCTCCGCGGTGAGCGGAAAACGTAGTAAAAAGCATAAACAGCAAAATCATTCCTGCCGGTATTGTACCAATTCTGCGAAACATATCTGTGGCAAAAGCATCAGCTTCTTTTTCGCATTTTTGCGATTCAGCAAATGAAACCAAATGGTAGGCCGGATGATTGTAAACAATATGCCCAAGTTCGTGCCCAAGAATCCAGACAATAATCGATTTAAGTATTTTTTGTGACAAATCATCAACCAACCGGTCATCGAGCGCATTGGCCGGAATATGCAGCGCTTTAAGCGGGCCGGGAATATTTCCCTTGGGAAAACGGTTGAAACTGTATTTTAAAATGGAAATGTAATCCATAACTGTTTCCTGGCTGTATCCGTTTTGCTCGAGCCAGGCCGAAGCGATGGAAAGATCGTCGAGAAATTTTACTGATGAAATGGGGATGTAAATGGTTTTTTGCTCTACCATAGCATAAAACGAAAAGGGTGAGTCAGTCATTCCCCCAAAAGGTGTCAACGGAAATTCCAGTTTAGTTCCGAATGCACTGAACTTTTCTTTGGGGTAAAGTTTCCCAAGCATTAAATCATTAAAATTCCAGGAAATATTAGCCGGATACCGGGTTTGCCAGTAGCTCAGTTCCTGTTTCGTGTAAATTTCTATGTAATCATTGCTCATATCAAAACATTTTTATTTACCTGAAAAATACCTTGCGGCTTTTGCAATTCCCGCCGGTGGTGGTTCGGGGCAGCCCATTGAAAGCCAGTTGCTGAAAAGACTATAGTCGCCCCAGGAATCATCCCATACCGAGCGCATCAGATAATCTTTAGAGTTGGTTAACGCGTTTTCAAAATCCATTTTTAACCGTTCAGAAACCGATTCATTTTCTTCCAGTTTCTGAATAACCTCCGAAAAAATCCGGAAATCGCGTTGGTAATTGCTGCGCAGATTTTCAGTTTCCTGCAAATCTTTCTCTTCTTTTTGAAGATAGCGATAGGTTACCACGGAGTTCTCTCCGTCTTTTTCAGTGCTTGCTTTTGCCTGTGTAACAATGGAATAAACGGTAATTGCTGCACCAAACAGGGCAAAAAATACGCCTGGCCCCACATTGGCCAGCATTAGCTTTTTCTCCATCCATTCCAACTCCGCCGAACCAGCATCAGAGGCATTTGGAGCAAAAATAAAAAGTAAAAAACCCAGAACAATACACAATCCGGCAATTCCCAAAGCCAAAAGTCGCTCTTTACTTCTCGATTTGAATAATTGATCTACCATAATTTCATTTTTTGAATTCTAATGAACCAAACAGATTTAATAAGAAAGTACGGAAAACAATTTACGACTTTTTTATCTTATTTTTAACCCGACGATGCAGGGAATTTTAATTTTTTAAACCTTTCGCAACAAGTTTGTGTTTAAGCTAAAGAGTTAAACAAATAAAAAATATACATTATGGCACAACTTACATTTAAAGGAAATCCTGTTCGAATTGTTGGTGAACCACCCAGAGCAGGTGAGAAAGCAAAAGATTTTAGTCTTGTTAAAGGTGATTTATCAAGGGCCGGATTAAATGATTTTAAAGGAACAAAGCTCGTTTTGAATGTTTTTCTCAGTCTCGATACCGGCACTTGTGCTGCTTCTGTCCGGAATTTTAATAAAGAAGCTGCCAGTCTTCAAAATACAAAAGTATTGTGTATTTCCAAAG
The DNA here is from genome assembly GCA_041686935.1 of Mariniphaga sp. GTDB lineage: Bacteria > Bacteroidota > Bacteroidia > Bacteroidales > Prolixibacteraceae > Mariniphaga. The sequence continues at coordinate 158,512 of JAWLCW010000007.1, read as the reverse complement.
ACCTTCCCTTTGCTCAATCGCGTTTTTGCGCTGCCGAAGGAATTGAAAATGTAATCATGTTATCTGATTTTGCGACCGGAGAATTCGGAAAAAATTACGGAATTGAAATTGCAAACGAACCGCTTCAGGGATTGCTCTCGCGGACGGTTATTGTTATTGATGAAAACGGTGTCGTTTCGTACGTTCAGCAGGTAACTGAGAATTCACAAGAACCCAACTACGAGGAAGTTTTGGATGCACTTAAGTAGGAATTTCCGATTAAAAAAATAGTTTAGAAAACCGTGTTTTGAATAATGTTCAGGGCACGGTTTTTCATTCTAAAAAACTAATTTCATTCTCCTGTGTTCAGTATCATTTTGCTACGGAATGGCACATAAGTACTCTGCTTTTTTAGACACCTTCGGTTTTCATTCTGAACAAAAAAAATCGTTAAAGATTTTCATTCCCTGATAGTTTTTTTTGTAAATTACAGACTCAATAGTCTTTTTTTAATTAACGGGAAAACCATGGAAACAAAATTTATTGATTTACACATTCATCCGGCCATGAAGCCAATGGGAAAAAGTTTCAATTCAAAACCGGGCAGAAACAATCCGAATAAAAACCGTGTGGACAGCATCTGGCATTACGATTCGGCTACTTTTCTCGACAAAGTTTTAAACATCACGACCACTCTTACCAAATTCCGGCAGTCTGATTTCACCTCGCTGGCAAAAGGCGGTGCCGAAGTAGTGTTTGTATCGTTATGCGGGCTTGAAAAAGGTTTTGTAATGACCAAACTTGGAACAGGATTGCCCGGAGACGCCGTTGCCAACCTGGTTACCGGACTGGGTAAAAAACGTATTGATCATGTTCAGAAAATGACTGACTATTTTACCGACCTGGAAATGGAATACGATTTTTACAAACAGCTTGACGGCCACAAAGTAAAAATTGACGGAATGTGGCACCGGTATAAAATTGTTTCAAGTTACAGTGAAATAGAAGAAAACCAGGAGCCTGACATTCGAACCATTTTTGTTATTCTGACCATTGAAGGAATTCATGTTTTTAACACAGGATTACAAATGATGGGAAAAAAAGCCAACCCGGATGAAGTTTTGGCGAATCTGGAAAAAGTTAAGACCTGGGACAAAAGATTGTTTTTTGCCGGTCTAACCCACCACTTTTACAACGAAATGGTGGGCCATGCCCAAAGCCTGAGCGGAGTGGCGCGCAAACTGATTGATCAGTCTGAAGGGATGGACACGGGTTTCAACGATCTGGGATGGAAAGTGTTGCGTAAACTGCTCGACAACTCGGATGGAAAGAGGATTTTACCTGATTTGAAACACATGAGCGTCAGAGCCCGCAATGATTATTACCGGTTTTTGGAAGACGAACAAACGGGAGAAATAATTCCCCTGATTGTGAGCCATGGGGCAGTGAACGGTTTCCGTTCCCACCTGGAAAAGGTGGAAGACGATTTATTCAACTATGGAAAATTTCAGCCAACCGACATCAATTTTTTCGATGATGAAATTGTTCGCATTGGCCAATCGGGCGGGTTATTTGGCATTCAGTTCGACGAGCGGCGGCTGGCCAGCGAAATGGAGCTAAAAAAAACCGGACCGGCTCTGGCGCGCAGAAAAATGCTGTTTTACAAATCGAAACTGGTTTGGAACCAGATCCAGCACATTGCCGAAGTACTTAACCGCCATGATCAGTTTGCCTGGGGGATTCAATGCATTGGGTCGGATTATGACGGAATGATTAATCCGTTGAACGGATTTTGGGGCGCTGAAGAAATGCCGCTTTTCGACAGTTACCTTGAAAAACATGCCTATAATTTTTTGGAATCGAGTCAGTCTGATTCTCTGAAAGATTTTAACAAACTAAAGGCATCCGACATTGTAGAGCGTTTTATGCGAACCAATGCATGGGAATTCCTGAAAAAGAATTTTTAAGGAAAGAGGGACGACCAGCGCCCCTCTTTTGAAGGCAATACCGAATTGATGGTAAAAAGTGGACTAATGCACGCCTTCATGAATCCAAAACGAAGGCTGTTATTTTTTATTATTTAACAGCATAAAAAAACAACAAAAGCATCCTGATATAAACTTCCAGGATGCTTTTGGTTTTTTATAAATGATTATTAAACCAGGCCTTGTGCCATCATAGCATTGGCCACTTTCACAAAACCGGCAATATTTGCCCCTTTCACATAATTGATGTAACCTCCGTTTTCTTTCCCGTGTTTCACACACATAGAATGAATGTTCTGCATAATCGATTTCAGTTTTTCATCCACCTCTTCGCGTGTCCAGCTAAGGCGCATACTGTTTTGTGTCATTTCAAGTCCCGAAACAGCAACACCTCCCGCATTGGCAGCTTTTCCGGGTGCATATAAAATTTTTGCCTTTAAAAATTTGTGTTCTGCCTCATAAGTAGAAGGCATGTTGGCTCCTTCAGCCACAACAAAACAGCCATTATTTAAAAGGGCATCCGCCTCACTTCCACTAATTTCATTTTGAGTTGCGCATGGCATGGCCACATCGCATTTTACACCCCACGGGCGTTTTTTCTCATAATAGGGCACATCGTACTTTTCGGCATATTCCCGAATTCGTCCCCTGTAAACATTTTTTAATAATTTCACATATTCCAGCTTTTCACGATCTATCCCATCTGCATCGAAAACAGAACCGCTGGAATCGGACAAACTCACTGGTTTTCCGCCCAAATCGAGCACTTTTTCAACGGCAAACTGGGCCACGTTTCCCGAACCTGAAATAGCCACTGTTTTTCCCTTGATACTGTCGCCGCGGGTATTCAACATTTGTTCTGCAAAGTAAACTGTTCCGTAACCTGTAGCCTCGGGCCTTATGAGTGAACCTCCCCACCCTATGCCTTTGCCGGTTAATACACCTGTAAACTCGTTGCGAAGGCGTTTATATTGCCCATACATAAAACCAATTTCCCGACCGCCGACGCCAATATCGCCTGCAGGAATATCGGTATCCGGACCAATGTGGCGCGAAAGTTCAGTCATAAAGCTCTGGCAGAAACGCATCACTTCATTGTCTGATTTTCCTTTCGGATCGAAGTCGGAACCACCTTTTCCACCACCCATTGGAAGCGAGGTGAGGCTGTTTTTCAATACCTGCTCAAAAGCCAGAAACTTGAAAATATTCAGGTTAACATTCGGATGAAAACGCAAACCGCCTTTGTATGGCCCAATAGCGCTGTTCATTTCAACGCGGTATCCGCGGTTTATGTGAATATTCCCACCGTCGTCCATCCACGGCACCCTGAACTGAATTACCCGCTCGGGCTCAACCATCCGTTCCAGTATTTTCGACTGGATATATCTTGGGTTTTTGATTAAAAACTCTGAAAGGGTTTCAACCACTTCCAGCACCGCCTGGTGAAATTCAGGTTCTCCCGGATTTTTTGCCTGTACATAGGACATAAAATCCTCAGTAAATTGTTTCGGATCTTTAAAATTCATAAAATATCTGTATTAGTCTGTTGCTGTCGCTGCCGTTGTCCTGGTTTGCATGTGCGATTTTGGAACTAATGATTGTTTGTGAATGGCAATTCAGGATTACACAAATGTAAAATAAATCCGTTTTTTATTACAGTTTGAAGACGGTTATATATAAAAAGTTACGTTTTTTTAATTTTCCGAATATTTGCCTGTTTTTTTTGAAAAACGAATAACTGCATTTAGCAGGGCAACAGTTTTATAAATTGAGAATTTTCTTCTGAACTTCTGGAAATGGTCCATGGTTCTTTTAATTTCATTGTAAAACATTTACTGTTTTGGAAGTACACTTTCTCAAAAATAGTTTTATCTTTAAATGCGAAAATTAAAATTCATATTAAGATTAACGACTTATTGCACACAATTAAAGGAGAGCTAACCAATCAGTTGGCAGGGAAAACCGATTTGAATCAGGAAAAAGTTAACAGTGCTTCCACTGTTGTTACCGAAACATTTAAAGATGGACTTGCTGAAAAGAGCAAAGCAGGGAAAGCTTGATGATATTCTCGGGCTTTTAAGTAAAGACGGAGCAACATCCGGTTTTGCAAATAGCCTTATAAGCAGTACGATATCCAATCTGGTGACAAAAGTTGGTCTCCCTCAAAATGTTGCAAATCAGATTGCGTCTTTTGCAGTTCCTTTTATAGTCAATAAATTGGGAAATTTTGCATCAGCAAAGGGTCAGGACAATAAAGAGGGAGTTCAGGATTTACTGGGAGATTTACTGAAAGGTTCAGTGAAAGATAAACTTCTGGGCGGTTTAGGAATGAAATTTGGCTTTTAGCCTTTAATTAATCATTTAATATAAATATTATGGCAAAAAAAATCACAGACATCGAGGGAATTGGACCAGTCTTTGAAGAAAAATTGGCTGGTGCAGGAGTTAAAACAGTTGAAGGTTTACTTGAAGCCGGCGCCACCAAAGCCGGTAGAAAAAAACTGGCGGCCGATTCTGGCATCGACGAAGGTAAAATTCTCGATTGGGTAAACATGGCCGATCTTTTCCGCATAAAAGGAATTGCTTCACAATTTGCAGAATTGCTGAAAGCTGCCGGGGTTGATACAGTTAAAGAGTTGAGAAACCGTAATGCTGAAAACCTGCATGCCAAATTGGTTGAGGTTCAGGAAGAAAAGAAAATTACCCGCACTGTTCCTGCATTAAGTCAGGTAACCGATTTTGTTGAACAGGCAAAAGCGCTTGATCCAATTGTGACGTACTAAAAAATTTCAAAACAAATGAAGGCGCTTTTCGGAGCGCTTTTTTTTGCACTTTATTTTTCCCCTTCCCCACCAATCATTTTTTTATCTTTGCGCCTTCAAACCGGAATTTTAAGTAACATCAAAAAAATGGAATACAATTTCGCGGAAATAGAACCCAGGTGGCAAAAATACTGGGAAGAAAACAAAACGTTTAAAACCCCCGATGATTTCTCAAAACCTAAATATTACATCCTCGACATGTTTCCCTACCCTTCGGGTGCCGGACTGCATGTTGGACATCCCGAAGGATATACGGCAACTGACATAATGAGCCGCTACAAGCGCATGAAAGGCTTCAACGTGCTTCACCCCATGGGCTACGATGCGTTTGGACTGCCCGCCGAACAGTATGCCATGCAAACCGGTACGCACCCGGCTGTTACCACCAACAAAAACTGCGACAATTTCCGCCGGCAGATTAAAGCCATTGGCCTGAGTTACGACTGGGACCGCGAAATCAACACCACCGACCCGCACTATTTTAAATGGACACAGTGGATTTTTAAACAACTATACAACACCTGGTTCGACAAAGTACAGCACAAAGGAAGACCCATTTCAGAATTGCCAATTCCTGAAAAAATAAAAAAAGAAGGTGACGAAGCAGTAAAAAATTACATCAGCGAAAAACGACTGGCCTATTACGATAATGCACAGGTTTGGTGGTGCAACTCATGCAAGACGGTGTGTGCCAACGAAGAAGTTTTAACCGATGGTTCGCACGAGAAATGCGGGAACCAGGTGGTGCGCAAAAATTTGAAACAGTGGCTGCTGCGTATTCCGCACTATGCCGAACGTTTATTGCAGGGTTTGGAAGGTCTCGACTGGCCTGCCGGAGTTATCGACATGCAAAAAAACTGGATTGGTAAATCAACTGGTGCCGAAATCGATTTTCAGGTTGAAGGACTGAATAAAAACCTGCGTGTTTACACAACCCGCCCCGATACTTTGTTTGGCGCAACTTATATGGTGATTGCACCTGAACATGAACTGGCAGAAGAAATAACCATTCCTGATAAAAAAACGGAAGTTGAAAAATACATCAAAGCTGCGGCATTGAAATCGGATTTGGACCGCACCGACCTGGCTAAAGAAAAAACCGGGGTTTTCACCGGACGATACGCCATTAATCCGGCAAACAATCAACCCATTCCAATCTGGATTGCTGACTACGTTTTGATGGGATACGGAACCGGCGCCATTATGGCCGTTCCGGCACACGACACCCGCGACTTTGAGTTTGCCAAAGAATTTGATATTCCAATCACCTGTATTCTTGATCCCAAAAATGTTGAAGGCCGAGAAAAAATTTTGGCGGGTGACAAATGCTGGACCGAAGACGGTGAGTACATCAATTCGTCGGATAGGGAGACAGGTCTGGATATTAACGGACTAAACAAAGAGGCCGGAATCAAAAAAACCATTGAATGGCTCGAAAACAACAATTTGGGAAAAGCGACGGTAAACTTTAAAATGCGTGACTGGCTGTTCAGCCGGCAGCGTTACTGGGGCGAGCCGTTCCCGGTAATTCACTGGGAAGACGGCGAAGTTTCGCTGCTCGACGACGAGGATTTGCCTTTGTTGTTGCCCGAACTGGAAAAATACACTCCCGGGGACTCGGGCGAATCGCCGCTGGCCAATGCTAAAGAATGGCTGCACGTAACCGACAAAAACGGTCGTAAAGGCCGCCGCGAAACCAACACCATGCCACAGTGGGCCGGCTCCTGCTGGTACTACTTGCGTTACATCGACCCGAAAAACGACGAACGCATTTTCGACCCTGAGAAAGAAAAATACTGGATGCCGGTTGACCTGTATATTGGTGGAGCCGAACATGCCGTCCTGCACCTGCTCTATTCACGTTTCTGGCACAAAGTACTGTTCGATTTAGGCATTGTTTCCACCGACGAACCGTTTCAAAAACTGTTCAACCAGGGAATGATTCTGGCATTTGCCTACGAAACTTCAACCGGCGCCAAGGTTTCTTCCGATTTGGTGGAAGAACGCGACGGCAAATATTTTCACACCGAAACCGGCGAAGAACTGAAACAGATTGTGGCCAAAATGTCGAAATCGCTGAAAAACGTAGTGAACCCTGACGATGTGATTGACAAATACGGCGCCGATTCATTGCGGCTTTACGAAATGTTTATGGGACCGCTGGACGAACGCAAACCGTGGGCCGAAAACGGGGTGAAAGGCGTGTTCAATTTCCTGAACCGCGCCCACCGTTTTTTTGCTGATACAACCAATATTTTTGAAGGCGAAGAAGACAAGGAAGTGGCCAAGTTGCTGCACCAAACCATTCAAAAAGTGGCTTTCGACATTGAAAATCTGAAGTTCAACACAGCCATTTCGGCTCTGATGGTTTTCAACAACCTGGCCATTAAAAAAGGAAAGGTGACCAAACAAACTGCAGAAACATTTGCAAAAATTCTGTCACCGGTTGCACCGCATTTGGGTGAGGAACTGTGGTCAATTTACGGAAACTCTGAAACGCTGGCTTACGAACTGTGGCCCGAGGTAGATGAAAGTCTGCTGCAGGAAGACAGTGTTGAATACCCGGTTTCATTCAACGGAAAAATGCGGTTTAAGATTGAATTGCCTGTTGACATGCCACAACCGGAAATAGAAAAAGCAGTTTTGGCTGACTCAAAAGCGCAGAAGTGGCTGGAAGGCAAAACCGTTCGCAAATTCATTTTTGTGCCTAAGAAAATTATTAATATTGTGATTGGGTGAGAATAAATATGACTGGAAATAATTTCAATTCGTGAAAAATAAGTTGTAACTTTTTTCTCGCAAATGCGCTAAGCCGCAAAGATAGGTTTCATAAAAATAAATCGCATGAAAAATACGTGGGCTTTCATTTTAGGGATTTCAATTATCATCGCTTTTGGCGTTTGGGGGTGGTTTTTCCAGCAGTCGAGGCAGGTACAGCAGACCGTTCGCGTGGTGGGTTACGGCACCGAAGAGTTTAACAGCGACATTGTAAAATGGTCGGTGAGTTTTTCAGAGCGGGTTTCGCTTACCGGCACACAGGAAGGTTACAAAACCATGGCCGGCAAACTGGAGAATTTTCAGAAACTGTGGGAGCAAACCGGAATCAAAACTTCAGAATTTAAAGTTTTTCCGGTAAATGTGAACCGCGAATACGGCACCAGCGGCCACGTCGGTTATACCCTCGACCAAAGAATTTACATCGTTTCTAACGAAATTGAGAAAGTGGAGCAACTGGCCATCGACCCCAAAAAGTTTGTGGACGGCGGCGTGATTTTCGATAATTCTACCATGGAGTTTTACAGCTCCGAAATTGAGGAAATCAAAAAACGCCTGTTGGGTAAGGCCACCGAAAATGCTTACGAACGCGCCGCGGAAATCACTTCCACTACCGACTTGAAAGTAGATAAGCTCATTTCAGCCCGAGCCGGAGTTTTCCAGATTACCGAACCCTACTCCACCGATGTGGCCGGTTACGGAATTCACAACACCAGTTCGGCACGAAAAAATATTAAAGTGACGGTTTCGGCAGATTTTACGTTGAAGTAAATCAGACTTTTGAGATATCATCAATAATCTCATGTTATCTTTAAATTGTTAGTTCTTTTCCTCAACCCAAAGAACTATTCCCAACAGAATATGTTATTTTCATGTTTTTATAATTGTTAATTTTCAGTGGTAAAACATGGAACTCGCCATTATAAAGATATTGCTGTGAATAAAAATTTTACTCATGGCTCGTTTCAACCAAATAGAAATTCTTGCAAGAAAAAGAAAATCAATATGGAAACCAGCAACTATAATTTTACTCCGCTACCCGGTTACGAACACTTTGAAGCTACCACGCAAATCATTATTGCAGAAGTTTTGCACCGCAAATTGCCTTTTGAAATTATTGATGCAAATAATAATCTGATTGCGGTTACATTCAACAATAAGGAATATATCATTCATGAAGGAACGATTTCCGATGCAAACAGTCTGATTGCCTATTGGATTTCCAACGACAAATGGATGACCCGGCAATTCCTGCAGCGAAGCGGCATCAGCCATGCAAAAGGGATTTTACTGGAAAGCGGTTATAGACCAGACATTCTCGATTCAGTTCAGTTACCTGCTGTGGTTAAACCCGTAAACACCGACCACGGAATTGCTGTGAGCACCAACATAAAATCCCGGGAGGAACTTCTTTCGGCCATTGAAAATGCTTTTAATTTTGCCAAAAAAGTTATTGTGGAAGAATATTTTCCCGGACAGGAATACCGGTTTTTGGTAATTGATTATGTAGTTCGGGCTATCGCCTTTCGCGAACCAGCTAACGTTACCGGCGACGGACATTCGACAATTCAGCAGCTCATCAACAAAAAAAATGAGAGCCGTGGAAACGATTACAAGCATCCGTTGTTAAAGATTATTATTGACGATGAGGCAAAAAGGCATTTGGACGCTTTATCGTTGACCACAGAATCAGTTTTAAAAAAGGGAGAAAAAGTGTATTTGCGAAAAAATTCGAATTTGAGCACCGGAGGAGATAGCATCGATGTAACCGATGACATACCGGTTTTTTATAAAGAAGTTGCCATTCAGGCAGCACAAGCGGCCGGACTGAAAATTGCGGGGATTGACATTATTATAAAAGACTACGATGCTGAACCATCGCCTGAAAATTACATTGTGGTTGAGCTGAATGCCCCGGCCATGTTGTCAATGCACAATTATCCCTTCATTGGGAAGAACCGCCACGTAGAAAAATATGTGCTGGACGTTATTCTGAAATCAAAATAACGGGATACAAATTTCCGGGAAATAAAACAACGAATGACAGCAACAGAAGATAAAATAGCGATTGAGCACAAAGCACAACTGGTTGAATACTTTGAGAAGGGAAACAAACCACGCGAAAAGTGGGGAATTGGCACCGAGCACGAAAAATTTATGTTCCGGAAAAATAACTTCAAAAGGCTGGTTTACGGACCCGACCGCGGAATAAACACCATTTTAACTCAAATGCAACTTATTGGCTGGCAGCCTGTTTTGGAAGGAGAAAAAACCATCGGCCTCATAAAAAACGGCGCTTCCATAACGCTGGAACCGGGCGGGCAATTTGAGCTTTCGGGCGAGAACTTTAAAACGGTTCATGAAACATTTCGGGAAACCCGCAAACATTTTGATGAGTTGAACACGATTTGCAATGCATACGGTTTTTTTAGCCTTCCCATGGGCGTTGACCCGCTTACCCGCCTTGATGATGTGCCCTGGATGCCAAAAGAACGCTATCGCTGGATGGAAAAACACATGCCCACAAAAGGTGATCTGGGACTGGAGATGATGACCAACACGGCATCTATTCAGGTTAATCTGGACTATGCCAGCGAAGCCGATATGGTTAAAAAAATGCGGGTGGCCCAGGCATTGCAGCCGGTGGCCACTGCCATTTTCGCCAACTCCCCTTTTTCTAACGGAAAACCAAACGGTTTTTTAAGCTACCGGGCCCACATCTGGGACCATACCGACCCTGACCGCTGCGGTTTTCTCCCTTTCATTTTCGACAAAGGTTTTGGATTTGAGCGCTGGGTGGATTACCTGCTGGATGTTCCCATGTATTTTATTTACCGCGAAGGGAATTATCTGCCGGCGAACAAAATTACTTTCAGGGAATTTTTAACGGGAAAACATTCACAAAAACCGACCATGGAAGACTGGAATATTCACGTTTCAACCGTCTTTCCCGATGTGCGGTTGAAACAGTTTATTGAAATGCGTGGAGCCGACGCCGGGTGTGCATCATATATTGAATCGCTTTCTGCGTTATGGGTTGGGTTAATGTATGATGATCAAAGCCTGGAAGAAGCTTATGAACTCATTTCCGGCTGGGATGTTAAAACCATGCAGGAACTGCGTTCGGAAGTGCCAAAAAAAGGATTGAACGCAGAAGTCAGTCCGTTACACGCCGGAGTAATTTCCAAAGAAATGTACCGGATTGCAGTTGAAGGACTTGCAAGACGTGCTAAACTCATGGGCATTGAAAATGAAGCCCGCTTTTTGGAGCCCGTTCGTAAAATTACCCAAACCGGAGTTACTCAGGCCGAAAAGCTCCTGAAACTGTACATGAGCTGCAAGGCCAACAATTTGTCGGAAATTGTTTACAACTGGCAAAAGGAACAGATGGAAAATTGTCCGAAAGAATAAAATGTAAACAGCACACCGAAATATGTTTTCGAAACTTAAATTTTTACTGAAGTACATGCACCGGTACCGTTGGTGGTACACCGGAGGCATTGTTTTTCTGGTGCTTACGGTGTGGGTTTCGGTAACCATTCCCGGGTTCATTCAAAAAACCATCGACCTGATTACATTGGGTCGAACAGGAAATGTACCCGAATTTCAAAAAAATGTGCTGATTATTGTCGGTTTGGCTTTGGGACTGATTCTGATTCGAACTCTTTCGAGGGTGCTGATTTTTTTCCCGGCCCGGCTAATTGAACGACAACTCAAGGGCGAAATGTTCAAAAAGCTTTCGTCTTTCGGCAAGGATTACTACGATGAAAACTCCACCGGAAACATCATTTCGCGCGTGAACAACGACATTAACGGGGTGCGAATGATAACCGGCTTTGGATTTCTGCAAATCGGAAACATTTTATTGTCGCTGTCGCTTACACCTTACAAAATGTGGCAACTTTCGCCCATGCTCACACTTTACTGTGTAATTCCAATGGTTGTTGTATTTATAATTGTTCGCTTCGGCATGGTGGTGATGGTGAGAAACACACGGCTCAGAATGAACACGCTGCAAAAGCTATCTGGAAAAATCATCTCTTTCCTTTCGGGAAACAGCGTGATAAAAAGCTACAATATTTACGAACACGCCGAAAATGAAGTTCAAAAAGAGAACCTTTCGTATTACCATGCAAACCTGAAAATTGCATGGATTCGGTCTTTTGTAATGCCGCTGCTTGCCAATCTCGGCCAGATTTTAAAGATAGTGGTTCTTTTTGTGGGCGGCATGTACGTTATCAACGGAACATTTACCATTGGCGAACTTACCGAATATATTGCCTATGCCGCGCTTTTAAGTCAGCCGATTATGGGACTTGGTTGGGTGCTCACCGTTTTTCAGGAAGGTTTTGTGGGCATCAGCAGCATACAAACCATTATGGACCGAAAAGGAACCGACGACGACAAAAAACCGCTTCCCAAAAACGAAAAAGAAGAACTTTTTAAAAACGGAATCGCAATAAAAAACCTGAATTTCACCTATCACAACGGCGACAAACCGGTGTTGCAGGACATTTCCTTTTCAATAAAACCGGGCCAGGTTGTAGGAATTACCGGAAAAGTGGGTTCCGGGAAAACCACGTTGGTTAACTGTTTGAATGGATGGCTGCGCCCGGATAAAGGGCAGGTTTACTTAGGCGAAAAAGATGCAGCCAACCTGAAAAGTGAAGATATCCGGGATGTTGTAAAAACCGTGAGCCAGGAAGTTTTTCTTTTTTCCGACACCATTGAAAACAATGTGGCTTTCGGATCGGAAAATGGAATAGAAACAGATCGTTTTAAAGATGTGATTTACAAAAGTGCCTTTGCCGATGAATTACAGCGTTTTCCCATACACGAAAAAACAATGGTGGGCGAAAAAGGCATCATGCTCTCTGGCGGACAAAAGCAACGGATTAGTTTGGCCCGTGCACTTTACTCACCGGGCAAATTGCTGATTCTCGACGATGTTTTTTCCGCGGTTGATACCGACACCGAACGCTTTTTGATAACACAAATTTTTGATAACCAAGCGGTTAAAAGCGTGGTTGTTATTTCGAACCGGATAAGCGTGCTGGAAAAAACCGACTTTACTATTGTGTTGGAAGACGGGCGGATTGCAGCTAAAGGAAGTCATCAGGAGTTGATCAGGCAATCGGAATTTTACCGTGATATTCTGGAACTTCAGCAGGAAAATTATCAAAAGGAGAAGTAGCGTAAATGAGAGGAATCAAAAAAATATTGGAATCGGAAGACTGGCAACTGCTCAGGAAATACGCCGGCTATTTCAAACCACACAAGAAATGGTTTTTCTTTAGCATTGCCTCCATTCCGGTAACAACTGCGGCTGGCATTTATTTCCTTTGGCTGGTTGAAAACATTGTGGATAATTACATCATACCCGGAAATGTTGACGGGTTAATCCGGCAGATTGTTTTCCTGGCATTGGCATTGCTTCTGAACATTCTTTTCGACGGATTTTACAGCTACTCCTTTTCCAAAGCCGGCAACCTGGCCATTGTCGATCTCCGGAAAAAGTTATTCGGCAAATCACTGCGTTTTCCGTTAAGTTATTTCGATAAAAAACCGATTGGAGTAACCTTGTCGCGCCTCACCAGCGATATGGAATCGGTTTCTGAATCGTTTGCCGCAGGAATTCTTGGTTTACTGGCCGACAGCATTAAAACCCTTGCGTTGGTAGGTTACCTGTTTTACCTGAACTGGCGGCTGACACTGGTGCTGCTGCTGGTTGTCCCGCTTATTATTCTGGCCATCAGTTACCTGCGAAAAAAAATCAGGAAAGCATACGACATTTCACGCACCAGCCTGGCCAAATCGGCCGCCTACCTGCAGGAAGCACTGAACGGCATGAAAACGGTGCAGTTGTATTCGGCAGAAGAAAAAGTGTTTAACAAGTATGACGGTCTGAACAAGGAGTTTTCCGACGCTCAAAACAAATCTAATATTTACGATTCTTTCCTTTATTCTATTGTGGAAGGAATTACATCTGTGGCCACAGCACTAGTGATTTGGTACGGCGCCATTCAGATTTGGGATTACGGTTACACAATGGGAGTGCTCATTGTTTTTGTTACCACGCTTGAACGGTTGTTTGTTCCGGTGAAGCAGTTTGCCCAGCAAATTTCAACCATTCAGCGGGCATTGTCAGCGTTGGAGCACATCAGTGAATTGTTCCGTCAAAAAGTGGAAGACCCCACCGTCGAGACGAAAAGCACTTTGCCTGACCCCATCGACCTTCAGGAAATTGAGTTTAAAAATGTCTGTTTCAGTTATTCCAAAGATGGTCCTGATGTTTTGAAAAATGTGTCTTTCAAGCTAAAAAAAGGCGATCGTTTGGCGCTGGTAGGAACCACGGGCTCCGGTAAATCGACCATCATCAGGCTGCTGGCAAAAACCTACACCGGCTACCGCGGTTCCATTAAAATAAACGGAACTGAACTTTCCGAACTGCCCATTGCCCAAATCAGGGAAACCATTTCGGTAATGCACCAGGATATTTACATGTTTAACGACACCGTGGAATTCAACATTGCACTGGGGCGCAAAACGGTTTCCAAAACCGATGTGGAACAGGCCGCTTCCTTTGTTTATGCCAGTCGCTTTATAGACCAATTGGGCGGCCGTTACCAGTTTGTGATTCAGGACAATGGCGATAATCTTTCGAAAGGGCAGGCCCAGTTGATTTCCTTTGCGCGGGCCATTGCCGGCAACAGCGAACTGATAATTCTCGATGAAGCAACAAGCGCGGTCGATTCCATAACCGAGCAATACATTCAGCAGGCCATTGCCAATATTTTTTCACTAAAAACCGTTATTGCCGTAGCTCACCGGCTCAGCACCATAAAAAATTCCGATATGATTCTTGTTTTGGAAGACGGGCAAATTATTGAGCGCGGCACCCACACCGAATTGCTGAAACATGGTGGAAAATATGCCCGGTTGCTGCATCAGATTGAAGAAGAGCACCAGCATAATTAAAAGAACTAAACCAGGGATAAACTCATTTGCAGGAAAACTATTCTTTTAGCTATAAACGATATAAGAATGAATCCGAACCAGCTCAATTCCATTGAAGATGTTATTGCAACATTGGATCACATCATTTTTGAAACAGAGAAAAATAACAATCCGCTGGGCTACTTTGCAGTGCTTTACCGGAAAGTTACAGTTAAAGTAAAAGAAGAAATTGAAAACCATTATTTTGACGACGGACCCAGAATGGAAAAACTGGATGTTGTTTTTGCCCGATATTACATCGATGCATATTTTGCCTGGAAACAAAACAAAAAAGTAACTCAGTCGTGGACTAGAGCATTCACAATTTCCAAAAATAAAAGCATACTGGTTTTACAACATCTTTTACTGGGCATGAACGCACACATTAATCTGGATTTGGGAATTGCTGCTGCCGAAATATCAACCAGAGAAAATATTCATGAGCTAAAAAACGATTTTATAAAAATAAACGATATCCTTTCCTCGCAGGTTGACGAGGTTCAGTTCGGCCTTTCAGCCATTTGGGTTCCTTTAAAAAAAATTCTTTCCAAAACAGGGAAAATTGATAATTATCTGGTTGACTTCAGTATGAAAATTGCCCGCGACGGCGCATGGAATTTTGCTGTGGAAATGGTGGAGTTTAAGGAAACCGGTTGGCAAAATTTGATTCAAACCAGGGATTTAAAAGTGGCAGAAAAATCAAAAATCATTACCCACCCAAATAAATGGATTCAGTTTCTGTTGTGGATTATCAGGCTTGGAGAAAGAGGCTCAGTTTCTGAAAAAATCGGCAAACTAAGGACGTTCAATTCAAACATTATTGAAACTACCTAATTCACGGATTTTCATTTTGTCCTGTTTCAACCTGATAAAAAAGGGTTCAACCGGATGATTCTCCATAATCTTTTGATAACTATAATTTCAACAACTCATACTCCGAACTCCACTCCGGTTTGCCTTCCACCTCCAAAACGAGGGTCATTTTTCCGGGACGGAAGTCAGGTACAATGGTTTTAAAAACAGGGCCTTTCACATTTTTGTTGGGCGGAGCAGAGGCAAACTCCCAGCTTCCGATTTCCTTTTTGTCAGTGCCCGATTTCAAAAAAATATTCACTTTCGCGGAACCCGTTTCTTCGTATTTGTCGTTTAGAATAAACAATTCAATAGAAAAATTCTCGCCGGTTTTCCACCTGAATTTTGGAATGCGCGCACTGACCAGCACCGGGCGGCACGAGTTGGCCACTGCATAAAATGCCGGTTTTGGTTTAGCCGGGTAATTTACAAGGCTGT
This sequence comes from Mariniphaga sp., assembly GCA_041686935.1. Lineage (GTDB taxonomy): Bacteria > Bacteroidota > Bacteroidia > Bacteroidales > Prolixibacteraceae > Mariniphaga. The sequence goes on along the minus strand of JAWLCW010000007.1, from coordinate 142,665 downwards.
TGTTGGCAGCCGTGGGCCAGGGCTCGTTGTAACACCAGTTGAGTGCCATGGAACACCATGGTTTTTGCCGGCGTGCCTCTTCATAAATGCATTTGTACCCTTCGCTTTGAATCCACTGCCCGATTTCAACCAGTTCTTCCAAAGTTTCCGGTTCGCCAAAATATTCAGTCAGAAAATCTTTCATCAGCCACGTATCGCCCACCCAGGCTTTAAATGCATGGTGACTTTCCCAGCTAGTTCCGGGCATGGGCGGAAACAGTTCTTCTTCGGGTATAATGGTTTTAAGGATTTCCACCGGCGACGGGCCGGGCATTCCAAATTCGGTATAGGCAGTGTTTTTGGCTTCTGCCATCCACTGATATACTTCGGTTTTGCCGTCGAGGCCGCGAAAAATGTAATGCCCGTGCCCCATTCCGTAAATGGGCGAAGTGGGTATAAACGGCGTAAACGGATCGAGGGTAAAGCACTGGCTGTTGAGCATTCGCAAAGCCAGCGACTGGTCTGTCATTCCCGACCAGTTGTTGAACAGTTCGTTGCCGCCGCTCCACATGGCGTTGGACGGATGTTTCCTGATGCGTTTAATAATAGATTCCGACTCCTGTTCCAAAACCCGCAAATATTTCGGGTTATCTTCGTAATTGTTGCAGGCCAGCGGAAATTCGGTCCACACCAAAATGCCTTTTTCGTTGCACCCTTTGTAAAACGCCTCTTTGTTTACAATGCCACCGCCCCAAACGCGCAGCATATTGAAATTGGCCTCAAGCGCCAGATCAAGCAATTCATCATATCTTTCTTTGGTAATAATGCCCGGAAAAATTTCAGGATTTACCCAATTGGTTCCTTTGGAAAATATGCGCCTGCCGTTAATTTCAATGGTAATGGGTGGTTTGTTCCGGGTTTTCGGGAACGGAATTTCTTCCTGCCACAACCCTTCGTTCATCACCAGCCGTACCCGCCGGAAACCCACGATTTGTTTTTTGGAATCAAGAACTTTTCCATTTTCATCTGAAACTTTGATTTCAGAAACATACAAAGGCTGGTCGCCATGATCGTGTGGCCACCAAAGTTGCGGATTTTCAAGCTCCACGGAAAGCAGTTCTTCCGAATTTATTTTTCCCGATTTATTGAAAACTGTTTTTCCGTTAGGCGCTGTAAGCAACCATTGGAATTTTTTACCCTCCAGATTTTCACCTTCAGCAAGCACAGAAATTTCAGCTTTGGAAAGATCTTCATTCAATTTGTAGTCGGTAAAAAAATCTTCGACGTAAGATTCATTGCGGATTTCAAAAAACGTTTCATCCCAGATTCCCAACGGAACCAGTCTTGGATGCCAGTCCCAGCCATAACTTACAGCCGGTTTTACACTTTGCGCGGCCTGGCTGCGATTCATGTCGAAACCCGGCAGTTTTGGCGCAGGAAAAAGTCTAACCAGCAGTTCGTTTTCTTCCTGTAAATGATTCGTCAGATTCAGATTCACAGGAGTAAACATCCCCTCCTGATATAAAAGTTTTTTGCCGTTCAACCAGATTTCAAATTCATAATCAATTCCAAGCGATATAAAAAACAACTGCTCCCCCACTTCTAATTCCGATTTTTCAAACTGGTTCCGGTAAGTCCAGTACACATCTTCCATCCAGAGGTAATCTTTCCAGTTTTCGGCATAAAAAAAAGTTTCCCAGTTGTTTGCTGTAGCATAATCGAGTTGAACTGCACCCGGTACTATTGCAGGAATCCATTTTTCAGGATTTTGGTTTTTTTCTTTATGAAACCCGATTGTCCATTTTAAAACAGGAGTTTGAACAGCAGTATTCATAGCAAACAGTTTAAATGGAATAACGAAAAATAGCAGGGCAGCTAAAGAAAAAGCAGATTTGGCTTTCATCTTAATTCATTTTGTTGATTGGGTGAAATTAAAAAAAATATGCAAAGAAGGTTTCCTATGTGTTCTCCTTTGATTTGATTTTCAGTTTTTGGCCAATGGAAAGTTTTGAACTGGTTGAAAGATTGTTCAGTTTTAAAATTTCATCGGGTGAAATTCCGGCATATCTTTTGGCTATTTCCCAAATAGTATCTCCCCTTCTCACAGTGTAATATTCAAAATTGGGATCCACCGGGTTGCTTTCAGTTACAGTGGTCGCTGTATTTACCGTTTTGCCAATTGATGCCTGTTTCTGCGCAAAAGACATTGTATTTACCCGTTCGTACTTTCCTTTTTGCTCCTTCGGTACATAAACAACCAGTTTTTGGCCTACCCGGATAAGATCGCGGTTAATATTGTTCCAGTACCTTAAATCGGATGCGCGCACATTAAACCACGATGAAATGAAGCCCACGTTGTCGCCGGATTTTACAGTATAAACCACTCTCTCCTTACCTTCCACATCGGCAGGCGTAAAGTAAGTTGCCGTCGGACTGGCGGGATTCACAAGTTTGTTGTCGGGAAAATATTTTTCACGTTCGTGGGCAAAAACTGCAGTATCCAAATAAATAAAAGCCATAATTTTTTCATTTGGGAGAACGATTGGATAGGGTTTACCGGGTTTGGCCGGAATCACATCGCGGCGGTACATCGGGTTTAATGAGCGCAACTGTTCTTTATCTATACCGAGCGTAGTTTCAAGCTGGTTGAAATGCAGGTAGTCGTGCACAAAAACCGTATCGGTTTGCAGAGAAATGTCCGGGAAACGGGGCTGGAGATTGTGTTCCTTGTAATAATTCATTACGTAGGCAGCAGATATAAACGCAGGAACATAACCACGGGTTTCGCGGGGCAGCCTGTAATAAATTTCCCAGTAATTCTTTTTACCACCCGACCTACGGATGGCACGATTTACGTTGCCCGGACCGCAATTGTATGCGGCAATAGCCAGAAACCAGTCGTCGTATGTATTATAAAGCTGATTTAAATACCTGACGGCCGCCTCGGTGGATTTAACAGGATCGCGGCGTTCATCCACAAAACTGGTAATTTCGAGGCCCATTTGCCTGCCTGTACCGTACATAAATTGCCACAAACCATTAGCTCCAACCCTCGACATCGCTTTTGGATTTAAAGCCGATTCGATAACCGGAAGGTATTTCAACTCCAGCGGCATATTGTAGCGGTCGAGGGTTTCCTCAAACATGGGGAAATAGTAAGCGGAAAGGCCCAGCATTGCCTCAACCAAATCGCGTCGTCTTTCGGTATATAGCTTTATGAAGTTTTTAACTACATTGTTGTAGGGCAGATCAATAACCTGTTTAATCTCCTGTAACCGGTCAATATAAACCGAATCGGGCAGGTTGGTTGGGAAATAGTCTGTCAGATCAACTTCTTGCCTGTCAAGGTGAAACAGGTTTCTGATATACCAGGAATTTTGCAGACTGTCCATCTTCTCCGAGAAAATATCATTTAAGTCCTCATCGGGTACAGGCCCGGCCCCGAACAACAGAGAATCAGCCATTTCGCCTGAAAAAACAGAATCTTCCGCTGCAATGTAAAGCGTATCCGGAGCAATCACTTCCAATTTTATGGTCTGCATCGCCGGCATATCAATTTTTTGCCTTCCCGGCTCCTGTGCAGTTGCGTTCAAACCTAAAATTATCAAAATAAGACTCGCTGTAAACGTTGCAAACTTCATCTGCATACTTCAAAAATTAATTCTAAAATTAATGCAATAAACAAAATTATTATCAAAATTCATCATTGCAGGTTCCCATTTCAGTGTCAGGTCGTCGCCGATATCGAAGTCAAAAAGATGTGCATCCACACTGGCATCAATGATATTCAGCCCGTAAAACCCGACTAAACTAATGATGAGCAGGTCGCGGTTCCGGCGGTAATAATCCTGCTGCCTCGAAAGTGCTGTTCTAAGGTTATTAAATTGATTGGGATTATCCAAATCGTAGTTGTTTCGGCGGACAGCCTCAATTTTCAAATAGTCCTGCGTTTCAGGATTTCCATCAGTAAGGTGCTGGTAACCAATCCTGAACAACTGGTAATTTTCGTTGTTCCAGTTTATAAAATAGCCGATTGTTCCGAATCCGATATAAATTAGCGGCACTTTCCAGTATTTTTTGTTGTAAACCTGCCCAAGGCCCGGAAGTATGGCAGAATAAATGGTTGCCTTGCGTGGCGAGTGAACTTCCTGTTCCTGCTCAACAGGAATTTCTCGAATAAACTGAAGCGTATCCGCATCAACCAACTGTGCCTGAAGGTTAAAAACCACCAGTACCTGGATAATAATCAGTATTGTTTTCGAAAAAAATCCTCTGCCAATCACGCTTCACAAATTTTGCCCAAAAATAGAAGTTTCATTTCACAGAGAATGGAGAGAAAATGATTTATTTCCCGTTTTCAATTATTTTAACAATTCGTTCAAGATCCTGCTCTGATTTAAAGGGAATTACAATTTTTCCTTTTCCGTTTCCGTTTCCATGAACTGAAATACCAATGTGCGAACCGAGCAATTTCCCGAGGTGGCCTTTGTAATCTTTGTATTCTTTTGGCAATTCTTTTCTTTTAGGCTGAGCACCAGAATCTCCATTTTCACTCAAACTACGAACTATTTCTTCCACTTTTCTGACGGAAAAACCATATTTAAGAATTTGCCCGTAAATCATTTCCTGAATTTCGGAATCTTCAATATTAATAAGTGCCCGCGCGTGGCCCATAGAAATTTCTTTTTCGCGAAGGGCTTTTTGGATAATGGCAGGCAGCTTTAATAGTCGAAGATAATTGGCAATTGTGGAGCGTTTTTTTCCAACCCGGCTGCTCATTTCTTCCTGGGTAAAATTCAGTTCTTCCATTAACCGCTGATAACTGAGTGCAATTTCAATGGCATCCAAATCTTCGCGCTGAATGTTTTCCACCAGGGCCATTTCAAGCATGGCGTCATCTTTGGCATGTCGAATATAGGAAGGAATGGCCTCGAGTCCGGCTTTTTGTGCCGCTCTGAAACGACGTTCTCCGGCAATTATCTGGTAACTGTCCGGACCGGTTTTTCGCAGGGTAATGGGTTGAATCAGTCCGATTTCGCGAATGGAAGCAGCCAATTCCTCCAGCCCCTCTTCATCAAATTTCGAACGGGGTTGAAAAGGGTTAGCTTCAATTTTAATCAAATCAACTTCGCTGATACCGGCCTGATTCATTTTTTCGGCATCGTCGATAAGCGCTCCCAATCCTCGTCCAAGTACATTCCTTTTTACCATAGTCGAAATTTTAACTGTTAATGATTTTACTTTCCTGAGCCATGCGTGTCATTCCGTTTCGCTGCAGAATTTCGCGGGCCAGATTCATGTGGTTGATTGCCCCCCGCGAACTGGCGTCGTACAGAATAGCAGGTTTTCCGTAACTTGGCGCTTCACTCAGTTTCACATTTCTCTGAATAACCGTTTCAAAAACCATATCCTGAAAATGATGTTTTACCTCCTCGTAAACCTGATTGGAAAGGTTCAGGCGCGAATCGAACATGGTGAGCAAAAAACCTTCAATTTCCAGCGCCGGATTCAGCCGGTTCTGAATAATTTTAATGGTATTCAGAAGTTTTCCGAGGCCCTCGAGCGCAAAATATTCGCATTGTACCGGAATAATTACCGAATCGGCTGCTGTTAAGGCATTTACCGTAATCAATCCCAGCGACGGAGAACAATCAATAAAAATAAAATCGTAAACTTCTTTTAACTTACTGATGGTGTTTCGCAATACTTTTTCCCGGTTCGGAAGATTCAGCATCTCAATTTCCGCCCCCACCAAATCGATGTGGGAAGGAATCAGATCGAGATTTGCTATTTCCGTTTTCAGAATCACCTTTTCGGGATCGATTTCGTCCACAATACATTCGTAAATACTCGATTGCACATTTTTAACATCGAATCCAAAACCGGAGGTTGCGTTTGCCTGCGGATCGGCGTCAATAATCAGCACTTTCTGCTCCAGAACTGCAAGACTGGCAGCCAGGTTAATTGTTGTGGTCGTTTTTCCAACCCCTCCTTTCTGGTTCGCCAGCGATATAATTTTTCCCATCAGAATTTCAAATTTTTAGAACGGTTTCAAATTTAATATTTTAGCCCTAATCTCATTAAGGTATTTTTCGACATCTCACGTTTATAACTGATTAAAAAGCTGGAATTGAGCAGATAAAAAGTTTATAATTTTTGTGAATTCATCATTTGCATCAACTGGTTTTTGTTAACAGAAACTACGCCCGGGCTTTCACAAACCAAACCTCCGGCTATATTCGACATCATGGCCATTACCTGAGGAGACAAACCCGCAGCCATTGCCAGGCCCGCCACGCTAAGCACGGTATCACCTGCGCCTGATACATCAGCCACTTTCCGTATTACTGCCGGGTAATATTGTTCTTCAAACCCATTGCTTATAAAAACACCAAGTTCTGAAAGGGTTATAAATATAAATTTGAAGTGTTGCCTTTCTTTCAGCACTTGCACTGCTTTTTTCAGGGATTCAATATCTCCTTTTTCAATGGAAAGTCCTGTTCCTTCGGTAAATTCATAAATATTTGGTTTAAAAAGATCAACATGATGGTAATGGCCAAAATTTCTCCTTTTCGGATCAACAGCAACAGGAATTCGGTTTGCCCGGGCCAGTTGATTTACCTTGTCAAAAAGCGACGGAGTAATTACTCCCTTGTCGTAATCTACAAAAAGGATAACATCTGTTTTATGTGTTTCAAGTTCTGACCTGACTGCATTAAAAAGTTCCTGCTCCAAATCAGCCCCAATAAAATCAACAGATTCCTCATCTACCCGTGCGATGTGCTGCCCCTTGCTGATAATCCGGCTTTTAACGGTTGTTACCCTGAAAGGATCAACAAAAATACCATGATCCGTCAGGCTGTTTTTTTTCAACATTTTTCTAAACTTCCTTCCTTTCTCGTCGTTGCCAACAACTGAAAAAAGTACCGGAGTGGCTCCTAAGGCCTGAATATTTAAAGAAACATTGGCTGCTCCGCCCAGCCGGCTTTCACGGTCGGTGACCGAAACTATCGGGATAGGCGCCTCGGGTGAAACCCGTTCAACCTTTCCCCATAAATAGGTATCAACCATTGCATCGCCAATTACGATGGCGCGCAACCGGCCAAACTGCTCAAAAATCTGATTAATCTCTAATTTGTCCACATAATTTCTTTAACCCCACAAAACTAAAAAAAATTGGAGACCGGGGAAAGGTTAGTTTTTTTATTAAAGGAACAAAATTCACAGGAATTCAGGCTGGATCTACATCTATGTTTACAACGCAACTGCTGTTTTCAGGCAGGCTACGAACTTTTTCAATGGAATTCTGAACGAATTTTTTAACTTCTCCCAGTGGAAGTTTTGGATTTACTTTCAGCCATATTTCCTTGTGGTACCAAAGCTGGATGCGGCTCACAAGAGGGAACTCAGGCCCCAGTACGGTTAATTCATGAGCATTTCTTAGCAGGCCGGCCAACTGTGCTGCCATCCGGTTCACATTTTCCGGATTCCTGTGCTTCACCACCAATTTTATCAATCGGAAATAAGGTGGATAATTAAACAGTCTGCGTTCTGCCATTTGGGCTTTAAACGCAGCCATGTAATCCTGTTGCCGGATGAGTTCTATCAGCGGATGTTCCGGTTGTGACGTTTGCACCACCACTTTCCCCCGGCTGTGTTTGCGTCCGGCCCGGCCACTCACCTGCGAAACGAGTTGGTATGCCCTTTCGTGCGCCCTGAAATCCGGAAAGTTAATCAGGTTATCTGCATTTAAAATTCCCACCACACGCACATGTTCAAAATCGAGGCCTTTGGTAACCATCTGTGTTCCAATGAGGATGTCGGTTTTTCGCGATTCCAGGTTATGAATGATTTTCCCGAACGCATTTTTTGAACGGGTTGTGTCCAAATCCATCCGCTCAATTCTTTTCGCCGGGAAGAGCGGCTTCAGTTCATCTTCAATTTTTTCGGTTCCAAACCCGCGTGTTTTAATTTCAGGCGACCCACACTCCTGGCACTCGGCCGCCATTGCAATGCTAAAGCCGCAATAATGGCAGTTCAGCCGTTTTTTGTATTTGTGGTAGGTAAGACTTACATCGCAGTTTTTGCACTTGGGGATCCAGCCACATGTAAAACACTGAATATAGGGTGAGTATCCCCGCCGATTCTGAAAAAGAATGACCTGCTCGTGGTTATTCAGCGCATCTTCCATCAGGTTAAAAAGTTCGGGAGTGAGCACCGACTGCATCTGTTTTTTCTTCCATGCGCGTTTTAAATCGGCCACAATAATTTCGGGCAGTTCCATATTCGAGTGTCTTTTGGTGAGGTTCACCAGCCCGTATTTTCCGTTCAGGGCATTGAAAAAACTTTCGTAGGATGGGGTGGCTGATCCAAGCAGTACGTTTGCATTATTTTGTTTGCCCAAAACCACAGCCATATCCCTCGCATGGTAACGCGGAGCAGGATCAAACTGCTTAAACGAATTTTCGTGTTCCTCGTCAACAATGACCAGCCCCAGGTTTGAAAAGGGCATAAACAGCGCCGACCGGGCTCCAAGAACCACCTGGTAACCTTCTTTCGGATTGGTTTGAAACCGGAGCACTTTTTTCCAGATTTCCACCCGCTCCTGACTGTTCAGCCGCGAGTGATAAATGCCCACTTTTGTTCCAAAAACATTTTTCAATCGCTCAATAATTTGTGTGGTGAGCGCTATTTCAGGCAACAAATACAAGGCCTGTTTTCCGTGTTTTAAAACTTCATCAATCAGATGAATATAAATTTCGGTTTTGCCGCTGGCAGTAATTCCGTGAATTAAAGTGACCTGTTTTTTTTCGAAACAGCTTTTAATTTCGTCCAGTGCATGCTGCTGGTAGTTATTCAGCAGATTTAAATCTGCCTGTTTCGAAACTTTCTCCTCAATGCGCGAAACCTGCTGCTGAAATGTTTTCAGAATTTTCTTTTCTTTCAGGCCACTTAAAATTGCCGAACTGAACCCGGTTCCTTTTAACAATTCCTTTTTCTGAATCTGAAGTTTTTGTTCCTCCTGAAAAACATTCGTTTTTTCAACAAAATGAAATAACAAATCCTGTTGTTTTTTGGCACGTTTGAGGGTCTCTATTGCCTTTTGCAAATCGTCTTCGCTTTTTATCTGAGGATGCATTTTAACCCAGGTCTCGGTTTTAGCCTTGTATTTCGCGTTTATTTTCTCTTCAATATGAATGATGTTTTTATCGAGAAGTGATTTTAAGGCATTGTAGGAAAACTCTCGGCCAAGTTTTTTCTGCAAAAAGTCAAGCGTAGAAATATCCTGTTTTACCAAATCTAAAATCCTAAATTCTTTTTCGGTAATTTCCTGTTCTTCATCATCCGCAGCCAGTATGATTTTCGATTTACTTTCCAGTTTTAATCCGGTTGGAATAGCTGCCCTAAAAACGTCGCCAAGAGTACAGCAATAGTAATCTGACATCCATTTCCACAATTCCAGATTTTGGGGCAAAACCACCGGTTCGTCATCCAAAAGCTGAACGATTTCTTTTAATTCAATATTTTCAGGAGGAGTATCTGAGAGGGAAAAAACGAGGGCGGCATAATACTTTTTGGCGCCGAACTGCACCACCACCCGTTGCCCCGGTTTAATTCTGCTATGCCACTGTTCTGGTACCCGATACGTAAATGCATCGTGCAAAGAAAGGGGTAAAATAACCTGGGCAAACTTTTTGGGCATGGGTCCTGCTTTTGAATCTTTTTTCAAAGAAACAAAAAATTAAGAAACAAAACCCGTGGGTACACTCAGGAATTGGGCTGCTGACTAACCCATTCGGCTACTTCTTCCATTAGCCAGTTGGGAGTTGAAGTTGCGCCGCAAATTCCAACCGATTCCGCTCCCTTAAGCCAGTCCGGATCAATCTCCGAAGTTCTCGAAATGTGGTGCGTACGCAAGTTTTCTTCCTTGCAAATGGTGTACAAATATTTTCCATTGGAACTTTTATGCCCGGCAACAAACAGAATAACATCAAACTCTTTGGCAAATTGCTTCAGATGGGGAACCCGGTTTGAAACCTGCCGGCAGATGGAATCCTTGATTTCGAGCGGCACTCCCGGTTGCATGCTGGATTTTACCTTGTCGGCAATGGCATAAAAATCCTCCACCCGTTTGGTGGTTTGTGAATAAAGTGAAACCGGCCGGGAATAATCGATTTTGTTTACATCATCGATACTTTCCAAAATAATGGCCTTTTTTTCCACCTGGCCGTCGAGGCCAACAATTTCAGCATGACCTTTTTTCCCATATATCACAACCTGTCCGTTCAAGTGTTTGTTTTTTTCATAAGCCCCCTTCACTTTTTCCTGAAGGGTTAAAACTACCGGACAAGTTGCGTCTATCAGTTCAATATTATTTTTTTGGGCATGTTCATACGTTTCCGGTGGTTCGCCATGGGCACGGATTAAAACCTTGCAATCTTTCAGTTGCATGTATTCCTCCCGGCTAATGGAATGTAACCCCATTTTTTCAAGGCGTTCCACTTCCATTCCATTGTGCACAATATCTCCCAAACAATATAATTTATCTGCATTTTTCAATTCGCTTTCGGCTGATTTAATGGTCTTAATAACACCGAAACAAAAGCCGGAACGTCTGTCAATCTCAACTCTCATCTTCTTCCATTTTTTCTTTTACTCTTTCCAAACTCCACCGCAACTGTTCTTCGCGCGTTAAATAGCTGTTGTCCAATACAAGTGCATCGTCAGCTTTTCGGAGAGGACTCACTTCTCGCCCCGAATCGATGGAGTCTCGCTCTTCCACATTTTTCAGAATTTCATCAAACTCCACTTCCTGGCCTTTTTCTTTTAGTTCCACATAGCGGCGCTGCGCCCTTATTTCAGGCGATGCCGTCAAGAATATTTTCAGTTCGGCATCGGGAAAAACCACGGTTCCAATATCGCGGCCATCCATTACGATGCCTTTGTTTTTGCCGTTTTCGCGTTGCTGTTTTACCATTTCGCGGCGCACTTCGGCAATGGTACTAATGGGGCTCACATTTCGCGAAACTTCCAGTTGCCTGATTTCATCCTCCACATTGTCACCGTTTAAAAACGTCGTGTTTTTTTCCGTTTTTTCGTCCCAGTCGAAAGTAATTTTCAGGTCTTTCACACCGGCAATAACCTTCTCCCTCTCGGGTTGTCCGCCAACAATCCAGCCATTTCGCAGGGCATGCAATGTAACCACCCGGTACATGGCGCCGCTGTCGATATAAATGTAACCCAGCTCGCGGGCCAGCGATTTGGCCAGTGTGCTTTTTCCGCACGATGAGTGCCCGTCAATGGCTATTACAATCTTTTTTCTGGTCATTTTTTAAGGATTTGGCACAAAGATAAAGGATTTTCCAAATCAGACCCAATGGTCTTTAATTAAAACCGTTCATTTAAATTGATGGCCAGAGAGAAGAGGTTGGATGAACCGGCCAGGTGGAAACGGGAGGTGGCAAAGTCGAGCCGGAAGCGTTTAACTTTTAACCCGAATCCCATTGAAAATCCAACCGTGGAAAGGCGTTCGTCAAATTTCAGCTCCTGCCGGCGCTGGTAATTGTAACCTGCCCGAAGCGTAAAATTGTTTGACGGCAATATTTCAACGCCAAGTACTGCATGACGCATCAGTTGTTTCCCAAATCCTTCCCGGCGTTCGTACCAGTTTTCGAGGGTTTGTTCATTTTCTTCTGCCGACCAGCCCAAATCCCAATTGGTAAGGTGCTGCATGGTAAGTGAAAGCACTACAGGTGCATATTTCAGCTTTGTGCTGATTCCGGCCTGGAGGTTAAACGGAATGGGTTCGCGGTTTCCATCTTCGTAATAGGTGGCAATTTGTCCGCCCATATTCCGGGCAACAAGCGCCACTTGTGTCAGGCTGTCTTTGCTGCTGAAATTGACACCCAAATCGGCCGCCAGCCCAAACGAACGGTAGCTTTCGAACACCGAAAATACCGGTTTGAGATTTGCTCCGTAACTGAGCCGTTTATAGTGACTGGAATAAATCATATTCAGGGCATATTCGGCGGCGTTAAAAAAGTTGCCGGTGAGCTCGCCCAGTTCGGTTGCCTCTTTAAATTCGCCGTAATTGATGTAGTGCATACCAAGTGCGAAGTTTCCAATTCCATCGAAACTACGGCCATAAGAAGCATACCCGTAATTGATGTCCATAAAATAGTTTACATAGTTTACCAGCACCATGTTGTTCATACCTGAATGTAAAAGCGCCGGATTGTGAAAAGGGAGGTTCAAATCGGAAGTGTCGGTAAGCGCGATCTGATTTCCGCCCAAAGCCGCCATGCGGGCCGAGTTGGTTAGTTCCAGAAACTGGTAGGTGGTTTCTCCGCCAATCTGGGCTTTCCCGGTAAAAAAAGAAAGTGTAAAAAGCAGTATCAGGTAAAATTTACGGTTCATTCACTTTTTGTATATCCGATAAAACGCCAAAAGTAGGGAAATATTACAAATTTTTAAGACTTTCAAAAATCTCATAAACCACCGGTCAGGTTTCGCAGTTTTTATGCGACAAATTCAGAATTTGGATAAAACGTTTGCGATCAGTGTGCGGGTAATCGCGGCAGGGTTTGGGACGGTTTTCGTAAACCAAACAATGATCAGACAGATGATTTTTGGGAAAACCAGGTAAAATAAGCATCCGCAATTTTGTTTCAGAAGTTTTATTCTCGCTATTTTTGCCTTAAAATGATATCGAAAATATGAGAACTGCTTTAATTATTCTGTTTGTTTTTGGGTTACACCAAATAGTTTGGAGCCAGGAAGGATTAATTATTTTGCAAAACGATTCCATCGAATTTGAAGCCGACGGTTTTTACATTAAGAAGGTTGAAGATGTCCGGGCAAATAAAGAAAACATCGGCTTTGTGCAAAAGGGAGTATTCAAAAAAACGAAAATCGATGCAAATCTGGAAGGTGGCGTAGAAAAGGCCGTTTACAACTATCTGAAAGTAAATTTCAGACAAGATACAAATGGTGTCCCGATTGTAATCCGCATAACACAACTGGAGATTTCAGAAACCCCGGGTTTGCCGATTACAGGGAAAGCTAAAATAAAAATAGATTTTTGCAGGGAGAAAAACGGAAGTTTGGGAAAATTGTACAATGCCGAAGCGTATGTGGAGAAACCCGCAGTAAATGTGTCCAAGACGCATGAAGAGCGAATCCGGGAGGTAATTGTAAGTTGCCTGGAAAGTTTTAACTATTCCGATTGGGAAACAATTTCTCCGATGTTTATTAAGGAAAGTGAGAAAAATTAATATTCCTGTTTCATTTCCTCAAAAATCTCATACACCACCGGGCAGGTTTCGCAGTTTTTGTGTGATAGATTCAGGATTTGCACAAACCGTTTGCGGTCGGTGTGCGGGTATTCCCGACAGGCTTTGGGACGGTTTTCGTAAACCATACAATAATTATCGGGAAGTAAGAACGGGCAGGGATGATCTTTGAAAACAAAATCACCGTCTTCGTCGGTTTTTACATATTGTTCCAGAAGGGCGGAAGGTTTCATTTTTAAATGTTTGGCCAGCCGGTCGATGTCTTTATCTGTAAGCCGGGGCCCGATGGTTTTGCAGCAGTTAGCGCAATCGAGGCAACTGAATGATTCGAAAGCTTCGTGATGCAGGCTGTGAACCACATCGTCCAGATTTTTGGGCTTTTTCTTTTTTAGTTTTTTAATGAATGCAACCGTTTCCTGCCTGTTTTTATCGGTAAGCAGTTTCAATTCTTCCGGCGATTTGTATTCTGCCTTTTTCATTACGAAATAGTATGCACTTCAACAATTTTTTCTTTAGGAGGTCTTCTTCTACGGGCCTGGGCGAGAAACAATCCGGCAATTACCACCAGAATTCCCAGTATTTTCTGAAAGCCAAGTTCTTCCTTCAAAACAAAATAAGAAAGAATGGCTACAAAAACCGGAATAAGGTTCACAAATGTATTGGAACGGTTCACCCCGATTTGACGAATACTTTGGGTGAAAAACACGAAGGCCAGCGTGGAAGCAAAAACTGCCAGCAAAATGATGGCCCGGAAAGCCTGCGGATGAAAAGGTGTGGCCAAAAAATCATTCATATCAACCACCAGCCAAACAGGCAGAAACAGCCCTATTCCAATGAGGTTCTGGTAGGCAATAATGGTAAGGGTGTTGTAACGCGCAACCACGTGTCGCAAAACAATGGAATAACCAATGGCAGCAAAAACCGCCAAAAACTCCAGTCCTACTCCAATGGGTGCTGCATCGAAACGGAAGGAACTGTCGAGCACAACAAGTGCAACGCCCATGAATGAAAGCGCAAATCCCGCAATGTTTTTCCACGTTACTTTTTCGCGAAAAAAGTACCAGGCTGCAATGGGTGATAAAAGCGGAATGGTTCCTACAATGACCGAAGCAACCGTTGAAGAAACATAAGTTAATCCGTAACTTTCGCCTAAAAAATAGAGAAACGGCTCGAAAAAGGCCATCAGAAAAAACAACTTAAAATCTTTTTTGGTAGGTTTTTGCAGTCGCTTCAGCGCCCATGCAATAACAAGAATGAGTGCGGCAGAAATGATTAGCCGGAACAATACAACAGTGATGGGCTTGTAGGCCAGAAATGCAATTTTGAACCATACAAACGAAAATCCCCAAAAAAAGGCCGCTCCGAGTGCAGTAAAGTAAGCCAGTAATTCTTTATTTTTCATGGATTAAAAAACTGGCAGCAAAAATAAACTTTTATGCCGATTTTCAGACGGGTTTTTTGGCGTGCAGAATTTGAGGTTTTATTTCAGAAAAATGGAAAAGTGAGTAGGTTAGAACTGCCAGTGAAATCCCGTAAATATTTGCATCCAGCCCAAAAGGGAGTTTCAGGCCGCTGAGGATAAGCAACAATGTAGTGGTTCCACCCACAATCATAGCCCAAAGTGCACCGCGGGAACTTCTTTTTTTCAGAAAAATGCCTGCCAGCACCGGAATAAACAATCCTGAAACCATAAAAGAGTAGGAGTGAAGCATCAGTTCCAGCACATTGGGAACTTTCCAGGCTATTATGAGTGCTGTAACACCCAGCACCAGCGTTGTGCCTTGCGACAGCAGCATTACTTTGCCCGAGTTGTGCCGGTTAAAAATATCGGTGATGAGGTTTCCCGATGCAGCCATCAGACAACTGTCGGCTGTGGACATAATGGCCGAGAAATAGGCAGACAAAATTAAACCGGTTAATCCGATGGGAAGAATGTTCCTAAGCAATAGCGGCAATCCCATTTCGGGATCGAAAGTACCTTCCACACCTGTCCCAATAATTCCGTTTTCGAAAGCCACCCTGGCAAACAACCCGAGAATAACTCCGGTAAAAGCCATTACAGGATATTCAAACAGTCCGGCCACAAACCAGGCCCGTTGAGCAGTTTTTTTGTTGCCGGCAGCGTAAATCCGCTGGTAAAGTGTCATTCCGATAAACCAGATGGGAACGATGGTGATAAACCAGTTCACAATTTGCTGCCATTTAATAGCTGTTAAGTCGAAAAAGTTGTCGGGGAGCGTTGCCCTCAGGGCAACAATTCCACCAACCCCGAAATAAGCTACGGGCAAGCCTACAAAAACCAGGCCCCCCATCAGGAGCATCCACTGGTAGGTGTCGGTATAAATTACGGCTTTAATTCCCCCGATGGAAGTATAAACCACTGCAATAATTCCCATCAGAATGAGGGCTGTTTGCAGTGAAATGTTCGGGAAGGTTGCCGATGCCAGTTTGGCCCCGGCCAGAATTTGTGAACTGGTGAAGCCCAGATAACCGATGGCTGAAATGATTCCGGCAATGAGTGCTACCCTTGGATTGTACAGTTGTTTTAGAAACTGGGGAAACGAAAGGAAATTGTATTTTGCTGCCATTTCCGACACTTTGGGGATGAGCAGCACCGCGCTGAGCCAGGCACCGATAAGGCCGGTAAAAAGCAGCCAGGTTCCCGAAAGGCCCATGATAAAACCAAGTCCGCCCAGCCCGATGGAAAAACCGCCGCCTACATCGGTGGCCACCACAGATAAACCGATATGAAACGAACTCATTTTCCGCCCACCCACAAAATAGTCGTCAGCCGAGCGGTTTTTGCGCATAAAATATACCCCGATACCCAACATGGCTGTCAGGTATATTCCGAAAATGGCGTAGTCAATCCAATGCATGGTTTAATTTGAAAAGAGATTTTGCTATCCGTTGGGTGTCATATCGTCGTCAACCTGTTTCCCTGCCTCGTAGGCCTGGTATCGCATACAGTTGTTCCACCCTTTGGCTCCCCGGTTGCAGAATACATTTCTGACCAGGAAAATCGGTTTTTTAACTTCGTTATTTTCATTCTGATATACAGTGCACTCTCCGGCATATTTGCAAAGTTTTCCTAAATGCATATTTATAAGTGTTTATAAAAGATGTTCATACTTTCGATGTTACCGGCAATGTTTGTGTTGTTAATCAGGGTGCCGCTGTATTTATAACCGGCATTCATAAACGTTTTGTTCATTCCCGGTTCGGCCAGCCTGGCAATGGTGTAAGCCGTTTTTATTCCTGCTTTTTTCATCTCCTGCTCCATAAACTCCAGCAGGTGAAGGGCCAGCTTTTTTCCGCGGTATTCGGGCAATACGGCAAAATCGGTCATTTCGGCATTTTCGTTACCGAAATCGGTTTCGGCGGTTGAAATGCCGATGAGTTTATCGCCGTCCCAAACCCCAAAGTACCTTGCATGATTGCTGCGCATGGTTTCCACAATATAGGCGGGGTCATGTACCGGAAAGGGATAGGTTTCAAAAACCCTTTTAAAAACCTGAGTAACGGGAACAGCATCTGCCTCGTTCAGCTTTCTCATTTCAAATTCCGAAAGTTTTCCGGGGCTTTTGCTTTTGCCAGCCGGCTTCAGAAGACCTGAAAGCGTTTGAAGCTGTTCTTCAGGGGGATTTTTTCTTGATTTCAGCAAAAATTTGGAGGCCATCACGCAGTCGGAATCACCGTTATAGAATTTGGGCACATACGCCTCAACCGAATAACCGTTTAAAATGAATTCGGGGAGTGCGTCGGCCTGTATTTTGGTGAAGATTTTGGTATATCCCTCCTTCCGGGCCAGATTATCGAGTTCGCCCACAAGGCCGGGCATATCGCTCATATCCAGCTTCAGCAGGTATATTCTGTTGTTCGATTTTCCGTGTTGAATTGTTGAGTTTCCAATTTTCTCAATTTTATCCTCCATTATTTTCCCTTCTGTTGTAACGTTCGTTATTGTCGGGAACAAGTGAAATAGCGGTGTCGTAGTCGGCCAGTAACTTTTCAATCCCAATCCCCTTTTGTTCGTCGGCTCCTTCCAGGTTTAAATCGAGGTTGCATTTTTCGCAGTTGCGGTCGCAGAACTTCGACTCGTATTTTTCCGGTTCGGTGTAGGTGGTAATGATTCCCTCGTAGTTACGTAATACCACTTTGTTGGTTGACCACGAAATGATGTAGTTTGGCATTACCGGAATTTTTCCGCCGCCGCCCGGAGCATCAATTACATAAGTTGGCACCGCAAAACCGGAGGTGTGCCCAATCAGGCTTTCCATTATCTCAATTCCTTTTCCAACCGGAGTTCTGAAGTGTGCCAGCCCTTCCGACAGGTCGCACTGGTAGAGGTAATACGGGCGCACCCTGTTTTGAACCAGTTTGTGCACCAGATTTTTCATAATCCGCGGGCAGTCGTTCACATCGGCCAGCAATACTGACTGGTTCCCCAGCGGGAATCCGGCATCGGCCAGCATAGCCAGCGCTTCCCTCGATGATGCAGTAATTTCGCGCGGATGGTTGAAATGGGTGTTAATCCAAACCGGTTGGTATTTTTTCAGTACGTCAATCAGGTCGTTGGTAATCCGGTAGGGCAATACCACCGGCATCCGGGTTCCAATCCTCACCACTTCCACATGCGAAATAGCGGTAATCTCCGAAAGCAACCAGTCGAGGTAACTATCGGAAAGCATAAACGGGTCGCCGCCCGAAAGCAGCACATCGCGCACCTGTGGTGTATTTTTTATGTATTCAATGCCTTTCAGCAACTGCTCTTTGGAGGGAATGGAGTCCACGTCGCCCACCTTACGTTTACGCGTGCAATGTCTGCAATACATTGAACACACGTTGCTCACATGAAAAAGTACACGATCGGGATACCTGTGAGTAATCCCCTCTACCGGGCTGTCGGTATCTTCCGAAAGCGGGTCGGCCATATCGGTTTTTAAAACCGTCAATTCGCTAATGTTGGCAAATGCCTGTTTAAATACCGGGTCGTTTTGATAATTCTCAGTATCGATTAACGAAATATAATACGGAGTTACAGACATTGGAAAACGGTCGAGCGTTTCCTTCATTTGCTTTTTCTCCTCTTCAGGAAATTTGATTCCCGAGAGCAGTTCAAATTTTTCGATGGTTTTTACTGAGTTTTTCAATTGCCATTTCCAGTCTTTCCAGTTGGAGATGTTACTTTCCGGCCTGATTTTTTTGGCGATTTCCTGTTGAGCGACATTAAATATTTCCATAATATTAGTTTCCATGCGAACAAAAGTAGTGAATATTATTCAGGTAGCCAATGACTTATGTCAAATAATAATCAGGTTTACTTGATTTACTTATTTAAAAATGAGATTGTTGCAGTGTTTTTGAGTTGGATGGGTGTTTGTGTGTTTAACACAGAATTAATCTGAATTGGTTTTTACAGGATTAATTTTCTCATTTCAGGCAATTTTTTATTCGGTTTTATGATTATAGCTGGTAATCAGAGGGAAGGCTTCAATGTCGTTTATTTCAAGCAACGACACCAGCAGTTCAAGGCTTTCCTGCAGATTTTGGATGGTTTTGCTATCCAGCTCCCCCAGTTTCCCGGTCAGTTTTTCATGTAGCAGCGAAGGTATTTTTTCCATCAGCTTGTCGCCTTGGGAAGTCAGGGCTATGGTTGTTGTCCGTTTATCCCCCGATTTGGGTAGCCGGGCAACAAATCCTTTGACTTCCAGCCGGTTGACGATTCCGCTGGTAGTGCTGGCATTCAGGTTCAGGAATTTTTGAATCTCACCCTGGCCGGTCTGGAAATTTTCTGAGTCGCGCAAATAATGAAGACACAACACCTGCGGAATACTCACCCCATATTCCTTTTCAATTTTTTTTGATTCGAGATTTATTGACCGGACTATTTTCCGGATTTTTATCAGAATTTCAGTGGTATCCATAGGTAACCAAGGTAAAAATTTAAACGAAAATAAAATATTTTCGAACGAATTCCCGCCTAATAGTTTAAAATACACACAGAATTCCATAAATTTGAAACCTGAAATTCAAATAATAAACCATAAAAACCAGGAAATGATGATTAAAAAGATGACGTTCAGGATTTTATTTTTTGCAGGAGTTGTTGCCTTTGCGGCACAGACTTTTATGGGTTGCAACCCGGCTCCGGGGGAGAAATTTTTAGGTTTGCAACTTTACTCTGTTCGAGATGACATGAAAAAGGATGTAAGCGGCACTGTTGCCAAAGTGGGCGAAATGGGTTATAAATTTGTGGAAGCTGCCGGTTACAGTGACGGTAAATTTTACGGTATGTCGCCAACTGAATTTAAAGCATTGTGCGAAAGCAACGGTTTGCAGTTTCTCGGTTCGCATACAGGACGACACTTGCCCGACTCGGCAAACTGGGACGAAACAATGGCCTGGTGGGATGAATGTATTGATGCACACGCGGCCGCCGGAGTTGTTTGGATTGTAAAACCTTCGATGGGGCAAACCGGTTACAGCAGCCTTGAAGGACTTAAACGTACCTGCGAGTATTTTAATTTAATTGGTGAGAAATGCAATGCAAAAGGTATTCGTTTTGGTTACCACAACCATGCCAATGAATTTACCACCCTGCACGAAGGTAAACCGGTTTACGACTGGATGCTTGAACTCACCGACCCGCAGAAAGTAATGTTTCAGTTAGACCTTTACTGGATTGTAGAAGGTGGAAAAGACCCGCTGGATTATTTCGACCGCTACCCCGGAAGGTTTGAGGTATGGCACATTAAAGACAAGGAAGAACTTGGCGCCAGTGGCATGATGGATTTTGAAAGCATGTTTGCAGCGCGTCAGCAATCGGGTGCACAATACGGTGTGGTAGAAGTTGAACGGTATAATTTCGAACCGCTTGTCAGCTGCGAAAAAAGTTTGCAATTCCTGCTGGAAGCCGACTATGTGGATTTCTATTAATCAGGAATATTATGAAAATAAAAAACCCGCGACCTGATTTAAGTTTCGCGGGTTTTTTATTTCACGCTTTATTTCGTCTTTTTCAAAACTTTCCAAATTTAAAAGTCAACCCGAAATGAAGTCCATTCAAAACGTTTTCGTCCATTCCGGTTAGTTCAATATTTGATGTGTAGCGGTAACTTAGCGTTGCTGCTGTCCGGAAAAATCTTGCCAGGTTGAATTCCAGTTCCACAGCAGGTTCCACTATAAAAAAGAAATCTCCTTCACCCGAATCATAATACGGATGATCCCAGAAACCGGGAGCATAATGTCTGACCAGTCCGGCACCACCTACACCAAACAAAACAGGGAAAGCCACATGCACCGGCTTTAACCCGCCTAAAATGGGTTCAATAAAAATTCCGCCATATCCGCCTGCAAGGGAGTGCCTTACTTCAGTTTCATCCATCCATCTGTAAGTATCAAAATCATTTACAAAACCATAACCGGCAATACCAACGGCTGTAGCATGGTTGAAAATAAGTGCCATCCGTCCACCTGTAACCAGGGCATCTTTTCCGTCAATTTGGGAATACCCCATGGAAAAACTACCATAAAAGCCTAAACTTTTATGATGTGAAAATAAAGTCTGAATTTCGGTTGGATTTCGATCATCCTGTGCATAAACAAAGGTACATGCCAATGTCAGCACAATCAACATTGTTAATTTTCTCATAGCTAATAAATTTTTGTGATAAATAAGATTCTAAATTCTCTGTTTTCTAAATAAAGATTAAAATAGGTATTTAACAGTAAAGGCAAAATCAAGCAAACGGACATCGAATCCGTGTCTGCCAAATACATCAAAAAAAGGTTTTGCTTCAAGGCCAACTTTTACAGGCGCTTCATAAAAAAGATACTCAACTCCAATTAATCCGTCCAAACCGGCCACAAATGATGATTTGGTTTCGTAAATCCGGTTTAACTCAACAGTGGCTTCGTCCCAGCTTTCAACCCCGGCATGAAGGCCGGCGCCGTAAAAAAATACCAACTGATAGGAAAAAGGGAATACATCGTACTGATAAAACTCGGTTAGTACATGAGCGTGAACTCCCCTGTTTCTAAAAGCCAGTAACGCCCTGAGCGAATGCTGATCACTCGTATAATAGCGGTATTCAAGCCCCGGAGAAAGCCATCCAGCGCGGATACCCAATGCCTGTTTATACCCTTGTGCTCCTGCAACGGCTACGGTCAATAGTAAAAGTGCAGCAATAATTACCTTTTTCATGAAATTGCCTGTTTATGGGCACAATTTACCTAATTTTTGCGAATTATTCTTCCTGAACCTGAAATGGTTGAATCAACATTTGGGGAACCGCTGTAAAATACATTTCCACTTCCTGAAATAATTGCTCTCAGACTGCGTTCCACATAGACCCAAATATCGCCGGAGCCGGAAATTTTGGCATTACAATCGCGCATAGTTAAATCCCAGGCATCAATTTCACCGGAACCACTGACAATAAACTCGGCATTTCGTGTAGTTCCTGAAATTAACAAAAGGCCTGAACCTGAAACAACACCGTCAAGCTTTACAGCATCAACTGCAGTTTCAATGGTTCCGGAACCGGAGACCACAAAATTGAAGTTGTCACCTTCGAAAAATCCGGTAGTAATAATGCCCGAACCGCTCTGCACCAAACCATCTAAAAATGGAATTGTAACGAACACCTCGATTGGAAACCGGTTTCTCAAATTGGTCAAACCGCGGGTATGTATCCGAAGTTTATTCCCGTTTACACTGGTTTCAATGTATGGCAGCAGATTCGATTCAGCATGAATCATTACATCGTAAGTTTGGCCGGATGTAATATGCACCTCAAAATTCCCTTCAGATATTACGGAGGAGAAAGGTGGTGTAAACCTTGCTTCACTATCCTGAATTCCATTCCCACGAACTAAAAAATCATCAACGCAGCCTGTATTTACCAATAGCAAAAACGCTGCACTTAATACGAGCAGATAACTTGTTTTCATGTTTAATTTGTTTTCTGTTTCTAAATTGTTTTACTACAAGACTCTCTGATGCTTGTTTTGTTACACTTTTTTTGAAAATTTTTACAAATTTTTGAAAATTCGTTTACAAAAAAACCGGAAGTGTCCACCTCCGGTTTAAGCTTTTATTTGTATCAGAATATTTTATGCCCCGCTAAAATCAACACCTTCAAACAGAACTGACGGGGTAAGCCAGGAAGAATTCCGGTTTACATCATTCCCTATTTCTCCAATATTCGACCAGAGTTCCTTCATGTTTCCGGTTATGTTCATTTCCGATACCGGCTGAACCAGTTTCCCGTTTTCAATGAGAAAACCTTCAATGCCATACGAAAAATCGCCGGTTGAGCCATTGCTGTTTCCACCATTAAAACCAGTTACCAGAATACCGTGTTCAACCGATGCTACCAATCCATCCAAATCTTTTGTTCCCAGATTAAACACCAGGTTGGTATTGCTGCCACTGGTAGGTTTCATGTCCAGTTTTTTGCCATAGTATGTGTCAATAAAATAATTCTTTACTACCCCGTTTTCAAAAACCGAACGTTTTTTTGTGGCAAGTCCTTCGTTATCGAACAGCCTGCTGCCCCTTCCTGAAACAATGAAAGGATCGTCGGTAACTGTCAGTTTTTCTGAAAACACTTTTTCTCCGAGTTTATCAATTAAAAAGGAGTTTTTTTGCTGAACAGCCGATCCGCTTAAAGCAGAAATGAGCGGGCTGAATAACCTTGAAACTACTCTGTTCTCCACAATCATCTGCATCTTCCCGGAAGCCACTTTTTCCTGACCAATTTTTTTCAGTGCCAGTTCCAGTGCTTTCCGTCCAATGTCCGATTTTTCCAGGTCTTCATAAAAAATGGCTGTTTCACTCCAGTACGACGAGGGACGGGCATCTCCGCCTTTTACGGAAACCTGCGCATTTAATCCGTAATACGAATTGGCTGTGTCGCCTTCAAAACCGTTACTTGTAACCATTACCCGTTCGCTCAATCCATCATAATAACTGGCTGTAACAGAAATAATCCGATCATCTTTTCCCAGTACTTCTTTTTCAGCCTTAAAAGCCAATTCAATTTTTTCCTGCGGATTAGTTTTGTCAAAACCTTTATCGAGGGTGTTCAAATTCTGTCCATTATTTTTGTAATATAACTCAGGATCTGGCAATGTTCTGAATTCATCTTCAGAAAGATACCTGGTTCCGGCAATGGCTTCTTCGATAAACCCGGCCAAATCCTCTTTTTTCAGCCGGTTTGTGGAATGAGCAGAATACTTATCGTCCACAAAAAGCCGGATAGAAAGATTACTTTGAATGGCTTGTTCCAGTTTGTCAATTTTTTCTTCACGAACCTCAACACTGCTGCTGCGGTTGTTTGATATACTTACACTTGCCTGTTGCGCGCCATTTTTCAGGGCATGGCCCATGGCCCACTTTGCCAGGTTGTATTTTTCTTCTTTAGTCATTTTTTCAACTCATTTAAAATTGAACATATTTTTAAACTGTACCGCCAACAGTTAATTTTTTCACCAGAACTGTAGGCAACCCGCAGGTTACCGGCACTGATTGCCCGCTTTTTCCGCAGGTCCAGGTGCCGTTATCAATCAGGTAATCGTTGGCTGCCATGGTAATATCGGCCAATGCCTGTGGGCCATTCCCAATAATATTAATGTCTTTTATGGGTTGTGTCAGTTTGCCTTTTTCAATAAGGTAACCCGATTTCACAAAAAAGGTAAAATCACCGGCGCCGATTTTCACCTCGCCATTACTGAAATTATCCACATAAACCCCGTAATCAACATTGGAAATGATATCGTCTTTTGTATGCGGACCTATTTCCATATAGGTAGCACGCATGCGGGGTAACGGAATGTTCCTGAATGATTCACGCCGGCCGTTTCCTGTAGGTTCAACATCATAAAACTTCGAGCTGATTCGGTCGTGAATATAACTGTTAAGAACGCCATTTTTTACCAGATAGGTTTTCTGAACATCGTTTCCTTCATCGTCCACATTAATTGAACCGCGGTTGTGTTCCAGGGTTCCGTCGTCAATGATATTCACAAAATCCTCGGCAACCTTTTTACCCATTTTATCGCTGAAAATTGAAGTTCCTTTACGGTTAAAATCGGCTTCAAAAGTATGACCAATGGCTTCGTGCAGTAAAATCCCTGAGCCGCCGGCACCCATCACAACAGGCATTTCTCCGGCTTTTGGTTTTGTGGCTTCAAAAAGCAGATTGGTACGATTAACAGCCTCGCTGGCCAGTTCTTCCACCAAATCGTCGGTTAACCATTCAAAACCTTTACGAAATGACCGCGCGGCATAAGCATTCTCAATTTTGCCGTCTTTTTGCATTATACAAACCGTTCCGAAGCTAATCATTGGCCGGTAATCGTAAGTAAGCCGGCCTTCGGAGTTGTAAAAAAGAACATACGATGTTTCATCCCCTAAAAATGCATTTACTTTAATGACCTTTTCATCGAGGGAAAAAACCTTGTCGTTGATTTTTTGAACGAACGGAACTTTGTCCTTCACCGAAACATCTTCCCATTTCTGCGCAATGGAATAATAGCTTGCCGGTACTTTTTCATTGATTCCGGCCGGCGTAAACCCCTTGCTGCTGTTTGCTATATTGGCAGCCATTTTAGCAGCATTCAGCATTGCATCAAGGGTAATGGTTTCTGAATAGGCAAAACCGGTCTGGTCGCCTTTTAAAACCCGAATGCCTACACCAAAATCCACATTTGAAAATGCACGGTTTACTTTCCCGTCTTCCAGGCCGAGGTTATTCGTTTTTTTGTGTTCAAAATAAAGATCGGCATAATCGCCCCCTTTGCTCATGGCCTCAGCAATTACTTTTTGCAGTATTTCGGCCGAAACCTCAAAATGATCTAAATAGTTCTTCACGTTTCCTGATATTTGAACGTTTTGAAACGACTGTAAAAACGGGGGCAGAAAAATACCTCCTGCTACAGCCGCTCCGCTTGTTTTGATAAAATTACGTCTGTTTGTTCTCATCTCTTCAATTACTTTAACGCTGCGAAAATATAAAAATACTTACTCTTTTTTCTTTTAACAGAAATAAGACAATTTTATATGCCATTTATTACACTATAGTATTGATATTTTTTTTCGTGCCTGCATTTTTAACATATTCCATCAGATAAAATTTCGCAAAACAATTTAAAAATACCATCTCCCATTTTCTTTGCCCTTTTTATTGAAAAAATAAAAAAATCAGAAAATACCCTTAATTTTTATGTCATTGTTAAAAAAATATCAACAAAATTCATTTTTTACCCCATATTTTTACAGGGTAAGTAAAAAAATCATCTATTTTTGATTCAAAATTAATTTTTAAAATTTAAAGGCTATGGCACAATTCAGATTAAAAGCACTCGAAGAAGTTTTAAACAGGGAACCCGCACCTTTTGTCCGGGAGGAAAATTTAGTTTCCGATTATTATGGCAGATTAGTCTTTGATCAGCCAAAAATGAAGAAATATCTTTCAAAAGAAGCGTACAGCGCAGTTTTGGACGCCATTGATAATGGTACTACCATTGATCGGAAAATGGCCGATCAGATTGCACAGGGTATGAAAGCCTGGGCGCTGGAAAACGGTGCAACCCATTACACACACTGGTTTCATCCGCTCACTGATTCGACTGCCGAAAAGCATGACGCTTTTATAGTTCATGGAGAAAAAGGAGGCGTTATTGAAGCTTTTTCAGGCACATTGCTTGCTCAGCAAGAGCCGGATGCATCGTCTTTCCCAAGCGGCGGAATCCGGCAGACTTTTGAGGCCCGCGGTTATACGGCATGGGACCCAACATCACCGGCTTTCATCAGTGAAACCACATTAACCATTCCCACAGTGTTTATTTCATATACCGGCGAAGCGCTCGACTATAAAACTCCTTTATTGAGAGCACTCAGCGTTGTTGACAAGGCGGCAACAGCAGTTTGCCAGTATTTCGATAAGAATGTAACATCGGTACGTGCCAACTTAGGCTGGGAACAGGAATACTTCCTGATTGACGAAGCTTTGTTTATGGCCCGTCCAGATCTTATTCTCACAGGCCGCACTTTAATGGGACATTCTTCTTCAAAAGATCAGCAGTTGGATGACCACTATTTTTCATCTATTCCCACGCGGGTAAACCGTTTTATGCAGGATGTTGAAAACGAGGCCTACAAACTGGGGATTCCTGTAAAAACCCGGCATAACGAGGTAGCGCCCAACCAGTTTGAGCTTGCGCCCATATTTGAGGAAGCCAACCTGGCCAATGACCATAACCAGTTGGTGATGGATATTATGCAGAAAATTGCCCGCAGGCATAAATTCCGCATTCTTTACCATGAGAAACCATTTTCAGGCATTAACGGTTCAGGAAAACACAATAACTGGTCACTGTCAACCAATACAGGTGTAAACCTTTATTCTCCGGGTAAAAACCCCAAATCGAACCTGCTGTTCCTCACCTTTGTAATTAATACGCTACAAGCGGTTTACGACAACCAGGATTTGCTTCGTGCCAGTATTTACCATGCCGGCAACCAGCACAGGCTTGGTGCAAATGAGGCTCCTCCTTCCATTATTTCAGCATTCCTCGGCACTGAAGTTTCAAAAATGCTTGATTTAATGGAAGAATCAGTGGTTGACCGGAAAATGACACCGGATGAAAAAACCGCCCTTAAGTTAAACATAGGCCGCATACCCGAAATTATTCTTGACAGCACTGACAGGAACCGGACATCACCATTTGCCTTTACCGGAAACCGTTTCGAATTCCGTGCAGTAGGTTCTTCTGCCAACTGTGCATCGGCTTTAATTGCACTAAATACAGCAGTTGCCAACCAATTGATAGATTTTAAATCAAAAGTGGATGCATTAATTGAATCGGGGACCAAAAAGGATGAAGCCATTTTCCAGGTTCTGAAAGATTTAATTATTGTATCGAAACCAATTCGTTTCAACGGTGACGGGTACAGCGCCGATTGGGTTAAGGAAGCTGCAAAAAGAGGCCTGAGTAATGTGAACAACGTACCTGAAGCGCTCTCTACCTATAACCGGCCCGAGGTTATAGAAATGTTTGAAAAACTTGGGGTTTTAAGCAAAAAGGAACTTCATGGCAGGGTTGAGGTGGAATACGAAAAGTTCATCATGAAAATTCAGATTGAAGCACGGGTTTTGGGCGACCTTGCCATCAATCATATTGTTCCAACAGCAGTTGAATACCAGACCACGCTGCTGAAGAATGTAAAAAACATTAAAGAAGTTTTTCCAGCCGATGAATTTGAAAAACTGGCTGGCGCACGTATGGATCTGATTCGTGAAATCGGTGGTCACATTTCAGCCATTAAGGCAAAACGAACAGAAATGATTGAAGCCCGTAAAAAAGCCAACATCATTGAAGATGTAATTGAAAAAGCACAAGCATACGACGAAACCGTGAGGCCATACCTCCAGGATATCCGTTATCACATTGATAAACTTGAACTGATAGTGGATAATGAACTTTGGCCTTTGCCAAAATATCGTGAACTGCTGTTTGTCAGGTAATTTAAACAGAATAACTATCTCATTTACAAAGGGGTTCCTGCAGGAGCCTCTTTTTTTTTGATTTTATACTTAAAATGCCATAAAGCCGTTATTTTTACAGGCAATAAAAAAAATAATTTACTTTTACTTTTTTTGAAAGTACAAATGGGAATGAACAAATACTTCAAGTTTATATCTTTAATCATATTCATTTCATTTTTAGCGTCGTGTGGAGCGGGGAAACTGGGCAGAGATGCAATTGTTTCGCACCAGATTGGCGAATATTACAAAGCCATTGAAAAATACCGGAAGGCAAGCCGCAAGGAAAAAGACAGGGTTAAACGCCGGGAATATGCTTATGCCATTGCAGAATGTTATCACTACATTGGCGACTATGAAAGGGCAGCACTTTACTACCGGAATGCCATACGCCGGGGACATGATGATTCTGAAGCGCTTCTGAATCTTGCCGAAATGCTCCGCTCTTCGCAGGATTATGAGGAAGCGATAGAAAATTACAGGGCTTATCTTGAAATTAACCCGGGGGAAGAGCGCGCAAGAGCAGGTCTTGAAGCCATCAGAAAAACCCAGGAATGGATTGCCAATCCGACTCGCCATATCATCAATCCAATAAAAGAGATCAATTCCCGGGAAAGCGATTATGCTCCGGTTTTTGTTGGCGGACGCGATAACGAGGTGATTTTTACCTCAACCCGCAGAGCGGCTACCGGCAAACGAAACAGTATGATTACCGGCCAAAAATATGCCGACCTGTTCCGTGCGACCTTTAGTGTGCAGCGGCAACGGTGGGAACAACCTCAGTTGCTGGAAGAAAACCTGATAATTAACACCGGAGATGAAGAAGGGGCTGCAACACTTTCTTCCACAGGCGAACAAATGATTTTTACCCGCAGCAGATATGACAAAACCCAATCGTTGGGTACCGAACTCTACTCTACTTCGCAATCGCGCGGCTCCTGGTCTGAACCCATAAAAATTCAACTGGTTGGTGATAGCTTAATTGCTGCTCACCCATCCCTCAGCCATGATGGGTCGGTGCTTTATTTTGTTTCTGACATGCCGGGCGGGTATGGAGGAAAAGATATATGGAAAGCCGAAAGAAGTGGTGGAACATTTACTGATCCCGTAAACCTGGGTCCTGAAATTAATACTCCCGGAGATGAGATGTTCCCGTTTATCAGAGACAATGGTGAACTTTATTTTTCATCCAATTACCACATGGGTATGGGTGGCCTCGACATTTTTAAAGCAGAACAGGATGAAAATGGTGTCTGGATAGTTGAAAACATGGGTTATCCGGTGAATTCTCCTTCCGATGATTTTGGAATTGCCTTTGTTACAGGCGAAAATAAAGGGATGTTTACTTCAAACCGTAAAGGATCACGAGGCGATGATATTTATGAATTTGTTGTTCCTCCAAAAATATTCAGAGTTGAAGGTGAAGTTTTCGACAAAGAAAACGGCACACACATTGACGGAGCCACAGTGCGAATTATTGGAACTGACGGAACAAGCCTGAGACTGCGTACCCAAAACGGTAAATTTCAAATGACTCTTAAACCCGAAACCGAATATATTTTTGCTGCATTTAAAGACGGATATCTGCGCGACAAAGCTTCGGCCAACACCATCGGGTTGGAAGACAGTAGAAATTTCAGGTTCGATTTGTATCTGACACCAACCGATACCCCTGTTAATCTTGAAAATATTAATTACGAATTTGGAAGTTGGGAATTATTACCAGAGTCGAAAACAGCACTTGACACACTGATTGCCACACTGATTTTCAATCCCACCATTACCATTGAAATTATGTCGCATACCGACCATGTGGGCAGCGATCAGTTCAACTTCGAATTATCGCAAAAGCGGGCGCAAAGCGTGGTTGACTATTTAATTGAAAAAGGCATCAGTCCGCAGCGGCTTGTGGCAAAAGGGTACGGCGAAACCTGGCCCAAAACCGTTACCCGCGAACTGGCCCGCCAGCATGAATTTCTAAATAGAAGTGACGAACTTACCGAAGAGTTTATCCTGAAACTTACGCCGGAACAGCAGGAAATTGCGCGGGCTATTAACCGTCGTACTGAATTCCGGGTATTGACAACCGACTTTATTGAACGGTTTGATGCTGATCCTGAACGATAAAAACCGGATTTAGTCTTAATCGTTATTTTTCTTACTGCCTGCCATCTCATTAATCCATGCTGGCACAAAAGGAGAGGTGCAGCTTTTTGAATAGTGATAATCGCGGCAAATGCCCTGTTTTTTAAGCAATTTCGATCGCCCGCTTCATATTTTTTTATGTATTAAGTTTTGAGGATGGCTTCCGATTCCAAAAGTTCTTCAGGAGTATCTAAACGATTGTTCCGGAATTTTTAGAATTTTGAAGCTTCCCATCCAATAATAGCGGTTTTGCGCGTTGTTCCCCAGCGGTAACCACCGAACATTCCGTTTGAGCGGATTACCCGGTGACAGGGAATTAAAAATGCGATCGGGTTTTTACCGACTGCTGTTCCCACAGCCCGCGAGGCTCCCGGGCGTCCCGTCTGTTTAGCCAACTCTCCGTATGTAGTTAACCTGCCTACAGGAATTTTCAGTAACGCATCCCAAACTTTCAACTGAAAGGGAGTACCCTTAAGGTGAAGTTTTAAACGGGTCATCCCGGTATCTCCCGATTCAAAAAGCCTGCAAATTTCTGAAAAATGCGGTGAAGATTGCCGTCTGAACGCTGCATTCGGATAAAGCCGGAATAGTTCGTCAATTGCATTTTTTTCGTTGTCATCAAAAGCCAAAAAGCAAATACCCTTTCCGGTTGCTGCTGCGAGCACCGATCCAAACGGCGTGTGCAGAAATTCGTAACCGATGGAAAGGTTTTTTCCTCCGTTTTTGAATTCGCCCGGAGTCATTCCTTCAATCGATATAAAAAGATCATGCAGTCGCCCCGTGCCCGAAAGTCCTGATTCGTGGGCTGCATCAAACAGGGATGCCTTCTTATTGAGCAGTATTTGCTTGGCATGTTCCACACTGATGTACTGCAAAAATTTTTTGGGACTTACGCCGGCCCATTCGGTAAACAACCGTTGAAAATGATACGGGCTTAAATGAATGTGCCGGGCCACCTCATCGAGATTGGGTTGCACCCTGAAATGTTGCCGGATATATTCGATGGCTTCCGCAATGCGCCTGTAATTATATTCTTCCTGTGTTGCCATAAAAAAATTTATAGCCACAAATTTAAATATCATTCCATTTAATAAAAACCCGAAACTTGCTCAGTTAAGAGACATTGTGTTTTTATCTGTTTATAATTATTCGTTTTTAAATAGTGACAGATGAAATCAGTAATATAAACAATCTCTTGTGTGAAAATTTTGCTCATGGCTCGATTCATGGATTTATCCGGCGTCAGCTTTTCGGTCCCGGAGCCTCATCCTCCAAATATTTTTCCAGGTATGGAGAACCGGGATTGAGTTTCCGTTCGTGATCCCTGACAATTTCTACGAGATAAAGGCACAGTTTCCGGTAGTTTATGCCGTCGGGGCGGTTTTTCTCATCATAGGAAACCAGATATTCGAGCCCCAGCGATTTGGCTTCTTCAGCAATATATCCGATTTCCCAGTTTCCCGGATCGGCAGGACGGGTGTATTTGCGCGGCATCAGTTGCATCACCTTGCCAAAATCATCATCTAAAGGAGTAATGTCCCGTTTATCCCTTCGGGTGGAGTTATCGTAGCCGATTTCCCCGGTATTTGGATCGTACTGCACATTTTTTTTGTCGCCAATAAATCTTAAGTTGGCTTTAATACTTCCGTTAACATGAAGCGGTGCGGAGGGATTCGCAACGCCGATTCCCACGTTACCATTTCCCATGATGGTAAAAATCTCACCGGATCCGGATCCGGCCCTGTCGAGAAAAACATATTTCGCCTGCGGATTGCCGATATTAAAGTAAAATCTGCCGGAAGTAACTCCCATCCCGTACCAGGATGTTCCGGCGGTGTTTTGATATAGCGCCAGTTTTATCGTACTTAAAGAGGGGCCTAACGATAACGTAGTCATTGGATTGGAAATTCCGATACCTGTTTTGCCGTTAACATTTAAATCTCCCTTCACTTCCAGTTTCCCGTTAATATCGACTTTCCCATCATTTTGGACCAGCAGGCGCCAGCCACTATTATAAAATCCAATTTTATTGGTGGCTACTCCTCCCACAAACCGGTCGTTCGATATCCAGAGACCGCCGTTATCGTTGTTCGATCTTATTCTGCCGTTCACCAGTAAATCGACACTGGTTCCTCCGTTACCTTCAATGTGCAATTTGGCTTCGGGCGCATCAACTCCCAAACCGACATTGCCATCAAAATACCTTCGGGTATCGTCCAGCAACCCGTTCCATTTTTCTTTGTCCAGCACTTCGCTGTCTTTTATTTTTAATTCATCAAAATTTATCATCGCTTTACTTTTTATGGTTAATTCTCATGTAGTTTACTATAATTTTGCATTTGTATCCCGTATTAAAATTACTATCCTATCACAATTTCCTCATTTTCTACAACCTCAGTTTGTAAAATCTGCCATTCCTTTTGTTGATCCGCCGGCCATTGCGCCTTCAGAAAATCTCTTGCTCCGGAATAACTGTTGAAATACTGCGCTTTCAGTTGCTCCGGTGATTCGAGTGCCGCCTTCGACAATATTTTGTATGCCTTTTCTTTTTGAACCGGCACATCATCCACCATACCAAACAGTTCTTCAGGCCGGGTAACATCAACCGGTTTTCTGCTTCCGGTGAGGTTCAGCAATCTTTCTCCCTGCCAGTTTTCAGCATTTTCGGATCGGATATTTTCGGTTTCTCTCAGGATGATATCTTCAAAATCGTTGCTTGTAAACTGCACATCTGATGAAATATCATAAACCTGTTCAGGAGCAATTTCAATTCCCGCCGACATCAAATCAAAATCAGGCGTGGACAGTTTTTCGCCGTCAGGAAGGTCTTCAAACTGCCCGCGGGAAAAGTAATCCTGAACCTGTTGTTTGTTTTGAATTTGAATGGGTTGTCCCGTACCAAAAGCATAATTTAAAATCCGGTAGCTCGTCCCGGCTTCCATGTAGCTGTTGCCCAGCTTTTCGATGGTTTTGTTTAGCGGAATCAGGTTTTGGCGAAGTTCCAGAAAACCGGACGGATGCATCCTTATCTGATTCGGCTGTTCTGCTTCATCGGGGCTGCGCAGCGATTCGGCGCCGGAGTATCCCGCCTGGATTTTTGCCGTCCAGTTGCCGGATTGTTCGAGTTGAAGTTTTAGTTTTTCCATCAATTCATCGGGCTTTACGATGACCGGAGCCACTTTTTGTTTTTCGCCCCAACTGATGTTGAATTTAATTTTCAGGGAGAAAAACAACACTTCGATTTTGGCAAATCCCTGTGCCCGCCAGGGTTCGGGACCGCTGAGCATAAATTCCATTTCGATGCCGAAAAACGACCGGCCACGATAGGAAACTTCCACACTGATGCGGATGTCCGTTTCAAAATAAAAAGGATCAAATTGCAGCAAGGCGTTAAATCCCAGAAAACCGTATGCTCTGGCTTTGCCTTTTTTAACCACCAGTTCGGCAGTCAGCCCAATTTGGTATGAATTGGAAGTGATGGCCTGATAGTATTGACAGGACAAACGGATATCCTCCCCTCTTTTGATGAGGGCGGTTACACGGGGAATTTCCGGAAAACGGGCCGGTTTTTTATAACGCGGATGGTAGCCTCCCACCGACAACAAAAACTGAGGGTTGCTGCCCCAGTCGAGCATAAAGGCAAAACCGCCGGTAAGCGCAACTTCCACCAGGTTCGAATCGCGCAACCGGCCTTCAATCAGAATGTACGACGCTGCAAAATTAAAATCCCCGAAAATATCCACATGAATTTCGCCCAGGCGTTTTTCCGCATCCTTGTTCGGCAGGTAAACTCCCAAACTCCCGAGCAGGATAATCCTTCCTTTAAACGGAAATTCCAGCAATATGCCTAAATCGACTTCCATTATCGTGGGCGTGCCATAGCCAATTTTGAAAAAAGGTGCCACCACATAATGTTTCTTCTGCGGCGGGAAAACAGCTCTCAAATCGCTGATGATTTTGGGGGCATTTCGAATGACATTTTCAGGGAACATAATTGATTTTACGGCTCCGTTTTGAATCCGCTCCCGCAAAATGTCCACTTTCATCGTCCGGTAGATACCCACCAATCCTCCCACGGCGTTAAGCGTAAATCCGAAAGAGAGTGGAATTGTCGGTGAAAAAAATACGCTGATGCTGACCAATATCGAAAAACCTTTTTCGCCGTTGGGCAAACGGGTATTGATCAGGCCAATGGCTGTCAGTCCGATGTCTCTTTTCTCCAGTGCGAGTTTGAGTTCCATCACCCCGGCATAGCGGTGGTTGTCGGGGTCGAATTCCAGGAAACCACCGCCGGTGACGATGTCGGAATCGATTCGGAGAGCAACTCCTTTGGGAGGTTTAAATCCAAAAGAAAAACCGATATTTCCTAAATCTCCTTCCTGGTTTGGTGCAGTGACTTCCATTCCCAAACCGGCTTCTTCTACCTTAATAAAAACCGGTCCCAGTTTGGATGAAAAGGTTGTCAACACTTTCAGGTACCCGCCCAAAGCATCGCCTTTTTTTGTCGGCCCGTAATCCCATTTCACATTGTCGAAATAGAGGAAATCCAAATCCTTATGCATAGGAATCAGCAACTGGTACGGCTGTTTTTCCTCATTCCTGCTACCGTCCTTTGTTTTTTTCTCTTTTTTTGTTTCATCTTCCGCACCAACACTCAAAGCAGACAATCCTGCGTCGGAATCGTCGGTTTTCTTATCGTCGTCATCTTTCAGCAAATCCAAAGCATCTCTGAGGGTACCGACGTTATGGTCCACATAAAATCCTTTCTTTTTGGAATAGCCGGCTGCAATTGAAAATTTTAAAGGTACATCGCCCGATGGAAGGATTTCATTCAAAAACCCATCGCCTTCACCGCCGGCAATAACCACGGCGTTATCTTTCAGGCCAATTTCAATGCCGTGGTCCTCATCCTTGTCATAAAAAGCAGACATTTGAATCTCGCCAACGGCCAGTCGTGTTCCTGTTTCATTCGGAAGGTGGAACGAAGCCCCTGTTTCAGGATTCACCTTTTTTTTGAGGCCCAAATCAATACGCATATCTCCAACAACATGCGCATCTGCAAGTCTGCTGGCGTAAACATCCAGCGCGTTGCCTGAACTGATTTTGACTTTAAACTCCCAGTTATCTCCAAATTTTTTGGTGTAGCTTCCTTCTCCGTTCAGCGATATAAAAAGTCCGCCCAGTGATTCCACTTTCACATCAGATTCTCTGTTGAAGTGACCTGATATTTCTTCATCAGAAACAAAAAACAGGGTGCCACCCAAACGTATATCAGGGGAACTCTCTTTTTCTTTCGGGAATTGAAGATCGAAGGAGAAAGCCCTTTCCGAAACCAGGTCGGACCAGTTTCCCCGTTTCCACTGTTCTATGGC
Organism: Mariniphaga sp.; assembly: GCA_041686935.1. GTDB lineage: Bacteria > Bacteroidota > Bacteroidia > Bacteroidales > Prolixibacteraceae > Mariniphaga. Next base: position 107,325 of record JAWLCW010000007.1, on the reverse strand, counting down.
CAGGTGAAACAGGTCGATTATTTTTTTCTCCTCATCGGTGGGTTCTGTTTTGGCAACCGTGGTTATTATTTTTTCCCAGGCCTTCGTTTTATCTGCATCAATCTGAAATTCATCATTAAAATTTTTACGAATCTTTTTCAGCAGGCGGTCGCCGTGAAAGGAATTTTTCAGTTCGTCGATGCGGTCGTCCGTCCATTTTTCAGGTGGAATATCCCATCCGTAGAGATACCGGCTTTCGGGCAACTTGTTTTCCATCATATTGAAAAAACCGGCCAGTACAATCATCAGTTCCGACCAGTTTTCAGCATCTTCCATAGTATCCAGGTCACTGATGCTTCCATACACTTTTCCGATTTTTTCAGGAAAACTTTTAACATATGCAATTGGATGGGTGATTAATTCCCACAGGTTTTCAATCAGAAATACCGGTCCTTTAGTAATAACGTTATAAGTAACATCTGGCGTTCCCTGCCCTTTAACCGCACTTTGCCCTGTAACCCCGGACTCAACCAGAAAACCGCATAATTGAGCTGCCCAGTAAAAACCGGGATAATGAAGCCGGACATAATTGGTGCCCATCACTTCAAAAAACTGCCAGAGCAGCCGGTGAATGTCCTGCGGGTTTTCTGTCGGGTTGTCCAGAATGGCTTTTACAAACTCTTTGGTGGCTGTGTACAAAGTTTTCACATCATTTACCGCACTCTGAAAAGCTACATCGTCGGGATTGACAGACTTCCGGTATTGGTCAATATTGCTCAGCGAATCTTCCGGAATTTGCAGTCCCACCTCCTTGTCAGGGTCCAAACCTAAATCCAGTAAGGTACTACGGCGAACCTGTTCATCCTGCATTTTTTCTTTTAACCACGAAAAAAAATCACCTATTTTTCCAACGGCAGATTGTAAAAAACCTTGATCATCCATACTCGTTAATTTTTATTATCAGGTAGCGAAGGTGCTTTTTCTGCCACAGAGGCTTCCAAAGGAATTTTATGCAACGTATAAATCTCGTGCTTCTGCAGTGCGCCCGGGCTCCCGTCTAAGGGCACGGCACGCAGGGAATGAATCACTTGCAGCGGCTCATTCTCCGGCTTTTCGAAAGTTACCAACCCCATGTTTGATTTGAACAGAATCTGGCGGGTATAATTCACCTTTTTTGCCTGTTCAATATGCCTGCCGGCAATTTTTCGCAGATTTACCATCACATCGTCTGTCTCTTCCAGCGGTTCAATGCGGGTTGTGGACGGCCTTTCCTTTTCTTCCCGGTAATCGGGAACGTTTTCAATCCGCCACGACCAGTCAGGTTCACGGCCAAATTTTGTTCCTTCCGGCCAACCGTTGACCGGAATGATTACGGGACTTTTTTTGAGTTTGTCGTTAAGAAAGGATGTTTTTGATTTGTCAGGAAAAATCAAAGGATCCGGGTTTATTTTATGATTGTGCCATCCCAGTCGTTCAGCTCTGATGTTTTGCCGGAGTATTTTTTGGGCGATAACAAAATGCTGGCTGGCCTTTTGAATGTAACTGGGCATAATATTTCGGAAACCGCTGGAAGTTAACTGGGCAAAACAGGCCGTGGCTTTGGTGTTGCCTTTTGTCCAGTAGGCCAGCCTCTGGCTCGAAGCGTAATGCACATCTCCTGAAAGGAAAATAATTTTTTTATAGGGCGCCAGCCGTTTTAGCAATTCCTCCTGCGATTCGGGATCGAAAGTCCAGGCTTCAATAGCATCAGGATTGGTTCCCTGCATTCCTGATTTTACAGCTTCCCCTCCGCCAAAATATTCTTTCAAGTCGAAAACCTTATATGCCAGCGGTGCCACCAGTTCGTCCAATAATGACGGACCAAGTACCGGCAATGGCGCAACAACAAACAGCACTTCGTCATCGGCAGGCGACGGATTTTCAGGGATTAAATCTTTCATCCCGCTAATCGACAGATTTCCGGGCGCACCGTTAAACTCCACAAACGACCGGCGGGTCCGGTTGTCGATGACCAAAACCTTGTGTTTCGGGCCTTCATAGGAATAATGCCATTTTATGAGCGGACTCCGGTTGTCGGGCAATTGCTGCCTACCACCAGCCGGCCCCTGCACCCTGTGCTGAAAATCAAGGCCAAACAGAAAGTCGATGTGATCTTCCACTGCCGGAATATCCACATTCTCTTCGGTGAATAACCGGGAAATCTGACTTAACAGGTGAGCGTGCGGATTTCCCAACACGTTCAGAATTTCGTCATCTTCGCCAGCTTTCTTTTTATATTTCCGGATAATAAATTCATCTTTGGTCACGATGTTTTGCAATAACCACTCCTCCGTGTGCAACAGCTTTATTTCTACCTTTTCACTGTCGAGATCAACACCTTTTTCAGAAAAAGCTGTTTTCAGGCTTTCAGAAAACTGCCCTGTATTCAGGTCATCTGCGAATGTTGTCTCCAGTTCAAAAAAATGCCCGGCACGGTTATATCTGTCGGCCTGATTTCCCCAATCCTGAAATAGCGCATAGGCCATCATCCCGTTTCTGACGATGGCTTTTCCGAGTAGGGAAGTAAACACGCGGTCACGCCACGAAGGGTTGAGGTTCCAATCATCGGTAATTTCATGGTCGTCAAAAATCATAAACGTGGAAATATTGGCCAGCGCTCTTCGTACCTTTGACAGTGTCTGTTTCAGGATTTTCAGCTTGTCTTTGTTTTTATCGGGCTCCGGTTCATTGTCTTTGTTTCTTTCAGGATAAAAGGGACCTATCCAGTCTTTCAGAAAATTGATAAAATCCGTCTTTTTTTGTTTTTCATCAGGTGAAGCAGCGTTGTTGAGGAAACTTATCAAAGCCGTTTTAGCCGTATTTTTTTGATCTTCTGTTCCTTTTCCCGACAGAAGCGTTCTGAGAATTTCCTTCTCTTCGATGACGAACAGGAAATCGAGGCAACTCTTCATAACAGCGTCTTCAAACACCTCCTTTTTCCCTGATCTTTCGTCAAACAAATTTTGCCGGAAGATGGCTCCAAAATTTTCAGGAGTGGCTGTAATCGAGTGAAAAGCCTTTTCAAAATCAGCCATGTTGTCAATATTATCCGGCCAGGAAGTTTCGGACCAAACCGATAAATACATTCCGGCAAATTCGCCAAAGGAAATCAGGTGACTGGCCGTGTCTCCGGATGTAAACCGCGCTTCGGAATCAATCAACCGGCGACGGATAAAAGCCGGAAAATGTTCAACATCGGCGGGCCATCTTTTTTTACCTCCTTCGCTTTCCCATGTAGTAGGAAGTGTTTCCTTATTGTCGAGAAGCTGATTCCCCAATTCTATCAGATGATGCAGCAGTGTACCTGCAACCGAATCCGCATAAATCTGGTCGCCTGAAAGAAACAGTTGCTGCGGCCGTTTGAGCGGGTCGGCCAGGTTTTCCTTGATTATATCGTCCACAAACGACAATGCGTCTTCAAACAGGTTGTCGTTATTACGGCACGAGCCGTGAATGATTTTCAGGTCTTCAATTTTTGGGGCAGGCAGTGCAAACCCCGGCAACTGATCTGCCTGGTAACTCAGCGTTGTATGCCCGGTTTTGGTATCTGTCACATCCAGCAGACTCAATGATTTCAAATCCCTCGTTTGGTTATCTTCCGTAGTAAATTTGAGGTTGTAGGAATAGAGTTGCCCCCATTGCAGCAGTTTATCGCCGGAAAGCGACAGGCGTACGACGGTCAAGTGAAGTGATTTGCCAATTTGCACTGTGTCCTGCGAAACATTGTCGATTGGCGTTTCGTCAATTTCCCCGTTGCTGTACGATATCATTCCGTTCCACACCGAGAGTTCAACTTTTGCAGCAACTTTTAAAGCTATCCAAATCGAAACTTCTTCAGGAGTAACCCTTCTTACAATCGGGCCGCACAAAATATCGGTTTTACTTAATGCCATCTGTTTAATTCTTTTTTGATCTCAATTTCCCGGCAGTAACTTCTCCAGTTCAATCGCTGCCCGCACCTGTTTCTGCATCATTGCTTTGCCGATAAAAGCCGGACTGTCCCATTCCGCCGTAAAAACGGAGGGATGATTTCCGTCCAGGTAACCCTCAGCCGGAAGTTCAGGGAAATGCTGCCAGCTAAAATCGTTTATTTCCACTTCGGATTCTTCTTTTTCTTCCGGGGTTTCATCGAGACCAAACCGCAATTCAGTCATGCGTTCTTCAAAAATGATGAAGTATTCGGCCGCATCTTCTTTTTTGATCGGAAAACCAATAAAAACAATATCAGGTGGCAATGCGCCTTCAAAAACAGGATGCGTACGTAACGCATTCTGGCTTAAATCCGGTTTGCCGTCCGCTTTTTTCTTTACAAGATAAATCAACGTATTGCTAAATTTCTGCAATAGTTCGCCCCTGACGAGCAACACCAGCCGGTTTTGGTCTTCCTCTTTATTGGTCAGCTTGCCCGGTACGGGATTGTCGCCCAGCCGGTTGTCTCTTTTCCAGTGAGCGAGCCGGTCGATGTCTTTGTCTTCATCGCGGGTAAGCAACCATTTTTCCACGGCGCTTTCATACGCATCGGCCACCGCTTTTTCGGTTTCATTCGGGTCGCCGATGGTGTAGGTATTTTCTATTTTTTGAAGGGTGTTAAAACCGGCGCCATATTCCTTTTGAATTTCTTCCAGTAATTTTGCGGCGATAGCGGTGTTTCGGAAAGCCGCTTTCTCATTTTCATCAAGGGAATAAATGCTGGTATCCCAGAAACTGCGGAAATAGCTTCCGCGCATATCGGTCGGAAATTCGCGCCATCGCAATTCGGAGGCCATTTCGTGGTTCAGCCCCACCATAAACGCCTCGATAAACCGGCGGTTGGTTTGCAAAAGCCCCACCGTGTTTTGCGGCACATTTTCGAGGCCGGGCAAAATGTATTCCTGCGACATCGCCCGCAAAAAATGGTACATCGGGCGGTGAAATTCGGGGTACCAGATTACCGGGTGCAATTCATCCTCCGTTTGACTTTGCAGTGTTTTGGTTTCTTCACTTAGCCGGGTTTCGGTTTTTTCAATCGTTCTGAAACTGCTTATCCGGTTTTTAATTCTGGATTCAATTGTTATTTTCGGGTCTAAGGCCGAAACAGTTTTGGCGACCACTTCCTCTGGCCAGGTGATTATTTTTTTTGCCATCACTGTGGGAGTTTCGGCCATCATTTTTAATTTGAGGGCAGAGCTTTTTACCCCGTTCACCTGGTAACTCAAACTTACGAGTTGCGAAGTTTTAACCGGTTTAAAATCGGGTTTCACCTCCGTACTTCTGGTTTTGTAGAGGTATTTTTGGGTTTTGGTACGGGTGAGGTTTTGTGTGATGTTGCTACCGCTTAAAAATGCGGTAACGGTTTTTTCAGGCTGAACGGTGATTTTGTTTTGCACCGGCAACGCCATCTTGAACACATTATTGGCCTTCATTTTATTCAACCGATTGTACATTTGGGAAGAAACCTCACGTCCAAACCGCCCCAGATTAAGTTCCTGGTTCACCTTTTTAACTTTGCTCAACTGTTCCCACGCCGCTTTCATAAGGCTTTCCTGGTTTTCCTTTACAAACTGGACACCCAGTCCTGCTGCTGCCCGGTGCCGGAAATCCAGGTTCAGTTCTTCCAGCCAGTGATTTCTGTTTTGAGGATCGACCTTTACGGTTTCACCCTGCCGCGAAGCGTACCATTCGCCGTAAACCGGCGGCGTCACCCGCAATTTGGTTTCAACTTCGCCGTTTTCTTTTTGAATCTTTTCTTCCCTTTTATTTAACAGATCGGCCAAAGCATTTTGTTTCTTTCTACTTTGTGCGACGTCCGGACTATCATCTGCACTATCCATTCCCCATAACTGGCAACTGGTATCCAGCGATTTCAGCGCTGCTTCCATTTGCAATACGAGGCCGTCCTCCTGCATTCCGTAACCCGGGTTGCTGCAGTCGATGGGCCGGAATCCCATATTTTCCAGATCCCGGGGCTTTAATTTGCGCACCAGGTTTTCGAAATCGCCGCCGGCGCCCGTGCCAAATTCCCAGTCGAAATAGTAAGGAATGGTTTTACCGGCGCCATCCGCCGGAGTTTCCCAGGTAAAAACAGTTCTGTCAGGGTTTTGACTTGTAATGCCCATCGCAGCCTCCGCTCCGATTTTAAACGTTGGCACCAAAAAAGCATGATACCGCGTTTGCGGTTTTAGTTTCCGGGGGCACAGCAACCGGCAAACCGCCTTTTTCGGGGCTTTTTTAATGCTGTTTGCCAGTTGTTCCGGCGTAGCGCCCTCCAAATCCGATTTATAAACATGCGCCCACCGCCACGATTGTTTCAGATCGGGCAAAATGGCGCTCTGTTTTAATTGAATTTGCGGGGGCAGTTCTTTGTTTGAATTTTCAACTTTTTCAAATTCCGCTTCTTCCTGATTATTTTCCGTTTTTAATACAATCAGCGTCAACCATGGTATCCAGTTGTTACCAGCCACTTGCAGACTGCTAAACCGCCACAGAAAATCGGGCTCCGAAAATTCGATGAACGGTACCAGCGAAGTTTCAAAATTGCCGGTATTGGGAGAAGGCGCCACACGCGAAACGATGTTGGTGTTTATTCCCACAACATCGCCGGGCCCCATAAGGGCAACATCTTTTTCTACAATCTCCGTTTTGGTAGCGCCATTTGTTTTGTTCGTTGCCTCAAGGGTCAGTTTTACCGGAATTACCATTCTTTTCCCTGGCGAATTGCTGTGATCTGCCAGGGTGGTTAATCCCTGTCTCAGGTAGGGCAGAAAATAATTTACTCGTTGTACCATTTTACACAAATTTCATTTTTCCATCAAAACAGCAACTGGTCAAATGCCAAGCCGCTGCTTCCTTCTCCTTTTCCGGCCAGAACTTTTCGCCCCAGCCAGATATATGTTTTGCCATCGGCGCCCCGCACCCGCTGACGGGTCAGTTGTACTCTGACGCCTGCACGTGGAACAGCTTCCTCCCTGATACGGAGCAGATCGTTGCGGGCAAGTGCAGAAATCGGATCGATATCCACTGGTTCCGTATCGGCTTCGTTTCGCATCATCACGGCACGGCGCAACTCGATGTTGGTAGCGCTGTCTTCGATATGAAAAGGCAAATAAGGAATCCAGTTGGTGGGCACCTGAGAAGCAAGCCGAAACTGAAGTACCGTGGTTTGCCTTTTTTCAGGATTTAAAAAGGGGCCGTTTAATTCCAAATGAAGATCATAACCATTCACCGGTTTTCCCCATTCGTTACAAACTGTTTTTTCGATTCCCCAAACCATATTGGCATATTCGTCGCGGAGGAAAAGGATTTCTTCCAACGGGCGCGACTCCTGCCGGAAAGTCGTAACCGGCGGTAGGTAAAGAAACTGCTCCTCTTTTCTGAAAAGTTCCACATTATTTTGTTCCCTTACCCTCAGCAAATCCGAAGGCCTTATTTTGTAAGCATCCCAAACTTTCAACGGATTACCATCCAGGTACTGTCCCGTATTTTTGTCGTTGTTGATAACGGTTGTGATTCCAAATACATCTTTGACGGTAATGCGGTTAATCCAGCAGATTTCTCCCGGCTTCATTTCGAGCGGAATAGTAAACCAGTCGTTATCCGAAATCAGTGAAAAATCTATAATCATCAGTTTTACGAGGTCGGCCTGATCGACTTCCATGCCCGATAAATCGAGTTTGCTGTCTTCAAAAGAAAACAACCTTTTGTCGGGCATCGCTGCAAAAGAGACCCTCATTGGCATAGAGACGTCAGACTCTGTTGCGTTTTCAGACGGATCGATTTCGACGGTTGCGCTGTCGAACGAGTACCAGTCGAGGTGTCCGCTTTGGTAATCGGGAGCGTGAAGATCAATGCCTTTCTCATTGTGAACGCCGAATTGATGAACCAGGTTTTCCTGCTGCCAGGAAGATTCCTCCTGTGCCGGCAGGTATAAATTCCGGTACCAGTTTTTGAGCATTTCAGTGACCTTTTCCAACGGAACAAAATCACCTTTTGGGAAGGTCTTTTTTTGAATTTGTTCCCATAAATTTCCACCATCGAGTACATTTCCGGCCATCAGGTTAAAAAAACTTTGGGATTTTTGATCCTGCTTTCCTTCCGGATTGAGCGGAAATTCCGTTCTCAGTTGATTTATCCATTTTTCCGCTTCGCTGGCCGAAAAATCAGTTTTGATCAATTCTTCCAGCTTTTGCCCAATCCGTACTTTAGCGCGCAAATTTTTCGGGCGCAACTCCAAAGCTTCCACACGCGCTTCGAGCGGAACATCTCCGATTTCCTGTTTCTTTTCTGAATTTTGAAATGAATAAAAATTTAGCATCTCCTTTCTGTAATTGGCAAAAGCGCCAATGGGCGAACCGTTGTCTTCGCCTTTAAACTCGCCAAACTGCCACTGCCGGCCCAGCATCCACAGCGGATCGGCAATTCGCATTTCCAGTCCTGCGTCGCTGTTGCCGTCTCTGGAGCGCCCTTCCAGCCGAAACTGCGGAATAAAACCGGGGACTCCCTCTTCAACGGGAAACAGGTTGCGTTTTATTTTGAAATATAAACTCATACGGCATTTTTATTTGTTTCCGGGAATGTTAAACCACCAGGTCATGGGCAAAATGTAACCGTATTCCTGAATGGCTTCCAGGTCCACCATTCGTATTTTGTATAAATCCATCGTGTCGCAAAGAATGTCCCTGAGGTCGTCTTCCGACCAGAAAAAATCGCTTTCCTGCCCCGCTTTTGGATGAATGGCCAGCAAAATAGCCTGCGGCGGTTCGTTGTTCGGGGTGTTGTAGTTGAAACTCAAACCGGTATTTACTTTTGTATCGGGAATGTGTTCCGAAAATTCTTGTACGACCAGCCCGAAAACCGGATGTTCAAGATCAATATTTTCAGGGGCGTACAAAATAGTGCTTTCACAACCTTCGGGATAATAGGTTCCGCCCGGAAGCGGGTAAACCTCGCCAGTGCCGGGATCAGAATAAACAGGCTGCGATACGAACTGTTTTTCAAGCACCATATCGATCTCCTGTTTCGACAAGGCCACCCACGGATACTGCAGTAAAGTCGGCCCCTGAACTACTGTGTAATTGTAGTTTTCCGGCAATTTTACAGATTCGCTCCACACCGAACGCACCATCAGCCAGTCTTCGAACTGCTCCGAATTTTCGTGTACCTGCGCAATTCCCTGCACCCAGTTTTTAATGCGTTCCTGTCCCCAAACCTGTGTGGAATCGTTATCCGCCGGATTTCCAACCAGTAACTGTTGTTTTTTACTGTTGACTATCTGGTTGAAATTCGCTGAACCGGTTGCCGGGGGCAGAAGCAAAAACGACTCGCCAAAAAGAATTTTAGCCACCTGCTGTAAAAGTTCGAAAGCCTTATTAAAATTGTTTTGTGCGCTGAACTGGGAGAGCAGATCTTCGGCGGCCTTTATTTTCGATTCAATGGCGGTTTTTAATTTGGCGGTGTCAACCGGTGTATTTACGAGGTAGGCAGTTTTGGCCGATTCAAAATCAAAATTTGCCAGGAATTTCAAAACGTCTATTTCGTTTAAATCCGTTGCGGCAATTTCTTTTAACCGCTCCAAAAGCGGCAGCAGGCGGTTGTCTTTTATTTCATCCAGAGCTTTCCGGTCATTCTGAATTGTTTCGCTTTCCATCGTCAAATCGTCCGATTTCAATTGGCGACATTTACTAAGCAGCGTTTTGGCCGTTCGCGCTACTTCCAGCGCATGAACCAGTGATTGTCCGCTCGCCGGGTTTGCAGTTCTTATCACATATTTGGTTTCTTCGGAGACGTCTCCACCTTTTTCCAAAACTGCATTCCGGATCCGCAGTTCCAGTTCGCCGGCGCCGTCGGAAACCGGTTCTTCACAAAAAAACATAAAATCGAGGTAACTGATATTTAATTCCGCCAGTGTAACATTCACTGTTTCCATTACACTTTCATTCTGAATGTTGCGAAGTTCGACAACGCATCCGATTTTATCCATCGGCCCGATGTTTTCGTTCAGCCACTTTTCCAGGTGAGGTTCAGCAAAAGCACGGGTATTTTCAATGGTGTATTTTTCTTCATTCGGCTGAAAAATCATCACCAGTTTATGTTTGATTCCGGTGCCCGGGATTTTTGTCTTGAGCGATTCAATCAACGGCGGTTCCAGTTCGCCTTTGGTGGCGTCAAGCGCAGCGGCGGCCTGCGACAAATTTCCCTGGGTGATCTGGTAACCTGCTTCGTAAAAAAGGGTGTCCAGACTGCCGTCCAATGTATCCTCCAGCTTTTCTATCTGCTTTATTATCATTTCTTTTGTCCGGGCGTTTATCTGTACCGGAAGGTTTTCCTTGTTTTTAATCGCTTTCAACCCGTCGATGACACTTAAATTTACAAAGCCGGTGGAATTGCCGGTGACATTTTCATACAACGGAAAGGCCTCCCGCAACAAATAGATTTCCTCGTGCAGGTTGTTTTCATGAAGATGGCGCTCCAACTGGTATCCCAAAAGCGCTTCCAACTCCTGCCCCTGCCTGATTCCATCCAAAAGAAACTGGCTTTTCTGAGTGCGAACGGAAGTCAGGTTGATGGTAAACGGATTGCTTTCCACTTCCTGTTCGTGCGCCAGAAAAGAGTTCTTAAAAACCGACGAGGCAACTGCCTGCGCGGCTCCGGGAGTGTGAATAATACCACCGGCTTCCCTGTATATGTCGGTGAGTGATTCCGGATTCACCGCCGTGGCGTCTTTTACCAAATCCTCGACCCAGCCATACGCACCAAAATAGATGCCCTTTTCATGTTTTGGATTGCTCCGCATTTCGTCGATCCGGCGGGTAGCCAAAGAAGTGATCCACGCATCCAGCCGGTAACTGTTCAAATCGGCCGCCTCGCCAATGGCTTTCATTTGAGCTTCTATCCGGTCTTTTTCTTCAGGAATAGCCTGAATGGTTTTTATGATTTCCTCTCCCAGTTCGATAAATTCGCTTTTGATTTCGTTGAATTTTGTTTCATTCAGCAGTGAAAAAAAAGGCGTTCCCGGCGTTACGCTTTCATCCGCTTTAACCCGCATTTTTTTGATTGTTCCGTCGAAGGGTGCTGTTATCATTATATTCTTTGAATTCGATCCCAGAACAGAGACAACAACATCGCCTTTTGCAACAGCAACTTCTTCTGCCTTTTCAATGGCTGAAACTTTAAAATTTTGGGAACCTGCCGAATCTGAAACCGTTGGTTCGAACACAATTTCGAGGAAATACAACTGACAGGCATTGGTAAAACTTCTCAGAAAAAGGTCGGTAAACAAACTCAGTTCTCCCCGGTATTGCACCAGTTCGTTCTCTTTTTGTTCCCGCAACGCATCGATAAATTCCCGGAAACTATCGAGGTTTTCTTCTGCAAAAGAAAAATTATTACTGCCGGAATTTTCAGTTGACAACTTGTTTCCCTGATGGTCTGTAACAATAGAATTGCCTTCTTCAAATGCCACAAGGTTTGCATTTCCTTCCAGAAAGCTCAGAACGGGCGAGCGGAGAAACTGGTCGGTTTCTTTGGAAAGCTCTTCGCTGTTTAACCCAAATAAACCTGCCAGAGACACAATATTTTCCTGCACACTTTCGAAATCTCCGCCCATTCCTTTGAAGGAGGATAGCGTTGTGGGCGTGTTTTTTTTCAGGAATTCGATGAGTTTGCTTTTGAAGGAATTGTATTCCAGGGCGCGAATTTGATAAACGGCGGAACTTTCCTGCATGCTCAGTATTTTCAGGATATCTTCGTGCGTGTCGTTTCCGGTCAGCCGGGGAATTTCAGCCTGATCGCCTTTTGCCATTGAAATCCATCGTTGTTTCAGCCGGGCCAAAAAGACCGTCATTTTATCGAACAGGTTATCGCTTTTGAGTATATCGCTGTTTTCAGTCTGAAACACGTTGCCGATGTTCATAGCCGGAAGAATACCGTAGGGCTGATTACCGATTTTCAAGGCAGCATGCAATCCCCGGGCTTTTACATATTTTGAATAGTGCCGCCAAATCGTTTCATGTTCTTCGCTGGTCAGCAGGTTTCCCAGAAGCATAAAAAGCGGCTGTGCGCCCAGGGCAAACCAGGTAGCTTTCTGAACCAATTCGTTTAGTAAAGACGGCGTCTTTTCCGCATGTCGAACGTGTTTTAAATGGTCAGGGTCAAATCCGAGGCTTTTTCCCAGGTATTTGCCGTTCGTAACCCAATGAATATCGGGAATAGATTTTTTTTCAGGCTCCAGATTCAATCCTTCCACCGCATACGCAAAACTGTCGTCCACCTCAAATTCATCTTTTGCCGAGTGTCCGCTTTTGGCGTTTTCGGTGTTATTTGTGGGCGTTCCATAATTCAGAAATGAAAACCCTTCCGTGTACTGATGGTTGTCGAACAAATCGGCCAGGCCTTTGGCCGGAACAACCGGGTCTTTGTCGTAACGAAATCCGCTGACAATTACTTTTTCGAATTTTGTAACTTTCGGGTCAATTTTAATTTTTACGCCCATTCCGGCCTTAATCGCCCGGTTAAAATCCTGCAGCCACTCATCGCCTTCACCCAAAACGGTCAGCCCTTTACGATCGATAACCGAACCTTCCGCTTTATAAGTGGGTTTTTGGTCGCCTTCCTTGTACAGATAAAAAACCAGCCGGTCGGGCAGCCACTTAAAATAAAAGGAAGGTTCCTCTTCTTTTATGTCGGCATTTACCTGGTGTTCCAACTCATCGTCACTCATTTGCACAAGCCATGCAGCACGGTAAACGCCGTATTTTGACACCAGTTCCTCCCACGCCTGTTTTTTTTCTTCCGTCAAATTCAGCTTCTTAAATGTTTCTGCATCAGCTTTTTCTTCATTGGTAAGATTGGAATTGTGGCTCTGCAAAAAAGCGATATCGGGAAATGCCCGAATCCATAATTCGTCTCCCACAAAACGGGTTTCGAGTTTTAACGGAAACAATAAAACGGGGATGTTTGAAACTGGATGTGCCATAAACGTACATGTTTTAGTTTTCTCAGGCAAATCACTGAGGTTATTTTAAGAAATTTACGTCTTATGCATTTCTGCATTTACATCGATGGAATTTCCAGATGATTCTTTTCCAATTAGTTCTTCCAAAACCTGGATAGCGCCACTTATTCGAAGCATGGTATTGCTCAGGTTGGTCGTCTCTTGCTCCAATGCGATTAACCGTTCCTGGCCTTTTCGATATTCTTCTTTTAATTCTTGAAGCCGTGCTTTAATTTCTGATTGCATCTCCATAGAGACCAAATATTTGAATTTCGATTTAATGGTGATAAAGAATAAAACACCTGATTATCTTTATCAGGTACAATTTATGAATTTTTATCTGAAAAACAATTTGATTTTTAAGAAAAATTGAAAATGCTCATTTTGAATATTATTAATTCTGCATAAAATTGATGCATTGGAATATATATTTTATGTGAGTTTTTAAATGTATTAATCAGGCTAACGGAAAAAACCTGATTTGAACATTTTTTAAAATGAAAAGTTTATTTATTAAAATTATATACTTGTCGACCATGTATGCAGTTCAGGAACCGGGCATCATAACGGTTGAAAAGGAGAACCTTATACAAACTGTTGTGAACTATTTTTCTTCTTATTGTCAAGAGGATAAAAATCTGATGATAAGCGTATTCGATATAAAAAAAAGTAAATTCCTGTTTTGCAATGATTCCTTTAAAAATATACTTGGCTACAAATCTGATGAAATAATAAGTGGAGGCTGGGAATTCTGGTATAATAAAATAAACCCAAATGAAGCCCGGATAATAAAAAATGAAATAAATCTTTTATTACAAAAACCGCATTCAGTAAAACACCCGGAAGTACTTTCTTTCACCTATCATATAAAAGATATTTTCAGTCAATGGTACTTTGTCTGTCATGAGCTTTCTTTGTTTCATTTCAAAAAAAATCTTTTTGTACTCAATTATCTGTATGATATCTCTCAAATAGAACGGATTGAATATTTTTTTGGAAAAAAACAGCATCCCATAAAAGGTAAAAATAGAAATGACGTAACCATTTCAAAAAGGGAAAAGGAAGTTTTATTGCTTATTGCCGAAGGATTTTCTTCGAAACAAATTGCCGATGAACTGTACATTAGCAACCATACCGCCATAAAACACCGGAAAAATTTAATTGAAAAATTTAAGGTTAAAAATACCGCCCAGTTAATTAAGACGGCGTCAAAATTTTTTCTGCTGTAACTTTTCCTTACAACCAGACAGAAAAATACCTAAAAATGGGAATTGAATCCTAATTCTCTCCCCCGTAAATTGTACAGAATATTTTTTAAGACGAATTATGGACTACTGGTGATGAACCAGGAGTTCAACACAACCATTAAATCCAATTAGTATGGAAACCCGGCAAATTAGTACCACCCTTAACAGGCTTATAGGACATTTGAACATTGAAACCGCCGAAGATCAAAAAAAATTCAATCAGCTCAAAAGGTCGTTATCAAAATCGGTTATTGAAGAAAAATTGTGCAAGCCACAGCAACCGGTATTCTCTTTTGAAAAGTCTGATTTATTTTCGGATGAAACGATCTCCGATGTGCAAAGAAAGTCCATTACCAGCATTGTAAACAACAGGCAAAAAGACAAAGAGGATACAAAATACAAGGTATTCCGGAGAGAAATCCCCGTGCGCGAACAATTGCTGCACAACTCGGTTGCAGAATGGGCTGCAGGTTCCAAAGTCGATCACAGCCTTGGACCTTTTTTAAATGAAGACGGCCGTCAGTTCTGGTACGATTTTTTTCTTATTGAAAAACTTGTTACGTTATACATGCAGGGAGTTGCAGATCCTGTTCTTCTGTTCAAAATTAAAGAAGGTAGCCCGGTGGTAGCCAATCGAAGTGTTGCCAACAGAATGGCTAGTAACCGGAACATTTCTGTTATAACACGGCCTTCCCGAACCTATTCGCTCGTAAAAGGCAGCATCTGGATAAACTCCAGATTTTTGGCGCCCAATGCACCGGCTGGTACCTATACAGGGCTGACCATAAAAGGTGGAAAAATTACTTTAAGTAAACCACCTCAGACCATCAATAATAAACTAACAATTCCGGCCAATACAACGGTTAAGGTTCAGTTGAATCTTGATCAGCAGGAAGCCTCAGATGCCGACGCAAAAAGCAATTATGGCAAGGACGCACGGAACATGAAACTCCAATTTCCTGAAATTCTGGAATTTAGCTTTACCGGAAATGGAAGGACAATAAATAATGCCGGCAAAGCATCGTGGAATTTGTTTGGACAAAGGATGGGGTTTGAATGGATAAAATCACAGCAGGTTATTTATGACCCTCAGATTCAACGGATATTTTTCCCGTTTAAATCAACAGCGCAAAAACTTGTTATACAACGAAATGAATCTGAATTTCATAAGTTGGGGCAGGAGGCGGAAATTCAAAAAAGCGGTTGGGTATTGCCTGTTGCGTCAATTGACATTTCTGAACCCACTGCGGCTGCCGGCACCGGCGCCATGTATGTGCAATGCAAAAATGGAATTGTTAATGAATGGATTGGATTAAAAGGCGGTGGATTTTCATTAAATGCACCTGCTTTTTTGGTTGGGCCGGGACAAATTTTGATTACCGATTTAACGGCCGGAAATCCGCATGCGAGCCAGTCGCTGAAATTATGGAAAGACGAAAAGAATGAAAAAGGCACTTCCGTAAATCTCACATTTTCGGGTAATGCACCGTTTTTCTATTTAAGTAACGCCAACGGCAATGAATTGCTGATGACCTGGACCGATGCCGATTTCCGGATTGACCGTCCGGTGAAAGTAAACGGAGAACCGCCTGCCATTCATTCGCTGAATTCAATTCTGATAATTGCTGCCAGTAATACCACCAGGCTGATTTATTTATTTGACGACAACCTGATTCTCGATGATGCGCAGATTAAAAATCAGGATCCCATCGTTCCCGAACAAATGGCCCTGGCGCTTACCAATGCCTTGTTTAAAGTTACACAACCCAATGGCTGTCTGCTTTTTGGAAATTTAAATGAAGATTTCAACAAAGTTGAAAATGGATTTTTGTTCCTCACTTTCGGCTTGCTGGCTTATATTCCCACACTTCCGGATCCTTATGCTGCCAATCTCGGCATTTTGCAAAGACAATCGAGAGGAACGATTGCAGGAACTGCCGCTTTTGGAAATTCTGCCGTTACCATGCAGCAAATAACCGCGTGGCTGGTTTGCCGGGTGGCGTGGATTGCAACTCCTGATGAAACCGATACCAATGATTTGGTAGAAGTGTCATTCCATTTTGCTCCTTTGAACAATCAGTTTGGAGGTATTTCCCTGGATTCTCCCGAAGCGGAAGAGCCGGCAACACCTGAACCTGTTTCTCCGGTCATATCTGTAGATAATACTGTCAATCAACCTTCGTTCAGCTCCAAAGTAATGGCAGAAACAGACATCTCTGTTTCCCGGCTGGCAAGTTTTAATTTATCCAGAACGCTTAGCAGTGAAAATATAAATCCGGTATCTGCTGAAAAAGTAAGTACAGAAGCAAGATTTTCTGCATCAAATGCAACCACAATGTCTTCCGCTGTATCACATCGTCATCCGTTGCCCGATTATGATCCCCAGTGGGAAAAAGAAACTTACCGGTACAGGCGTGATCTGTTTGCACTTCTGGATGTGAGTACCAATGCCGACTTGTTCGGTATCAGTTTCGACATCCTTAACCGGAGGGAATTCGGGATAACTGCCGGAACCGATGCTGCAACAGGCGAGTCCATTGCCGGCTTTTACCCCGTTCAGGTTGACGGAATGGATGTGGTGAGTGCCGGTGCAAATGTGAAAGCATTTACCGTTCCGCAGATTTCATGGGAGCCGGTATTTAACCTGTCACCTCCGGCACCTCCGCCAGACGGCCCGATTCCCGGTGACCCGGCGGGCGGTTTCAATTACTACCCAAATGATGGCGGCCCGACCCGCATTTTAAACAACAGCACCGAAAAAGTGACACTGGCTCCGCTTCCGGTGACCGGCTTTTTACTGAACAAACGGGAAACCGACAGTAATTTTAAAGCGTTCTCGTTTTTTACACTTCCTTTCGGAATGAGAGCTGCCGCACTTTTAAGCGAAAAATATGTGTACAACAATGTTCCGCGTGACGGTGGAGACCTGAATGAGGTGAAAGTTTCCTTTGAGAACGATGTGAAGTCCGGACTTCAGCTTAAAATGGATGCCGGGGTGCCGCTTCGTGAGGGCGACGATAAAATGTTCATGGGCACCACTGTTCAAATTAATAATATTCTGGATTTGGCAGGAAATGCAACCGGAAACAGCACCCTCGGAGGCAGCGTTACCACCATTTTTAACCGGGAATTCTTTTACGATACCAATTATCCCTTTGAATTGTTCAAACAGCGCGGGGTACCGGTTACCCGGATGGATTTGAGCGGTTACGGGGCAAGCATGTTCAGCAACTGGCTAAATACCAAAGCGGCTATCGCCGAAACCAGCCAGGCCAAATTCGACGTGTTTGTGGGCCGCTGTTCGCACGAAATTATCCAGGTAAAAAGTATAATGTACCCGTGGGCGATTAAAGTGGTGCGTACCATCACGCTTTTCCGTGTTGGCAGCGGATATGTGTATCGTTTCGACAGCGGCTGGCGGGCAGAAAGCGACGGCAAATTTGATTTCAGGTATTACACTTACGAAAACAACCCCAATTTTCCAGGTGGCCCGCCTGAAAATCCCGAGCCACAACTTATTGCAGTGGAACGGTTTGCCGAATTTGAAATCCACCCGGGACTTGTCAGGGCTTTGTATAATGTGAATAATATTATAGAAACCAATGAAGTAGAACCTTTTAAACAAACAGTAAATTTTGCAAAATCTGTCGATCAGAACGGTGTGGATGTAAATACGCCAAAAGATTTCGAAATCGACCTTCAACCAGTTTATTTTGATGCCGATGTTGAAGTGGAAGGTGCGATATCGGGCATGGTTTCAAAACCGACTTCCGACGGAGAGAAAAAGCTCGTTCCTTCCAAACGGATATTGGGTTTTGTTCAACTCGGACCGAGAGGATTTCCGCTGAACAATACCGCATTGCAACTTTTGGTCACACGCCAGGGAACAATCGGCGGTTCCATAGATTGTGAAACCGAACTGGTGGAAAGTTCCCAGAAAATGCGTTTAAGCCGCTTTGATTTTAACAATTCCTTTGGAGCCAATGGAACCGCTCCAACATTCTGCGTAGCAGGCAGAGGAAATGTGTTGTTACCGAAAGACGGCAGTTGGACCATGGTCAAACACGAAAGGGCCAACGGAGATGTGAGTCCGGTACCGGAAAATTTAAGCATCCCGGTAATCAGGCAGGGGAAAGTGGTGAAAGATGGCAACACCGTAAAAATTGACACGCCGTCAGGAAATGTTCTGACCCGCATTGCAGAGCCTGTAGAATTGCTCCGGCAACCCGTCGGTAATACCATAAATTACGGATTTCTGCAAAGCACTGACACGCAGAAAGCATTGTTCCTTACTCCTTCCTTTAAAAAAGGAACAAAAAAACTGCTCAGCAAAACGCCGCCGCTTTTTGTTGATGCTTTCCGCATTGTCAACTCCAAAGGAATTTTCCCGAATATTGGCGAAGCAGAAGATTTAACGCTGGATACCCTTGGTGAAGCCATCCTGATGAAAAAGAACGGAAGTTTCCCGTTTGACACCAGCAATCTCCAGGATTTGGGCAAAGATGTGTTCGAACTGATGGATATTCAGGATACCATCAACAATGTGAAACAGCAGGGACTTCAGTTGCTGCACAATCCTGAAGAGGCTTTCGACCTGCCTACCGAGTTTGAACTTATCGATGTGGGCGATGGCAACTTCAGAATTTATATTGAATATGCCAAAAAAGACAAGAATGGCAATGTAGAGGAATCGGGTTCGCTCGATTTCGATATCAATTCGGTGGCCGAAAGCTGGAAAAGCAAAATGAACAATATCGGGCTGGTTATCGATTTGGCTGGTATTAAGCGGCTCATGACCATCCGGGGGAATTGGGATTCGGAAAACGGAAAGGAAGCGACCTATCCGAAACCGGATTTGACGTTTGCACCCGAACTGCAGCCGCTGGTTGATCTGCTGGAAATTTTGCAAAGCCTCCAGTCAGGCAACTATGGCGAAGCGGTGCAAAACGGGCTGAAGCTGGCCATGAGCAACAAAGCCGGCACGTGGGAATATAAATTTGAAGCGTCCAAGGAAATTCCGGTGTTACGCTTCCCCGTTCCCGATGCAGTGTACAACGACCCCAATACGCCTTTTAAACTTGAAGCCGGATTAAAACTGGGCGCCTATTTTAACGCGGCCTTAAAAGTAACCACCGATGCCAACGAGTTGTTGCCCAGTGCAGGAGGGATTTTAGGGTTCTATGCCCGTTTGTCGGTAATGTGCGTTTCTGTTTCGGCAGCCACGGTTTATGCCATCGGGCAGGCCAATGTCGATATTGCCGCCGACACCAAAATTGGCCCGTCGCTGCGAATGAAGTTTGGGTTTGGTGCACAGATAGTTGTGGGACTTCCCGTTGCAGGCAATGTGAGTGTAACGTTTGTTGTGGGTGCTGAAATATTTGCTGCTTCAGGCATTGTGGAAGTTTCGGCGTTCCTGTTATTTGAAGGTCATGCCGAAATTTTGGGTGGTATTGTCTCCATCACTATTCGTATTGAAGCCAAAGGCACCTATTCCAAAAAAGCAATCGGCAGCGGTTCACGCACCGACCTGCAGTGCCAGGTTACCTTTGGCCTCGACATCAGCATTGCATTTATCATCAATATCAGTTTCACCGAATCCTGGCAGGAACAGCGTCAGATTGCATAAAAAATAAAAATTATGAATACAAATCAAAGATTATCGATAATGGCATTTCCCCAGTTTTTTGACGGAAATGAACTGCAAATAAATATTGTGGTGCTGCCACGCGACCACAATCCGCTAAATCCGATTATTGTTGGTGAAGAGCCTCAAATTCCGGATGCCGGTGCAGCGTTTGCCGATGCAAATTTTTCCTTTGGCGCCCAACTTATTCAGGGCTTTGGCGCCAATCCGCTGCCGCAACCCAAACCACTCAGTGAAGCCATTTCGTTGGTTACAACTTCGCCTGAAAATCCGCGGGAAATATTTGAAGCAATGGCCAATCATCTGCAGATTTTTAATCTTAATATGGTGAATTCCAATATAAATTTGCAGAATATCCCTGCTGAAAGGCAATTTCAAAAAGCAAGGCCGGTTGAGCACAGTGTGTACAAGCATCTGCCAAAAACCTACCTGAAAGCCACAGGATTTCAGGCGCCGAAAACCAAAAATGCATTTACCGGCGACCAGTATCATTGTGCGGTAAAAGGCGCTAAATTTCATCAGGGTTTTCAGAAAAGCAGCGACATTATCAGTTGGGGAAAAGTTTTTGCCCACATTCTGAGGCAACCGTTGCTGGCCAGGGCAGCAGGATTTATTTACTCCGCCACTTTACCCATTGCGGAAGACACATTCCCCGACGGCGGCTTCTTATACATCGACCTGGCTGACGGAAGCAGTTTCAGTCCGCAAATGGCGGCCGATGATACTTTTATTAAACGTTACGCAGCAAGAATTCCCGCATTGATACCCGGTGAACCAAGACATGTCTTCGCTCCGCTACTTTATCCGGTTTTAAATGTTCACGACGGAAATTACGACAAGTTATTTATTGAAACTGCCGAATATGACGATGGTTTTGCCAAGATTGTGCACTGCCATCAACCACCGCACCGCGATCCGCTGGTGGAAGAGGCAGACGGTTCTTATCCGGTAAAAGATACCGGTATCAGTCTGGGCTGGGATGATGAACAGATCCTCATCTGGTACATGCGGCAGCTTATGATTGATTCATCGGTAACGAGTCCTGAAAAACGACTCGATGCTCCAATCGGAGTGCATGGTTATGTTATCGATGTTCGTGAAACTTCGGAAATGGCTGACCCTGAAAATCCATGGGAATCGTTAAACCTGGTGAGTAGCAAATTGCCACTGACACTCTCCAGAAATCCTGCTTCGCCCGATGATTTTATCGCGTTGGGTGATTTTGAAGGAGAATTGCCTTATCAGGTTTATCCGCTTCAGTTGGATGGCACCGAACAGGTAACCGGACAAATGCAACCTTACTGGTTGCCCATGTATTTTGCCAATTGGAATGGCCATAGTATGGTTTTGCCCGATGAAGATGCTGCCACAGTATATCAAACGACCAATGCAAACGTAGATGCCGACCCGGACGGACAGCCTGCTACCGACGGCGACGGAAATCCGGTAAGCACCGGAACCGGCGTAACCGGTGGCGCCAAAAACAACCTCAACCAGATGTATAACGGCGGGCCAGTAAATACGCAACTTCGTTATGGCAAAACCTACCAGTTCAGAATCCGGATGAAAGACATCAGCGGCGGTGCCCCGGATATTCAGAGAAACCCGGTGAATGAAACCTCTTCCGATATTGCAACCTGTCAGTTTAAAAGATACATTGCACCCATTCAGCCACGCATTCAGGAAATTGAATCCGTCCCCAATGCCCAGCCGGGCGATATACATCCCGTAATTGGTACGGATGGCCCCTCCGAATTAAACGAACTTAACATCAGAAGGCCAAAACTGGGCTATCCGGCAGTTGTTTATACCGGCAAATACAACGACCCCATTCAACGCCTGCTGAACCAGTCGAATTTAAGCCTCGACGTAAATAATGCTGACCACAGCCACAATTCCGAACACCGGGTTGGACTTGGAATTGCCGATCCGGATGTGAACCAGGTGGAGATTACGGTTGAAATTGAATCGTTAAAACTTGATAAACTGGCCAGTGTAAACGGGAAAGACGATTATGTGCATTTATACACAACAAGGCGATTCTTCCCGGAAATTAACGGCAACGATGACAATTATGAAGCGACTTTAAACATTCCGATTGAATACAAGGATATCGAGGGCCCCGACAAAGTGTTGAATGTGGGGGCGGAAATTAACCTGGTTCAGGATTTGGGCCTGACCGACGATATCGATAATCTTCCGCAACTTGTGCTGCCCACAGCCAGAACAGTGCGGCTTACCATCAGGGCGGTTTGTGAAGACAAAGCAGATGAAAGCGATACAGGCGCCTATTACGGCGTTATCGATGCAGCAAGCAAAACGCTGGATGTAAGATACGGCGAACCTTTTTCCGTGACTTTGTATAAAGCATCGGAAGATGAAACCGGTTTGCTGGCGCTTACTGCCGGAGTTCCCAGCATTCAGGCGTTATACATGCAGCCGGATGCGGCAACCGTGTTCGATGGCAAACTGACCACCTTGTTTTTTGGCATTGAAAATGTTGCGCAAAACAGCAATGTGCAGCAACTGGCCGATCAACTGAACCTTGAAAGCAACGGTTTAACACTGTATGCCCGCAAAGGAAAACGGGTTGTGTTTGGATGTTCGAGCCGGATTCGCCATACGCTGGCGCCCGACGGGTCGTCCATCACCTTTGCTTCCAAAGCCGATTTGTTTAACCACTGGTTGTGCTGCGTGAATTTCGAACTGGACAGGGACTGGATGTGGGATGCCCTGGAAACAGACAGTTTTATTGTAAGGCGAACCAAAGGTTTTACACACGATGCCCAGCCCGAGGAAGAGGATGCGGAAGCCGGACGTATCAAAATGATCCGGACCGCGTCGTTTGAATCGCTGGACAATCCGCAACGAAATTCAACGCAAATTGTATTTATCGATGCAGTGGAGCCCAAAAAAGATCCGCAGAATGGTAACCCGGCATTCCCCGATACCATCGATCTGGCTTACACGCTCGAACCCAGATTTAAACCCAATCATGGAGCGGAAAGAGATGATCCGGAAACAGTGGAATTAACAATTCCCATTACCACGCCACCGGCCCAGGTTCCCAAAATTGTTTCAGCCGGCTTTGCACTTTCACCCTACAAACGCGATGAAAAATATGAAAACACAGAATCGCGGAAACGTTTTCTGTGGATTGAATTTGCAGAACCTGTGGAAGATCCACAGGACACCTATTTTGCACGGGTGTTGGTCAATGTGCCTGATCAGTTGATTAGCAATAATCATCCGTCACTTTTTGTCGGTCCACAGGAACCGCCGCTGCCCATCGATTCGGAACAAATCCGGATTATTACACCCGCTTCGTCCAACGATTTGGCAGGCCTGAACGCCATGCAACCGATGGTGAAAAGCACCTCAAGTGATGTACACTACATTCTTCCTGTGCCTCCCGGCCTGCATGCCAACAGCGACGAAATGTTCGGCTTTTTCACCTATGAATTCAGAGTGGGCCATTATGAACGTCCGCCTGCCAATCCTGGTGAAGAACCTGAAAAAGTGTGGACAACGGCACAGGGCCGTTTCGGAAGACGGCTGAAATCGCACGGTATTCAGCACCCCGCACCGGCGCTGACCTGCATGCCTAACCGCGACAAAGACAAGCTGTGGGTAACAGCCCCGTACGCCGTTGCAGTTCAGAAAGGGAAAAATGTTACGGCAAATCCGCCGCGGACGGAATTGTGGGCCTTGTTGTATGCACAGGTGAAACAGGCCGACAACAATGACTACCGGAATATCCTGCTGGACGACCGCCCGCTTGACTGGAGGGTGCAGATAGAAAATGAAAAAGATGTAAATGTGTTTGAAAAATATACCAGCAACGAACTGCAACTGCTCAATCAGATAACGGTAAAAACGCTGAAAGGGCAGGTTTCATCAACCGGTAATTTTTTCAAACTGGCAGATTTTACAAAAAAGAATAAAAGCTCGACAAAATTCGGTACTACGGTCTGGAGCAACAAGGAAGTGTCGCAGTTGCTTTCGGTTTACGGGTTGCCAAAAGATGCTTCCCTGAGTGTGGTTGTGGTGGAGACGCTTCCGCAAATCAACAATATTTTTGAACACATTACTGGTCTAAACCAGCTACAGGTGGCGCAAACAGCGACCAACATGGTAAGCGAAGATCAGAAAAAAACGTTTTACCAGGAGTATGACAAAAGGTTTCATGCAAGGTCGTCGGCATTTACACCTGACGTTCCGCAAAAACCAAGTCCGGTAAGCGATGAGCTGGGCCACCACCGTATTTTACGGACCTCCCGTTTAACCAAAGTACCTGATGTTTGTTGTGTGGATTGCTGAGATACAATTCGCTATTTAAAATCTCTCGACGGAAAAAGCTCGCCCTGCACCGCTTTGGTGTTGCGGGCTTTTCCGTTTCCGGCGGCTTCCCTATTATTTTGGGTGGAATTTACCGGCTTATTCATGAAACCGAGGTTACGTCCTTTCATTTCTATACTCATCAGTTCGTTTAGGTTAAAACAGGTGTTGACAACCACATGAATGACCTCGCCTTCAATCTGAAGTTTCCCGGCAACCATAAGTAACCGCGATTGCAGAATTACTTTCCGGTATTTCTCAAAAGTTTTGGCCCAAACCACCAGGTTGGCAAAACCGGTTTCATCTTCGATGGTGATAAAAAGTACGCCTTTGGCCGTACCGGGACGTTGCCGCACAGTTATCAGACCACATACTTTGACGGGCTGCCCGTTTTTCATTTTACTCAATTCTGAAGTCGGTGTAACCCGCAACTGGTTCAGTTTTTTGCGAAGAAAACTCACCGGGTGGGCTTTTAATGATAACGCTGTGCTTGCGTAGTCCTGTATCACATGTTCTCCGGGAGTTATGGCAGGCAGTTCGGTAAATTCTTCGGTTGCACTTTGCGAAGGAGTTCCCGTGAATATTCCGGTGGGGTGGTCATAGAGAGCAGAAACTTCCCAAAGCGCCTGTCTGCGGTCAAGACCAATAGAGCGGAAAGCATCGGCATCGGCAAGTTTTTCGAGTGCGGAAGGCGGAACATCAACATCGGGTAATTCATTGATGTTTTGGTAAGAAGTAAATCTGCCGGCTACAAGTTTTTGCATATCTTCTTCGCGGAGACCTTTTACCTGCCGGAATCCCAAACGAACAGCGCAATAGCGGCCATCTTTTTCCTCCGGCGTATTGTCCCACTGCGAGTGATTGATATCCACCGGCCTCACTTTTACGCCATGTTTGCGTGCATCGGTAACAATCTGCGCGGGCTGATAAAAACCCATGGGCTGGCTGTTAAGCAGGGCGGCAGCAAAAATGTCGGGGTAATAATATTTAATCCAGGACGATACATAGACCAGCAATGCAAAACTGGCGGCGTGACTTTCCGGGAACCCGTAACTTCCAAAACCTTCCAGTTGTTTGAAAACCCGTTCTGCAAATTCTTTTTCGTAACCGTTTTTTATCATTCCGTTCACCAGTTTTTCCCGGTAGCGGGTTACCTGACCTTTTGCTTTAAACGTAGCCATACTTCGGCGTAATCCGTCGGCTTCGGCGGGTGTAAAGCCTGCAGCCACAATGGCTATTTCCATCGCCTGTTCCTGAAACAAGGGAACGCCCAGGGTTCGTCCCAAAATTTCTTTCAGTTCTTTGGAGGGGTATTCCACCGGTTCCTGTCCGTTGCGCCTTTTTAAGTAAGGGTGCACCATATCCCCCTGTATCGGACCGGGGCGAACAATGGCCACCTCGATAACGAGGTCGTAAAAATTACGGGGTTTTAACCGTGGCAGCATCGACATTTGTGCCCGGCTTTCAATCTGGAATACGCCGAGGGTGTCGGCATGACTAATCATTTCATAAACTTTCGGATCGTCCTGGGGAATGTTGGCCAAAGTGAGGTCAAGTTTATAATGTTGTTTTACCAGGTCGAATGCCTTGCGAATGCAGGTCAGCATACCGAGGGCCAGTACATCCACTTTCATAAAACCCAGCGCCTCAATGTCGTCTTTATTCCACTCAATGCACGTACGATCTTCCATGCGGGCGTTCAGAACGGGGCACAGTTCGTGCAGTTTCCCGCGTGTAATTACAAACCCGCCCGTATGCTGCCCCAGTTGCCGGGGAAATCCGATATATTGTAACGTGAGTTCAATCACTTTAAGCAAATGCGGATCTTTGGGATTAAAGCTGGCCGATTCCGAAGATTTCCCGTTAAACCAGTCGTCAGTAAACTCATAGGCCGATTTGGAAAGCACGTTGATGGCGTCGGTGGAAAGTCCCATCGCTTTTCCCACATCGCGTACAGCACCTTTCCAGTGTACCTGAGTAACGGTTGCAACAATGCCGGCCCGGTCGCGTCCGTATTTTTTGTAGATATACTGCATAATTTCCTCGCGGCGTTCATGTTCGAAATCCACGTCGATATCGGGCGGCTCGTTGCGCTCGTCGCTCATAAACCGGGCAAACAGTAATTTAAATTTGGAAGGATCGACAGAGGTTACACCGAGGCAATAACAAACCACCGAGTTGGCCGCAGAACCGCGTCCCTGGCACAGAATTCCCCTGTTCCTGGCTTCCCGCACATAATCGTAAACTGTCAGAAAATAGGAAGCGTAGTCTTTCCTCCCGATAAATTCCAGTTCCATTTCGATGGTGGATTTAATTTTTTCGGGAATCTCACTGCCAAACCGTTCACGGGCACCTTCCCAGGTAAGGTAAACCAGTTCTTCCATCGGCGTGCGTCCTACGCTGGTGATTTCTTCCGGGTAAAGGTATTTTAATTCGTCCAGTGAAAACCGGCAGGCCTCCGCTATTTCCTGTGTACGCCGGATTGCGTCGGGATATTCGCGGAAGAGACGCTGCATTTCCATTGCCGGTTTCAGGTAGCGTTCCGCATTCTGGTGAAGTCTGAACCCGGCGGTGTGAATGGTGCATTTTTCCCGGATGCAGGTCAGAATATCCTGCAACTCCCTGCGTTCGGGCGTGTGGTAGTACACATCATTGGTAGCCACCACCGGGATGTTTAAACGTGCTCCCAGTTGGGAAAACCGGAACAGTTTTTTATGGTCGTCGCCATGATAGGAGAAGTTTGCGCCGAGGTGAAGATTGTCTCCCAGCGCTTCTTTGTACTCTTCCAGCGCTTTTACAAAATCCGGTTCAAAATGAAAATCTTCGTTAAGTGAAACAGGTGGAATTGCAATGAACTTCATTTCCCTGGAGTGCTTGTAAACATCTGCCCGGTACAGGTGGCATTCTCCTTTTTCAGCCCGAAGATTGCCTTCTGTAAGCAATCCTGATAAGCCGAAGTAGGCTGATTTATTTGTGGGATAGGCCAGCAGGCTGGGTCCGTCCAGCAGGTCGAGCCGGCAGCCGGGAATAAAACGGATTTGCTTTTCCTGTGCTGCCACATGGGCACGGACAATGCCTGCCAGGGTATTGCGGTCGGTAATTGCAATTGTTTTATGCCCCAATTCTGCTGCCCGTTCAACAATTTCCTCCGGATGTGAGCCGCCGCGTAGAAATGAAAAATTCGAGGTTACCTGTAATTCGGTATAATTCATTATTCTTTTCCTTTTTAATCAGGCAAAAAATCCATGCAAAAACCATTGTGGTTTTTCGTTTCCGTACAATCCAAGCCTGAACAGCCAGTAACGGGCGCCGTTTTCATCTTCCACCCGGTAATAGTCTCTGGGCGGTCCTGTCCGGAGCCACCATTCCTGTTCTATCCTCTCCGGGCCGTCGGCTCTGGCAATTCGTACAATGTTTCCCCTGTGCCGGAAATGCAGCGGTGGGTAGTCGGGAAGTGCAACCATAACCTCAACAGGTTCGGGTTCGGGCAAAAGATGCAGCGGCCTGGGACGGTCAGTTCTCCACTCCGTTTCAGGTTGCTCTTCCAGCGAGTTGATTTCTTTTACCGAATGCTCCGGCCAGTAGTGTTCCTGGGGTAAATACCGGTGAATGGCCTGCATACCCACTTTCCCGGCAATGTTGTCCAGCAATTCCGCAACAGCCTTTGGATTGTTGCCTCCCGTGTTCCATAGTGCTTCCTGGGTTTCACTGACATCCTCCACCAGTGTAGCTTCCAGAACAAACAGTTCAATTCCCAGTGCCGGTTCTATTTCGGGTATTTTAAGTTCGAACAGCTTGAACAGGTGGGCTGCATTTCGCGATGCCCTGCTGGTTCCGATGCTGATTTGCTCAATTTCCCCGTCGATGCGGTATCCTGTGAGAACACCGGTACGCATTCCTTTGCCTTCCCTGAAAAACTGCTCACATAACGTTTCCAGCAGACGTTTGAGTGCAATTTCAATTCCTTTGGCGGTACGGATAGGTTCCAGGCAGGGAAGCCTTTCCTGGTAAACCGGCGTGGGACGAATGGGTTGCAGTGTTTCGTGTTCTGTTCCCAATGCCTGTCCCAGGCGGGTGAGCAAACCGTCGCCAAAACGCCTGCGCAGGTTTGACTGCGGAATACGAATCAACTGCCCGATTTCCCTGAATCCAAGCTTTTCCATGCGCTGCAACGTGGTACTGTTCAGTCGCAAAGCAGCAGGGGGCAGCGGGAAGAGAGCTTCAGTCTGCGCCCCGGGTTCAACGATTGGTTTGTTGTTTCCATACCGTGCAACGGCCCATGCCGTACCGATGGTGCCGGCTATCGCGGCGCGAATATCGTATCCTCCTTTGTGAAAGCGGGTTGTGATTGTTTTAAGGTACGGAAGTTCGCCTCCCCACAAATGAGCACAACCGGAAATGTCCAGCATCAGACCGTCAGGGGAGTCGGTAGCCACTGTAGGAGTATAACGAAAACAATATTCCGCCAAATCTTTCAGCAGCTTATTTTCTGCTGCCGGATCGTCAGGGAGTACTTCCACAGAAGGCAGTATGGCCCGCACATCGGCCACAACCATACCGGGAACAATACCTTCCCTGCTTAAGGTTTTACCGGAAGCTTTCACCACCATCCGGCCCCGTTCGGGAGCATACAGCAGAAAAGGCTTGTCTTTAAGTTCGGGACGCAGCCGGGCCACCCTGTCCGTGGCAAAATGACGAAACCATATGGAAAGATAGCGTCTATGCATAATGCTTTTCCCTTTTTGCGATTTCTGTATCATAAATAACCTGTCTTTGAGCGTGAAGATGCCTGAATGTTCCGTTTCTCCACTCAATTTGCCATACGCCCGGTTTGCCGTTGCGTATTTTTTCCAGTTCAACTTCCCAGCGGGGAAATCCTACACCGGGAAGCCCGTCGGGCAACCGGCTTGCTATTGGACTGATTTTCCACCTCGACACGCAGGCCAGCGTATTATTTGTGTAAGGTTGATGGCGGTGCAAAAAGCCAGTTACCCGGCTCTCGCCAACGGCAAGTTGTAATCTTCTCGATTCAGCAAAACTGATATTCCGCAATTCGCCGACAACGGCTGCAAGTGAGGTGCATTTCAGCGCCTGTTCCATAACCCAAAGCGCGTCCTTTTCCCGCCTGATATCAATAAAAATGACACGGTGCGGTTCAATTCCAAAAAATTTTAGCGCCGGGGGAAACAGTTTACGACCGGCGCTTATCCACAGGCAAATGCCTCCTTTTTTCAGAAGTATGCCCAATAACCCGGCAATAAAGCCATTGGCTGCAGCGGAACATGCCTCCGTAGGGCTGATGAATTCGTGTATGGTTCCAACAGGAAAAGTACCGCCGGGAAAGGAAGCGTTTACCGGCCCCAGTCCAAAATCAGGCTGTCCGCTTTCCGGCCCGGTGCTGAACCCCTCCATGGTTAGTAGCTTCTCTTTCAACAGCCTGATGATTTCTTTTTTCCCCGCCAACTCTTTCATAATTAAAAATTATTACTAAATTTGTTATTATTAATAACAATTCATTGTTTATAAATATAACAAATGAATAATAAATCACAAAAAATATTTTTCGCTTCGAATATTAAATTTCTGCGGGAACGGAAAAAAATGAGCCAGGAAGCCCTTGCTTCAATGCTGGGGTTAACCCGTGCAAAGCTTGCTGCCATTGAAGCCGGTAACACAAAATCGCCGCAACCGGAAGATTACCTGAGTTTTTCAGAATTTTTTAAAATAAGTATCGATACGTTGCTGAGAATCGATCTTTCGAAACTGGGTGAATTAAAAATGCGGGAACTGGAAGCAGGAAACGATGTTTACATTCGCGGCGGAAACCTGCGGGTGCTGGCCATTTCGGTTGACCGGTCGAACAATGAAAACATAGAGTATGTACCGGTTAAGGCAAAAGCAGGGTATATGGCAGGATACAACGACCCGGAGTTTATTGCAGGCCTGCCGAAATATTCGCTTCCGAACCTGCCTTCCCGGGGAACATTTCGTATTTTTCCCTCTACCGGCGATTCCATGTTGCCTGTTCCCGAAGGCAGCGACATTATTGCACAATATGTGCCGGACTGGACAACCATCAAACCGGATACTCCCTGTATTGTCATTCTGAAAGGACAACAGGATTTTGTATTTAAACTGACGACGGTAAAACCGGACGGCGCCATCCTTTTAAAATCACTTAACCCGGAATATAAACCTTACACAGTAGAAGCCGCAGATGTGATGGAAATATGGAAGTTTTATGCTTATACCAGCCGGAAATTCCCGGAAGCCCGCTCTGAAATGGCGACTATTTTGGCAGCGATAAAGAATTTGGAGGAAAAAATCGGTATTTGAGTGCCGGTTTTTTTATTGTATTTCCTCTTCCGAAATTTCCAAAACCTGAAAATTTTCCGATTTTTGCAGCTTCAATTTTAAATCGGCGAAAAAATCAAACAGGGAGCATGACAGACATCAAAAAACAAATGGGGTTCGACAACGAAAAATATTTACAGGAACAAACGGTTGCCATACTTGAGCGGGTGCATCGTTTTAACCACCGTCTCTACCTTGAATTTGGCGGAAAACTGATGTTTGATCATCATGCGGCAAGGGTGCTTCCGGGATTCGACCCCAATGTAAAAATGCGCCTGCTGCAAAAGCTGAAAGACAAAACTGATGTTATCCTTTGTATTCATGCCGGCGATATTGAACGCAAAAAAATGCGTGCTGATTTTGGTATTACCTACGATGTGGATGCGCTGAAAACCATCGACGATTTCAGGGAATGGGGAATTGAAATTACAGCCGTAGTCATTACACGATACCAAAACCAGCCACCGGCCAAAGCCTTCAAAAATAAACTTGAAATGCGGGGAATGAAGGTTTATGTGCACTACCCCACCAAAGGCTACCCAACCGATATTGACCTGATTGTGAGCGACGAAGGTTATGGCGCCAACAAATATATTGAAGTCACCAAACCCATTGTGGTGGTTACCGGACCGGGACCGGGAAGCGGCAAACTGGCCACCTGCCTCAGCAACCTGTATCACGAATATAAAAAAGGAATAAAAGCCGGTTATGCCAAATTTGAAACCTTTCCAATCTGGGATTTACCGGTTGAGCACAAGGTAAACATAGCATACGAAGCAGCAACCGTTGATTTGGATGACAAGGTACTGATTGACGAACATCATTTAAGAGCATACAATGAGGAAGTGGTGAACTACAACCGCGATATTGAAGCTTTTCATTTGCTCAAGCGAATTTTTGAAAAAATTACCGGTGGCGAATCCATGTACCAGTCGCCCACCGACATGGGTGTGAACAGGGCCAGTGCAGGAATTGTTGACGACCGAATCATTTCAGAGGCATCGCACCAGGAAATTATCCGGAGGTATTTCAGATGTGCGGTGGAATATGCCATGGGACTGGCAGATAAAATTACATTTGAACGGATAAAAAGCATCATGAACAAGGTTGGCGCAAAGCCCGAAGACCGCAGTGTGGTGCAACCGGCACGCGAAGCGGCCAGAAATGCCGAAGTAACCGGGAAAGGCAATCAGGGAATTTTTTGCGGCGCATCCATTGAACTGCCCGACGGAACCATCATAACCGGAAAAAACTCTCCACTTATGCACGCATCGTCGAGTCTGATTCTAAACGCTACCAAACATTTGGCCGGATTGCCCGACGAGATGTATCTCATTCCGCAAAGTATTATCGATTCGGTTACCCATTTGAAAAAAAATATTCTGAATGGGAAAATGACCAGTCTGGATTTGGATGAAACGCTGATCGCGCTTGCTATTAGTGCGTTATCGAACCCGGCAGGGCAAATGGCGCTGGAAAAACTTAAGTATCTGGAGGATTGTGAAGTGCACCTTACCCACATCCCCACTCCCGGCGACGAAGCCGGTTTGCGAAAACTGAAGGTGAACCTGACTTGTGATCCGGAATATTCAAGCAAAAGCCTGTTTATGAGTTGAAAAACAATACTAATCAAACAATCCGGGTAGAAATAGCGACAGCGCCGGGATGTAGGAAACAAGCATCAAAATAAGAATACTTACCAATAAAAAAGGAAAACCGGCTTTTGCCACTTTCTCCATCGAAACTTTACCGATACCGGAAGCCACAAACAAACAGACTCCCACCGGAGGAGTGTTCAGTCCGATTATCAGGTTCAAGACTGCAATTACAGAAAACTGAATGGGATCGATTCCAACAGAAACAGCAACATTCAGCAAAATCGGGTAAACAATTAATAGGGCTGCAATGGTTTCCATAAAAGAGCCGATGATGATAAGCAGAATATTGATGAGCAGCAACAGCAAATATTTATTTTGGGTAATGGTAAGCAACCATTCGGCAAGGTTTTGCGGTACTTGTTCGCTTATCAGAATCCAGCCAAACAAATTGGCAAATCCAACCAGCAACATCAGCGAAGCCGTGGTTCCTGCCGAAGCGGTCATAACTGAAAAAAAACTTTTCCAGTTAAGTGATCTGTATAATAAAGTACCTATTAAAATGGCGTACAATACAGCCACTACCGAAGCTTCGGTGGGCGTAAAAACACCGCCGATTATTCCGAAAAGAATCAAAAAAGTCATCAGCAAAGCCCAGAAAGCGTGGATAAAACCTTTGCCCCGCTGTTTCCAGGAAGCTTTTGTTTGTTTGGGATGGTTTTTCCTGATGGAGATAGAATAGGAAACAATACCCAACCCGATGGCCAACAAAATACCTGGAATGGCGCCTGCAAGAAACAGTTTCCCGATTGAAATGCCGGTAAGTGACCCTGCAATAATCATAGGCAAACTTGGCGGAATTATAGGGCCGATTGTAGAGGAAGCAGCGGTAACGGCGCAGGAAAAATCTGCATCGTATCCTTCTTTTTTCATGGCGGGAATCATAACCGAACCAATGGAAGCCGTGTCGGAAATAGCCGTACCGGAAATGCCGGAAAAAATCATGGAAGCACCGATGTTGGCCAGGGAGAGTCCTCCCCTGATATGCCCCAGCAGGTTGTTACTGAAACGGATAATACGGTCGGTCATTCCGCAACTGTTCATTAAATTTCCGGCCAATATAAATCCGGGAATACTAAGCAGCACAAAAACATCGATACCGGAATACATTTTCAGGGGAATTATAATCAGCGGAATCCCTTCGAATAAAATATAGGTGAATGTTGAAATTCCCAGCGCAAAGGCAATGGGAAAACGCAGGAACAACAAAACGAAAAAAACTACAAACAACAGCCAAATCATACTATTTCTGCTTAAATGAATGATAAAGATTTGCAATCGTAAAAAGGATAACCGATAGCCCGATAAGTGTAATGCTGATAAAAACAAAACCCATGGTGATTTGCAGAGCAGGGGAAAGCTCGTCCATTCCAAGCCGTACAAATTTTACGCTGTGAACAGTTATAATGACCGCAAAAACGATAACCGCCACATCTGTAAAAATATTCAGCCATTTGTTCAGCCACCCGGTCAAATATCTGGTAATCAAATCGAGTCGGATAAAATCGCCGTTTTTAATTCCAATGGCGGTACCAAACCCAACGGAATAAACAAAAAATATCCGTGCTGCCTCTTCTGTCCAGTGTGGCGCACTTTCCAAAAAAAACCGGGCAAAAACTTGTATGGTTACTGCCGCTATCATGGCCACCAGGCTAATTAAAGCACCGGCTTTAAACAGTTTATAAATCAGTTTCATCGGTATCATTTTTAGTTCCCAGTTCTGTAATTTTTTTATACAACAGCCTGTACGCTTCAGGCAGGGCATCCAGCACAGCAGCTTCGGCTTTTTTTCTGAATGCTTCCACATCCGGTTCAACAAACTGCATTCCCTTCTCTTCCAGTTGATGTCGTAAAAGTTCTTCTTGTTTTACAAATTCTTTTTCATGGTATTGCTGCATCAGTTTTCCGGCCTCCAAAACCTTTTCCTGTAATTCATCCGGCAGCGCCTGAAACTGCTTTTCCCCAATCACCACATATATCCAACTGGTGACATGGTTTGTAAGGTTCAGGTATTTTTGTACTTCGAAAAGACCGGCACTGTAAATGAGCGCAAACGGATTTTCCTGCGCTTCCACCGTTCCCTGCTGCAGGGCGGTAAAAACCTCGGAAAAAGTCATGGGCGTAGGTTTGGCTCCCAGCGCTTGCCAAACCTGCACAAACAGCGGAACATTAGGTACCCTCAAAATAATTCCGGCAAGGTCTTCGGGTTGGTTTATGGGCCGGTTTGAAGTGAGATGCCGCGGTCCGCGCTCGAAATAACCAACCGGCCTGACACCGATTTTACGAATCATTTCATCTGCAATCTCCTGTCCGATTTCCCCTTCAACCACCTGCTTAAGATGTTCAGAATCGCGGATAAGATAAGGCACGGCCAACAGTGCTGTTATTCCCGCCCAGTTTTGCATGCTTTCTCCGGTAATGGTCATTTCCACAACCCCGGCCCTGATGCTGCGAATCATATCCAGTTCAGGGCCAAGCTGCTCGGCGGGGTGTACCCTCACTTCAATTCTTCCTTCGGAGAGTGAATCGAGAACATGGGCAAAATGCAGGGCCGACCTGTGCCAGATATCCTGTTCGTTGGCCTGGTGACCCAACCGTAAAATGTATTCCGGACCGTCACCGGAATTCCGGCAGGAGATTAAAAACACACAAATCAAAAGAAAAACAGCAAAAACTTTCATGCAGGTTACGTTTCACGGTTCCACTTTAATTAAAAGCTACCTGTCCGGTTGAAGGCTAAAATTAGGATTTTTATTAAAAGAGAACCACTCCTTCAATTAAGATTGATTCATATTATCAAAAATTTAGTTTATTTTTACTTGCAACAATTACATTTTTGTAATGTCTAAAACCAATAGTATGAAAAACCTGATTGCAATTTTACTTCTTTCTATCTCCCTCGGATTAACGGCACAGTCGCGCAAAAAGGCGTTTGAAATGAACGAAAAACTCGGTCGGGGAATCAACTATGGAAATATGTTTGAATCGCCCTCCGAGGGAGCGTGGGGGAGCCGATGGCAACCGGAATATGCCAAAATTATTGCTGACTTGGGGTTTAACCACGTTCGTATTCCCGTGCGCTGGGAACCTTCAGACAGAAGCCTCGAAAAGCCACCTTATACTATTCACCCTTCCTTTTTCCAGCGAATAAAGCAAGTTGTGGATTCAGCCTTAAATAACGGATTGTATGTTGTTTTGAATATGCACCACCACGATGCGCTTTATAAAGACCCGGAAGGACAAAAAGAACGTTTTCTCAAACAATGGGAACAGATTTCCGAATTTTATAAAGATTTTCCTGAAACCCTGGTTTTTGAAATCCTCAACGAACCACATGATAACCTGACTGCTGAAATTTGGAACGAATTTATACCTGAAGCGCTGGAAGTTATCCGGAAGAAAAATCCGGATCGGATTGTGATGATTGGCACAGCCAACTGGGGAGGCCTGGGTGGTTTGCCTCATTTGAAAATTCCGAGCGATCCCAATATCATCCTCACCATTCACTACTACAATCCGTTCCATTTTACGCATCAGGGCGCAAGCTGGTCGGGCGAACGCTCCAAAGAATGGCTGGGAACAACCTGGAACGACACAGAAGAAGAGCGCGAAGCGGTTCGCAAAGACTTTTCACCTTTGATTGCCCTGGAAAAAGAAAAAAGTATTCCGGTTCATATTGGGGAATTCGGCGCTTACGAAAGAGCCGACATGGAATCCCGTGCAAAATGGACCACGTTTTTAACCCGTTATTTTGAGGAATTGGGCTGGAGCTGGGCTTACTGGGAATTCAGCGCCGGTTTTGGAATCTATAATCCGGATTCAAAAAACTTCAAAAAGGAATTAGTGGACGCCCTGCTGCACAATAAAATGCCTGAACCGGTAAAATAGTTGAAAACAAGAAAACGATAAAAATAAATCAGTATGAAAACCATATTAACCAGTCTGTTAGTAATTATCGCTTTCAGTTTAACAGCCCAGAACCGTGAAAAAGCATTTGAAATAAACGAAAAACTGGGGCGGGGAATCAACTACGGAAACATGTTTGAGGCGCCTTCGGAAACTGCCTGGGGCAACCAGTGGAAGCCGGAATATGCCGGCATAATTGCCGGACTGGGTTTTAACCATGTGCGCATTCCCATTCGCTGGGAACCTTCAAACAGAAGTATGGCAACACCACCCTACACCGTTTATTCAACTTTTTTAAATCGCATAAAACAGGTAGTTGATTCGGCACTCAACAACGGATTGTACGCCATTATTAACATGCACCACCACGAGGCATTGTATGAAAATCCGGAGGCGCAAAAAGACCGGTTCGTTGCCCAGTGGAAGCAGATTTCAGAATTCTTTAAGGACTATCCCGACAGTTTGCTGTTCGAACTGATGAACGAACCGCACGGGAATCTCACTCCCGAAAAATGGAATGAATTTTACCCGGAGACATTGGATACTATCCGGACAGACAATCCCGACAGAATTGTATTAATTGGAACAGCGAATTACGGCGGATTGGGTGGCCTTCCTTACCTTGAAATTCCGGACGACGAAAATATCATTCTCACCGTTCACTATTACAACCCGTTCCAGTTTACGCACCAGGGCGCCGAGTGGTCTGGTGAACAATCGCAGGAATGGCTGGGAACCGAGTGGCTCGACACCGAAACCGAACGGGAAGTGATGCGCCAGGAATTTGCCCCGTTGAAAGCTTACGAAATCAAGCACAATATTCCGGTCCATATTGGTGAGTTTGGTGCTTACAGCAAAGCCGGCATGAAATCGCGGGCTCGCTGGACCACCTTTTTGTCGCGCTATCTGGAAGAACTGGGCTGGAGCTGGGCCTACTGGGAATTCAGCGCCGGTTTTGGCATTTACAATCCTTCAAACAAAACGTTTTACACCGAGCTTGTAGATGCCCTACTCCACAACGAAATGCCTGAACCCGGACGCTATGTGGGTACTCCGGTTTATACTTCCAATTTTCAAACCGGCAACGACGGCTGGAGTTTAAACGCCCAGCAGGGAGCTTCGTCGCAATTAACAAGGGCGAATAATACATTAAATATCAGCATAAACAATCCCGGAACTGCCGGCTGGCATGTGCAACTCCAGAGAGGCAACATTTCGCTTCAGGCAGGAAAAAAGTACCGTTTTTCGTTTAAAGCCAAAGCTGAAGCTGCACGAAGTATGACCACCTACATCGGTATGTCGAGAGATCCGTGGTCGGCATACAGCGGTTACAACGGTGTAAACCTTGCCGATACTTTTGCCGTTTACACCTTTATTTTCGATGCAAATACAACCGACAACAGCGCCCGGATGGTTTTCGACATGGGCAATTCCGATATCAACATCTGGGTTACCGATATTAAAATAGAAGAAGTTACCTTTCAACCACCCACCGGTATTTCCGGCGTCGAAAACCAAAACCTGAATATTTATCCGAATCCGGTGCAAAACAGGTTATATTTTAATACTACCGGTGATTTTGAAAAAATTACCATTTTTAATATCCAGGGGATACCGGTAATCGAAAGGTCAATCCGGAAATTGGAAAACAGTCTGGATGTTTCAGCACTTCAGTCGGGTATCTATTTGATTCGTTTTTCGGGAAAAGATAAAACAGTGACAAAAAAGTTTATAAAACGATAAATTAATTTTTCAGCACGCGGTAATTCCGGTATTCGAACAACCGCACCCCAAAAATATTTTCAAAAAAGTGCAGTAACCGGTATTTGGGTTTCATTCTGACTTTGCTCAAATCCACATCAACCTGCCAGTTGAGTCGTTGAATGCGTTCTTTCATAACAGCCGGATGCGTGCCTTCAAACTTTGCCAGCATATCATAATTTCCGCTGTAATTGAATTCCTGTTCTCCTGCCTTTTGGCGCGCTTCCGTTTCAGAAATACCATTGTAGAATTTTCGCACCTCGTCAATTTTCTCCTGCATAAAACGCGGAGGCCGAACCCAGCCGTAGTGATAAATCTCAGCATCTACAAGAACCACGTTCATTTTTTTTTCGTTTTTGCGAAAACCCTGGGCATCGCGGTAGGAGCGGATGGATTTATCGTTACGAATGACTCGAATTTCATTGCGGTACCATTTACGTGAAACCGCTACATAATCATACGTTCCGTAAAAATGTCTGTACCTGAACAGCAGACCTTCAACTTCTTTCCGGTTTATATTTTCGTACATGGCTTTCCGGATGGCAGGCAGGTATTTTTCGTGCACCACTTCATCGCCCTGAATGTAAAAACACCAGTCGTACTCCGGCGGAACGGCATCAAATGCCTTGTTGGTTTCGGCAGCATAAACTTCCCCACCCTTTTGCAGGTTTTCATCCCAAACCGTATCAACAATTGTAATTTTTTCCGGACTAATTTTTTCAATGATTTCGCGGGTATTGTCTTCTGAATTCCCAACCGCCACCACAAAATGGTCGCAAACGGGTAAAACTGAAGATATCGCTTCAACAATTGGAAAGTCGAATTTTTCAGCATTCCGTATGAATGTAAAACCGCAAACTTTCATCAATTATCCTTTCGTTTTTTGTACCAAAAAACAAGGGCAAACTCAATGGCAGAAATCAACATCAGCAAATCGCCCATGAGTTCCAGGCCTTCCTCTGTAGCCGCTTTTGCCATCCGGTAAACACTTTCATCGTACAATTCGAGCCAGAATTTGGAACGGCCCATCAACCGGCTGAAAACATAAGTAATTAAAAATCCCGCAAAAAACCAGACCGAAGCAGGTTGTGCAAAAAATTCCTGTGTGGC
Source organism: Mariniphaga sp. (assembly GCA_041686935.1). Taxonomy (GTDB): domain Bacteria; phylum Bacteroidota; class Bacteroidia; order Bacteroidales; family Prolixibacteraceae; genus Mariniphaga. The sequence goes on along the minus strand of JAWLCW010000007.1, from coordinate 68,325 downwards.
GCTTTTCAGCTTTTTAAAATCACGCCAAACGAGCCAAAGCGCTGTAATCAGCACCAGCAATGCCGGCCAGAACCACCAGGTAATAATAAAGTTCAGTTCGCGGATTAACCCTATCAGTAAAAACATTGCAACCAGGTTGGAAACCGGCTTAACAGGCGCGTATCGCTTTCCCAGCATCAGGTAAAAAATAACCAGAACAAACAGAATAAATTCCTGCGAAAATTCGGTACGGCTGATTTCGCCAAACAGGGCATCTTCCAAAGGGGAAACGGCATCGAACCGGATGAGTTCAGCAATTCCGAAAACCAAAAGTGAATAAACAATTACCCTGATGGCGATAAAAAGCGGTGTGTAGTTCCTCATTTCTATTTTTTGAAGGGGCTAATTTACATTTTTTGGCACATATTTTAGTAAAATACGGATTGTCTGTTCCCATTTTGGAAAATTTATTTTCGCCAATTTTTTTTCTCAGAATTCTTTGATAAATGAATTTTAAACCGTGGCTTCAGCCCCGTGATCTGAAACTTTTTTAGACCATTTGGCTTCAGCCATTAATATTCAATTTAGCAAAGATTAATGGTTAAAAGCCTTTCCCTGAAGGACATTTATTCACCAAGCTAAAGCATGGTGCAAAATATTACTCCGCCGGCATGAGTGAAACGCTCACATAATTTTCAAAATCGAAATATTTTTCGAATGCTTTTTTAACCGAATCAATAGTCAGATCGTCTACTATTTTTTCGTAGGTGCCAAATTCTGAAAAGTCGCCGTCTTTCAGATAATAGGTATTACTGAGGATATTTAACCAAAACCTGTTTTCACGCAGGGAAACTTCCCGTTCGCGCAGCAACTTCTCTTTGGCTGTTGCCAACTCCTGCTCGCTGGGTCCATTTTCAACAAATTTGTTTATTTCATCAAAAACAGCTTGTTTCAGTTCTTCCAGTTTTTCGGGGTCGGTACCGTAAGAGATGGAAATGGTATATTCCTCATCGGGGTATTTTGATGACGACGGACGTGCGCCGATGGAGTAAACACTGCTCCTTTCCTCCCTGATTACTTCCAGCAACCGGGTATCCAATATACGCCCAACCGCATTGAGTTCAATGGAATTCTGCGATGAATAGTCGAAATCGCCATGAAAAACGATGTACTGAATGCTTTTATCCTCCTGGCCTCGCTTAACTGTTTTCCTTACCACTCCGGGGGGAGGATCAATTTCCAGGTTACGCCAGTTTTCGGTTTCGTCAAGATATGGAATTCCACCAATGTATTTTTCCACCAGTGGTTTAAGCTGAGCCGTATCAATTTTTCCCACAAAGAAGAATTTGAAGTCGGCAGCATTTCGAAAACGTTCTTCCGCAATTTGACGGATGCGGTTAAAGTCAGCTTCTGCAAGCAATTCAGCCGACATTGGCCTTGCACGTTCGTGATAATTGGCCAGAACAATACTTAATGAATCCTGAAAAACTGCCTCGGGCGATGCCGAACGGTTTTGCAGAACTCCCTGCATGCGCGACATGTAGGCCTGAAAACTGGTTTCATCGAACCGTGGTTGAGTAAAATAGAGGTAAACCATTTGCAACAGCGATTCAATATCTTTAACGGCAGCATTTCCGTTAAAACCTTCCCTGATTTGCGAAACAAAAGGCGATAAACTGAAAACTTTGTCCGACAGCATTTTATCAAGGGTAATTTTATCGAAACCTGCAATACCGCTCATGGACATAATGGTAGCAGCAAACTCAGCCGAAACATCGTCTTCCGCTTCATAAAGTGAAGTTCCACCGGGGCTCCATGCACTAAAAAGAATTTCATCTTCCTTAAAATCGGTTGGTTTAATAACCACGGTAGCCCCGTTTTCCAAAATCCATTCCATGGCATCCACATTTTCCAGGTTCATCTCGTTCAAAACCTTACCTGACCAGGGTTCATCTGAAATCAAAGGCACATCGGCAATTGCATCGTCGTAAGGTTCCACTTCGGTCTGCTCCACTTCTTCAAGCAAAGCAAAAACTTCTTCTTCGTTCGGAACTTTCACTCCTTCAATTTCCGGAGCATTAATAACCACCACCCTGTTCTCTTCGGTAATCCACTTTTCAGCAAGGGCATTTACTTCTTCCAATGATATTTCCGGCAAAAAAGCTTTAAAATATTCGAACACATTTTCAATGCCCGGAATAGGTTCTTCTGTCATTAAAAAGTTACGGGTATATTCCTGCGCATAACTGATTGACCTTTGCTGTTCGCGCTCATTATAGGCTTTTTCAATGTTGTTTAAAAGTACTTTCTTCTGTCTTTCAAGCTCGGTTTCGGTAAACCCGAATTTTTTCACCCGTTCGTTTTCCAGTAAAACAGCTTTTAATCCCTCTTCTATTTTTCCGTTGTGGCAAACTGCAACAGACTGGTAAACATTAATTGGCCCAAACATTGAAGAAAAGGCCGATTGCCCCACAATAAAATGAGGCTCAGCGAGTTGTGTTTTTTCAGCCAACCGGTTATTTATCATGGCATTGTACAAACCATAGAGAATGGATTCCCTGTACTCGCCCAGCTTTTTTGCTTTTTCCAACGGATGTTTATATAATACAAAAGCCATCGGGTATTGTGCTTCGCTGTCGGTAACAATGCTCACCAAAGTTTCTTCGTGCGGCGGAATATCAAAATACTCTTTTTTTCTGGGATTTTCAGGCGCCGGAATTTCAGCAAATTTCTGCTTTATTTTTTGTTCCATTTCTTCCTGATCGAAATCACCCACTACAATAACGGCCATCAAATCGGGTCGGTACCAGTCGTTGCGGAAACGGCGTAAAGTTTCAGGCAGGGCATTTTCAATTATATCCTTTTCCCCAATAATGTCGTGTTCAGCATATTTTGAATTATGCAGAAAAACCGGCAGCCATTTTTGTTGCATCCGGAAATTAGCATTCCGGCCTCCGCGCATTTCCTCCAGAATTATTCCCCGTTCTTTTTCAATTTCTTCATCCGAATCGGTAATCTGGCTGGCCCAGTCGTATAAAACCTGCAATCCTTTTTCCAAATACAATGCAGAATCGAGCGGAACTTTCAGCATATAAACCGTTTCATCAAAACTGGTGTAAGCGTTAATTTCGGGGCCGAATTCCATACCAATCGACTCAAAATATTTAATGAGTTCATTTTTCGGGAAATTTTCCGTTCCGTTAAACGCCATGTGTTCAGCAAAATGGGCCAGGCCTTTCTGGTCATCGTCTTCATCGATAGCTCCGGCCTTAACTACCAGCATCAGTTCAGCCCGGTTTTGCGGCTCACTGTTGGAACGCACGTAAAATGTCATTCCGTTTTCCAAAACGCCTTTTGAAACTTTCGGGTCAACCGGAATCGGGTCATTCAGGTTAAAATTCTGTTGTGCACTTAAAAATGCTGTACAAAAAAGGAGTATTACCAAAACTATATTTCTCATGTCAATTGATTTTTTCTAAATATGTAAACGCAATTTATCAATAATTACAACAATCTATTGCAATAAGGGTTGCACTGCAATGGCAAATGCATCGTTTTCGTTTGAGGGAACGGATTGAAATTTATTCCTGATTTCTGATGGCGCATTTTCGGTTAAAAACGACCAGGCAGTAAAATGAAGTAAATCCAGGTCGTTGTAATCATTTCCAATACCTGCCGTATTTTCCCGTTTTATACCCAGTAAATCGCACAGGTGGCTCACCCCATGGCCTTTGGAAACTTCCCGGTGAAAAACTTCAACCCAAATATACCCTTTGGTAACCGGCGATGACGAACGAATCACCCTGATTTCCGGGGATTGATCTTCGATTTCTGATTTCAGAATTTCAAATTTTTCATCGTTTTCAGGTATTATGAGCATAAACTGGCACAAACCATTTGGCATTTCCCTGTTGGCTGGTAATTGTTCGGAAAATAAATTGTGAAAAGAAAAATAGCGGTCAAACTCCTCGCACTCTTTTTTCCCACGGTGATACCACAACCGGTGGTTTTCAGGCGCCTCATCGAATGCGTAAAAATTGTAATCCTTTTCCCTGAAATAACCGATGAGCAGGTTCGACGTTTCACGACTGACATTTTTGTGGAAAATATGTTTTTTATCCGTCCAGTTGTAAATACCCGCTCCCGAAGAATAAACGATGTAATCGAACGGCACCTCGTTTGGTATAACTTCCATCACCTTGCGCAGGTTTCTTCCGGTGGCAACAACCCTTACGATTTTTTTCTGACCTAAAAGTTGAAGGGCTTTCAGATTTTCTGCTCCAATCGAACGATCGTTTCTTAAAAAAGTACCATCCAAATCGGTTGCAACCAATTTTATGTTTTTCATATTCATTGGGCCAAAAATAGTATTTTAAAAAAGAACAAATACCCGAATTGCAAGAAATGAAAAGCGGAAAATTTAATAACTGTCCGTCTCTACAAATCTCTGTCAATTTCTATAAATTCTGCCACTCTTCATTCTTCACATCCTCTTCGGTAAATTCCAACTTAAATCTTTTCACCCTGCCATTCATTCTGTTTGTCGAATTTGTTTTAAGTTTGACCAATTGCTGCTTACATTTGCCTAAACTGTTATCTTTGTCGCTTATTTTAATACCGAAAAGAAAATTAAACATGAAGTTAGCATTGATTGGCTATGGGAAAATGGGAAAAGAAATTGAAAAAATTGCTCTTTCCCGTGGCCATAAAATCGAACTTATTATCGACATTAACAACCAGCACGATTTGACTGCTGAAAACCTGAGAAAATGCGATGTAGCCATCGAATTCACCATACCCGGCACTGCAGTTGCCAATTATTTCAAATGTTTCGAGGCCGGAATTCCCGTTGTTAGCGGAACCACTGGCTGGCTGGAACGAAAAGCAGAGGTTCACCAAAAATGTAAGGAAGCCAACGGCACATTTTTTTACGGCAGTAATTTTTCGGTTGGGGTAAACCTGTTTTTCGAGTTGAACCGGCAACTGGCCAAACTTTTGGCTTTACATTCAGAATACAAACCTGAAATGACCGAAGTGCATCACACCCAAAAACTGGATGCTCCAAGCGGAACGGCAATCAGTTTAGCCGAAGATATAATTGAAATTTTACCTTTGGTAAAAGGTTGGGCCGACGCAGAAAAAACAACAGAAAACCAGCTCCCAATTAAATCGGAACGCGAAGGGGAAGTGCCCGGCATTCATAGCATAAAATACGACTCGGAAGTGGATTTTATTGAAATTACCCACAGCGCCAAAAGTCGCAAAGGATTTGCACTGGGAGCCGTTTTGGCAGCCGAATACAGCCTGGGTAAAAAAGGCATCCTCACCATGAAAGACCTATTAAAAATTTAATGATAACAACGAATGATTAGAGAAATTCTTACCAGCAAGTGGTTCAAATTTATCACGGTTGGTACGCTTTACACCCTCTGGGTAATCTGGCTCGGCAACTTCTGGTGGCTTATCGGGCTGGGCGTAATTTTCGATATTTACATTACCGAAAAAGTACACTGGGCCTTCTGGAAAAAGAAAGATCCTCCCGGTGGAAAACAAACCAAAGTGGTGGAATGGATTGATGCCATTATTTTTGCGGTGATTGCCGCCACGTTTATCCGGATGTTTTTTATCGAGGCTTACACGATTCCAACTTCATCGATGGAAAAATCGCTGCTGGTGGGCGATTACCTGTTTGTGAGCAAAGTGGCTTACGGGCCAAAAACACCCAATACGCCCATTTCGTTTCCATTTGTACACAATACATTGCCGCTTACACGCACCAAAAAATCGTATGTGGAATGGATTAAAAGACCTTATAAAAGACTGAAGGGATTTGGCGATATTAAAAACAACGATGTGGTGGTTTTCCATTTCCCGGAAGGAGACACCGTGGCACTTTTCCTGCAGAACCAAAGTTATTACCAATTGAAAAGAACTTATGGCCGTGAACGGATATGGAGCGATCCGCGCAATTTTGGCGAAGTGGTTGCCCGCCCGGTGGATAAACGCGAAAATTACATCAAACGGTGTATTGGAATTCCCGGCGACGAAATTGAGTTGAAACAAGGCCAGATTTTTGTTAACGGGCAACCTCAGCAACATTTTGAGGGTATGCAACACAATTACCTTGTAAAAACCAACGGGACGGCCATCAACCGGAAAGCTCTGGAAAGATTAAATATTGCTGAAGATGACCGGACAGTTTTTTCAAGCGAACAATATTTATTTCCGCTTACCGATGCAAGTGTTGAACAATTAAGAACATTTTCAAATGTAGTTGCAGTTGAAAAGATTGAAGAAGATCAGGGAGAATGGGATCCCATGATTTTTCCCAACGATAAAAACTACCCGTGGAATGTGGACAACTTCGGACCGCTGGCCATCCCGGCCAAAGATGAAACCGTTCAACTTTCGGTGAACAATTTACCGCTTTACCAACGCATTATTCAGGTTTACGAAAACAACAACCTTGAGGTAAAAGACAATACCATTTACATCAACGGTGAAGCTGCCACCAGTTACACCTTTAAAATGGATTATTACTGGATGATGGGGGACAACCGCAACAATTCGGCCGACTCGCGTATGTGGGGATTTGTTCCGGAGGACCATGTGGTGGGCAAAGCCAGTTTCATCTGGCTGTCGCTCGACAAAGACAAATCGCTGCCCAAAAAAGTAAGGCTCCGCAGAATGTTTCAGTTTATCCGGTAAACTATACCAAACTTTTTCATAAAAGGATAGCAGGTTTCTGTTATCCTTTTTTTATCTTCGGAATAAATTTGAATACCATGAGTGCAGTTATCATAATCCTTTTAGTACTGGCCATTTTACTCGTTATTTTCACCCTGCAAAATTCATTTGAAATCAGCATCAGTGTTTTTTTCTGGGAAATTCCCGATGTACCGTTGGTTTTGTTAATTCTCTGCTGCATTTTACTGGGCTACATTCTGGCAGCCGTTTACTTTTATCCCCGTATCTGGAAACTGAAACGCGATTACAAACAGGCAGTAAAATCGGGTAAAAAGCTGGAAGAAAAATTTGAAATCCGGGAAACGGAAAAACCCGGTCCGGAAGGGATTGAACTGGAAATAGCTGACAGAGAAGACGATGAGGGATTTTTTAAAGAATAATAATGCCTTTGAAAAAAAACATCCTCCTCAGTACTGCCTGCTTCCCGCCGGTGCAGTATTTTTCGAAACTGGTGCAGTTTGAAAACATTTACCTGGAACAATTTGAAAATTTCACCAAACAAACCTACCGCAACCGTTACGAAATTTTAGGAGCAAACGGCGTTATTTCACTCATTGTACCTGTGGTAAAAGGGCGTGGCCGGAAAATAAAAATCAGGGATTTGAAAATTTCGTATGATACCGGCTGGCAGCGCAACCACTGGCGAACCATTTTTTCAGCGTACAACTCCTCCCCTTTTTTTGAATATTACAAAGACGATATACAGCCTTTCTTTGAGAAGCCGTGGAAATTTTTGTTCGATTTTAATCTCGAAATTTTGGAAACCCTTTGCGAACTGCTGGAACTTGAACCCACCCTGGTTTTAACCGAAGATTTTGAAAAGGTGCCGGAAGGCACATTGAATTTTCGCGAAGCCATTTCGCCCAAAAAACACCGGGAAGCAAGAGATTCGCAATTCACTCCACAACCTTATACCCAGGTTTTTCACGAAAAAACCGGGTTTGTGCCTAACCTTAGCATCCTGGATTTATTGTTTAATGAGGGACCAAATAGTTTGAATGTGTTAGAAGCTTCAAATCAATAAATTATAAGTTTGTTAATAAAACATTTGTCAATTGATAAATTCTAAAAATAAATTAGTTATGGGTGCCAACCTGGAGGTTTCGAGTTGTTAAAATCATCAAAGAAAATAGTTTGGAGTGTTATTTTGTTGGGCAAAAACAGAAACTCTGGCATTTTATATAAATTCCGGGGTACTATCTTGTTCTGCAATACTGTATTGTGGCAAAAATAATGAACCAAAAATTAATACTAAAACAAAAAAGTAACCGATGTTTTTGTTCATAGTATTCATGTTTAGAAATTAAAATTGAATTTTATCTGGGAAAAAATGTAATTTTTTTGCCAGTCGTTGTAATCAGATAAATAAACAAGATAGCCTAAAGTTGGAGACAGGTTTATTGTCAAATTTTCGGATTTGTAAAGGTTTTTCTTTACTCCCAGATTAAAATCCATGTAGGTTTTATTAACTCTAACTTGAATATTATCAGGGATATTTTTCCTCGTAAGGTTAGTATTCCAATATTGTCCAAAGCTAAAACCTGCTAAATAGGAATCAAAAAAAGCTTTTTTAAAAGGTACTGTAAAAATTACAGGAATTTCAGTACTTATGAAATCAAGATTCCAATACCCAATACCTTTATAAACATTTGGTTTTCCGTTTACCATTGTTAGCCAGCCCACTTCCTCTTGTGTAACATGTTCACCATATTGAAATCCCAACCCGGTAGATAATTTAGTATTTCCAAAAATTTTGAAATTCATTAAAAATTCAATTTCATAGTCAAATATACTGTAATAATTACTGGTAGCTATGGGTACAGGGAGCGTTAATCCGGCACTAAATGTAAATTTTTCGAATTTTTCCTGGCAATAAACTATGGTATCATATACTAATATAAAAATTAGAAAGGTAATAAAACGTTTCATCTTAGTTCTGATTGATTTTTTATTTGATTTTTTTTAAACAATTTGACTTTTGCTGCCCGAAGGAGCAGTTATTTCGGCCATCGTATTATTACGCCATTTTATCCCGATATCGGATGAAAAATTGGTTAAGAACAAACTTTCGCTATTTCTATTGAATCCATCATTGTATCTTACCATCATTTTATTCTCTTCCGGTATGAGATATATTTTCTCATCGAAGGCATAATAAAATTTATTGTTTTGACTTCTGTTTGAAGTCAGAATACCAATTAGTAAACAACACATAGCAAACAAAAAAAAGGAATATATTTTTTTCATGATTACAACTATTTAGCAGGTTTATTGACATTTTCAAGAATTACATAGTTCCATTTTTTCCATGAAAATGGAATTCCCATAGTATTAAAAGCTAAAGGACAATCGATAACCTCTGATTTATCAGGTTCTCTGGATTTAAATTTCAGTTTAAAATCGTATCGTAAAGAATCAGGAAAAAAGTAAGGTCCTCCAGAGAAAGCATCATGGCCAGGTTTTATAATTCCCTGCGGAAAATCAAAGATGTCTTCAGGTAAAGAAAATGTAAAAACAGAATCAGCATTATTTTCAAGAATAATACAAAAGCCTCTCTCTTTAGAATCGTTGTTGCATTGGAAAGACCCCACTATATAACCTTCAACGTAATCGGAATATTCTTCCTGATCCTTTTCACACCCTGCCCCCAGTAAAACTATACAAACCGGCAACAGAAGCAGGAGAATAGTAATTAATCTCAAATTTTTTGTTTTCATATTTTTTGTTTTTTAAGCAATGAACTTTGAGCCGCGAGCTGCGAGTGATGGCTCAAATGGATTTTCGTATTCAAGGTAACCGGAAGTTACCAGGAAAAAGAACAATTAAGAGCGGGTTGTGTTTGAGGTGCCGGGCGAAACAACCTTGTTGCTGCCGGGGCATTTTTTGGGTTTGTTTACGGTCCATGTTTCATTTTTAATGGTTTTTTAAATTGGTTTTGTTTGGTAGATGTTTTTTGTTAACAAAAGGTTGCGCGGCAAATATTTTTTTGGTTTGGGTTCATCTGTTTTCGTTTTTTTAATCAAACCTTCAAGGTATTGAAAACCTTGAAGGTTTGCTCATAAAAAGCTATCTTTTCACCACGAGTTTACCGGTTAATATTTCATCGTTATATTTTACCCGCACCAGGTAAACGCCTTCTTTCCAGCCTGCGGTTTGTATTTTGGCGCTTTGCCCGCGCAGGTTGGTTTGTCTGGTTTTTAACAGTTGGGTTTCCGAGTACACCTCCAAATCCCATTCGGCGGTTTCATCGAAGGGTTTTTCTGAAGAATTGGTTTCGATGGAGAGTATGGTTTCGCCGGAAGTGGGATTTGGAGTAAATACCATAGTTGCTCCTCCAGTACCCGGAATAACCCAGCCGGTGCGGACAAACCAGCTACTTTCTCCGCAGGTGTTTTCGGTCCTCACAGCAACACCAAAGTTAATATTGTATTCTTCAGGTACTTCCAAAGTCCTAACTGTAATCCAGGGTGTCCCCTGTCCCTCCGTAATGGTCCCTCAATCAACATCCCAGTTATAATATGAGACACTTTGATTTGGTATTACCCTGAAGTTATAATACGAGTCACTGCCAAACTCCATCCCGTTGCTCCAAAAGGGAATAATTTGAGTTGGTGTAATTGGATCGCCTGCCCAAAACTCATCTTTGGGAAATTTTATAACCTGACTACCTCGTGTTAATGTAGGTTCTACCCAACTTGCTCCATTTGAAACCGGCACTATAGTAATTGGACTGCCAGTTGAACCTCCCCCGAATCCTAAAGTGCTGCTTTTGGGCCAGGTAACCGTGAAACCCGATGGAATATTGGAAACTGAAAATGTTGTGTTTCCGCATAATGCATCATCTTCAAAATACGAATATGTTATTAACCGATTATTTATTTCATTACTAATATTCGATTTATTTGCACTGGTTAACCAAAAATTGTTCTCTGGTAAATTAAGGTGAGCATACATTATACTTGTTGGTGAGCCAGTGTAAGCATCGTCATGAGTTGCACCCAGGTTATGTCCGATTTCATGTGCCAAAATTTTATAATTATAATAGCCATCCCGGATAGCGGAAAATTGACCAGGCCTAACCGCCCATCCTCTGTAGTTACAAGAAGGACATGTTTTGTTAGAGAATAAGCAAACTACATTAACATAAGTTCCGGAATGGGATGTATCCCAATAACTCGCTAATTCGGATAAGAGGGCAGATCCATTTGAAAAGTCAATTGTAAATGGATCATCGGAGGATGTCTAAATGTCAATATTCTCTATACTAATTTTAATATTGCACTCAAACTCAAATAAATCATCGGCATCATTGATTATAGATAGTATGGTTGATTCAGAATTACTTTGATATTTTTGGTACCATTCATAATCTGCTACTGCTGCAAAACTCAAATTAAAAACAGGAATATTGTAATTGACTGATTTTAGTTTTTCAACCGATGTTTTTAATTCACCAATTATAAAATCATCACCTGAATGTATTTCTTCTGGTAAGTATTTTTCTTCGCAAATTAGTACAGTCCTATCAATATTGTAACCTTTTGTCCATTTATCAAGAGGGAAAATACGATAAACTTTTTCGCCTTTCATTATAAATCCACTAATAACATTATTGTAAAAGGTCAATCTTACCCGATTTTCGGGATTCCCATCTAACAAACCTTTATAAAATTTGGCTTTACCATTTAATTGTTCAAACCTTCCTTGTGATGAGATTAAAGAGGATTTATAACTTTTTGACCTTAAATCATTTTCCTTAAGCCGAAGTTTAAAATCAAATTCGTCTCCTAAAACCAGATTCAAATCAAATTCCTCCTGAAATTTTACATTTGATAAATCAATTTCATAAATTTGATACGTAGGTATTATATTATCGATAATCGAATTATGTCTGGCTGTAGTTTTTCCTTCGATTTTTAATTCCTGGGCTACAGAAAATAAGAAAGAAAAATGCAGTACAATTATAAAAATTAAAGATTTCATTGGTTTTTTACTTTAGCATTGGTTAATATAATTGGAATTGAAAAAGCATCCCCTATAATAGAATCGTTATCACTACCTTTCCATGTTATCAGTTCACCACTAAAAACTATTTTCTGGCCTTCAAAAAGTAAGTTATTGTGAAGTAGGTTACAGGGAAATAATACTCTTCTTCCTTGCAATATATCCCCATATTCATCGGCATCAATTGCAAAAGCCTGTGTGGTCATATCACTGGAAATAAGAATCCCGGTATGATTTTCAATATAACCGATTTCTTCATTTGAGACATCTATACAATAATTATCAGTTAATTGTAGTTCAATCCATTTGTCTTTTTCGCACCCTGTTCCCAATAACTCCATACAAAGAGGCAACAGGAGCAGGGAAAAGGCAAATAATTTTAATTTTTTCTTTTTCATAATCTTTTGTTTTTAGTTTTTAAAATACAAAAAAGTTCAGATTTTAATAATAAAACTTGTTGTCCGTATTCAAGGTAACTCGGAGTTACCAGGTAGAAGAGCATTTAGAGTGGGTTGTATTTGAGGTGCCGGGCGAAACAACCTTGTTGCTGCCGGGTCATTCTTTGGGTTTGTTTACGGTTCATGTTTCATTTTTAATGGTTTTTAAAATGGTTTTGCAGGGTAGATGTTTTTTGTTAACAAAAGGTTGCGTGGGAATTTTTTTTTGGTTTTGGGTTCATCTTGTTTTGTTTTTTTTTAATCAAACCTTCAAGGTTTTGGAAACCTTGAAGGTTTCGTCATAAACAGCTACCTTTTCACTACCAGCTTGCCTGTTAATATTTCATCGTTATATTTTACACGCACCGGGTAAACGCCCTCTTTCCAGCCTGAAGTTTGTATTTTAACGCTTTGCCCGCACAGGTTGGTTTGTTTCGTTTTTAACAGTTGGGTTTCCGAATACACTTCCAAATCCCATCGGGCATTTTCGTCGAAGGTTTTTTCTGAAGAATTGGTTTCGATGGTGAGCGTAGTTTCGCCGGTGGCGGGGTTGGGCGCTATGCTTATAGTATAAGCAACAGTTATAAAACCTTGTTTTAACTCAATCAAATTGTTTTCCGGGGTATCAATTTCTGCTGATGTTTCATCTGGCGGAATGGCATCTATTGGTAAATCTTCGTCAACAACATAACCTGTGCGTGTAAAATAGTTACTCTCTCCGCAATTGTTGCCAGACTTAACACTTAAACTAAAGTTGGTAGGATAACTTGCTGTCCTCACCAAAACAAATGATGTGCCCTGCCCTTCTACAATAGTGCCGCCACTTACATCCCATGTAAAATAAGTAGCGCCTTGCTGCGGACTTACATAAAATTCATAATATGAATCGATTGCAAACTTTTTTCCATTACTGGGGAAACGGGTAATATTATTTGGAGCGTTGGGTACGCCGGCCCAAACGGATTTAGCAGGAAGGGTAATACTCCCACAGTCAGTGACCAGTCTTGCCGTTACCGAACTGCTCCCACTGCCCGTAGCTTTTATTACCGGCGAATCTGTATTTTGCCCCGAATAAACCGTAAGATATGGCCCGGTGCTCCAAATAATGGAATCGACTGGCGGCGGGTAACTGAGGGTAAAAGTGGCACCGGAAGAGCAGACGGTGGAGGGGCTGGAAATTTCAACCCGAACATAATAATGTAAATCTTCGGTTGAGTAAGGGCAATCATCTTTATGATGCCTGAAAAGAGGAGATGGTCCCCATTTTGAAATAAAATAGTCTGAATTCCCGGTTGTAACAGCAGAATGATCACAGGGATTTGTGTATCTGGTTCCTGAACAAGTTGTCCATGTTTGATTGCATGGTCCACCAAATGAGACTTTAGTGGCATCACTTTGGTACTGTGTTTCAAAATAACTACAATCTTCCCAGTAATTATCATCACCAGGAGTATCAATCCAAACCTTACTTCCTCCTTCTGAAACATGCCAAGCATATGCATGACAATTATATTTATGTGTTGCTTCATCGATAAAAGTAATACGATTATTATAGCAATTAAGCCAAAAATTTTTAGCATCATTTTTTTGAGTTGAAGTATAATCCCCTGAAATAAGGCTATCTGCTAAAATGCGGTTTGATTTGGTGTTTTTATTGTAACTGTGGTATAATTTTGTGAATTACCATCATATGAAAACAAACAATACAATAGCAAGATTATAAACTTTTTCATAACTTTTAATTTTATTAGTTTTTTAAATACATTTTTGCATAAGTTTCGACTTTGTCACCATCATAGCATATTTTATATCCTGAAATAAAAGTTTCTAAAAAACCATCAGCCATATAATCAGAAAATAAAGGTTCAAAATTTTTTTGCACCAATATATTTACAAGAATATGTCTGGTTATGGCTATGCTATTTTCATGCAGAAATTCCGAATTACCTTTTTTTATGTCAAGCATTTTCATAGATAAAATCATCAATTCTTTGCTTATAGTATCTGCCAGTATTTCATTCATTTTTTCGCTTGCGAGAAGTATTTCATAGGAGTACAGGTATCCCGGATGTTCTTCCCATGATTTTAAATCCTGGATGATACTAACATACTTACCAATTAATTTATCTAAACCGTCTTCACGTGAAAATAATTCTGATATTACCTTATCTTGATTAATCCGGTCATTGAAATACTGCATTCCATCCATTGAAAGGTTACTGCAGGTACTGCACCACGGACCTAAAATATTCCATGGCTGATTTAAAAACGTTTGAATTAATCCACATGTACTGGTATTGTTTAAACTATCTTCAGTTACTGTAAAAGTGTTCGCTGCTTCTTCAGTCCAGGGTTCCGGATATGTTATCGCATCGTCAACCAAAAAACATGCAAAGTTGGGTTGACTACTGTAGGCGGCAATAATATCATTAGCTTTATCAAGAATAGAATCGTCCTTCCCTACCTCATCCTGACAACCAGATGTCAAGCCAACGAATAAAAACAGACTGGTTAAAGATCTCAATATCATTTTCATCTCGTTAAATTTTACTGATTTACATATAATTCTGTTAAAAGCAAAATCTCATTAACAACCTCAGGATCATTTAACAACCCGGTTTCCAAAAAATATCGAATATTTTCTTTTTCGGATAATGATCCTTGCAGCGCGTTTTCTGAATCCAATATTCTGGACATAAGTAATAAGGAAGATCCGATTCCAGGAATTGAATTAAAGGGTTCATGTGCCCTTTTTTGATCCAATTTAGTATTTGCGATTTTAAGTAATTTAATTTTTTCTCCGGGGTTCAGATTATAAATAACTTCTTTTTGTGCAATGAAGTATTCCAAATAACTTAGTTTCAATGTCCAATATTCACTATCCAATTTATCCCCCATCTTTTTCCAACCACTCATCCCAGCATCTTCATATATCTTTGTGAGATAATTCCCGACATGATCCATTTCGCATATCTTGTTAAAAATATTGAATCTTTCGAGCATGATATTGAAACCTTTCTGAGGTGTGTTAAATGCTGAATAATAACCAAATAAAGGAAAATTAATACACGCATCTATCATATCTTCAGTAGTCATACTATCAAGTACATCATCAGGAATCTGAACTGCATTAATCCGTTCCTTTTCTGTTTTTAGGGCGTTCCATTTTTTTGTGCCAGGTTCTACAGGATAGTCCCATTTAACTCCTTCTGCTTGAGAAAAAGCAGACATTGGAACAAACAGAACTAAAAGTAACGTCAACTTTAAAATTTTTGCTTTCATAATTTTTTCTTTTTAGCTGTTCGCTTTGAGCCACCAATTGTAAACCGGTGACTTTTAAAAACAATTTTCAGTAGTCCCGGCAACCAAAATTACCAGGCAAAAGAGCAACAAAGGGCGGGTTGTGTTTGGGACGCCGGGCGTTGCCACATAGTGACTGCCCGGGAAAGTTTTTCAGTTTTTTGGCGGGCCGCGTTTCATTTTTTGGCAGGTTTAAATTATTTGTTTTTGGTTAAGATGAGCCAAGGTATAAAAAGGTTGCGTAAAAAGTTCAATAAATTTTTATGTTACTGAACAGATTGGATTAAAGCAAATAACTGAAAACCAATACAGACGTGGCTTCCTGCAGAACGAATTTTGAAAGAATCATGCAGACAGTCAAATTTCGGTTAAAAAAACTCCTCCAAAATCTCCCTGTGGTCGAAAGCCATTTCGGGCAGGTCGTTGATTGAAAACCATTTTGCATTGGCGGCATCGTCGCCACCACTTACATTTACTTTTTCGGGCAGTTCGGTGGAAAAAACCACAGAAATGGTTCGGTGTCGCGGGTCGCGGTTTATGGCATCGAAAGTTTTAAACTGCGTCATTTTGTCCACCTGCAGGCCGGTTTCTTCCTCCAGTTCGCGTTTACAGGCGGTTTCCAGCAGTTCGTCCATATTTACAAAGCCGCCGGGCAAAGCCCATTTTCCTTTAAACGGTTCAATTCCCCGCTGAATAAGCAAAACCGAAAAAGAGCCGTTTTCTTTAACATAAACCAATGCATCTACCGTTAATGCCGGCCGCGGATATTTATAGCTAAACATAACAAATTTCAATAAAACACAAATAGCAAATAACAACCAATCAAACAATTCTCAAACTCTTCTCCGAAAGCCACGAAAGCGATGCCTTTGGCAGAGTCCTTCGGACAAATCTTCAAACTCTCAAACATTCGAACTATTCAAACTCATCAAACTCTTCCCCGGGAACCCGCAACGTGGAACCTGAAACCTGAAACTTCTCACTCTCTCCTCCCTGTTTTCCAGTATTTCACCACCAGGAAAAGCACAAAAACAGCAATAAGGATATAAATAAGCAGTTCAATCTGTTTCATTCGATTCAATTATTTTCTTCATTACACGCATTTTGTGGGTATAACGTTTCAAATCAATGTTAAAAATTCCAAACTGATCGACATTATCGATGCGCACTTTGCCCGAGGCATGAATAATTTTGTTTCGTTTCCAGATGATTCCCACATGCACAATATTTCCTTCTTCATCGTCGAAAAACGCCAGGTCGCCGGGTTTGGCCTCGTCCACAAAACTCAGGGCCGTTCCAAGTTGCACCTGCTGGCCTGAATCGCGCGGAATGCGCAAACCAATCATTTTGTAAATCACCTGTGTAAACCCGCTGCAGTCGATGCCAAACGGCGAACGGCCGCCCCAAAGGTAAGGAGCATTAAAGTATTTCAACGCCTGGGCGATGACTACATCCCGCTGGTTTTTGGGTTTCCCGTAAAAAACCTCACCTGCAGCTTTATATTTTTCGCGGTCAATAAAAAATTCCTTCAGATATGGGCGCCAAAGCGGAAGCGTACTTCCGGCCACCAACATCAGGTTTTGCTCGTCATTAACCGGAACCAGGCTGATGATATCGGCTGTAACAGCAAAAGGCTTTTTTTGTATCCGGGCGAATGCAGGGGTATTCAGCGGGGTAATCATTTTGCTGTCAACCCATCCTTCGTAACCATCCCAATCCAGTTTTACACGACTCCAGCCAACCATCTCTTCAAAAATTTCGAAATGCTCGCCAAAGAGCACCTGGGTTACCATTTCGCTTTTTTCAGAAGGTTCTTTTCTGACAGGAATAATGCTTAAACCGGAAACTCCATAGTTCATTCAATAAATTTCTTAATTTTATTTCCAAAAACTTAATTGCGCTTGTTTCGCTCGATTGAACACAAATCTATAAAAAAAACAGCGCGTGTTGAACAGGATGAATTTTTATTTGTAATTTTTGTGTCTTCAATTCGTAAACTGAAAATTGAAGACCTTTAAAACGAAAAACAACTGGTAATGGATAATTTTCTGAAAAAATTAAAAAAATACACCCGTACTTTTTACTGGATTTTTGTATTTCTGGTTACTGCGGTATTACTGTTCTTCGCGCTGCCAGGCGAACCCCGGTTTAAATACGAATACCAAAAGGGATTTCCGTGGAACCACGAAAATTTGGTGGCCCCGTTTGATTTTGCTATTTTAAAACCACCGGCTGAAATTGAACAGGAAAAAGAGGAACAATTAAAAGCGGTTGTGCCCTATTTTACTTTCGACACAGCTCTGGTAACGCAAATAGTACAACAATTCCGAACCGATTGGGAATCGTTTGAGGATTCGACTCAATTTATCCGAAATGAATTGCCTGAAAGAGCTGAAAGCCTGTTGCGAAATATTTATCATACAGGGATTTTACCCCGCTCAATCGAAACCTACAATGAACTGTCAGACAAAGATGAATTAAAGAAAAGAACCGGAAACCTGGTGTCGAGAATAAAAAAGGAAGCAGTTTATTCGGAAAGAACAGCTTATAATGAACTGAACATTCTGCTGCAAAATCTCGCTGAGGAATTTCCGCAAACGGCCGGGGTTATTCAGAAGCTTCAACCTGAAAAATATATCGTTTCAAATCTGGAATACGATAATAACACCACCCAAAAAGAGCGGGAAGAAATTTCGAGAAACATTTCAACAACCCGGGGAATGCTGCAGACTGGCGAACGAATTATACTTGAAGGAGAAATTGTAAATGATGAAAAATTTCAAATTCTGGAATCACTGAAAGAAAGTTTTGAAAAAGAAAGAGGAGAAGGAATAAACAGGTACATGGTTTCAGCAGGCAAAGCAACCCTGGTGGTTATTTTTATGGTTTTACTATTTACTTTTCTATACATCTACCGCA
This sequence comes from Mariniphaga sp., assembly GCA_041686935.1. Lineage (GTDB taxonomy): Bacteria > Bacteroidota > Bacteroidia > Bacteroidales > Prolixibacteraceae > Mariniphaga. The sequence continues at coordinate 49,939 of JAWLCW010000007.1, read as the reverse complement.
CAGATATACTAAACCAGTTCAGCAAACTTTCTTTTTTACTGCTTTTTCTTGTTACCATGGTTTTTATCTCCATTTTTATTAACTCTTTCCCCAGTTTGCATATTTACCTGGTGCCATTTGCGATATTTCCCATTGTGGTGCGCACATTTTTCGATTCGCGAACAGCTATTTTTACCCTGATTATTGCCACGCTACTCATTGGTTTTTATGCGCCCAACAATTTCGAATTTGTTTTGCTCCAGGTAACGGCCGGAATTATTGCAGTTTTCAGCCTGAATAAAATGCACCGCAGGGGGCATCTGATAATGGCAGCCATTTGGGTGTTGCTGACTTACAGCCTTGTGTTTACCGCACTTGAACTGATTTATGAGGGTTCTTTTCTGTCCATCAACTATAAAACGCTTCAATGGTTTGGCTTAAGCAGTGTGCTGATTCTGTTGGTTTACCCGCTGGTATTTATTTTCGAAAAAATATTCGGTTTTGTATCCGATGTCACTCTTATTGAGTTATCGGACACAAACCAGCCGCTGCTGCGCAAGCTTGCAGAAGAAGCACCCGGAACCTTTCAGCACTCGATGCAAATTGCTAATCTGGGAGAAGAAATCATTCTGAAAATTGGTGGTAATCCTTTTCTAATACGTGCCGGCGCTTTATACCATGATATCGGCAAAATTGCCAAACCACAATTTTTTATTGAAAACCAGGCAATTGGCATAAACCCTCACGACAAAATGAACTACCTTAAAAGTGCCGAAGTGATTATTGACCATGTAAAAAACGGAGTAAAAATGGCCAAAAGGCATAAACTCCCCGAAGCGCTTGTTGAATTTATTGCCACACACCACGGAACAACAAAAGCACAATATTTTTACCTGAAACACCAGGAAGAAAACCCGGATGAAAATGTGAATGAAAAATCATTTATCTACCCCGGTCCGCTTCCCCGCTCAAAAGAAGCTGCTGTTGTGATGATTGTTGATGGCATTGAAGCCGCTTCAAGAAGCCTGAAAGAAAAAACGCTGGAAAACCTGAAAGAACTTATCAACAAAATGGTAGATCAAAAAATAAGGGATAAGCAACTTGAACAATCCGATATCACTTTTCGCGATATTAAAATTATAAAAGAAACGTTATTGAATAAACTAATCAATATTTATCATGTTCGGATTGAGTATCCGAAAGAAAAGGAAAACAAACCAACTGATAAGAGCGTTAATTAGTTAGTCCAGGTTAGGATATTTAAATATGTTAAAGCTGAAAAAAATAATAATTCTGTTCTTGTTGCTGGCAACCATTTTTACCGGATGTCAGGAACATCCGCTTCCAGTTGTTGAGCCGCAGAAAGAAAGAGCTCCGGCGTTAACACAAAAAATCAATTCGTTTATAAAACTGGCCATGGAAGATGTCTATTTATGGTATAAAGAGATGCCTGAAATTGATATTATTTACGAACTGGATTCGAAAGAATATTTTGATAAGCTGCTTTATAAAGAAGACAAATGGTCTTTTATTACCGATGATGTTGAAGCACTTGAAAACAGTTTTGAGGGTGTGGAAACCACTTTCGGTTATTCGCTGGCTTTTGGGCGTTTTTCAAATACCGGCAATATATTTGCACTTGTGGAATTCGTTTATCCAAATACTCCGGCTTCCAGGGCAGAACTCAAAAGAGGTGATATTATCGTACTGATGAATGGTTCCGATATTACTGATGATACTTACAGGGATTTGCTTTACGCCTCAAACCTCTCTGTTAATCTCGGAATTCTGGGTGAAGGTGGCATATCGGTCGATCCAAAAGTTATCAGTATGACAGCCGAAGAACTTACACTCAATCCGGTTCTGATTACCGAAATTATAGAACACGAGGGATATAAAATCGGATACCTGTTCTATGCCCAGTATATCGGAAACTTTAATCCCAGCCTCGACACAGCTTTCAAAATGTTTCAGGACCAAGGCGTGTCAGATGTAATTATCGATCTCCGTTACAATCCGGGGGGTACCGTTTCGGCTGCGCAGCATCTGACCAGCTCTGTTGCACCGTTAAGTGCGGTGAACGGAAAAAAAACACTTGTAACCTTTCAGTGGAACGATAAATACCAGGCGTACTGGCAATCCAGAAACATTACAAGCCAGCTAAGAATTTCCTTTGTTGATACAACCAAAATTAAAATGGGATTGAACAAACTTTATATTCTTACCGGAGGAGGAACTGCCTCAGCCTCGGAGCTAACCATTACAGGGCTAAAGCCATACATGGATGTTACAACCGTTGGTGAAACAACTTACGGGAAATATACCGCCTCAATTACCCTTAAACCAGAAGATTTTTATGAAAGTGAAAGCTATTACAGGGAGTTTGGCAATTGGGGAATTCAACCCATTGTTATAAGGTATGCCAACTCGCAGGGTGTAACTGATTTTAAAGATGGTTTTTTACCCGATATTGCAGTGAAAGACGACCTGTTTGCCGGAATTCCGCTTGGAGATATACAGGAACCGCTTTTGAAAGCAGCCATTGAAGATATTACCGGCACACAGATTTTGGCCATCAAAAAAGCACAGGTTAAAATTCCCTATTCAATTTTCGACAGGGGGTTTTCAAAGTTTGATGCCAATAAAAGAGAATTGTTGTTAGACCTGCCGGAATTTAACTTTATTGAAAAATAAATTCAGCCTAATTTTAAACGTATTTTAAACAGTACAGTCAAAGAATACTTGCTGTTTGAAAAACAACCGGAAAAAATTAACTTTCCCGCATTTAAAACAAAAATGCGGAAATTTTATATTGAAATGAATAAATATTTATACCAGCCATGAGAAGAAAAATTGTTGTAACAACCATTATCCTCATTTTATTATCAGCTTCAGCTTTTTTGATATTTACCGGAACCAGCAGCAACATATCCTATATTACCACCACGGTACAACGCGGGCCATTTGAAATTCTGGTTTATTCTACCGGACAACTGGAAGCGCAAAGTTCGGAGAATATTGTGGTGCCCGAAATTTTACGCGACAGGAATGTGCGTATTTATGAAATAAAAATCACCGATTTAATAGAAGAAGGAACTGTTGTTGATTCCGGCGATTACGTGGCATCACTCGACCACAAAGCCATAGAAGAAGTTTTAGTGAGTGCACAGGAAGATTTGGAGCAGGCACTTAACAGTTTTGAAGATGCCAAAATGGATTCGAACCTCACGTTGAGTAACTACCGCGATTTAATAATTAACGCGAGGGAAGAGGTAGAAGAGATGCAGATTATTCTTGACGAATCAGTTTATGAATCGCCCGCAGTAATTAGAAAAGCCGAAATGGACCTTGACAAAGCCAGGCGTAAGCTTGAACAGGAAATAAAAGGTTATGAATTGCGTGAAAGACAGGCCGTTTCAAGAGTTGAAAGGAGCGCTATTGAATTGCGCCAGCGTCAGAGCCGGGTCAGTTTACTGCATGAAGTGCTTCAGTCAATGCGAATTTATGCGCCCAAACAAGGCATGCTGGTTTACGGACGCGACAGAACAAGGGAAAAAATTCAGGTGGGCTCAAACGTAAGCGCATGGCGACCTGTTATTGCTACCCTCCCCGACCTTTCCTCCATGCTTTCGCTTACCTGGGTAAATGAGATAGACATTTCAAGGGTAAATGTTGGCCAGAATGTGACACTTGGAATAGATGCTTTGCCTGACAAAGTTCTTCAGGGCGAAGTGGTTTCGGTGGCAAATATCGGACAGCCTATGCCAAGAGGCGATGCCAAAGTTTTTGAAGTTAAAATAAGGGTATTTGGCGAAGTGGACGATTTGAAGCCGGCTATGACAACAAGTAACATAATTCACACAGGCACATGGGAAGATACTCTTTTTATACCATCGGAAACGGTTTTCAGAAACGATTCGCTTAACTATGTTTTCCTTGAAAAAAACGGAACCCTTTTTAAGCAAATAGTCGATTTGGGTGATGAAAACGAAAATTTTGTGCTCATTAGAAAGGGACTGGAAGAAAACGATCGGATATTATTAAGTATGCCCGACCACCAGGAAGAAATGGCTTTCGAAGGAATGGACATTTACCGGGATATTAAAGAACGGAAACTGAGAGAAGAACAAGAGGAAAAAGAAGCCATTGAAAAGGATAAAAACAGACCATTTGAATTGGACGAGGAAGTAGAAGAAGCTTCGAATAACCAGTTAAACACCATTGGATGAAAGGAACTTTTGAAAGATACAAATACAATGTTGCCAGTGGTGTTGAAGCTATTTTTGCCAACCGGGTAAAATCATTTTTAACCGCATTGGGAATTATTTTTGGCGTTGCAGCCGTTATCAGCATGCTTGCCATAGGCAACGGTGCCGAACAGGAGATTCTGGAACAGATAAAAATGGTTGGTGTAAATAACATCATTATTTCTCCAACTGAAAATGTTGTAGATGCAGAACAGCAAACTTCGGAAGATGAAGCACAGGTAAGTTCAAAAAGATTCTCCCCGGGATTAACTCTGCTCGATGCAGAATCCATTAAAAATGTAATTCCCAGCGTAAGCAAGGTTTGTCCGGTAATCACCTTTAATTATTCGGCCATTCTCGATGGAAAAAGCAAACCTGTTGTGCTCGAGGGAATTAACAACAACTATTTCGAACTATTTAATATTTCGCTGCAAAGTGGCAGCCATTTTACTGAAAGCCAGATTGAAAATGGTTTTCCGGTATGCATAATTGGCGATAATATAAACAGCGTGTTTTTTAACCGCGAAAATGCTGTTGGGAAATACATAAAGTGCGGACAGATTTGGTTGCAGGTAATTGGCGTGGTAGAACGAAGGGATTTTACTGCTTCGGCTTCCGATGAACTGGGGATAAGCAGCACCGATAACAAAATTTTTATTCCGGCAAAAACCATGATGATGCGCTTTAAAAACCGTTCGCTTTTAAGGGCCGATGAAATTGAAGCAGCCGCAGCAGGAAGGAACTTCAGCAATGAAAACCTGAATCAGCTTGATAAAATTATTGTGCAGGTTGAAGAAACGGAGTATTTAAGTTCAACTGCCGAAGTTATAAACCGTATGCTTTTCCGCAGGCACAATAACCTGCACGATTTTGAGGTGACCATTCCTGAGCTTTTACTAAAACAACAGCAGCGCACCAAAAATATTTTTAACATTGTGCTGGGTGTAATTGCCGGAATTTCCCTCATTGTGGGTGGCATTGGTATTATGAATATAATGCTTGCGTCGGTAATGGAACGCATTCGTGAAATTGGGCTCCGGCAGGCCGTTGGGGCATCACGCAAAGATATTATTGCCCAGTTTTTATCCGAATCGACACTGATTAGTGTAACCGGCGGTATTTTAGGGATTATTCTTGGAATCGGACTTTCACGAATTATTATGGTGGTATTTGACATTACCACCGTTATTTCGGCATTTTCCATTGTCATTTCGTTTGGAGTTTCGGTATTAATCGGGGTAACTTTTGGTTACATTCCCGCCAAACGCGCATCCGACCAGGACCCGGTAGAATCACTTCGCTATTAATTCAATTTTTTAGATGATGAAACAAACTGGCAGCGCAAATATTAACAACAACTGTATAAGCATGAAATTCAACAACATATTTTTACCATTCATTTTTATTTTCATTATTGGGGTTCAATCCTCAGCCCAGGACAATCGTTTTCTTACACTCGAAGAGGTTATAGATATTGCTTCAAAACAATCGCTTGACGCATTCAGAAACCAAAATATGTACCTTTCCAGTTACTGGGAATTCAGGTATTTTAAAGCCGATCGGTTGCCAACCCTTAGTTTCGATGCAACACCGTTCGATTACAACCGCTCGATGCAGAAAGTTTACAATTACGATGAAAACCGTGATGAATATAAATCGCGGGAAGATTTAAGCTCAGAAGTTGCATTGCTTTTGAATCAGAATATTGGATTAACCGGCGGACGATTGTTTGCCCGCTCCGAACTGAATTTAACTGAAAAACTGGGAAACGACCGTATTTCATCTTACTCATCCACTCCCTTTAGCGTTGGTTACACCCAAAATGTTAACGGGTACAACAATTTGAAATGGACAACCAAAATTGAACCCCTGAAATTTGAACGTGCAAAAAGGGATTTTGTCCAAAGCAGGGAACGGCTTGCCATTAAGGCAACCCGCCTCTTTTTCGACCTGGTTGATGCACAAATTGAAGTGAATATTTCAACCACCAACCTGGCAAATGCAGATACGCTTTATAAAATCGGTACCGGAAGATTTCAGGTGGGTACTGTAACACAAGATGAATTACTTAATCTTGAACTCGGTTTTATGAACGCTCAGTTGTCGCTCACCAGGGCCAGGATAGGACTGGAACGTGCACAGGCTCAATTAAATTCATTTCTGGGTTTCGATAAAAATGTAAAAATCGAATGTATCGTCCCCACTGAACTCCCCGATTTGCAAATTAGCTCTGATGAAGCAGTGGTTGCCGCATTTGAAAACAATCCGGAAATTATTTTCCAGCAACAACGACTAATTGAAGAAGACCGCAGGGTGAGACAGGCAAAATCGCAGACCGGTATAAGCGGCGATGTATATGCGCTTTACGGGTTAAACCAAAATGCAGATCAACTGGATTTGGTTTACCGTGATCCATTGAACCGGCAGCGGCTGCAAATCGGTGTGAACATACCGGTTCTCGACTGGGGCCGACGAAAAGGCCGGCTGGCCATGGCTGAATCTAACCGTGAAGTGGTGCGAATTAGCATCAATCAGGAAAAAATAGATTTTGAACAAAATGTGATTATGAATGTAATGGAGTTTAATTTGCAGGCAGACCAGGTATTAAGCCGTGCAAAAGCCGATACCATTGCACAATTGGGATATGATGTTACCCAGCAGCGGTTTCTTATTGGCAGAGTAGATGTAACAAAACTGAACCTGGCCCGAAACGATCAGGAAACGGCACGACGGGCATTTATTAATGCACTGCGAACTTATTGGAATTACTATTTCACAATCAGACAGCTAACGTTGTTCGATTTTGAAAAAAATATGACATTATCAGAAGATTTTGACCGACTTGTAAATCAATTCTAAAAGATGAAGTTAACGAAGAAAAAAAGGTATATCCTGATAGCTGTGGCAGCGGTGGTAATTATTGCTCTTGCACTTGCAGGGCAAAATACGTTGTCAGGCCCAAAAGTTTTTACGGTTAAAAAAACAGGATTTGAATCGAGTATTTCAGTAAAAGGTGAAATACAGGGAAAAAATGCCGTACTCATCTCTTTTCCCGACGATTTAAAACATCGCGATTTGCGTATTCGGGAATTTCAGATTAAAGACCTCATTGAAGAGGGAAAACTGGTAAAAAAAGGCGACTGGGTAGCCACACTCGACATTGACAACATTAACCAGCAAATTCAATACAACAACGATGATTTGGAAAGGCGGCTCGCCGAATTTAACGATGCCAAAATCGATTCGGCTATCGAATTAACCCGGTTCAGGGAAGAATTAAAAGAACTCAAATTTGAATTGGATTACAGGGAACTGGATTTGACACAGGCAAAATACGAATCGCCTGCATACCAGCGAAAAGTGCAGGTTGCCTACAATAAAACGCTCAGGCAAATAGAAAAAAGACACCGCGATTACGAATTGCGAAGAATGAATCTGGCAGTGAGAACCAAACGCCGCGAAGACAGGTACAACTTCGCCTTACACCGCGATTCATTATTGCACAAGGCTCTTGAAGCGGCAGCAATAGTTGCTCCCGACGACGGTATGGTAATGTATGCAAGAACCAACAGGGGCAGAAAAATAAGAATTGGCGATAATGTAAGCCAGTGGAATCCTACCATTGCAACATTGCCCAATTTGTCGATCCTTATTTCGGAAACCTACGTGGAAGAAATTCAGATTACAAAACTCAACTTTGGTGACCGGGTGGAAATTACAATTGATGCCATTCCGGGTAAAATTTATTCCGGTTCAATTTACAAAATCGCAAACATTGGTCAGGAATTGGCAGGCTTTGAATCAAAGGTGTTTAATGTGCTGATTGAAATCAATGACACTGACGCCAGTTTAAAACCGGCTATGACATCAAACAACAAAATTATTCTGCACAACCGGCAGGATGTTCTCACTATTCCGAGGGAATGTCTGTTTTCGGATAACGGTGAAAATTACGTTTACCTGAAAAAGGCAGGAAATATTTACAAACAACCGGTTACACCCGATGTTGAAAATGATTCGGAAGTAATTATCCGGTCCGGGCTTGAAGAAAATGATCGTATTTTGTATTCAGCACCCGATAATTCTGCGGAAATTACTTTTTATGAAGAGATTGCATCAAATTAATCGGTTGGTTTCCCCAAATAGTTTTGTTGTATGAATTCAGGAATAAAAGGACTTACTCTTTTTCAACTGTTCCTAATCCATCAATACGTTGAATAACTTCGGGATTTCCTTTATATCTGATTTTCCCGGCTCCTTTTATTTCAGCATTGAGTTTTTCGGTAGCATATACTTTTCCTGTACCTAATCCTTCTATCCTAAAGGTTACATTTTCAGTTTTCAGTTCACCGGCATTAATATGACCGGCGCCGGCAAGTCTCACATCCAGAGAATTTGCCACCCCGCTGAGTTCGCAAAGCACCCCTCCCCTGTTCTCAAGGTTAATTCGTTGAGCTTTAAGCTGTAAATTCACCCTCGCTCCACCTTCAAGCAACATGTCCAGATCATATAAATCAAGAAATCCTTTTGTATCAAGCCTGATTCCGCCGTAAATGCGCAGACGTTCAAGCGATTCAAATGTAACATACAGCGTTACTTTACTAAAATCGAAAGGTTTTCTGTCAACATGCAAATGCAGCACCCCCCGATCATTGGTTATTTTCAGGTAGTCAAAAGCTCTTTCGTCTGTTGCCCTGACTTCAAGAGATTCGCCTGTTCCCTGAATAAGTTGAACACCAAAGGCACCTTCCAGAAATAGTTCAGAGAAGCGGCCTGTTTCAAAGGTTCTCGACAACCGATCGTCTGACTGAGCTATTCCGATCCGCGGAAAAACAAACTGAAACAGCACTATAGTTACGAAGGCATAATTGAAGTGAATGGCATGTTTTCTTCTCATTTTCACAGAATTTATTCCGGTTGAAATTTAAAGTACAAATTTAGAAAGTATCAGGCACAGATGACTATATTTTCGACAAACAAACCGTTAAAAAAGGCAAATGCAGAAATCCTCAGGTTTTTAACCGCAGAAGATATGTCAACCCATAGGCAACGAGCGCAAAAAGAGTTGCCACTATAAACTTATCCATAAATGCAAACCTGGGCTGTGAACTAAGCAGTATAATTGAATAAATTGCCGCCAAACCGGCAAGTCCAAAAAGAACTGATATTGCAGTTTTTGAATATTGTCTGATTAGCCAGGCAGAAATTCCCATCCAAACAACACCAAAAAGCAATATAAGTACACCCTCGTTTGCAAAACCGGCATTCATTCGCACAACACCATAAATTGTGGGAAGAATACCAGACAGCAATAATCCACGTGCAACACTTTTTCGAATTTTTACTCTGATTTTTTTGTTATCAATTTCAGGAAACAACTTTTTTTTCATTGGTTTTGCTCTGTATTCTGTATTTACCAAATCTTCCTCAGAATAAATAAGTTCTCTCTTTATTGCTTCCTTTATGGCAGCCTGTGCAGCTTCGGGCTGGTATAAGTTTCTTTTTTTCAAAGCTTCCTTAAGCTGTTCATCATTTAAACTGCCCATGGTATTTTCGAAATCAGAATTTATCCCGTTGGCTTTTGATTTTTCAGGCATTTTACAATACTTTTATATTTTCAAACAAATAAAGCAGAAAATTGTCATATAGTAAAAATTGAAAAAACTTAAAAAACAGACACGATGAATAATTTCGAATACAAAAATCCGGTAAAAATTATTTTCGGAAAAGGAAGCATTCCAAAAGTTGCAATGGAAATTCCAGGGAATTCAAAAGTATTAATGCTTTACGGAGGCGGCAGCATTAAACGAAACGGCGTTTACGACCAGGTAAAAAATGCACTGAAAGATTTCGAATTGTATGAATTTGGCGGAATTGAAGCCAATCCGCATTACGAAACCTGCATGAAAGCAATAAACGTGGTTAAAGAAAACAACATCGATTTTTTGCTGGCAGTTGGCGGAGGTTCCGTTGTTGATGCCACAAAATTTATTGCCGCAGGTGCTTTGTATGAAGGAAATGATCCCTGGGATTTTTTCACCAAAAGGTTTATTGTTGAACCCAAAGCCGCCGTTCCGCTTGGGGCAGTCCTCACTTTGCCGGCTACCGGTTCGGAAATGAATTGGACAACAGTTATTTCGCGTGTTTCAACTCAGGAAAAACTCGCTTTTGGCCATCCGCTCGTTTCGCCAAAATTTTCGGTACTCGACCCCGAGTGCGTATTTTCGCTGCCCGACAGGCAGGTTGCCAACGGCATAGTTGATGCTTATGCCCACGTGTTGGAACAATATCTCACCTATCCGGTAAACGCGCCGCTGCAGGACCGGTTTGCTGAGGGCATTCTTCACACACTAATTGAAGAAGGACCTAAAGTTCTGGTGAACCGCACTGATTACGATGCTGCCGCCAACTTTATGTGGAGTGCAACCATGGCGCTAAACGGTTTGATTGCACTTGGTGTACCAACCGATTGGGCAACACACATGATTGGACATGAGCTAACGGCTTTTCACGGTATTGACCATGCACGCACACTGGCCATTGTTTTCCCGGGAATGATGCATGTTAAGCGTAACAATAAAAAAGATAAAATTCTGCAATACGGAGAAAGAATCTGGGGAATTACAGATGGTACAGATGACGAACGCATTGACAAGACCATTAACAAAACAGTGGAATTTTTTGAATCACTGGGCGTTCCCTGCACCTTGCCCGAATATGATGTTCCTGCCGAAACCATTGGAAAAATCAAGGAACGGTTCAAACAGCGCAAAAGCAATTTGGGTGAAAAACAAGACATTGACTACAAAGAGGTAGAAGCAATTCTGGAAAACAGGTTATAGTTAATAACTAATAGTTTATTTTTATTTTATATTTGTATTTTACAAATATAAAAAACGAACAGCAATGACGACATTCACCAGTACTTTGCCCGATGAACTTTTACAAAAGCTAAATGAAATGGCTTCTAAACTTTCCATGCCTAAAAATAAAATTATTGAAAAAGCGCTTCGTATTTATCTCGACCAGCTAACACGTGCCGAGTACATCAAATCTTACAGGCAGGCAGGTCAGGATACTGAAATTATGCAAATAGCGGAAGAAGGAATGGAAGACTATTTAAAGCAACTGGAAGAATGAAACTATGTGAAATCTGGTACGCCGATCTCAATCATGTAAAAGGGAGCGAACAGAAAGGGTACCGCCCGGTTGTGATTATCAGCGGGAATGTTGTAAATACACTTTTGAATGTCGTTATTGCCTGCCCGTTAACAACAAAAATAAAAGACTATAAGGGAAACGTTGTGCTGGAGCCAAATCAGGAAAACGGGTTGTCCCAAAAATCTGAAATTTTAATTTTTCATGTTCGCTCTGTTTCAAAAGAAAGGTTGGTCAGAAAAATTGGAACAATTACTTCTGAACAGTTGGAACAACTGAAACAGGGATTGAACGATATTTTAAAGTACTGATTTAATGTAATTGAAAATAAGCTCGTCATAATTTTTTCGAAGTTGCTGAACCATTTGATTTTGCGGATCGAATTTCCCTTTACCGATTTGAGAAACAGGAAGGATTTTTGGAGAAGTTCCGGTGATAAACGCCGCCTGAAAATGGGGCAAGTCATCCAATAAAACGTCTTTTTCCAGAACTGGAATCCCGGCATTTTTTGCCAGCAGAATGGTTTTCCGGCGGGTAATACCCAAAAGCACTTCCTTTCCGGGTGGCGTAAACAATTGGTTATTGCGCACAAAAAATACGTTGCTTCGGCTGCCTTCAGTAATCCGGTTTTGGTAATCAACCAGGAGAACTTCGTACAAACCTGAATCTTCAATCATCTTATCGGCTTTTTGCCGTACAGATGTTTGAAAAACCTTGGCATTTGGGTTGTGTCGTTCCGCCTGTAAAATGCCGCATGAAACACCCGTTTCATACCATTTTTCTTCGGGATATTTATGGGGTATAAAAAACGCTTTCAGATTTGTTTTGCATGATATCAAGATATTTCCATCCGGCACCCCGTTCATTTCTATCAGTTCTGATACAGAACCGGCAATTTCTTTTTTGCTGAAGCGGATTGTTTTGCCGGCAATGGATGCTGAAATAAAAAAACGCTCGAGATGATCTTCCAGAAAAAGGGGTATGGAATTTTCAACTCTGAGCACTTCATAAATGCCTCCGGCATTTTCAGATACCTTAAAATCGCTATTTGTTTTTATTTCTCCGTTGTAGGAAAAAAACCGATGAAGTGGAATATATTGCATGAACAGTATTTTTGGCCGAAAGGTAAAAAAATAATCATTCTGAACCCCCAACCCGGATATGTATAGAAATGACAATTGACAAAAAACAAATCACAAATCCACCCGAACCGGACAGGCCCGCCCGGCATGATTATCGCTCAGACAGGCAGGTAGTAGCCAAATGCCAATTAATTCAAAATTCGTAAATTCGTAAAAAATTAACAAATGTCCGGTGTGGTCAGAAAACCTGCAATTAAACCTCCCGTTACCTTTAATCCCTTTAAACATCATCTTACATTTCTTAAAAAAGAAATAGTAACATGGCGGACTTTACCCTGGGATGAAGTGGAACAGGAACTGTTGCAAATGGGGAGTAACCTCATCGATCTTTATTGCGGAAGACTGTCTGTTGAAGAAATTTGCATTCAATGCCTGGAGTTTGCCAAAAAGGAAAATATTAACAGTTCACATCAACTTGCTCAGTGGTTATATCCGCAAGAATTTCGCAAAACTATTCTTGCAGACCAATCGGGTTGGGTAATTAAACAAGGTTTGGATAACGAGCGTTATCTGCATATTCATCCGGCTAAATATTCGCCATTTACATTGCGGGTTCGGGCAACCACCTTAAAAACTGTGGTTGCACTTCAGGTTCTTAACAATTCCGGAAAAATGACGGAACTTCAACTTCAAACCGTTAACCAGATAAGAAAGGATAAACTCGGCCTTTCGCCGGTAAAATCGGTGGAAAAAGGGAAAGGCATAGACAGAATATGGTCGGCATTTAATTCGCCATAACCAAGTTTCCTGCATGAAGAACCTGAACTACCCTGCTCTTGTAACTTCTGCCCACAGGCAGTTCTTTTCCTGCAATTTCAACTGTTGTTGAAGTAAATGCTTCAATTTTCCGAAGTGAAACAATGTATGATTTGTGAATTCTTAAAAAATCGCAGTCGGCAAGTTTTTCTTCCATGTTCGCCATACTGGCCTTTGTAACAATTTTTTTGCCGGCTGTATAAATTTTTACGTATTCACTTAATCCTTCAATGTATAAAATATCGCACAGGAAAAGTTTTACCACCTTTTTGTTTTCTTTCACGTAAATAAATGAATCTTCGCCGGCATTTCCGTTTGTGGAATTTTCAACAACAGGATCGTTCCCGGCAGAGACCTGGAAATATTTATTCACTGCTTTCAGAAACCTTTCGAAAGTAATTGGTTTGAGCAAATAATCCACCACATCAAGTTCGAAACCTTCAATTGCATATTCGCGGTATGCCGTGGTAATAATTACCTGTGGCGGATGTTTCAGTGTTTTTAAAAATTCGATACCCGTAATCTGCGGCATCTGAATGTCCATAAACATGAGGTCAACCTTGTGATTTCTTAATGCTTCCAGAGCTTTCATTGCATCGCTGCATTCAGCAACAATTTCAAAATTATCAAGCTTTTCAATGTGATTGCGCATAAGCTCTCGCGCCAGGGGCTCATCGTCAACAATAAGGCATTTTGTCTTCATGGTAATAACTGATTTGTTTTCGCTGTTTTCTGTTTTCTGTTTTCTTAAAAATGAGTAACGGTTATCTGTTTTTGTTACATTTATCAGAAGAAAATTTCAATCTGCAACATCCTGAAATTCCTTTCTTTTTCTTCTTTTAACCCGTATTTTCCGGAGAAACTGTGCTGTAACCTTCTTTTCAATATTTCAAGGTCGGTGTTGCTGTAAAAATTAAACTCCATCCCACTCCACATTTCAAGTGAAAAATAAAGTTTCCGGCCTTCTCCTTTGAGAAAGACGACACAATCGAACAAATCGTTACACTTCCGACCACTGTTTAATGCAAAATCGAGCACCGGAAGAAATAAAAACGAAGGTGCAACAAAGGGTGTTAAATTACCGGAAATATTTACTCCGCCATTTAACCGGGTGTTTAACACCATTTTATGAATTTCAAAAAAATCCTTCATTAATTTGGCTTCGGCAACAACAGGAACCCAATTATTATGATTTTCTTTTAAAAAATGATTTAAAAAATCAGAAATCCGGATAATGAGTGTTGAAATTATTTCCGGCTTTTTCTGAATAGAATATCCTAAAAGTTCCATTAAATGCAACATCAAACGTGGCTGAAGCTGATATTGATAAATTTCGAATCCGGTTTCTTCATTCAGCCGCTGTTCCTCATTTTTGATGTGTTGTGCCCGGCACCATGCCCGTCCAACCTTCACAGCCAAAAAAACCAAAATTACATAGTGGTTTCCAATGCCGCTGATTACAATATTTTTCACATTCAGATATCCCGGATCAAATGCTCTTTTCGGACTAAACGGTTTAAAAACCAACTCGTTTGAAACAACCAGTTCAAGAATTGAAAACACAACCAGGAAAACTGCAATTCCCAAAACCAATAATTCATACTTTTTTTTAAAAAACGTTAGCGGAATTAACCAGTATGCGACAATATAGGTGTGAACAACAAATACCGGAAGGGTAATTAAGTAATATCTGAACCACAGAAGAAACGACTCGTACCCATGCCCCAGGCTTTGCAACAAGGTAAAACCAACAACCCATGCAAGCCAAAACCCAATGTGAGTCAGCACTTTTCTGCTACCTGTATTTTCTCCGGCCCATTTCATTTCTCAACCTGGTTAACTTAAGGTGAATGCAGTATATCTTCTCACTCTCGTTTAATTGCAATAAAAAGCCATTTTGAGGATACAAAATTTCAAGACGCTTTTTTAAATTTTGTAATCCGTTTCCGTTTCGCCCCGATGAACGCGAATGTTTTTCTGCCAGTGGTTTGCTGTTTTCAAACGTCAGCAACAGTTGTTCTGAGCGGGCTTCAATTTGTATCGTGATCCATGGCGAACCCGAATCGGGGCTGCTACCATGCTTGATGCAGTTTTCTGCAAAAAAAAACAATACCATTGGCGGAATTTTCCATTCCGTTGTATCCCCTGTTAAAATAGTTTTCACATTTAACCGATCACCATAACGCAGTTTTTCGAGCGAAATATAATTTTCTACCAGCGCAATTTCATCGTTTAGTTTCACAAAATTGTGCCTGCTTTTCTCAATAATGTAATGTAAAATTCTTTGCACCCTATCGGTAATTTCGGCTGTTTTTTCAGGCTGAAGAAGCGAAAGTGCATACAAATTATTGATGGTATTATACAAAAAATGAGGATTAAGCTGCGATTGGAGAAGCCGTTGACGTGCTTCCCGGTTTTGAATTTCCAGTTTTTCGCGCTGACTTTCAGTGTAAACATAATCTTTGGTAAATTTTGCCACGCAGAAAAGGGCTACAATAAAAGACATATCCTTTGTATTTATCAGAATATTTCTTAATCCTTTCAGTTTCCCGGAAACAAAATTATCGGGATTAATGGAAGAATAGAAAATTTCGTCGGACACTGCCATTTTTAACACCGAAAGTGAAATGCCCGCCAAAAGAAAAAACAATAGAAAAATGAAAATTCTCCGCTTCAGAAGAAATTCCGGTATGAGCAGAAAAAGCACAATATAGGCGTATCCGAAAAAGAAAAATGAATTGATAATGGTAATAAGAAACGATTCTGAAAAGTTTTTATGAGAACTCTGTAAAAACAGGATCACAGAAAAAATAAGTACCATAACCAGAAACAGCAAAAGGTGCCTTGTTATTCTGTATTTCAGTCCAATATCAAAAAAAAGCCTGTTCATCTATTTTTCCATTTTCAAATCCACACTCCATACCTTCCCATTTTCATCCACCTTTATTTCATATTTTCCCTTATACAGTATCTCAAGCCGTTTTTTTGCGTTTGTCAATCCAACTCCTCCGGGTTTGTCTGTGCCGGTTTTCTTTTCAGAAGAAATACTGTTTTGAATCAGAAACCATAGCTTATTCGCTGAAAGTGTCAATTTAATATGAATAAAAAATTTTCCATTCTGTCCGCCTCCGTGCTTAAAGCTGTTTTCAACAAAAGTAAACAGCAGCATAGGAGCGATTTTCCACTGGTCAACCTGTCCCGTAACATCAAATTTCAAATTCAAATCGTTGCCATAACGAAGGCGTTCCAGTTCCATGTAGTTTTCAATCAGTTTCAATTCCTTTTCCAGCGGAATTTCAACCTCGTTGCACTCATAAAGCACGGCCTGAAGCAAAGCAGCCATTTGGGCAATTCCTTCCGAAGTTTTGGCCGACTCGGAAAGGGAGAGCGAATAGAGGTTATTCATGGTATTAAATAAAAAATGAGGATGTAACTGGGCTTTTAAAAGATTCAGTTCTTTTTTCAGGTTTTGTTTTTCAATGGCATGTTTTTCTTCCTGCTGTTCGAACCATTTTTTGACAATTTTTATGGTAAAAACAATTCCCACAATAAAATTGGTTTCCAAAAAAAGATATAAAAAGGTTACCCCTAAAACAGAATCCGAAGTGATGGGTAATCCGTTAATCATTCTTAAAAAAATACGTTCGCCAAGTGTTGCCAGCAGCAAAACCGCTGCCACCATAGCCACTGTTGCAAAAAGCTTTTTGGTGCGGAGGTAAAAGGGCAAAATGCCATAAACCGTAGTGTATGTGGCGCCCATTACAAAAGGAAGCATACATAACGACTCAATAAAATACCACTGAAAATTATGGCCGTATTTTCCGTAAACTGAGCCGAAAAACAAAACATAGAAAGTCCAAAAAAGAAAATGGGTTAATATACGGTGGTATTTCCCTTGTATTTTTTTCTGAAATTCCATTATAATTCGATAAAGTGTGCGGAAAGATAGCCGAAGAACCTGAAACAAAAAAGCCCTAAGCTCCTGCAAGACAATAAAAAAGCCGTCGAAAATTACTGTTGGCTGATAAAAATAAACTGTTTGCAGACTTTTTGCTGCCGTTGGTTGAAAACAAAGCCCCTGCCCTCTGGCAGAGGCTCATTTTTTTCTCTATAAAAAAAATTGCGCTGTTTAATTTTGTTCTGATTTGCTGTATTAATTCATGCCGGTTTTAAAACTGGGCATGGTATTGTTCATCAACCAAAGTGGGAAAATAGCATGCAATAAGACCAAGCAGTTGATCCTCTGTTTTCGGACTTTGGCTGATTACCCGCTGTGAATAAAAACTTACCTTGTTAATTTTTGAATCGCTGCTGGCTTCGGGCAACTCGCGGTACTTTTTATCCATTTTTTTCACACCGAAAACATTTTTGTTGCAATCGTACTGCACTTCAAACTCTTCGGACCGAATCAAAAATGTAGTGCACTTTTTCTCTTTTAATACTCCAATACGAACAGGATTGGCTGTATTTTCATACACCAGTTCGTATGTTTTAACTGCCTGATTGTTTACAACCATTGGATTTTCTGCAACCATAATGGTGTATTTGCCAAAGTCGGTAAGCGAATTGCCTGTAATAGCCTGGCCATCTTTAATTTTAGCCGAAACGCCCATTACCAGGACCAATAAAAAAATTCCTAAAAAATACATTTTTGTTTTCATGATATTACTGTTTAATGTTTCAATGACCCAAATTTAAGTAAGGTTTTGATGCGCAATATTTTATTTCAGCGATTGGGCATTTTCGTACAGTATTCTGCATATTTCTGCCCATAAAATGAGAATTCGGTTGTTCATAGTCATATTTTGGCCATTGGCATTCTGTTCAGGCTATAAAAACAATTCTGACCAAAACCAAATTCTGGAAACCCTTAATTATTTATCCCATTTTCTTATTTTTGGAGCTTCATTTTAAAACCTTGTAAAAAAACCTGTGATATGAAGATTTTACGGATTCCGGCTTTTCTGACAGCCCTTCTGATTTTGGCAGGCTGTGCTCAAAAAGAAGTAAAAAACTACCTTCAATATGTTGATTTGCTCATTGGTACCGGTCCGGCAACAACAGAATCGGCTACCAAAGACACCGGTACCCGCGAACATTACGGCCAAACTATTCCGGCAGTGACAGCACCTTTTGGAATGACCCAGTGGACGCCGCAAACTCATCCTGCCGAGACAAAATGTATTGCTCCGTATTACTGGGGAACACCAACTTTGCAAGGATTTCGGGCAACCCACTGGACAAGTGGTTCCTGCGTGCAGGACTACGGAAGTTTTACTGTTTTCCCGACGGTTTCCGGACAGGAATTCAGGTTCCTCCCGTCGCAACGGAAAACGTTGTACATTTTCGATTCAGATAAATCAACACCTGCCTATTATGCTGCCATGTTGCCCGATAAAAATATTTTAACTGAAATTACAGCAACCAAACGCGCCGGTTTTTTCCGGTTTTCGTGGCTCGAACCTGAGCATGCAACCATTATTATTGATGTGAACAGCGATGAAGGAGAAGGTTTTATTCATATTGACATGGAAAAAGGCGAGGTTTACGGTTACAATCCGGTGCACCGCATTTACAACGGACATGGGAAACCGGCCGGATTAAGCGGTTATTTTGTTGCCCGATTCGATAAACCCTTCGCCCAAACCGGAACATTCGGGAATAACGAGCTTTTTCATAATACCAATGAACAGAAAAATAAAAACGGTATCGGGGCTTATGTAACCTTTAATCTGGCTGAAGGTGAAGCGCTGAAAATGAAAATGGGCACTTCGTTTACCAGCATTGAAAATGCCCGACAGAACATGGAAACAGAAATTCCGCACTGGAATTTTGAAAAAACGAAATCGGAACTGGAAAAAACCTGGAATTCCCTGCTGGGAAGAATTGACGTGGAAGGCGGCTCAGACGACGATTTCACCAAATTTTACACTGCCATGTACCACAGTCTGATTCACCCGCGGCTTTTCAGCGATGTAAATGGTGAATATCCGGAATTTGCAGGTGGAAAAACCATTCAAAAAGCAAATGGGTTCGACTATTACTGCGACTTTTCCAACTGGGATATTTTCCGTGCGCAAATGCCGTTGCTAAGCCTGGTGGCGCCCGAACAGTATGAAGATATGGTGAAATCGCTGGTTGCGAAAGCCGAACAGGGCGGCTGGCTGCCCATTTTTCCCATGTGGAACAGCTACACCTCGGCCATGATTGGCGACCACAGCACGGCCATTATTGCCGATGCGCTGGCAAAAGGTTTTAAGTTTGATGTGGAAAAATCCTACAAATACATGCGGAAAAATGCTTTTGAAACCCCGGAAAATATGGATGATTATATCGATGGAAAAGGCCGTCGCGCGTTGGAATCGTACCTGCAGTTCGGATACATTCCCATAGAAGACGAGGTGCCCCATGCATTCCACCGGCGCGAACAGGTTTCAAGAACACTGGAATATGCCTACAATGACTGGGCAGTGGCACAAGTAGCCAAAAAACTGGGAAAAACAGACGATTACAACGAACTGATGGCGCGTTCGCTTAACTATGTCAATGTATTTGATCCGGACAAGGGTTGGGTTTGCGGACGATACGGAGACGGAACATTTACAGATGAGTTCGACGCAGCCGGCGACATGTTTTACATTACCGAAGGAACGCCCAAACATTACACCTGGTATGTGCCGCACGATGTGGAGGGTTTGATGGATTTAATGGGCGGAAAGGAACCTTTTGCCCAAAAGCTGAATGCGCTTATCGACAACAAAGAATACTGGCACGGAAATGAACCCAGCCACCAGATTCCTTATTTGTTCAACTATGTGGGGCAATGGCAAAAAACGCAGGAAACCGTAAAACATATCCTGCATACCGAATACGGCACCGGACCTGGCGGACTATCGGGCAACGACGATGCCGGGCAAATGTCGGCCTGGTACGTTTTTGGCGCAGCCGGTTTTTACCCGGTTTGTCCGGGAAGCAACGAATACCAGCTTTCATCTCCTGCGTTTGAAAAAGTGACATTTAACCTGGACAAAAAATTCTATCCCGGAAAAAGTTTTATTCTTGAAGCTTCTCCCGGAAATCAATACGGTATATTTTCATCTGTCAAATTGAACGGAGAAAAAATTGACCCGGTAATAAATCATGATGATTTAAAAAAAGGTGGGAAACTGGAGTTTTTAAAATAGAGGTACTGTTTCCAAAAATAAATTTCTGACAATTGATTAATTGGTAATCATCGTCAAAAAAATAATCCGCAATCAAAATAAAAAAAAGACTTTATAGTATTTTATTGAAAATTAAAGAGTAACTTGCTCAGAGGTTTGAATAATTTATCAATAAAATACGTGGTTATGCCATTATTCATGGATATTCATTTGGTTGGTGAGGTTTCTGTGGAAGATACACGGAAAGCCCATTTGGCTGATTTGGCAGTCCAGGAAAAGTATGGCGTTAAATACCACCAGTATTGGTTTAACGAAAAGGCAGGTACTGTGTATTGTTTGATGGAAGGCCCCGACAAGGAATCGTGTGAAGCAACCCACAGGGAAGCCAATGGAATAACAGCATGTCAGATAATTGAAGTGGAAGGTGGCATGTACGATATTTTTATGGGCGAAAGCCAAAAAGTGGACCATGGCCTGGTACAGCAGGAAAACGGTGAACCAGATTCGGGTTATCGTTATATTCTGACTCTCGATATCATTGCAAACACTGCCAGTAAAAATTCAATTAATTTCGATCAGTTAAAACTTCCCAAAAAACCGAAGAACATTGCACTTGAAATGATTGATGAATTAGATGGAAAAAAAATAAAAACAGCAGGTTTTGATAAAATTGTTGCCGTTTTTAAAAATCCTGAAAAGGTGCTGCGTTGTGCCTACGAAATTCAAAAGGAATTTCTTCAATATCGCAATAATCCCGATCTGAATTCGGAAAATATTTCCTTCAACATGGGAATTAGTGTGGGACAACCGGTTACTGAAAATGAAGGTTTTTTTGAAAAAGCAATTCAAATGAGCCAAAGATTATGTTTTATTGCGGGCGACAATGAAATAATTATTTCGAAATTGTTTGAAGAACTCTGCGACACCAACGAAATAATCAAAAAACACATTCAACTGCGTATTGTAAATCTTGCGGAACAAAACTTTCTGAACAACCTGTTGGACATTGCCGAGAACAAATTTTCAGAATATGAATTTGGTGTTGACTGCCTGAGCCGGGACCTGGGTGTCAGCCAACCCCAGTTGTACCGGAAAGTTACGGCAATTACAGGCCGTTCGCCGGTAAACTTCATCCGCGATATACGGCTGAACAAAGCCCTTTCACTGATAAAAGAAAACAGATACAACCTGTCGGAAATAGCTTTGGAAGTAGGTTATAACAGTCCTTCTTATTTCTCCAAATGCTTTCAGGATAAATTTGGGATCAAACCGTCAGGAATTGCTGTCTGACTTCCCAAATCCACTTCTTCCCCAATATTTTACTGAATGAAAATTTATATTTTTTGAATTAATAAAGGTGGATTAACTCTTTTTCTCCCCGTAACTTTGTTCGTAGAATTTTCTGTATCAAAACTTTAATCACTACAGAATTCTATTTATTAATCATCTTAAAATTGAAAAATTATGAAAACAATTAAAACATTGAAAGCATTGGCGGTTTTGGTTGCACTCTTTTTGAGTTTGCCCGGAACATCGCAGGAAAAAAAATCGCACGAACTGGTGTTGCATCCGCATGAATTTAAGGGCCCTATACATCTTTCACCTGAAGATTTTCCTACAGGAAACGTAATAAATATGGTTGGCGGATGGGGCGGAATGGCTGTGACTATCAATCAAGCAACCGCCGGTACCGATTATACTCCTGTTTTGGTCGGTTTGAAAGATGATCTTTGCCAGGTTCCGCACTGGGGTTATCTCGAAAAAGGAAAACTGCGAATCATCGACAAGAACAAAAAGACAACAGTTGTAAATGGTGGGGAAGTATTTTATATGCCCCCGGGACATACTGCCATTATTGATGAAGACTCTAAAATTATTGAATTCAGTCCTGAAGAAGGTATGCATGAACTGAATAAACATGTACAAAAGAGAGTAGCTGAAATGCAAAACAATCAATAAATAAAACATAAAAACAATGTTCAGCACGCTAAAGAATCAGGTTAAGGGAAAAGTCATTCTTCCCGGAGACAACAACTATGACGAAGCCCGAAGTATTTACAATGCCATGATTGACAAAAAACCGGCTGCTTTCCTCGTATGCATGAATGCCAATGATGTTGTTCAGGGCGTGAAATTTGCCAAGGGAAAAAATCTGGAGGTTTCCATAAAAAGTGGCGGGCACAACGGCGCGGGATTTGCCCTGGTAAACGGCGGACTAGTGATTGACCTTTCTGAAATGAAAGACATTCAGATTGATTCGGAAAAACGGACAGCAAAAATACAGTCCGGAAATACACTAAAAGAAGTGGACAAAGCCACACATGAGTTTGGCCTTGCCCTTCCTTCGGGAATAGTTGGAACTACCGGTGTTGGCGGATTAACCCTGGGCGGAGGTATTGGCTACCTGAGCCGAAAAGGCGGCCTGACCATTGACAACCTGCTGGAAGCCGAAGTAGTGCTGGCAAATGGGGAAAAGGTAACAGCCAATAAAAGTTCGCATCCCGAACTTTTTTGGGCTTTACGCGGCGGAGGCGGCAACTTTGGTGTTGTGATTTCGTTTACATTCAACCTCATTCCGGTAAAAAATGTATATGCCGGACCTATGTTCTGGCCTCTGGAAAAGGCTGCCGAAGCCATGAAATTTTATGCCGATTACACAAAAAATACGTCCAATGATTTGTATGGCTTTTTTGCCTTTCTGATTGTTCCGCCCGGGCCTCCGTTCCCTGAACATTTGCATAATAAAAATGTATGCGGCGCAGTATGGTGTTACACCGGGCCTGCAGAAAAAAGAGAAGAAGTTTTTAAACCCATCCGCGAATTCGGTCCACCAATACTCGATTTTGTAGGTGAAATCCCGATGCCGGCGCTCAACGGCATGTTCGATGAATTGTACCCTCCGGGGATGCAGTGGTACTGGAAAGCCCACTATATTAAGGAACTTTCAGATTCCGGTATCCGGGAGGCCATTAAACACGGTTCCACCATTCCATCCATGCATTCCACCACCCATTTTTATCCCATCGACGGAAAAGTGCATGAAGTTGGCGCTGATGAAACCGCATGGGCAAACCGTGGAGCAAGATGGGCACAGGTTATCGTGGGGGTAGATCCTGATCCGGACAATGCAGAAAAGGTGACCAAATGGTGCAAAGATTATTATGCAGCCATGAAACCATATGCATCAGGTGGAGCTTACGTAAATTTTATGATGGAAGAAGGACAGGACCGGGTTAAAGCGTCATACGGATCAAACTACGAGCGGCTGGCTAAAATTAAAGCAAAATACGACCCGGAAAACTTCTTTCATGTGAATCAGAATATTAAGCCCAATAGTTATTAAAAATTTTACCATCATGAAAACTAAATTCACTTTTTTAGCAATTACCATCTTGAGTATCTTATTTTCCGGTTGCAGTAAAGATGATGATAAACCAGATACCGACGAAACCTTTTTTGATATCCAGGGAGAAAATGGATTTGTGGGGAAGGTGGATGGGACAAACTTATTTATTGCCCTGTTGGTTGCCGAAAATGAGGCTATTGTATATGTGTGCAATGGGGATGAACTTATATCGGAATGGTTTATGGAAACTATTAATAGTCCCACCAATATTCAGTTAACCAACAGTGAAGGGGCTAAAATTTCGGCAAAATTTGAAGGCAGGGCATTTTCCGGTCAGGTGACCTTGCGAAACAGTACTTACTCATACCCGTTTACAGCAAGCCCCAACACTGCTGAAGATGCAGGGATTTACATAGTATCTGGTCAGGAAGCCATAGATGATGAAATTGGAGCGGGCTGGATTCTTAATTCTGATGGAGAAGAACGTGGAACGCTTAAAATTAAATCTGTGTTTCAGAAAACCCCAGCTTTGCCAATACGCGATATAAAAGACGGAACCTCCAATACAATAATGATAAACGAAAAATCATATAAAATCGGGATACTTTACGTGAGACATTCTGCTGCACGAGGTGCGGTAATTCTCTTGCCAGGTGCTTTGTTTCCTCCCCCAAAAATTAACAAATGAGGAAAAAATAATAAACCGGTACTCTTTGAGTGCCCTCTGTTCGATCAGGGTTATGATTAATTTTATAAAACAAACAAAATGGATTTATCGGCAATTAATACGCTTATAGCAGTACAATACCTCCTTTAATTTTGTAAATCGGATATCGCCTGGAACGCCGGCTTAAAAGTGATCAGGAGGCAAAACAAAAGGAGCAGGATACATTTTAAAATTTTTAGTCATGCAAGAAGAAATCTTTCGTTTTTCAGTCGTTCGCAACCCGCAACGTATTCCAGCTAAGAAAGTCAAAACATCGGTTATACATCTTATTGACGAGGCAGGTGAAAAATATTCATTTTACACAGAGTTTCTGGGTGTAAAAAAGAAAGGCGAAAAAAGGGAGAAATACATCGAGTTTGCTGCCAGAAAGCTATCGCAAAAATCTTTCCTGACAAATTTGTCAGATTTAAAAACCAATATAGCTGATTATAATGAATGGATATTTGCTCAAAAAAAATATGATGTTGGAAAATTCACAGAAAAAGCAAAAACGCTGTT
The DNA here is from genome assembly GCA_041686935.1 of Mariniphaga sp. Lineage (GTDB taxonomy): Bacteria > Bacteroidota > Bacteroidia > Bacteroidales > Prolixibacteraceae > Mariniphaga. The sequence continues at coordinate 24,923 of JAWLCW010000007.1, read as the reverse complement.
TGGGGATGATCTTCCATTGTTGGTTAAGTCAGTTGATTTTAAAAACGATAAGTACAGAATCACAGACAGTCTAATTGTTGCAGCCATTGTAAAACCCAAACAAAACGGTTTGCGCAGTGAATTAATGAATACCAGGCGCACTGTTTTTCTTCTTGAATATTTGGCTAATGATGGTATAGAAAATACCGATTTAAAAACCATCCGGACTATTCTAAAGGCAACCATTTTATTACCGGGAGCATTATTCCCTATCCCCACGAATAATAAAGAACTACGAAAAAAGAATGAAGAAGCACTTAAAATCCGCAAGGGTAAAATTGAGAAATGAACTATCTGACGGTGATGGAAACCGGCGGAGAAAGTTATGTAAATGCGCTGAGTTATTACAACTCGGTAAAACAGGCCACCAAAATGAATGTTCCGGGGGCCAAATCGATTTATGAAGACCTGAGAAAACGTTTTGAAAAATCAAAATCAGGCAACGGGGTTCCAACACCAACCGAAGTTTAAAAGCTAAAAAAGGAGGCGTCGCACCAGGCGCCTCTTTTTTTGGCCTTTTGCCACCCCGAAAATCCCTCAGGGGGTACTTCGGAGGTGGGGAGGGGTACTTCCGAAGTGGGGGGTGTACTTCAAAGGTTCAAATTTGAGGCTCCGGGAATATCATTTGAGGCAAAAAGGTTCAACCTCCGGCCTCCGAGGGTCAAACGTGAGGCTCGGAGGGTCAAACGTAAGGCTCAAAGGGTCAAACTTCGACCTCAGAGGGTCAAATTTGAGGCAAAAAGGCTCAACGTTGGGGCCCGGAAGATATAATTTGAAGCGAAAAGGCTCAACGCTGAGGTTCAGAAGGGCCAAATTGGTATTTTAAAAATTTTGAAAAGCCAAATAACAGTACATTTGTTCTTTTCGGCACAGATACGTCAGCGAGGGTTTACAAAACATTAAAGGTATGTACGAGGGTAATAAAAAAGGCACAAAACATAAAAAGAGCCACGCTTCGTACACAGAGGGAATTTTTCAGTTAATGCCTTTGGGGGCTATTATATTTTACCAAACTTTTTCCTTTAAAATAAACTTATAATTGCTATAATTTTTAATTTCGGTACTTTGTTTTATTTTGCATCAGCAAAGGAAAGTATACTAATACGGTTGTGATAATTTTTATATCAATTCACATGTAAATTATTAAACAATGCCAAAAAAGAATCTAACTCAAATCATTGAAACCATCCCTTCCATACTTGGAAATGTAGCTGATTGGATTAAAAATAATTTTGAAGAGAATGCTCAAGATATTTTAAAAAACTCATCAGGTACAATTGGAATTTGTATCAAACTCCTTGGCACCCCTCTTATTAATACTTATTTCAAAAAAGTTTCTGAGAATAGATTGAAAGAATTTGGAACACATACATATATAAGAGCAGCTTATAAACAAGCTGCAAATTCCATTGAAAAAATAGAAGCAGAAATTAAATCAGAAAGAACTATTGAAGAAGTTATCCAAATATTTTCAGACGTAACAATAAATTCGATAGATAAGATTGCGGATGAAGATATTATCCTCATTTATCAACCTGAATATCATCCTATGGTTATTCAAGTTAAAAATAACTATGTAGAAATGCTTTCAAGAATACAAGTTTCCAATACTCTAATAAATTCATTTAAAAAAGATTTTAATGATAACATAGCAAAAACGGTCGAACTAGAATTTGGAGATGATTATGAGATGCATTTGGCTCAAATTTCTGATTTTTTAATGGAGAAAAACGAAGTTGAGTTATTGTGGGATACAATTAAAGGGGGCAAAATTGGCTTTGAAAAATCTGAAGATTTAAAGTATGAAACAACTTATGGACATTGGCAAGAAATACATAATTATAATAAAAGCGATAATGAACTGAATCATGATGATGAATTCGAAAAGAAACTAGTACCAGTTCGAGATTTAATTGAACAGTATTTTGAAATAAATCCAACAAATCATTTAGAAAAAATTCTATTTCTTATTGCTGATTTTGGCAAAGGTAAATCTGTATTTTTAAAAAGATACGCATCCAAGTTAGCTAAATCATATATCAAAACAAGTGAGGGATACTTTCCTATCTATTTTAACTTAAGAAATTTTCATAAGTATCAACAAAATACAAAACTAGGAGTTATAAGTGACTATTTGCTTACACGTTATGCAATTGATATTGAAAGTGAATATTTTAAAAATAAGAAGTATGTTTTTCTCATTGATTCTCTTGATGAAAGTGGTGAATTAAATAAGAATTCAATTGAAAGCGTAGTTAATTCAATAAAACAAATACAAGGTCTTGATAAAACAAAATTTAGAACTAACCGAATTATCATTACATCTCGTCCGTTTAGCGAAGGTTTGGATTATCAATTAAGAAATCATCAACCTTTCTGTATTCAAAATGAAAACAATAGAGATGTGGAGCATTTTATTTCATTATATGGATTTAAAAAGGAACAATTTAACGACTGGATAATAAATACATTAAAATCATCAGATAGAAAAATAAATTCCGATGATTTAGGTTTTGTTTCTTTAATTTATAAAAGTATTGAAGAAAACACAGAAATTAACGTTTATGAAGAATTGCTTAAAAATGGAACACTGACCTCTAGTGAATTAAGAAGACCCATCTTTGCCTATATGGTCTATCAATTAATATTAAATAATATTGATTTTCTAAGAGTTGGAAAAATCGGAATTTACCTTTCCTTTCTTAATCTACTTTCAAAGGAAGCAAAACACATAAAAGATCCGGATTATAAGATTAGTTTTAAAGAAGAGTTTGAATTTAGAAACATGTTACATGCAACTGCTGCACTGTGGATGTTCGAAAGGCATAAAGGTAATCAGGGATTTTTAAATAAAGCAGATTTATGTCGAGTTCTTGACGGAGTTAATAACAATGAAACCGATATTGAAATACTTGAAAGATATAAGAATCAGGGAGTAGTGGAAATAGAATTTTTGTCCCACTCATATTTTGGCGAAAATGATAATACTTTACATTTTCAACATCAATCTTTTGCCGAAATTCTTTTAGCTGAATATTATTTAAAAGTCTTTATAAAATATTCACTTGATGAAGATACTTCTGTCGAAGACGCTAGGGCAAAACTCATTTTAGGAATCCCTACTGCGCAAACAATTGATTTTTTTATAGAATTATTGAGGTTATTTTTAGAGTCGTCAAATGATGTAGTTTCTGAAGATATTATAGAAAAAAGAAAATTACTCTTTCCACTTTTAGCCTCAACTGCAAGTAAGAAAAACAATAATTTATTTTGCAACGACGTATATTATGAATGGTATAAAAAATGTTCCATAGACGACTTTCAATCGGAATATCCAATGACTTCCTTGGACAACTGGTATTTAACCAAAGAGAAGCTAAATAAAATAAATATTCTCGCAGCTAAAATCCTTAATTCAAAAAGTAATTTTTTATTAGCAAAAGCTGAAAATAAAAGTTCTCTGTATAATAATGAGTTATTATTACTTAAGAATGATAAGCTTTCATCCATTACAAATGATATTGATAGGTGGTTAGCTTTATTAGTTGGAAATACACTTCACAATGACTACTCAAACATAGAAAATCCAAGACTATTTAATACTGATTACAAAATTAACAGCGAAAATTTATTTGAACTGATTAATAACTTGGAATATTCAAATCCCGATATTATTATTCAAAATTCGTGGCGTCATAATTTATTCAATGGGATAAATATGGAAGAGGATAAAAATTTATTGCGTTTCTATTCTGTATTTAATCATTTCGATTTTTCTTATTCTTACTTGAAAAACATTGACTTTTCAGGAAGTTTATTCGGCAATACTAATTTTAGTTTTTGCAAACTTGTTAATATACATTTCTCTCATAGTTACTTTTGGAAACCCAATTTCACCAATATAATTCTTTTAGAAAGAGTTATCATGAGAGACATAGTAGTTTCTGGTGTCGTTATTCCAAATATCATTGTTGAAGAAAACCAAGATGAGGATTATAAAAAAAACAAACTTAATGAATCCAAAATATTTATTCCAGGTCTAAATTCAATGAATGACAATCGATTTCATTATAATGATTTGCTTTGTTTTTTCATTCCATTAATTGACTATTATGAATCAAAAAATGGGATAAAAATAGATTCTTGGTTTAACATGTTACTCTTTGAAGATTTGAATGTCGAAAGTAAGTTTAAAGAAGCCTTAATTAAAAAAATAACAACACTACCACATAGTTGATTAGGTAAATGAAAGCTTCAATAATTACTTTAAAAACTTTGTGGCTATTAAAAAGCTTACGTGAATTTCCCAATTCATAATGCGCCTTGTCATAAAAATCCCTGACAGGGATTTAAAACCTTGTCAGGGATAAAACAAAAACCTTCAGTCACCACACTAATTCCCAAAAACCAGTCCCTCCTCTTCCACATCAATAGCTATCGGTTTGCTTTTGTCCACCTGGCCTGAAAGAATTTTGCGCGACAATTCGTTCAATACATATTTCTGTAAAATCCGTTTTACCGGGCGGGCGCCAAAGTGCGGATCGTAACTTACGGCTGCCAGCCAGTCAATGGCCTTGTCGGTTAAACTGATTTTCACATCGGTACCCGACAACCGTTTTACCACCTGGTTGAACTGCAGTTTTACAATCTGGTTGATGTCGGCTCGTGAAAGCGGCGTAAACACAATGGTTTCGTCAATGCGGTTCAAAAACTCGGGCCGGATTGTTTTGCGCAGTAATTCAAGCAACTGGTTCCTGGTTTTTTCCAATACCTCTACCTGATTTTCCGTATTCAGGTTTTCAAAACTTTCCTGAAGGAGGTGCGACCCCAGGTTGGAAGTCATAATGATGATGGTGTTTTTAAAGTTGACCGTCCGTCCTTTATTGTCGGTGAGCCGCCCGTCGTCGAGCACCTGCAGCAGCACATTAAACACATCGGGATGCGCTTTTTCAATTTCGTCGAACAGTACCACAGAATAAGGTTTGTGGCGCACAGACTCTGTTAGCTGGCCGCCTTCGTCGTACCCCACATATCCGGGCGGACTTCCAATTAACCGGGTAACTGAAAATTTTTCCTGGTACTCCGACATGTCGATTCGGGTAATCATGTTCTCGTCGTTGAACAGGTATTCGGCCAGCGCTTTGGCCAGTTCGGTTTTTCCCACACCAGTAGAACCTAAAAAAATGAACGAACCGATGGGACGCTTTTCGTCCTGCAAACCGGCCCGACTGCGGCGCACAGCATCTGAAACGGCTGCAATGGCTTCATCCTGGCCAACCACACGTTTATGTAACTCGTCTTCCATGTGAAGCAGCTTTTCGCGTTCGCTCTGCAACATTTTGGAAACCGGAATTCCAGTCCAGCGGGCAACTACCTCGGCAATGTCTTCGGCATCTACTTCCTCCTTAATCAGGCTGTCGCCTTCCTTCATTTTATTAAATTCCTGCTGAAACTTTTCGATTTCATTTTCAGCTTCTTTAATTTTTCCATACCGAAGTTCTGCAACACGGTCATACCGTCCCTGGCGCTCGGCTTCTTCAGCTTCAAATTTATAATCTTCAATTTCAGCTTTCTTTTTCTGAATGGAGTCGATAACCTGCTTTTCGCTTTCCCATTTGGCGCGTAAATGCGATTGTTCCTCCTTCAAATTGGAAATTTCCCCACCCAGCGAATCCAGCTTCTTATGATCTTTTTCACGTTTAATGGCCTCGCGTTCAATTTCCAGTTGTTTGATTCGGCGTTCTATTTCATCCAGCTCTTCCGGCACCGAATCCATTTCGAGGCGCAGTTTGGCAGCAGCCTCATCCATCAGGTCGATGGCTTTGTCGGGCAAAAACCGGTCTGAAATATAGCGCTGAGACAATTCAACCGCAGCAATAATCGCATCATCTTTTATCCGCACTTTGTGGTGGCTTTCGTACCGTTCCTTAATTCCCCGCAAAATGGAAATGGCACTGAGTGTATCGGGTTCGTCCACTTTCACCACCTGAAAACGGCGTTCCAGCGCTTTGTCTTTTTCGAAATACTTCTGATACTCGTTAAATGTGGTTGCACCAATGGCACGCAGTTCACCACGGGCAAGAGCAGGTTTAAGAATGTTTGCTGCATCCATGGCGCCTTCGCTTTTACCGGCGCCCACCAGAGTATGAATTTCATCTATAAAAAGAATCACTTCTTCGTTGGAATGAACCACTTCATTTACCACTGCTTTCAGCCTTTCCTCAAATTCGCCCTTGTATTTGGCGCCGGCAATCAGCGCCCCCATATCGAGTGAAAAAACCTGTTTGGATTTCAGGTTTTCCGGCACATCGCCACGCACAATCCTGTGGGCCAGGCCTTCGGCTATGGCGGTTTTTCCGGTACCGGGCTCGCCAATCAAAATCGGGTTATTTTTGGTACGGCGCGTAAGAATCTGCAAAATCCGCCGGATTTCCTCATCGCGGCCAATTACCGGATCGAGTTTTCCTGAACGGGCCCTTTCGTTTAAATTAAGGGCAAACCGGTTCAGCGAGTTAAAACGGTCTTCGGCGGTCTGGCTGTCCACTTTCGATCCTTTCCGCAGCTCTTCAATGGCTTTTTGCAAATCTTTTTTGGTAATGCCGTTGTCTTTCATCAAGCGGCTTACCGAATCGCCTGCATCGAGCAGTCCCAGTAAAACATGTTCAACAGAAACATACTGGTCGCCCATTTCCTGAGCCAAAGCCAGCGCTTTTTGCAATACCCGGTTGGCTGTGGTTGAAATATAGGGTTCGCCGCCGGTAACCCGCGGATAAGATTCAATTATTTTATCTGCCGCCTGCTGGAATATGGATATATTAACGCCGAGCTTTTTCAAAAGAAATTCCAGTACGTTTTCGGCTGAATGTGTCAGTCCTTTTAAAATATGCCCGGTTTCAATGCTCTGCTGATTGTTGCCTTGCGCTACCTGAAACGCGTGTTGAATGGCTTCCTGTGCTTTTATGGTAAAATTATTCAGATTCATGACTTCATTTTTTTAATAAATTCAGTCATCCACAGCAAATAGCAATCCATAAATTACTGACAGTCAATTTGTCACACAACACAGTCCGGGGTATGAAAATATTACCGTAATGTGCTCCGGGAGAGTGATTTTTTGACAGAAATTAGTGGTATTAAAAAAAGGAAAAATCTATTTGTTAAACATCAAACGTTTGGTTCCAATAAAATAGGAACGCAACAGATTATTTACAGCAGAATCACTTTCATTTCCCAATTCTTTCAACCAAAGGGCAAGGTCTTCATCAATTTGCATTTCTACTGTTACTTTTTTTTGTGGATATACAGCAACTGCATCCTCCCAAAAATCAAAATCTGTGACAGGAATTTCTGAATAATCAATCACTGAATCTTTCATCTTGTCAAGTTCTTTTCCAGATATTTTATTTGAATCTTTCATGATAAATCTGCCTTTCCTTTTTATTTGCTTGTCTTGCTGAAATTATTCGAATTCGGTTTTTTCGAATTGTAAATACCACTATCGCAACTAAATTATTGATTTTCCCCAGTGCAATCCAACGTTTTTCTCCATATTCTTTCCTACTGTCAATTTTTCTGAGATAAGGTTCTCCAAATAACTGAATTACATCTTTAAAATCAATTCCATGTTTAATGATATTTGATTTGCATTTTTTCTTGTCCCAATCAAACAACATTTCATTTTTTATCAAATGTAAATAATTTTTTGAGTAGCAGGTAGTGAAAACGTATTAATTTTTCACCAGCTTTTGCATGTAAACTGTTTTATTACCTCTTGTTACATGAACCAGGTAAATTCCCCGCTCAACTTCGGGCAATTCAATTGAAATTCTGGAATTATGAAAAACATCAACGCCTTTATGTCTGTAAATTGTTTTCCCAAGCAGATTGCTAACCTCAATATCATATTGCATTGAAACTGTTGTGTCGGGAAAATCGACATAAAATTGCCGGTTGAATGGGTTTGGATAAATATCCAATCCCTTATAAGCTGCTAAATCGCTGCCGGTGGAAATGCTTTTCTGAATTTCGAGGTTATCGATTGCCCAGCCCCAACCGTTAACAGCATTGTCAGAAGCCAGTCTGAACCGGAAAATTACTGTATCGCCGGCGGAAAAATTGTTGTTTTTTGTCAGGTTAATCCGGTTTCTTAAAAACATGCTTTGGTTTCCCACAGCCTGTGATTTGTTGTTCACAAGAGAATTTAAAAAACTGGATTTCCATAATTCATCGGCTCCCGAGTCATATCCTGAAATAAAGGGCAACCAGGTTCTTCCACCGTCTTTACTTCCTTCCACAATCACATAATCCCAGAATAAATTTCCGGTATATTCGGCACCCTGTTCGCCCGGCTCCACAAGCACCACCTCATCAAACAACATCAACCCGCCTTCTTCAAGAATTACCGGATATTTCAGCAATGCTGCCAGGTTGTATTTTTCATCTTCATGGGCCGAAACCGGATAAGGACTTCGGGTATGCAAAATACTGTTATGAAATCCTGCAACCTTTGATATACTGAAATCGGCTGTTACAAAATCATCCGGTCCATTCTCAAAATCAGAAGAGTAACTTGTTACCGGTTTTTCAGGGCAAAAAATATTTACCTGGTAATATCCACTTGACGGCAGTGTTTTTATATTTTCTGAGGCAGCTTCATCTTTAGCTGTCAACCGGTATTCAATTGTGTAATTTTTTGAAATCTCATCTGCAAAATCCAAATTAACAGAATATCGGTCATTGCCTGATTCTTTCAAAAAAACAGGCTCTTTTTGTATCCCGTTCAGCCGGTATTCCATTTTTACGGAACTTATGCCGATATTGTCAGTTGCCACCGCAGAGATTTGCAATTCGGGCTCGGCTATGGTAATGATTTTTTCCGGATTATGGGCAATAACAGGAGGTTGATAATCAGGCCCTATCCGGAGTGTAAACTTTTTAACGGGCGCCATGGAAGGCAAATGATAAACTTTACTGCTTACTTTTAATTTAATGTAATACTGCAATTTTCCAACATAATAATCCAAAGGAATTTTCCCGGCAAAACGGTTTGATGAATGGTTCACCTGAAGCTGAACAGAGTCGGAAGTTTGAAAATTGTCTGTTGAAAATACCAGGTAAACAATCGGATTTTCAATATTCCTTTCTGAAACAATTCCAACCTCAACAGGCAATTCCGCTGCCGGATTTTCAAAATCTTTCAATACATCAAAATCGAAAGTAACTGCTTCCCAACCGATTTCCGAAAGAATGGACATTACTTCGTCGCCGGGATTATGTATAGCACTACCTTTTGCGGTAAAAGGATCCATCAGGATATTCCCACCGATCAGGTGGTAAATACTTGCACCATCATTCCAAACCGGCGGAGCAAAAATTTCTGAATGACGTAAATTTTCACCTTCATTGTCTTCCTGAAGAAACCGAAGATTACCGGAAGTAAGTTGCCTGTGCAATTCAACAGAAGGCCGGTGAAACAGATTCTTATCTGCCAGTTGCTGGTTTTTCGAATTGAATACATACCAGTCGTAAATTGCCGGCAAATTGCTTCCGTTATTGAAAAACCCCACACTCCCGTCATCTTTATAAAAACCCGAAAAACCCAGCCCGTGGGCAATTTCATGAAGTACAGCCGTAACAAAATCGTATTGTGCAAGAGGGGTATTTCCATCGGTACCGAAATACCACGGCATGTTGTGATTAAAACTGCAAACAATATCCGGATTTCCCGGATTCAATTCCTCTCCTGAAAGTTTTTCGGCCAGAGCAACCGGATAATAAACATTTGAAATGGGACTGCCGTTAAAATTCATAAAAAAAGTAGAAGGTCTGCTCATTGCAAGGACACCTTCATCAAGTGATTCCATCCTGATAACAATATTCACCGGAACTGTTGTACTGATAAGGCTTTTCCAGATACCGGCAGCAAATTCAGCAGCCCGTTTGGCATCTTCCGGTACATTTGTATAACTCAGGTTAATTGTGGTTTGACTTTTAGCGGCTGATTTCAGTAAATTTACCTGTTCGGGGGGTGCTGTAAACCATTTTTCTGATTTCCCGGAGGGAATGCTTATGGCAACATCAGAAATTGCCTGCCCGGGTGCAGACTTCTTCTGTGCCCGTGCAGTTGAAGCCCATGCAAATGCAACAGCCAGACAAAGTACCATTATGATTTTTCCGTTCATTTTAAATCAGTTGTTATTTCCCACTAAATTACTGCACATGAAATAGTTGTCCTGAAAATTTTAACTGATTCAAAGGGCTTCAAAATACGGAAAAGCCGATCAGCAAAAACCAACAGGTTCGGGTTAATAAAACTGATTCAAAAAGTAAAAAAAGCTGATCTGGGAGGGATATTTTTCTGCTACCGGAACAGATTGAAGTTGTAACTGACCATTATTTCATGTGTTCCGTTATTGAAGGTGTTTAGTTCGGAAAAACTGAGATCGTATGAATATCCGATAAGAATATTGTCGGCGGCGTTAACCTGAGCCAGTAAACCCCATGAATCTCCAGGGCGCATCATGGCGCCAACCCAGAAACGGTCTTTAAACCCACCCATGGCCGTAATATCGAAGGCAATCGGAACATTCTTTACTATTTTCATCATGGAATGTCCCTTGATTTTGATTTCTTCGTTTAATTTAAAAACATGACCTCCAACAATGTATAAGTGAATTTTTTCGCGTCCTACGTACTCTGATGAATATTCTTCGCGGCTAATTACATTTTCTACCAGTTTAGGGACAGAAACTCCAATATATGTATTTTCAGAAAACAGGAAACCGCCCACACCGAAATTTGGCAGAAAGTTTTTGAAAATATCGCGCTGGTATATGGGGTCGGGATGAATGGTTTCCAAAGAAGTAAGATCGGCACGGTAAAAGGAAAATCCACCTTTCAGGCCAAGGCTCAACCTGAATTCCTCATTCATTTTCAACCAGTAGGAATAATCGAAATAAACTCCGGTTTGTGTAAGCGGACCAATTTTATCGGACAAAACGGAAAAACCAACTCCCAAACCAAGGTCCTTAACAGGTGTTTGAAAAGAAAATGTTCGCGTCCGGGGCGCCCCATCGAAAGCCACCCACTGATTTCGGGCAACAGTCATAAAACTGCCAACTTCCCTGGTACCTGCAAATCCAGGATTCACAATCAGCAGGTTATCCATATACTGCGTGTACATCGGATCCTGCTGCGCATTTACCAGACCTGTTCCTGCTCCTGTCAAAAACAGGATACATATCAGTTGCGCTATGTATTTATTCACTTTCATCAAATCATCTGTCTAAATAAACGGACCCCACAATGCGCTTTTCTCCATTGCCCAAATCAATTACATAAAAGTAAGTTCCCGAAGGCAACTCTTCGTTGCCAAGCCTTACGCCGGTATTCGATTTTCCATCCCAATATTGCGGGGAAGTTTCAATACCATAATTTTCTGCGCGATAAACCCGGTTACCCCAGCGGTTAAATATTTCAATACTGTTCCCTTCGTAAAATTCAATACCCAGTATTTCAAAATAGTCGTTTATACCATCGTTATTTGGCGAGAAGGCGTTGGGAATAAAGAACCGGAAATCGTTAACCAAAACAAAAACCGAAGCGTCATCGCAATTGTTGCGGACATCGCAAATACGGTACTCAAAATGGTCGGAGCCGCTGTAATTGCGTCCGGGTGTGTATTGAACGGCAAAATCTGTGAAATCGACAATAGCCGAACCAAACATAGGCTGTACTGAAATTCTCAGCGAAAGGGAATCAATATCATTATCCGGGTCGTAGTCGTTATCCAGCACATAAATCTTCACCGGAGTCCGGTATTCTGTGGTATCGTAATCGTTGTTTGCCACCGGCGCATGAGTCAGCAGGCCAACCGTAACCGAATCAGTGGCAGTGCAGCCAAACTGGTCGGTCACATGAAGTATATAAGTACCAATACTGCCTGCCACCGGGTTGGCCGTGTTTTCACCATCTTCTATTACTCCGTTCAATGTTGTCCAAAAGAACTGAAGCCCTTCGCCCTGGCTGTTGCTTCCGTCGAGCACGGCCGAATCGCCTCCATACATCCAGACATCTTCGCCCGCATTGGCAAAACCTTCCGAAACGGTAATTTTTACAGAATCTTTGGCGCTGAATCCGTATTCATTGGAAACCGTAAGGGTAAAAGTTGTGGTTTCACCAGGAATAAAAACAGGTGTGCGGTTTTCTGCATCGTCGAGCAAATGCGCAGGTTCCCATTTGTAGCTAAAGCCTTCACCCACATCAAGCGCTGTTAATGTGAAAGGTGCACAATTCCCGATAACCGTATCCCGTCCGGCCAGTTCAATCCACTGGTTGCCCGGGGTTACCAGAATAAATGCAGTTCCATAACGACAACCATCCGGTTCGTCCATATTACACACTTCGTAAACAAACCAGTCGGCGCCCATGTACCCTTCATCGGGAATGTAGGTAAATGTACCATTCTGGAAAATCTGCAATTCTCCATGCGAAACATTAATTACCGGAGAAGTATTGTAAACAGGGATTTCACCGGGAATTCCAGTTTCATTCAGGGAATAAATACCACCATCCACATGCAGGAACATATCGTCGGAGGCTGAAATGGGTTTTTGCCCGGTTCCGCCAAAATCGCTAACGAAAATATAAACCCACGCAGAATCACATAATTTGGGAGAACCGCTGTCGCAAACACGGTACATAAACCTGTCGATGCCAATGAAGCCAGGCAAAGGAGAATAGGAAAAACTGCCATTGCTGTTTATAACTGCAGTTCCGTTTTGTGGTCCGGAAAGCGGTGTGGTGTTCAGGTTTAATGGAGTGCCAAATCCGTCCGGGTCGATGTCGTTTGCCAGCACATTCCCGTAAACAGTTTGTCCGGGTAAGGTAAGTGCCACATCGGTAGCTGCAACGGGTGCAATATTGGCCGATGTAATCACCGGTAAAATTCTGATTTCCACTTCAGCTCCTGCACATTGGTCATCATAATCTGCATGGCAAACCCGGTAGCTGAAATTCACTCTCCCTGTGAATCCTTCGGGCGGTGTGTATTCGTAGGTGCCATCATCGTAAAAAACAAGTCCGTGCAGTTCATAGCCTGCCAGTGTATAAAAAGTTCCATAATCCCGATCGAGAAAATCGAAGTCATTGATGCTCACATCGCCATAAAGTGTAGTATTTTCATATCCTACATTGATATCGGGCAGCGCCACCAGCGATGGGATAAATCCTTCCACTTCGGAAACCGTAAAAGGTTTTGAGATGATTTCCGACCGGCAGCCGTTTTGATTGGTTGCCTGTGTATAAAGGGTGAATTCACCTTCAGTGTCCCAGAGTCGTTCTTCGGTAAAATACTCCGTGGAAATAAAATTGAAACGGTTGTTCAATCCGTCGGTAAACCACCACTCATACGTATAATCCGCACCGGATAAAACCCGGAACGAATGGCTGGAATACATGGCGATTGTTTCCGCCAGCGGATTTTCGAATTCAATTTCGGGTATGGCATGAATGGTGTGCGTATGAACTGCATTGGCAAGCTGCAGCGGCACTTCGTTTTTATCGGTTACACCTGTTATTTCAACATCTACCAGTGTATTTATTCCGGGACCAATGCTAAACCACTGATCACTTACAAACAATGTAAGCAGGCTGAATTCAATCTGAACTTCATGACTTACCCCGTTTACATTGAATTCCGTTTTTAGCGGGAAATATTGAGCTGCGAGCGGTAAACCATCGTTGCCATAAATAGCAAGCGGCAATTCAAAACTATTTCCTGAATCATCGAAACAGGAATGGCTTGCCACGGTTTCAAAACCGGCTGAGCGGTCGTTTGGTAGAACAGTTACAGCCAAAGCTTTGGTGTTGGTACAACCGGAACCATCCGTTTCAACTACCGTAACGTAATACAAACCGGGATTCTCCCATTGGATCGTGATAGCGTGTCCGGAATTTCCATCGGGAAAAACCACCTCGCTTTCAGTGGCAACAGCTACAAAAGCTGGTTCGTTGTAAACGGCCCACTCATATTCACTCCCCGAGTGTTCTTCTACAAAATACGGACGTACTTCGCCAACAGTAGCTACAGAGTGCTCCTGTGCCGCAGCAAAAGCCACAGCCCAAATTATCAGCAAAGCCGATAATATAAAGCTCCTGTATTTAAACCCTGTTCGCATTTATAAGCGTATCGTGTTGTATTAAAAGGAAAATCCCGTTCAGAACATTTCAATGCCTTTCAACATCCAGTCCCGTTTGGGCAGGGAAAAATCTCCCTGCCCAAGACTGTATTTTGAAAAGCTATTATTCTGATATCAACTTCTAATTTGTAATTATGCCACTGGTATTTGGCCTTGACACATCAGTAGCATCGGTATTATCATTAGCAGAATCATTCTCTGATACACCATTAGCGCTAACACCATTTGAAATTGTAGCAGTTGCGGTAAAGTTTTGAGCATCTGGTGCAGAATCATTGTCATACGTATTTCCATTAACCACCTCGAAACTTATTTCCACAATTCCGTTATCTGTTACAGTTACAGTAGTACCATCCCATGACGCATTAGCTGAGAAGGTCGGAGCAGAAGTAAACCCAGTCGGAACAGTAAGAGCCAGATCAAATACATAACCAGAATATGATGGAGATAAATTGTCTGGTGTTACAGTAAAGTCAATAGTTGCAGTACCATGATTATAAGTAATAGTTGAATTTCCACTTAAGCTAACAACAACTGCATTATCGTAACATTGCGTGGGGTTTTCAGCTGAAAGATTAAGGAAGAAATCACTTTCTGTAATCTGAACCGGCAGCACTTTTTCATTCGAACAACCATCTTCATCAGTCTCCAGAATATGCACATAATACCAGTCACCTACGGTTACCGTTGAAGCCCAGGTAATGTCAGTTGCTGAAGCATCAGAATCAGCAATAACAGCATCTGTACCTGCATCAGTCGTTAAATCACCTTTTGTTACCGACCACAGAAATGTGTTTCCAGCATCTCCGGGAGTAACAGAATATTCATGCGTTGCACCCGGAGCAGGAGTAGTTCCGGTACTCTGCGCAAAAACCTTTGCACTCATAGCGGTTAAGGTAACCGCGGCCAAAAGAATAAATAGCTTTTTCATTTTTTAAAAATTTAATTTTGTGAATAAAAATTTGTTAAACTGTTAATTTATAGCGTTTTGTATTTGTTAATCTGTTGTAATATCTGATGTTTGTGGTATTGGATTTATGGTTTGAGTAGCCGTATTGTTACCTGAATCGGACTCCGGTGTATTGTATGTCAGTTCTTTGGCGGAAGTAATGGTTAAAACCACATCTTCAGCACTGTAAAGTTCCCCGCTTGCATCCAGTGTAATGGTAACTGTACCAGCGCCTGTTGAACTCGTCAAACCAGTCAGCGTATATGTTCCTGAAACTGCTGTAAGCGTGTTGGTTCCATCAGACACATTGTCAACCGTTGTACCGGTTGAAGATGTTAAAGTAAAAGTAAACTCCCAGTCCGGATTAAAGTCTTCATCGCCTGTTTCCATATCCACCACAAAGGATACTTCTGTAGTTACATCAGTTCCTGCGTAATTTATCACGCCGTCGGCAGCATTACAGGTGGCAGCCGGCGCAACTGCAGTTAAATCAAATGTGTTTTCAGAAACTGTTATTTCAAGTTCTTTAATAGTTGCACAATCTGTAGTTTCATTTAACTCAGTAAATTGTAATTTATAAGTTCCTACGGTAGTCCAGGTAATATTTGCAATAGAATTATCTCCATCAATAGTTTGGGAATTGATGGTATAACCTGACGATTCAACAATAGTCCAAGTAAGAGTATTGGAAGTGCTTTCAGGTTCAACAGTATAATTATGTGTTGAACCCACAAAAGGTGTTGCCCCTCCCTGTGCCATTGCCCCGGCACTTGTCAGCAGCAGAGCGGCGACAGTCATTAAAAATGGTAATACTTTTTTCATTTTTTTGATTTTTTGGTTATTGTTTCTTGTATAATTTTTCATTTTTAATCAGGTATTATTTCTCCCGTTGCGGGGAGTGGATAAACGATTACTTCCACCACATTTGAATAAGCCGGATCGCAATTTTCACTGGTAACTTCGGCCCGGAAACAGGTGGTTTCAGTAAGCACGGGTGTTGTGTAAGAATCGGTTGTTTCACCGCTTCCGCCAGCCACTTCGGTCCAGTCGTTGATTCCGTCGGCCGACTGCTGCCACTGAATGGTGCCGGAATAGCCGGCCAGGTCTATTATGGTATAATTTTCTGCGCAAATAGCCTCAACGGTTGCTGATGCAGTTCCTCCAACGCTGGCTGGAAATACTTCAAGAATAACATCCTCCGCAAATCCGTGATAACACGCTGGAGTTTCACTTGTAATTTCGATACCGTAAACTTGCAACATCTGCCCGTTATTGCTCGCAGTAAGTGCCGGAGTATTAAAAACTGCATTTCCTGAGGCATCGGCAACTAGGCCTGAAGCCGGTGTCTGATCGATGTCATCTATGGTATAATACAAGGTAAATGTTGTTTCTGTAAGCAACCCGCTTAAGTTGATTGTGGCTGAAGAGCCTTCGCAAACGGGTTCTTCGAGTGTTGCGCCGGAAAGCGTTGGAAGCGGGTTCACACTCAGGGTTACCTCTTCCGAAAAAACTTCAGTACAGTTGGGCGTTTCACTTGTTATGGTGATACCTGTTATCTGTAGAATCTGGCCATCGTTGGCTGCTGTTAATGCCGTTGTGGTAAAGCCGGAATTTCCCGAAACATCGGAATACAAACCTGGTATTTGTGTTTGCTGAACACCGTTGATTGAATAATCCAGCGAAAAAATCTTTTCGGGTAACAAACCTGAAAGGTTAATGGTGGCTCTTGCCCCCTCGCAAACAGTGGCAGCCTGCACAGCTCCTGACAAGGTCGGCCGGGGCCTTACCGTCAATTGTCCGTTTACATAAGAAACAGCATAGTTGTTTGGGTTAAATGTACCTCCGGTGGCGCCGGAAGGCACAATATCATAGGTTCCGGCTGCTGCTGCCGGCGACGCCCCGCTGCTGTTCAGCGTTACCAACCCCACTGTTTCGCCGGCTATTAAACCGGAAGAGGTAAACTCAGTGCCTGAAAAAACAATTTCATCTCCGTAACATTTCACCTGATTTGTTGCAGTAACGGTGAGATTTTTCGGGCTGATAATATTTTCCACAGTTCCCGTAGCGTCGTTGTAATTCCCGGTTACATCGGTAAATGTCCACGTATCGTTATAGTTCCCGGCGTTGGTATGTGCAGTTCCCGACAAATTCAAACCGGCAAGGTTTTCGCTTGAAACACCGGTTGCCGATCCGGATGAAATATATTCTGTGCCGTTATATATTTCTGAATACGGAGAAACATTTATTACAGCATTCGCCTTGCTTATTGTAAATGCATAAGGAGCAGAAGTTGCGCCGGCGTAATTCAAATCTTCGGCCACAGTTGCAGTAACTGCATAAGTTCCGGCATTGGTCGGTTTTACTGCACCTGGGCCGTAAGATGTGGAACCTGTACCTGAATAACTATAGGAAACCGAGCCGGTAGATCCGTCAACAACGTATGTTTCCGGGCCCTGGGGCGAAGCATTGTAAATATATTCCGTGTCGCCTGTAACGGTTATGGTTGAGCTGGTTTTGTTTACAATGAATGAAACGGTTTTGGTGGCTCCAAAATAATTGGCCGTTGGCTGTTGGGTAATATTTAATACCGTACTCCCGGCACCCACAATGGTAGCCTCATTGTCGCCAAGGGTAAAAATTTCGGTGTTGCCACTCACAAAACCAAACGATCCGCTGCTGGTTGAAATTGGGCTAATCGGGAACGCATCATCTCCGAAAGTTTTTACAATATCAGCCTGTGTAATGACCGGGGTTGCTTTTATGATTTCAACCTGCTGTGTTACTGTGGGAGCCGGGTTGTAGTCATCATCGCCGATTTGCCTGGCTTCAATTATTACCGTGCCGGCTCCGGTTATGGTTAACGTTGAACCGGAAAGCGTTGCCACCTCACTGAGAACAGAATAAGTTACCGGTAATCCTGAACTTGCTGTGGCATTTAAGGTTATTGGAGAATCGCCATACGTTTTATTCCCTATTTCCGGGAAAGTAATCACCTGGTTTTGTTTACTCAAATCAATGGTTTGAACCACCTCATTGGCCGGCAAAAAATTGTCATCTCCGGCCTGGTTACCTACTATGTAAATTAAGCCTGTGCCTATGCTTCCAATACCAGCAAGGGTATAAAATGAACCCTCGTTAACCAAACTGGTGGCATCACTTCCAGCTCCGAGTGTAAGTGTAACCGGCAAATCCGATGTTGATGTGGCTGTAATTTCTGTTGAGCCGGTTATTGGGTCGTCCGGAGAAACATTAACTGTAATGGTTTGGGTACCCTTGTTTGCTATAAATGAGCGGGTCACATTCGATGCAGGATTATATGAAGCATCCCCCGCCTGACTGGCAGTAACCCATATCTCTCCTGCACCGGTAATATTTAAGGTATTCCCCGTAACATTGGCCGGACCGCTTTCAACAGAATATGTAACAGCCAGACCCGAGGAAGCAACCGCATCCAAATCAAGAGTTAATCCGTTTGAATAGGTCAGGTCATCCATTTCCGGGAAACTGATGGACTGGTTGCTTTTGGTTACATCAAAGGATTGTGTAACCGGAGTGGCAGCATTGTAATTATCATCACCTTCCTGGGTTACATATATAATTACCACGCCCGTTTCACCAATATCGGTTAAATAGTAGGGTGGCAATTCGCTCTCGTCGTAATTTAATGTGGCCGCACTTCCCGGTTCCAGGGAAATTGTTACGGGCAGACCTGAGCTGGCCGTTACATTCAGGGGCACGGGTTCGTCGATAAACTGATTCAGCGGTTTCGAAAAGGGAAAACAGCCGCAGATAATAAACTGGTCGGCTTTTGTTATGGATACTGAACCTGGCAGGGCTGTAAAAGAATAATTGGCTGCGGTTAAACCGGAGATAACAGGTGTAACAGTTATACCTGCTGTCCCTGCATTGGCTAAACTGGTATAAGTTGTTGTGTATGAAATGGAATTTAATGTGCTTATCACCGATGAACTTTCGCCGTTTACAAAACCGGAGAGGGTGTGAGTGCCGTTTTGGGTAACTGTGCTTGCAGGCGCTCCGTAAGTTACGGTTTGGTCGCCGGCAGTAACCGTTATAACAGCACGATTTACGGTAAGTGTTGCGGCAGTGCTTATGCTGAACCCGCAATCAGTGGTTGAAACAACACACCGGTATTGGTTGCCGCTCATGGAAACAGTTGGAAGTAAAAAACCGAGGGTTGGACTCTCTTCTCCTGGCAAATCTGTCCAGTTGTCTCCGCCATCATCCGAAACCTGCCACTGGCAGGTAACACCGGTTTTAGCCGATGAAACTGAAAAATTGGCACTTTCGCCGTATGTAATATTCTGGTCGTTTGGTTGGCTTGTTATGGAAGGCGGCTGGCACCAGGAAATAATGACCTGCCCGGGGGCGCCGGATCCTCCTGTTTGAGGACCACCATTGTTGGTTTTAATAGCGCCACTTCCACCACCTCCGTATATAATTCCTGGATTACCATTACTATTTTCAGATGGAACATTTCCACCATCACCTCCACCTTCGGAGGCACCGTAGCCCCCATTACTCCCACTAGCATCTCCACCCTGACCAGTTGAACCTGCCCCGCCTCCTCCGCCAGCTTCAGCATTACCACCAGGATAAACTATATCTCCAATTGAACCTGCAACGGTACCTCCAAGTCCACTATTTCCAGAAGTATTGCTTGAACCTCCAATTCCACCAGCAGCCCTTATAATTGGACCTGTTCCAAATAAAGAGGGACTTCCTGAATCTTCCTGATTCTGTTCTGTTTTTCCTCCGTGTCCTACAACTACAGAATATTCTGTTCCAGAAATAACATTTATTGTTCTTCGCGCATAAGCACCTCCGCCACCACCTCTTGTGATTCCCCTTGTATTACCTCCTGCAATATTCGCTCCGGCTCCCCCTCCTCCCCAGGCTTCCACGGTTATTTGTGTAACGCCTGGAGGAACCGTCCAGGTGCCGGAGGAAGTATAAGTTATGGATTGAGTTTGTCCATGGAGAAACGAAGCCGGAACAGCTAAAAACAAAAGCAGTAAAAACAAAACGGGCAATGCTTTTAACAGCATCTCCACAAGGAGGTTGTACTTATATTTTGAACAGGCAGGTAAAGGCTCAGCCATCCGGCGTTTTGTGTTTAATGTCCGTCAATTTAAAAATCAGTCTCTGTTTTTTTCGGCAAAAATAAACTATTTGATTTATTGCACAATAGCTCCAAAAAAAATATTTCAAATCGAAAAAATGCGTCCCACGACGGGACAAGCACTCTGTTTCAATATCAGAAAATAACTCAGAAAATGTGTTGATTATTTATTTTGATGGCTTATTAGCATTAAATCAGATAAAAGCTGAATCATTTTCACTCATACCAACCTTCGTTTATTTTCGTTTGCAACAAACCAGAGAAACTTCTATTTTTACCAAACTTTAAAATAAACCTTATGCTATCCGCTTTCAACCAGCTCAAATCCCAAATAGAGGGCGACCTGTTTACCGACAATGTTCAGCGTGTGCTCTATTCCACCGATGCATCGCAGTACAGGGAACTGCCACTGGCGGTAACCCGTCCCAAATCAAGGGAAGACATACAGAAAATTTTAGCATTTGCCAGGGAAAACGGAACGTCGGTAATTCCGCGCGGAGGAGGTACTTCGCTGGCCGGGCAGGTGGTGGGACCGGGCATTGTGGTTGACGTTTCGAAATACATGAATAAAATACTGGAGCTGAACGTGGATGAACGGTACGTGATTGTGGAACCCGGCGTGGTGCTGGCCGAACTGAACCAGGCACTGGCACAGCACGGTCTGCAATTCGGGCCGGAAACCTCCACCGCCAATCGCTGCGTTATCGGCGGTATGCTGGGCAACAACTCCTGCGGACTGCATTCGCTCATTTACGGCAGCGTGCGCGAACACATTCTCGAAGTGGATGCCATTCTTTCCGACGGTTCCGAAACCACCTTCAAAGCCCTTTCGAAAAATGAATTTCTGGAAAAAATGAATGGCAACGCCAACTCTCTGGAGAAAGCCATTTATCAGAATATTTTCGATATTCTTAACGACCCGGAAAACCAAAAAGAGATCCGCGAAAAGTTTCCCGACCCGAAACTCACCCGCCGGAATATGGGCTACGCCATTGATGTCCTGCTCGATTCAAAAATGTTTACCAAAGGCAGCGAGCCGTTCAACTTTTGCAAGCTGCTGGCCGGTTCGGAAGGTACGCTCGCTTTTTCGCACCGCATAAAGCTGAACCTCATTCCGCTTCCGCCCAAACACAAGGGGTTGGTTTGCGCCCATTTCAAAACGCTGGAAGAATCGCTGGAAGGCAACCTGATTGCACTGAAACACAATCCAGGCGCCATTGAACTGATGGACGATATCATCCTGCAGTGCACAAAGGAAAACATCGAACAGAATAAAAACCGCTTTTTTGTGAAGGGCGACCCCGGCGCCATGCTGATGATTGAATTTGCCTGCGAAACCGAAGAGGAATTGCTTGCCAAAGCGGCAGCGCTGGAAAAAGATTTGCGCGCGGCAAAACTGGGTTACCACTTTCCGCTGGTTACCGGCGCCGGTAACATCAAACGGGTGTGGGCGCTTCGAACTGCCGGACTGGGCCTGCTTTCAAATATTCCCGGTGACCGCAAAGGCGTGCCCGGTATTGAAGATACCGCCGTGGCGCCCGAATACCTGCCGGGCTACATTGCCGACTTCAAAAAAGTGCTGGCAAAACTGGGACTTACCAGTGTTTATTACGCACACATTGCCACCGGTGAAATCCATTTCCGTCCGCTCATCAATTTTAAGGACCCCAACGATGTGAAACTTTTTGACACCCTGATGAACGAAGTGGCTGCGCTGGTAAAAAAATACCGGGGTTCCATGAGCGGCGAGCACGGCGACGGACGCGTGCGCGGAAAATTTATCCCCTACATGCTGGGCGAACACAACTACGGGCTGCTGAAAAGCCTGAAAAAGGCCTGGGACCCGGACAATATCCTCAACCCGGGTAAAATTACGGATACGCCTCCCATTACGGAAAGTCTCCGCGTAATTCCCGGAAAACCCACGCCGGAATACCAAACGGTTTTCGATTTTTCAAGGTATAACGGCTTTTTCAGAAGCATTGAAAAGTGCAACGGCTCGGGCGACTGCCGCAAAAGCGAGGTGATTGGCGGAACCATGTGCCCCACGTTTATGGCCACCCGCGACGAGGACAAAACCACCCGCGGGCGCGCCAATATCCTCAGGGAGTTTCTTTATTCCAATGAAAAGGAAAACCCGTTCGATCACCGGGAGATTTATGATATTCTCGATTTGTGTATTTCCTGCAAGGCATGCAAGGCCGAATGTCCGTCGAATGTGGACATGGCCAAACTGAAAGCGGAATTTTTGCAACACTATTACGATATTCACGGAATACCGCTTCGCTCGCGGCTGGTGGCTTACCTGCCCCGTTTAAACCGGCTGGCCATGCTGGTGCGCCCGCTTTCAAACCTGATGATGCGCACTTCCCTGTTGAAAAAAGCTATTGGTATTGCGCCACAGCGAAACCTGCCTTCGCTTTCCAAAATAACTTTGAACCGCCTAACCAGTCAGGGTATTCCGTTGCCCGACGGAGCTCCCAGGGGAAAGGTATTTTTGTTTAATGACGAATTTACAAACTACAACGAAAGCGACATTGGTATTAAAGCCATCCTGCTGCTTACCCGGCTGGGCTACGAGGTGAAAATTCCGATGCACAAAGAGAGCGGCCGCACGTTTTTGTCGAAAGGACTGGTACGCACTTCCAAAAAAATTGCCACCGAAAATGTGAACCTTCTAAAAGACATCATTTCTGCCGAAACGCCGCTGGTTGGCATCGAACCTTCGGCTATCCTTGCTTTCCGCGACGAATACCCCGAACTGGTTGAAAAGGAATTGCAGCCGGCAGCCGCAAAACTGGGCCAACATGCGCTGCTGTTCGAAGAGTTTATTGCAACCGAAATGGAAAAAGGAAACATAACCGCCGAACAGTTTACTGCGGAAGAAAAACAAATTTTGCTGCACGGACACTGCCAGCAGAAAGCCGTGGCCAGCACCGAACCCACCAGAAAAATGCTTTCGCTGCCCAAAAACTACTCGGTTCAGGAAATCCCGTCGGGATGTTGCGGAATGGCCGGTTCGTTCGGGTACGAAAAAGAACATTACGACCTTTCCATAAAAATCGGCGAACTGGTGTTGTTCCCCGCCGTACGCAGCGCCGAAGAAAAAGTCATCATCTCCGCACCCGGAACCTCGTGCCGCCACCACATAAAAGACGACACCGGCAAAACCGCCCGCCACCCGGTGGAGGTGCTGTATGAGGCGCTGGTTTAATCCTGTTAAAAGGCATTTTGCACCGTGGCTTCTCCCGCAGGATTCCTTTGGAAAGTCCGGTGATTGAAAAAAAAACGGTTTTACACCACAGCTTCAGTCCGGTGATTGAAAAAAAAAGACGGTTTTACACCGCGGCTTTAGCCCGGTGATTGAAGGCAGCAAAAAGAAAACCGGCTTCAGCCGTTAAAAAAATTAAACGCTAAAGCCAACAAAAAAGGGCATACACAACCCACCGGGCTGAAGCGCCGGTGAAAAAAAAGATCGCTTTGCACCACAGCTTCAATCCGGTGATTGAAAAAAAACGGTTTTACACCGCGGCTTTAGCCCGGTGATTGAAAGCAGCTAAAAGAAAACAGGCTTCAGCTTTTAAAAAAATTAAACGCTAAAACCAACAAAAAAAGGGCATACAACAACCCCCGGGCTGAAGCGCCGGTGAAAAAATAAATCGCTTTGCACCGTGGTTTAAGCCCGGCAAACAGAAGAAAACGGGTTATCATCATGAAATTTTGGGCTGGGATTTGTGCCGTTTGGCCGGAATAAAACTTATTTTTTGGGAATCCGTTTCAAAATAATTTACAGCAAAACAACCCATGACCAGCGATCAATGACTAGTAACCCTCTTTGATTTTACCAACAGTTTTAATACATTTGAAGAAAAAAAATGAAAGCACAGGAATACAACAGAACTTACAATATTCCCTTTTACTTTAACGACCTGTTAAAGCTGATAAAGTCCCTTCCTATCCAGGATAAATTAAAAATTGAAAAAGAGTTGGAAAACGAAACTTTACTTTACCGTTCAGAACAGCTTACAAAAAAAATTAAAGAAAATTCCATTGATTTGGAGAATATTGTTGCTGAAATTTCGGAATACAGGTCGGGTAAAAAATGAAACAGAAAATTTTTGTTATTGATACAAATATTTGGATCAGCTATCTTTTATCCAAAAAATACCATCAACTGGTTAAATTAATTTTGGAGCACGAATTAAAAACAGTAACCTGCAAAAACCTTGTTAACGAGTTTAAACATGTCCTTCAAAGAGAAAAATTTAAAAAATACATCAGGCAAAAAGAAATCGATGAAGCGATAAAAATTCATCTTAAACTCTGCAATTTCATTCAGGTCGGGTTAAAATCAGATGTACTTACTGACAAAAAAGACAACTACCTGCTTGACCTCTACCGGGCCACTAACGCATCCTTTCTGGTAACCGGCGATAAAAAACTCATTTCAGAAGCATCCAAACTCGGGTTTAATGTAATTACACTGGCACAATTCGAAAACTTGATGGAATAAACGCAAACAAACCACTAAGTGACCAGTGACCAATGACCAATGACCCGAAACCCGGAACTCAACCTGCAAACCCCTCCTCCCAGT
>JAWLCW010000006.1:0-259189 GCA_041686935.1 Mariniphaga sp. | reverse complement strand
ATCACTATGTGAGAACTCGCATATACTTTAATCATTATCCTGGGTGTAAATATTTTACATGCTCGTTTCATATTTGTGATATTTATACTCAACCACCCCCAGCAGAATTTCCGGAATTCATCAGGGCAAAGTCCCTCCCTGGCTTCCGGCATGCAGACTTTGTCCCCTTCCAAAGGAATCACTACGTGGCTTTGAACAACAATAAAATCTGATAGTACAATGTTGTTCTCAAAGCCCCATTGGGATTCCTACGGAAGGGGTTAGGGGGATTGAAAGCACAAAAAATTATAAATTTTCTTTTTTCTGAAACATATAAGAAGTGCTGAATCCTTCTTCGGCATTCATCAAAGAAAAATTGGAACCACCCCTGCCAGCTAAAGCTGTCTTTCCCCTCCTTGACAAAAAGGAGGGGAAATTCGGAGCCGGGATTTTCTATTGAATTTCAAAATTAAATGGCAGCACAAATTTCTTCCCGAAACCTCGGGAAGTACTCCCGGCTTGTCGTGAGGGAGGTGGTTTTTTTTTCATATTCGACCCACCTGGTGTCTGCGGAGGTTTCCTTTTGATATCGGAAATCCGGCTTTTTGCAATCAGACTTTTATACATCCGGCATAAAAATTATGGGAATGAAAAACAGAAACCGGAAATCCAAAAGGCCAAATGGCTGATTTTTATCAAAAGGGCGATTTATGAACAAAGGAAAATAACATATCAAAACATTGATAATCAATACGATAACATTTTGAAGTTGATAACTTTTTAAACTTATGAACATTTAATGCTTTATGATTAGTGCTTAATTGTTTATTTTTGCTATGTGTTCATTATGAACACGTTTGATTTTTAATTTTTTAGACACATTAATTATGCTTAAAGTAAAGGGGATTCCCAAGCGGAATCCAATGGAGCCTGAAACGGCTCCGAAGTACTATGCGTCGGCAATGCACGACGCGCGTTTAGACCTCGACAGTTTGGCTATGGCAGTAGCCGAACGGTGCTCTTTAAAACGTGCCGATGTGCACGGCGTACTGGTTGGGTTAATGGATATCATTCCCAATGAACTGTTGAAAGGGAACATCATTTCGCTGGGACAGCTCGGCAGCTTTTACGTAACCGTAAAAAGCGAAGGGGCTGAAACAGCGGAGGACATGTCACCCGGATTGGTAAAGGGAAGTAAAATCCAGTACCGTCCAACAAAAGAGCTTAAGAAAAAACTGCGGATGATTGACGTCACTGTCGCAAATTAATTCTTAAGCCCATGCTTCGGTCCCGGTTGGTGTTCTTTGCACTTTCCGGGACTTTTTTTTATTTTTTAAACACCCCTGCAAGTTAGTTTATTTTTACTGAATTCAAACAAACACACACTATATTTCCGCTGGAAACTTCCGGGTTTTTCTTCACTTCTGCTTTTTTATTTCTTGATATTCAATAATATATAAAGTGGTCATTTTTCTGAAAATCAAAAGCAGCAGACGATTTTTTTTAATACCCTATTAACCCGCTTTTAATGCCCTGACGATTAAAATTGAATGCCCTGCCAATTTTTTTTAATGCTTTAACCCTTTTTCGGTACCTGCAAAAAGACCATATCATCTAGCGGAAATTGTTTTCATTTTGGATCAATGGAGTATTTAATGTTGTTATGGTTGAGGTTATTGAATTTCCATCAGATACGGTAAGCAATAATCTAAAATATTCATGATTTTTTGGAATTTTTAATCTTAATACCGGGCCGGCATCAATATCTTTTATTGCAAGGTAATTTCCATATTTGTCGCATTTAACCAGCGACCATTCGAAATCAATATTCTCATACGCCAAACCGTAACTCCATCCTTTATTTTCATCATAAAACATAGAATAGTATTCTAAAACTATGTTAGGATATAAGGGAAACGCAGGTTTCAGAATCCTGATAATTGGTTTTTCAATAATGCTGTCCGATGGCTGTAAAACATTCTTCAAAATGTAATATTCCGTTTTTGACCTTCCTTTTCTGTCGGTTATACCGTCAAAAGAAAGTTTATTGCTTTCATGCTGATCCTGCCAGTTTGTGACAAAAAAAGATGGTCGTTTTTCCAAAAGTTCAGGATCGGTTAGAATTTCCACATCTATTTCGCTAAAAATGAATGGTATTTTGGATTGATCAAAATGATCCAGCAAAGTGATGAAGTGTTCAACCTCTTTAACAATTAAACCAAAACAATCAACCTGACTGATATTGTTCTTTATTAAATTCGCATGGTAAATTGACAGGAGATTTATTTCAAGGTCAACCATTACAGGCCTATCCGGATCAATTCCCTTGATTTCCCGTACCAGGTTTTTCAGCCAGTTGATATATGCATTGTTCTGAAACAGAAGTTCCGGTTTATGAAAAAAGTCTTTCTGATTGTAAAGTACATCATTCTGAATGTTCCATGATAAAATGTGGTTGTGGTTTTTATATTTCGCCACTTCTTTAAGTATGTTTTTTGATAAACGCTTTGTTTCAATTGAATCCATAACAAAATCCAAATACGCCGGAACCCAGAATCCAAACGAAACATTAAGTTCATGTTCTTGTGAAAGCTTTAGAATATTGTAGTCATAAACCGTGTTACCTGGGAATTTGATGGTGTTTAATCCTATTTTTTTAATCCGCTCAAAGTCAGCATCCAGTTTTCGGCGGTTTAAAACATGATAATTTTTTCTCCAGCCTTGTCCTTGTTTCAGATTTATCCCTTTTATGTTTTTTGAAGCGAAAAACTTGCTGGTTTGATCATTGATGCCTTCTCTAAGTACCGGCAAAAATGAAAAAACATAATCAGGCACTTCTTTATTTTTAAATGAAGTTTTAATCACCTGATTTTCCGGTATGGTCCAGTCAAGGTACTCGTTTCGTTGTAATCCTTTTGGCCAGTTTTTATCTACTTTACTGTTAAAATATATTACCGATTTTATTTCCTTAAAATCATTTTCAATGGAGGTAAAGGCATCCTCAATCCATTCATTTTGCTGCCGGCCATCTTTTAATGTACCAAACTCCGAAATGATAACTGGTGTTGGCGGAAGATTGATTAACTCGTCGTGAAATGGTTCATATAAGCTATTAAAATTATGCCACTGCCCGTCCTGGTTGAATTCACCGTAATTGAGGATGTTAACGCCAATCCAGTCAACATATTCCATTCCCGGATAGAATGAAGCAACATTTTCCGGTTTCCAGGGGTTCCAAATCCAGATTACATTGTTGGCATCATTACTTTTGAAGATTTCATACGTGTGTTTCCAGGCATTTTTGAATTTTTCCGGTGCATTTTCGCCCAGAATGAACCATGGGTAGAACGGATTGTCAAATTCATGCGCAAACCTTAAAAAAACAGGCCGTTGCAAATCTTTCAGTTTTTCAGAAAAACTGAAAATGAAGTCGTCAAAAAATCCTCTTGCAATGAGGTCATAAACATGTTCGCCTTCTTCAATTTCGTCAGCAAAAGTATTTAACCACGGCTCCCATGTTATCAATGGGATTGATTTCTGGGTGTAGATGGAGTCCAGCAATGACCGGGGGAAATTCGATTGAATATCTTTGTCCCATGCAATATAAAGTGAGATGATGTCGAAATTTTCCTCAATCCTGGCAGACACTTCGTTTACATTTTCAAGACTGGTTATTCCGTCATCGTTTTGTGGTGCAAAAATCCCGATGTAATTGATAACATTTTTTTTCTGAATTTCCGGTTTCACCCCTCCCCATTTTACATATTCCGTTTGATAGTAAAAAGTTCCAAATAGGGTTAGAATTACAAATACCATAGGAAGTGCCGCTTTATGCCATGCAGCAAATGCCAGGTCCTGAGCTGAATTTAGAATCAAATTTTTTCCCGCTTTAAAACCAAGATTTACCGTAACCGGCTTTTGCTTTTCATAAGCCAGGAGAATGGTGAAGAACATAAATGATGCATTCAAAAGGGCAAATCCGGACATAAAAACTGAAAATGGCGTAAAATCCTTTGTTAATCCATAAACCACTGCAATAATTGAAATAACGCCTACAAGCAGGTTTGGCACAAGAATTTTCCAACTGGTGATATCTCTGTCGTCTTTTGGTGTTGGAAGATACGGAACTTTCTTCCGGATTACTGTATAAATAAATCCGATAATATAAATCCACCAGGTGCAGGCAAGCAGCAATCCTCCCATCAGGTGTGTACCTCGTTCACTTTTATCCATCATCCATCGTTGCACGTAAAACCGGATTCCAAGAATGCAGGTCAGCACCGGGAAAAATAAAAGTCCGAAATTGATGACATTACCTTTCCAGGGTGTGGTAGCCGCAAATAATGAAATAATCGGGATTAAGAAGCTTATCAGGATAATAAATCCTGAAAGATAGTGCAGGGGTAGTATTCCAAAATGGATTCTTTGGCGCCAGGTAAAACTTTTAAACAGTTTAGGCAAAACAGAAACCAACAATTCCAGCGTACCTCTCGACCATTTCAGTTGTTGTTTGTAATACGATGTCAGTGAAGCAGGAACAAGTCCTTTTGTAAAAATTTCCGGAACATAAACCGATTTCCATCCTTTTGCATAAAGTTGCATGGCGGTATGCATATCTTCCGACAAACCGGGTGCGTGGCCGCCGATTGAGTCGAGTGCATTACGCCTGAATACGCAATTGGCGCCAATGGCATTTACTGTTCCATACGAGTTCATTGTCATCATTACGGGGCCGTAAAAATGAAATGTCTGTTCTGCAGCGCCCCTGGCAACCAACGATTCATCAATATTGTAATAGGCCTGAACGGACTGGACAAAACCAATACTATCATTTTCAAAATAGGGTACAATTTCTTCCAGAAAGTTCTCTTTGGGAACGTGGTCCGGATCAAGAATCAGGCAGATATCTCCGGTAGCCTGTTTCAGGGCATTGTTTATGTTACCGGCTTTTGCATCCACCCTGTTGTTCCGGGTTACATGAACAATTCCGTGTGTTTTGCAAAAATCTTTCAAATGAGCATCATTGGCTTCGTCGCATAAATACGTGGTATGCGGATATTTCATACGTTGAATGGCCAGCAGGGTTTCTTTAACCATTTCGTAAGGCTCACCGGGGAAATAAGTTGTAAAAACATCTACGGTAATTTTTTTTGTAAGTACAGGTTTTTCGGGAACAGAAATATCCCAGTAATGATACCAGATATATATTATTCTGAAACTGTCGAATGCCAACGGTACCAGTAAAAGCCAAAACAGCAGTTTATTATCAATCAACTCCCGATTCAAAAACCAGTAGAAAAAATTGGCAATACTCAGTATTCCAAGGATAATTAAAATCCTCAGAGTAAGTTTTTCCTTTTTTGACGGAGGTTGTATTGTTTTATTTTTTTCCATTTTTATTCAAAACGTAAAAGGGGGTGTTAGACGAAGAGAAATTACCAAAATTATCATAAACAAATACAAAGATTCTGTAAGGTCCTTCAATGGCCGGAACGGTGAATTTAACCTCACTTTCTCCATTGTTTTCAAAACTGTCAGGAATTTTTTTCGTCAATTTGTGTTTGGCGCCTTCTCCCTCATAGTTCCAGCCTTCCTCATGAATTTCCCAGTAATATTGAAATGCAGAATCGGCCTCGTTATAAAAAAAAACCTGTGCCCTCATGGATTCTCCGGGCACAAAAACCAGGTTGTCTTTAGCGCCTTTTTTGTCAACCAGCATATATCTGATTTGTGGCGGTTGCGGTTCGGATATATCATTTCCCCAAAGTTGTTTAAGCTCAAAATAAATCTGTGATTTTCTGCCGTGTTCATCAAAAATATTAAACCAGGTGTGCGTTCTTTCCTGTTTTTGCCCCCAGTAAAATACTGCACTGCCCAATGATTCGGAATATAGGGTTTGGAATATTAAAAAATTTTCTTTGTATTGTTCACCTTTATTGGTGCTTGTGGTTTCAATAGGCGCTCCCCACGAAGTTTTTTCCTGTGCCCACGGACCTTCCATGCCCCATTCACTAATATAATAAGGCTTCATTTTTATCATTTTTGAGAGCTTATCCAACTGAGGTTTGATTCTTTGCGGTGGCGCAAAAATATTATATCCAATCACATCAATTTTCGAAGAATAAATATGAATATTAAGTAATTTTTTCCAAAATTTATTGGTGGCCACGCTTGTTGTGACGGGATGATCGGGGTCTTCTTCATGTATAAATTCAATTAACCCGTTATACGTTTTGATAAATTTTCTTCGCTGAAAAAGTACTTTGAAGATTTCCACCACATCATTGAAATTTTGTGCAATCCGGTTTTTTGGAAAAACGACCGGATATTGAAGTTCGTTTCCAAGATTCCACATCAATAGTGCCGGATGGTTTTTATGTTCGGTTACAATTTTCCTGACAGATTTTTTTAACTGAATTACATCCTCCTTAATTAAATACTGGTTATATGCCGTTTGAAACCTGTAAAGCGGTATATCAACAATGGCGGCCAGGTTGTACCTGTATGCCTCGTCAAGTTTGTTTTTAAGATTTAGTGTATCGTATATCCTGATGGTATTTCCGCCAATTTCCGCCAATTCCTTAAACCTGGATTCTCCGCCCGCACCCTGGATATAAAAAGGCTCGCCATTCCGGTATAGTTGATAACCCGATTCGGTTTTTTTAATATAAACCGTTCTGGTTTCGTCAACCGGTTTTTCCCTGTTTACATGATATCTTAAAGCCAGCAATCCTGCGATTCCAGCCAGCATCAAAAATATAAATGTGGATATCAGAAGTTTGAGTTTCACGGTATTCAGCCTGGTTTAATACGATTCTTCAAAAATTGTCCAATTTGATTGTAGATTTGGGATAAAATTAAAATTTTTTTTTCCCTTGACAAACGGATTTTTAGTATTCATTCAAAACTTCAATAAAACGATAAAATGTATTTTTAGTGATGGACCAGTCGGGTGGTTTTATTTCACCCCAGGCCTTGGGGGTATCAGACATGTTGAAATAGTTAATACCTTTAATCTGAGGATTTTCCCTGATTATCCTTGCAGCATCTTCCAGCCATTTTGTCTGGTAATCTTCCGGGCCTTTTACGCCAAATTCGGTGATAAAAAGCGGTTTGTCAATAAAACGGAGGCGCCAGTATTTGCGGGTAAAAATTTTTTCGAAGGATTCCTGCATCTCGGGGTCGGTGATGTTTTTATCGGGAAGACCATAAATGGCTATACTTACAAAATCAACCAAATCGTTTCCGGGCCAAAACTCCAGGGAGCCTCTGTCTCCGGCCGGTCCCCAAACCCGTTTTACTGTGGGTGGCAACGATTGCCTGAAAGTCATAAAATACCGGTACGATTTGATGTAGGTTACCGGGTCCTGACTTTGCCATGGATACCGTGTAATCGGGATTTCCATTTCGTGTGCATATCTTAAATAAACTATCCTGTCGGTTGAAAGGATAATGGAGTAAAACTGTTCAATTTCCGAATCATATTTTCCATCCAGCACATTTTGAAGGACTTCCAAATCATTTTTTTCATTTGGCCCGTAAAAAGGTTCGAAGGTTACTATGATATCATGGTTGCGGTTTATCACATTTTTAAACTCCTTTTGAAAAGTTCCGTCCTTCAGTTTGCGAAAATCAGCAAAAAGGTGTTCAACGGTTACCGGCTCTTCATCGTTTAGTCTTTCAAATTCATCAAAAATTCCGATTTCAAATTTTTGATTACTGTCTGGTTTAACCTTTGCAGCCGGTCGTTTGAAGTTTTCCGGAGAATAAATAATTTCGTTTTCAAGGTTAATTTTTTGGGTAACCGATAAAATCAATTCCTGGTTCACTGACTCTTTTTTCACTTCACCGGAGCCCAATATAAAAACAGGTTTATCTGTGAATCGCAACCGGTGCAGCCTTCTGAAAATATCGTATTCCAGGGTATAATCTTTGGGATACACATCCAACGGGGATTCAGATTCGCTTTTAATTGTAACCGAAACAGCATCAACAACATCGTCTCCCGGATAAAATTCCAGGGTTCCCGGGTAACCTGCCGGCCCCCAAACAAATTTAATTTGCGGCGAAACCATTTTGCAAACAGATACAAAATGCCGGAATGCCTCAATGTAGGCTGGTCCTCCAATTTGTTGCCAGGGATACCGGTTCACCGGTACTTCCATGTCGGGATTCAGCCGAAACCAGATGTTGTGCCGGTTTTCAGCAAAGGCGGCGCTCAATGCTTTAAATATTTCATCGTATTTTCCGTTTGCAATGTCAATCAGCGGATTATTGTAGTAACTGGTGATTCCGCGGCTTCCCCATGTTTCAATGGTAATTAACAATGGTTCATTAGTGCCAGTCAGTTCAATTTCATTTAATTTAATACCTAATTTTTTTAGGTTATTTATTCGAACATTAAAATGTTGAAACGAATCAACGGATTTGTTTTGTACTTCCGGATTGAATGAAAAAGAATCCAAAACAGGCTCTGTTGTATTTTTTTGTATGGTGTTTCCTTTTGGAGGTTCAAATAATTTAACCAACCGTTTTGGAGCATTGAATTTTTTTATGGCTACCATTAAGAAAACAGCCGAAACCGCCAGAACCAAAATAATAAAAACCTTTTTTTTCGTCGTCATCTAATTGTCCGTTTCACGTAATTCTCTGATGTATTTATCCTGATATTGAACCCAGGCAGCAATCCGGTTTCGTGCAAATGTTATTTTTTCTTCGGAAACGGATTGAGCCAGGTTGTTTTTTTCAACCGGGTCGGTGTCTAAATCATAAACTTCCAGCGTATTTCTGGTTTCGTTGAAAATGTATTTCATATTTTCATTTCGGTATGCAAACAGGTAATCAGACCAGGGTGCAAAGTAAAAAGTTTCGTTTGAGTTTGAGTTTAGTAAATTACGTCCCTGCCAAGTGGCTGGAATTTCGGCACCAATTATTGCGAAAGTCGTTGTTGCCAAGTCTTTCATGGAGGCAATATCGTTTTTCCGTTCACCATTAAAAAGAGTTGAATTAATAAAATAGAGCGGAACTTTTATGTTTTCTTCATAAACTGCAGTGCCATGCCCGAATTGCTGATGTTGCCCGAATGCTTCGCCATGATCGCCAAAAACAACCACCAGTGTTTTTTTGTCCAGTCCTATGTTTTCCAATGTCTCCATAACTGAACCCACAAGTTCATCGTTGTATTTCAGACAATTGAGGTACCGGTTAAAATTTATATCAGAAACTCCAAAATCTTCTTCCTCTTTTCCGAAAAAATAGGGGTAATGTCCCTGAACAGTCCAGATTACCGAGAAGAAATTTTGGGAAAGGTCTTCTTCAATCCAGTCAGAAAACCTGTCGGCCAGGCACATATCGTCTTTCCCGTTTCCCTGCAGATAATCAGGATTATCCAAATGAAATTCTTTTGCACACTGAATGGTTGCATAGTCTTCAATTGTATCAAATTCGCGGTAAGAAAGATATTCCTTACAATTTTGAAAGTTCAGGTCGGCTGTTGAAAAAAAAGACGTTCGGTAACTTTTCCCTTTCAAAACCGAAGAAATTGTAGGATGATTTAAATCCGGCGCTTCCTGTGTTAAACTTTTATATGAAATATGAGGATACATCGATCCCAGGATGGAAACCAGTGATCTGTTGGTTGCAGGAGCATGGGCATACATTTGGTCGAAAATCAGCGCCTGACTTGCATATTTGGAAAGGTTCGGACTGAGTTGAAAAGTTCCGCCGTAATCATCAAAATAAGCTGCACCTGCGGATTCCAATACCACATACAATACATTTGTAATCCGATGATCTGTTTGATTACCGAACGGATTTTCCAGTGGTGTGGCAGTCCTGGGATCAAAAGGAATTGTTTCATCAGGCAGTTCGGCGGTAAAAAACGAATGGGTGTTATTGGCTGTAAGCACAGATAATCCCATGACAATTACTGCATTGTCTGACTGGCCTTTGGTCCAGGTTGTTTTCGCTCTTGCAGCCAGGGTCATTCCTGCTATTATTGTTAAAACAATTAAGGGATTTACGATGTAACTCATTTTTTCGGAGGAAGTGAGCATTCTGTATAGTATCCGCAATATTCCCGACACAAAAAACATGGATAAAACAATGGCGGCCAGATTGAATGAAATTCCGGAATTCATATTCGACTGAAATGCTGTTTTGGCTTCATTGCTGCCAAGAAAATCGGAGTAGTACAGCCACTGGTATGTAAATGGTTTTCCAAAATAAATAACCGTTGTAATATTTATAAATGCAATGAGCGTGGCTAAAGCTGCCAACCCGGTAAAAACACCGTAAAACCCTTTTTTTATTTTATTGTTTTTAACAATGGAAAGAATAAAAACGAAAATGAGTGTGAGTATTCCAATAAACAAAAAATCATCGAAACTGCCCTTAATAATTTTTGGTGCAAGCCTCAGGTTTGAGAGGACTGAGGCAATATTAACATGTACGATTTCACTGCGGGCAATTGAATGAAAAACTGCCAGGCTAAAACCTAAAAACAACACTTTTTCAATGTATGTTGGTTTTGGGATTTTTTGAAACCATGTTCGTTGCGTCACTTTTAAAAGGGCATAAACAAAAACAGAAAGCAGAAGGATGAACCATCCTTTTTCAATTATTTCAGGTTTTGTTTCTTCGTCAGCTTTGGTGTAGTTTGCGGTTTTAATAATAGGAGTGTCTTCATTCACAGTGATGAACCCACCAGATTGGGTATCCCAAAAATCCTGGTAATGACCCTGTTTGTTTTTTGTAATCCAGAAATAGTATTCCAGATTTGAATTTTGTGAAATTTTCAGATTTACCCTGAATGTGTCACCAGCGGCAACCATCGGATTGCATAAATATTTATCCTTGTAAGTGGTATTTTCATTCCACAAAACAGATTCTTCCAAAGAAAAGTTATCAGTTTTCCATAAAAAGTACACCGTTACCGACTGAGGTGCGTAATAACTTATTTCCAGATCAGTAAATTGATTTTCTGATTTTGCAAATTCATTATCAGCTCCTTCAATTTTGGCATTTGCCGAATCGGTGTGATTTATAAAACCAAACGCATTATGGCATGCCAAAAGGAAAATGATGATTAAAACCGGAAGATTTTGTTTCTTGGATTTTATCATTTTAGAGAATGTGACTGTGGAATTGAATCAGAAAAGCCCTGATTTATAATCAAGGCTTAACTATAACTTTTAAGATGAGGTTACTTCGCGGTGTACCAGCGAAACATGTTTTCTATTCCCTCTTCGATTTCAATTTTGTGATGCCACCCCAAAGCGTGCAATTTTGAAACATCGGTTAATTTCCGTAAAGTTCCGTCAGGTTTTTCGGTGTTAAAAACCAGTTCTCCACTAAAACCAATTTTGTTTTTGATTAGAAAAGCCAGGTCCCTGATGCTGATTTCCTTTCCGGTTCCGATGTTTATGTGGGTATTTCTGATTTCTTTCCGGTCCGGGTTTGCCACATCGCTGAAGTTTATATTCTCCATTAGATATACACAGGCATCTGCAAGTTCTTCGCTCCATAAAAATTCACGCAGTGGTTTTCCGGAACCCCAGATTTCAACTGAAAAGCCCCCCTCAATCCCCCCAAAGGGGGGACGAACGCTGTATTTTGCAAGTATTTGCAATATTTCATTGTTGGTGGCTGTGCCATTAATGCCTTCGACGGGTCGTTTGTTCAAATCTTCCCGAACCGCATCCCAGTTGTTTTCCTCCATACATTTTCCAAGGTATATTTTTCGCATGAGTGCCGGAAGAACGTGTGATTTTTCCAAATCGAAATTATCGTTTGGCCCGTAAAGGTTGGTTGGCATTACCGAAAGAAAGTTTGTACCGTACTGAATATTATAACTTTCGCACATTTTAATGCCTGCAATTTTTGCAATGGCGTAAGGTTCATTTGTATATTCAAGCGGACTGGTCAGCAAACAATCTTCGGGCATAGGCTGAGGCGCTTCCCTCGGATAAATGCAGGTACTTCCCAGAAACAACAGTTTTTTTACGTTGTGTTTGTATGCGTGGTGGATAACATTGTTCTGAATCATCAGATTTTCATAAATAAACTGCCCCCGGTATGTGTTGTTTGCCACAATTCCACCCACTTTTGCGGCGGCCAGAAAAACGTATTCCGGTTTTTCAGCAGAAAAAAAATTATCCACTGCTGCCGGATTCATTAAATCCAGTTCTTCAATTGTTTTGCCAACAAGATTGGTGTATTCTTTTTTTTGCAGGTTTTTCCAGATGGCGGAACCTACCAGACCAGTGTGCCCAGCTACGTATATTTTCGAATTTTTGTTCATTTTAAGTTTACTCAAAGTAATTTAATGTCCGGTAACCTCCCTCACGCAGGTAGGCATCCTTTTTCATCAGTTCAATATCTGACTGAATCATTTCCGAAATGAGGCCTTTTAAATCGTATTTCGGTTTCCAGCCCAGTTTTGTATGTGCTTTTGTGGCATCGCCAATAAGCAGTTCCACTTCTGTGGGCCTGAAATATTGCGGGTCAACAGCAATAACAGGATCTGCTGCATTTGTTGAGATGCTTTTTTGAATCCGTTTTTTAAACGGTTCGTAGTATTGTTCTCCAACTTTATTACAAAATACTTTCTCATCAATGCCGGCTAAGTATCCCTTTTCATTAACGTTTTCGCCTGTAAATGCAATTTCCAGTCCCAACTCTTCACCAGCCAGTTTTATAAAATCTCTGATTGAGGTGGTTATTCCTGTGGCAATTACATAATCGTCTGGTTCATCCTGCTGAAGTATCAGGTGCATGGCTTTAATATAGTCTTTGGCATGCCCCCAGTCGCGTTGTGCCGACAAATTCCCCACAAAAATGGTATCCTGCATCCCCAAAACAATTCGTGCAATGGCCCTCGTAATTTTTCGGGTAACAAAAGTTTCGCCCCTGATTGGCGATTCATGATTGAACAGGATTCCGTTGGAAGCATGCAGGTTATAGGCCTCCCGGTAATTCACCGTAATCCAGTAGGCGTATAATTTGGCAACACCGTATGGAGAGCGCGGGTAGAATGGCGTTTTTTCCGATTGTGGCACTTCCTGTACCATACCATACAATTCGGAAGTGGATGCCTGGTAAATACGGGTTTTATTGGTTAAGCCCAAAAGCCGGATTGCTTCCAGAATACGCAGTGTTCCAACGCCATCGGCATTTGCAGTGTATTCGGGTGTTTCAAAGCTGACTTTAACGTGGCTCATGGCAGCGAGGTTGTAAATCTCATCGGGCTGAACTTCCTGGATGATACGGGTCAGGTTCATACTGTCCGTCATATCACCGTAATGCAAAATAAGATTCCGGTTGTCAACATGAGGATCCTGGTAAATATGGTCGATGCGTTCGGTGTTAAACATGGAAGCCCGGCGTTTAATACCGTGAACAACATAATCTTTTTTAATCAGGTATTCTGCCAGATAAGCGCCGTCCTGTCCGGTAATTCCTGTAATGAGAGCAATTTTTTTTGTCATTTCGTTTATTAAATCGTTTATTTTTTCTCCTCTTTTTCCATTATCATTTCATGTATTTTTTTCCATTCCGGAATTCCCAGTAAATTCCGGTCATCGATATAAATATCTGCATATATTTTTCGGCTGATTGTATTATCGAATTCTTCACCGTCAAAATTATTGTTTACCGCATGAAAATACAGTCCTCTTTCTTCACAAAATTTAACTGCTTCCTCGAGTTCCTTGCCTGCGCGGTAGGTCCACAGAATTAACTTATGCCCTTTTTTCTGAAAAAGTTTTAAGGTATCAATGGCATAAGGTATTTCTTTTCCAGTCTCAGGATATTTATGTTCTACAATGGTTCCGTCGAAATCAACTGCAATTATCATTATTTTATAAGAATTATTGTCTGAAATGTTTCTGTACGTTCAATATAGGCAGTACAATAAATGGTGGTGCAGGGTTCTTTGTGATCGATGGAATCGGAATACCAACCTAAAATCTGAGGAATTATTTGCCCTTTAACAATTTTGGTTTTTAGTTTTTTATCAGTTACCAGATATAACAAATTATTGTTTTCTGAAGATGCCTGAAAGTTAATGGGATTGTTTTGTTTAATAAACGTTTTGGGATGAAAGTGGAAAGGAAGTTCGACAAAATAGAATCCCGGGTTTTCGCATTCTATTGTATCATTAATCCAAATCAGATTTTTTGATTTTTCAAAAATTATTTCTCTCAAATGAGTAATCCCCATGCTTTTATATCCATCGTGCTGTGCTTTAATACGGATAGTATTATTATCAGTTTTTGTCTCAACTATTTTGGTTTTATAGTGACTGAGCCACACAAATGGTCTTGCAATTTCAGCCTGATCTTTTAAATTGATTTTTACTGTATTGTGAGACAATGTACCTTTAAAATATTTTTTCCAGGCAAATTCAACCTGATAGGTATTATTCCCCGGATCAATAATAAATGGATTTTTATCGATATGAAGAACAAATGATAATGCATCGGCATGTCCCTGAGCAGATTTGGGCAGAATATCAGATGAAGCAGCATTAAAATGCATATATACATCTCTGTTTTTTGCTGTAGATCTTAAAATCAGATGCCGGCCTTCTTTATCTATTTCTGAGGCTTGTTCTACCCTGTTCTTCCCCAGTCTTTCTTCTGTCTTTGTCATTTTTTCATCAATTAAGTTTGATTAATAATTGTCACGGTTTATGATGAATCAGTGCGAACTGTTTTGCTTTCCTGTTGATAAGAGTTTTATGTTCAACGTGAGCAGGTAATTCTTTTTTCCCATTGGTATAATACGAGTTCATTGAAATATATTCGGGTACGATTCGCATCATTTGTTCTACCAGTTCTTCACGGCTCAATTCATCAAGATTTACCAGTATATCAGTAATTTCATTTACAATCTGCAAATCATATTTTATTATTTTCCCGATTAATATTTTTTCGTTGTACGTAGGTTGTAATTCTTCTTTTTCACCAATAAGTTCTTCATACAATTTT
The DNA here is from genome assembly GCA_041686935.1 of Mariniphaga sp. Taxonomy (GTDB): domain Bacteria; phylum Bacteroidota; class Bacteroidia; order Bacteroidales; family Prolixibacteraceae; genus Mariniphaga. The sequence continues at coordinate 244,220 of JAWLCW010000006.1, read as the reverse complement.
TCACCGGGCCTTAAACCAATCGTTTTAATCTCAATATCTTTTCCCGGTACAAATCCTGAAAGGGAAATCATTTTTTTAGCCAGGTCATAAATTCTAATGGGCTCTCCCATATCGAAAACAAAAATTTCACCGCCGTTACCCATAAATCCTGCTTCAAGCACCAACTGGCAGGCTTCGGGAATCGTCATAAAGTACCGTGTTATATCTTTATGGGTTATGGTTATTGGGCCGCCATTTTCAATTTGTTTTTTAAATAAGGGAACTACAGAGCCATTGGAGCCCAAAACATTACCGAACCTGGTAATTATAAATTTAGTGGAAATTTTTTCTGACTGAACCAGGGACTGAATATACATTTCGCTGATTCGTTTGGTGGCGCCCATCACATTGGTTGGATTTACAGCTTTGTCAGTTGAAATAAAAACAAATTTTTCAACTCCGAATTCAATGGATAAATCGGCAAGGACTTTTGTGCCTCCAACATTCACACGAACCGCCTCACTCGGAAATTCTTCCATTAAAGGAACATGTTTGTATGCTGCTGCGTTGAAAACAATAGTGGGTGCATACCTGATAAAAACCTGTCTTAATTTTATGGCATTGGTAACATCGCCCAAAATTACCACAAAATCCTCGTGTGCCTTTTTGGAAAGAATTTCCTGCTGTAAATTGTATAAATCAGATTCTGCCTTGTCATAGAGAATTACTTGCTTAACCTTAAATTCTATTAACTGGCGAACAATTTCTGAACCGATTGAACCGGCAGCCCCGGTTACAAGAACCACAGAATTTTTCAGGCCTTCTTCAATTTTTTTTCTGTCAAGTTGAATGGAACTTCTACCCAACAGGTCTTCAATGCTGATTTGACGAATAGCCTTTGCCTGAAGTTCGCCGTTAATCCAGTCTTTTATTGGGGGCACTTCTCTTATTCTAAGATGATGGTTTAAGCACTCATCGGTTATTTCCGTTTTTCTTTTTTGGGATATCTTTGAGTTATCAATGGCTAAAATAATTTCTGATACGTTATTTTCCGGGATTATTTTACCAAATGCTTTTTCTGGCATATAAATGGGGATGCCTGAAATGTATTTATCACGTAATGTAATATTGTCATCAATAAATCCAATTACTTTATTGTTTAAAGTTGTATCCATCAATAAAGTATTTAAAGTAATTTGACCTTTCCAGCCAGCCCCGTATATCATTATATTTTGAGTATTTTTTTTGTTTTTAAACCAGGTTTGAAAAATCATTTTTACTGCAAGCCTGGATAAAATTAAAACTGTTGTAACCAAAAGGAAATGAATAATAATAACGGAATAAGGTATTACAAAATATGAAGGTCCATTCATACTTCTTCCGGCAAAGGTTGTAGCACCGATTAATAAACCTGCACAAATTGTTGCAGAAATAATATGCATTACATCTTCAGATGTGCTGTGGCGTAAAATGCCTGCGTATGATTTTGTTTTCCGAAAACATATTATAAAAACAGGTAGGATTATTAATAAATGGAAAGTAGAAATAAAAATTTCTACATCAGTAAGGTCAAAGTTAAACCTTAAAAGAAACGCAACAAACCAGGACAAGGATACTACCCCCAAATCGAACAACAACACCATCCACTTGGGCAGGTAATTTTTAGAGAAATAATGTTTAATACGCTTCATATTGTGTTTGTCTTTAATGTTAAAAAATTGGATTCAAAATCATTTCTTTACTGGCAACAGATAGATACGTCAATAAAGTAATGAGTAGTTCATATTTAATTATTTAGCGCAATTTTAACCGTAGATCTTTCAAAATTATATATCTGGCAACCAGATATATTGAACTTAATACCAGTAAAAACAAGATAAAAATCTGCCAGTTCATTCTGTTTTCTGCAATTAGTTTTATAGCAATATAGTTAATTCCGAGCTGAATCACACAATAAATCCCTGAAACAATTATGTGAGGCCATTGAAATTCGTTGCTGAGGAATTGATATAAGTGAGTGCGATGGGCTTCAAAAATATTTTCGCGTTGCTGCAACCGGTGAATAATGGTAAAAACGGTGTCGATACCATAAACAGCAAAGAGTAAAATGTATTCAAAACGCCCTGTTTTTATTATTAGTGAAACGATAAACCATGCAAGCAGAAAGGCAAGACTCACACTGCCCACATCTCCGGCAAAGGTTTTGGCACGGTGGCGTGCGTTAAAAAATGAAAAAATCAATACAGAAAAAATCAGGAGAATTATTAAATCCTGCGAAACAAAATGCATTGACTGGTTTAACCAGGCAAAAGTGCCCAATGCCACCAATCCGTAAAAGGCTGTAATTCCGTTGATGCCGTCCATAAAATTGAAAGCGTTTATCCATCCGGTTACCAACAGGTAGGCCAGAAGAATGTAATACCAGGGTAAATCGAACAGTTGGATTTGCCAGAATAATACACTAACAGCAATAAAATGTATGGTTATTCTTATTTTGGAAGAGAGCGTTTTTGCATCATCCAGAAAGCTGACAGTTGCCAGCAACAGTAATGCAAAAATAATCCAGGGTTGATTGAATCCATACATCAGGAACCATAAAAAAGCTGCTGCCGGGAATACAATCCCTCCCCCCCGAATCGTAATATGTTTATGGGAACTCCGCTCATTTGGTTTATCTATAATATTAAAATGGTCTGCAATTTTGAAATATCCCAGTAAAATAACGACAAAAATTATAAAAGCGATGATGTAAAGTAACATTAGTATTCTATATTTATTATTCCAAAATAACAGACTTCTTATTCGTTCCTCCATCGAAATGACAGTTGCAAGTTTCTTGTCATTTCGACCCGCCAGCTGGCGGGAGGAGAAATCTGTTCATATTTGCAGAGATTACTCGTCGCTTCGCTTCCCTCGGAATGACAGCTACTAACGCCGTTTGTCATTTCCCGCGAAGCGATCCCTGATGGGAGACGAAGGATGAGGAGAAACCTGTCACTATAAAGCCTCATAAATTTCATTATTCAGAAACTTCCAATTCGGATTGAACCCGTTTATTAAATTCTCTTTTTTCTCTCTTCTCCATTTTTTTATTTCTTTTTCTCTTGCAATAGCATCGTTAATGTTTTGAAAGTGTTCATACCAGACCAAAAAATGACAATTGTATTTTTGAGTGAACCCTGATAATAATCCGTTTTCATGTTCATAAACCCTTCGCTGTAAATCATTTGTAACACCAGTATAAAGCACGGTTTTATTCTTATTGGTTACAAAGTAAACGAAGTAATTATGATCTCTCATTTTATTTATTTTGACTGAGATTTTTCATTCTTGCCTATTTGCCGGCGACAACTGCAAGTAACCTGTCATTTCGACGAAGAATGAGGAGAAATCTGTTCGTATTCGCAGAGATTCCTCGTCGCTTCGCTTCCCCCGGAATGACAGCTAACGGAAATAATGTCATTTCGAATCCCGGTATTCCGGGTGAGAAATCTCTGAAATTGAAACAGATTTCTCCTCGCGAACTCGTCTGCCGAAGGTATCGCTTTGCGGGAAATGATAATTGTCGATTTTGTCATCGTCTCATTATGCCTAATAAATTAGGTAAAAACCCGAAATGACCGGAGTGTATTTTTTATGCCTTCTTCCGCGTTAACCGGCATCTTTTCTACGCCTAATGCGTATTTTATTTTTTCATTGGAAACAACATACGATTCGGTTAGTTTTTGAAGCCGTTCTGTATTTAAAGGGAAATTTAATGCATCTCCTAATTTTGCAGCGGTATGAATTATTTTTTTATTGAACTTCCAGATTTTGGCCTTTTTTCCGAACGACTCAGCAATTAACTCAATTAACCTGTTGGTTGAAATGGGTTCATCATCGGCAATCTGATAAATGCCCTGCTCCATTTCTTTTTTCAGAATCTGATTGATTACATAAGTCAGATTATCGATGGATGTAAAAGATCGTTTATTGTGAAAATTACCCAGGGGCCAGGGAATTCCTTTTTGAACCAGATTGTAAAGGAGGTTTAAATTTCCCTTGTTACCCGGACCGTGAATCATACAAGGACGCAGAATAAAAGCCTTTTTATTTTCCGGTAATACATGGTCCAGAATAAATTGCTCAGCCACAAGTTTCGACATCCCGTAAGCTGTTTTCGGATTTGGTGTTTCTTCTTCGGTTAACACTTCTCCCAAAACCTCGTCGGCAATTGCTTTTACAGAACTGAAGAAAATGAATTTTTCAGCATCTGATTTTAAAAAATATTCAAAAATTTGTTGTGTTAATCCTAAATTAATCTGAAAATAGACCAGGTCATCGGTTGTATTTTTCGTGTCGTGCGCTTTCCCGGCCAGATGAATAATTGCATCAATATGATTCCAATTCACTGAATGGAGTGAATCCCAATCGAAAAATTCATCATACGCATGACTGGCAGGTTTAAAAACATCAACCGCAATTAGATGATAGTTTGGATTGAATTTTAAGGCTTTTGACAAATTTGTGCCGACAAACCCAAAAGCGCCGGTGATAAGGATGTTCATTGCAGGCGAATATTAACCAGGATTGTTAGTTTTCTGAAAAAAGACTAAATATTGATCAACGAAACTGTTTCTTCAATGTGTTTTCTGGAGGACGCACCAAATACAACCGATTGAATATTTTGCCGGTTAATAAACTCATAAGCTTCATCTGCCGGAATTGCTCCTGAAGCAAGGGTTGACATGGCCATTAACTGATATTTTGATGAATCATTACTGGTTACTGCGTTTATGTATGATTCTGTATTTGGCGACATCAAATAGCCTATTTTATTAAATGAAGAACAAATTACGACTTCTTCAATGCCCCATTCTTCCAGTTTCAATTTCAGATAAGGCAAGTTCTGGGTTATCAATCCGGGCAATGCATTATATTTCTTTCGAATGTAATTACAATATTCCTGGAAAATTTCACTTACCCCATATCCAAGCAAGAGATCAGTAATAATATTCTGCAGGAAAATGACTTTTACATTTAAGCCTTTAAACATTTTCATTTCAATGTCAACCAACATTTGCATCAGTTTAACAGCATCTTTTCCCAGGATTGCTGCGCTTCCTTTGGTTATCATTCCCAGTACACCCATTGCAGTGTTGTTTTTAAAAAGAATTTCATTTAGAGTTGGAACAATCCCTTTTTCACTGATGAGGTTCGCATATTTATGTGGATAGGGTATGGATGGATACCAGTTAATTTCAGGATATCCATTTTTAGTTGACAAAAAATGATCGCAAATATCCTTTGCCCGGTCGTTGCTGTTGAGCATAACCGCCCTGATTCCGGAGTCGAAAGCCATCTGATAAACCTTATAAATAGCAGAATTATCATAAAACTGTTCGGCCAGTTGCTGTGCCTTTTCCTGCGACATATGATTTATTCCAAAAAACTGGTTGTCGCCAAATATGATTTTATCAATTGGTTGCATTATCAGAATTTCCCGTTAAGTTCATAATCATTAAAAATAGCCTCAATTGTATCCAGTGTATCTTTTGCATCGCTAAAAGTGCAATTGTTCTTGTTACTCCTGTTATTTATGCAGTCAATAAAATGGTAGAGTTGTGCTGTAAATTCATTTCCTCTTACATAAAATGGAACCGATTGAAAAATGTCAGTAATGTAGATGGTGTTCCATCCACTTCGCAGATTGTTTGAAGGGGAAGCACTTTTCATAAAAATTTTGATGCCATGCTGGTCTGCAAGAATTTTTCCCTGCGATCCAAAAACCTCTATTTTATTGGTTGGCTTCCTGTAGCTTTCATCGCTCCAGTTGACATTTAAAGTTCCAGAAACCCCGTTCTTATAAAGAAAAGTAGCATTTACTGCGTCTTCCACATTTTTTGAGAAAACGGAGGTAAGGCTTGAACCGGTAACCTTATCGGGTTTGCCAATCATGTAATTAACCAAATCAATGGCGTGCGAAGCAACTTCATAAACTGCCCCGCCACCATTTTCGCGGGAATCTCTCCAGGTTTTTCCTTCTTCTGATTTTGTAATAGTACGGCTGTACATTTCCGATTTAAAACGAATAACGTTTCCAATAATTCCGTTTTCGATATATTGTTTTACCGTTCTGAAAACATCATTGAACCGGTTGACATAACCAACCTGATTAACAAGATTTTTTTGATTAAAAATTTCCGCCAACTCCAAAGCTTTTTTGTTGTTGGTCGTGAATGGTTTTTCAGAAAAAACATGAATTCCTTTTTGGGCTGCCTCCAAAGCAACAGGATAATGTAAGGCAGGAGGAGTACAAATAATTATTGCATCTAAACTTTCACTTTTCAAAAGCTTGTTGTAATCATTATATGCATTTATTCCTTTAAGGTATTTTTTCATCAGGTTTAAAACAAGGGACGAAGTATCGGCAACTGCCCTGATTTCAACATCCGGGTGGCTGTTGATAATGGAGTAATGGGTAATTCCCATTCTCCCCATTCCAATGATAGCAAGTTTGATTTTAGAATCTGCCATATTTATATTTTTTTATTCCAATGAGTGCATAAAGCAGGTTTAAAAAAAGATTCCAATATTAGGATAACGTTTTAACATTTCAAGTTGGTAAGTTCTTTTTAACTATGTTAATCTTAACTTGATTATGAAAATAAAAACATATGTTTAACACCTTTCATTTACTTAATTTTGTATTCACCATATCCTTTTTTCCAGTATTTTTTCCGGTAACCATATCCATATCCACCTTCAGATGTGTCGTTCATTATAATAGCAGCTTTATCAATTTTGTTGAAATCAACTACCTTATTTATTTGTTTAGTTTGTCCCTTGTGGCTGTAATTTATTCTTAAAATGAACAGACTGATATTCGCAAATCTGCTGGTCAGAATGGCATCAGGTATAAGAAGCAATGGAGCATTATCGATTATAATGTATTCAAATTTTTTTCGGGTATGCTCTATTAATTTTTCAAATTTTATTCCATCCAACAAATCCGATGGATTTTCATGATTATTGCCGGTCTGAATAAAACTTAAATTGGGAATTGATGTTGTTGAGATAATTTCATCAAGCGTTTTTTCATCATTCAGAAAATCGCGTAACCCAAAGGATTCTTTTACACTCAAAAATTTATGTAATGTAGGTTTATGAAGGTCGGCTCCAAGCAGTAGTACCTTTTTATTCGTTTTGGATAAAACGGCTGCGAGATTAGCTGAAACAAAGGATTTTCCCTCACCAGGGATTAAAGAATTTATGGAAATAACTTTTGATTCATTGCCTTCGGTAAGTGTGTTGATATTTGTTTTTAAACCTCTAAAGCTTTCTGTAATACCTGAACGGGGGTGCTGGATAACAGGCATTAACGATTTAAATTTATGCCTCATAATGCCTTCAAGAACGGGTATTCTGCTTGCTTTTTCAACTTCCTGAATGGTTTCAATTTTATTGTTTAATATAATTATTAATGTAATGATTAAAAAAGGGATAATTCCACCTCCCATTAATCCGATTGCCAAATTGATTATCATATTTGGGCCTGTTTTTTTGGAGGCTTCGACTATGGCTTCATCAATTATTTGAATTTCAGGAACAATTGATGCCTTTGAGATGGAGGCTTCTGTTTTTTTCTGCAACATGTAAGTGTATATCTCATTGTTCAGTTCAAATTCCCGCTGAATACTAATGAGATTTTTTTCTGTTTCAGGCAATCTTCTTAGTCTTGCCTGAATTTCGCTGTACCTTCCCTGAAGACTTTCCATTTTTGACTGAGTTGAAGCCAACTGGTTTTTCAGCGTTTCATCCAGTCCATCCCTTACAATTTTTATCTCTTTATCAAGCAGTATTAAAGCCGGGTTATTCTCCTGAACCGTATAAGAGAGGACTTCTCTCCGGCTGTGAAGTTCCATCAGCCGCGATAACATTCCTGTTAAATTAGCATCTGTAATGCCAATAACTGAGGGGTTAATCATTTGTTCAATTCTGTTTGCATCATCCAGATATTTTTGCAAATCAAGGTAATAGTCAAGTTGCAACTGGGTTAAATACTGTTCCTGTTCAATTTCTTCCAACCGTGAATAGACAGACAGAGCCTCCTGTCCAAGGTTCATAACCTGATTGTTTCTGCGGTAGTCGCTGAATCTTTCTTCAGAAGTGGTAACTGAATTTCTGAGCCTTTCTAACTGCGAATCAATAAACTCTTCAGAGTTTTGAGAGCTTGCAAATCTGTTCTCCATTCCGAATTCTATAAAAACATTGGTTAATTCATTGATAAAATCAGCTTCTTTTTGTCGGACATTTCCGGCAATCAGAATGGTAATAATGTTTGAATTTTCCTGCTCGGAGTATATTTTTGTTTTCCGTAAGTAGTTGTTGGTTAATGCATCCAGATTGTTGAATAACAACATATATGTTTCTCCAACTTGTCCATTTTTTTGACCTAAAGTGAAATTATAGAATTCATTCAGAAAAGGTTCACCAAACCTCAGATTCTCATCAATTGTAATTGTCTGGGCATAACCATTCAAATAAGTTTCCCCTGAAACCTGAATGTTGTATTCATTGTCATTTAGCAATCTTACTTCAATTACACCTCCTTTTGCATTTATAGCATTGGGTGGAATAATTAGCTCAAAGGGCTCATTTCCATACAAATCGGCATAATATAAAAATTTTTTCTGATACCATGAATAATCCCAGCCAAGATTACTTAATGCTTTTCTGAATAATGAATAGGATTGCAGTATGCCTATTTGCCTTTCAATGTTTGCATTATAACTTTGAGTATTCCTCGCATTGTTGAATGCCAAAACAGAATTTAATTCGGGATTTTCACTTTTCACCAGCAACCGGCTTGTAATTTCATATGTGTTTGGTGAGTTTTTAAAGAAAAAATATCCAACAACCATTCCTATGACACAGGTTGCAACAAACCATGGCCAGTGCTTCAGGTATTTAAAAAGAAGATTTTGGGTTTTTTCATCTTCCTTAGCATCAATTAGTTTAATTAAATCATCTAATTTATCCATATTATTTTTATCCTATAGATTATAAATTTAAAAAGAATGCAGTTGCAACTAAAAGGGTTGATATTGTACTCAGAAATCTTCCGTACGTATCACTATTTTCGCGTCTTCTTTTCAGGTTATCCGGTGGAATATAAACCAGGTCGTTGGGCTGCAGATAAAATACGTCCGACGTAAAAACGCTGTTATCGGTGAGGTTTACCTTGTGAGTGTTAATCCCATTATTGTTTTGTCTTTGAATCACTACGTTTCTCAGGTCGGCAAAATCTGTAATGCCATTTGCCATGCTTATCGCATCATAAATAGTCAAACTACCTTCATAGTTGTAATAAACACCCGGACTTCTGATTTCGCCGCTCAAGTTTACCCTGTAATTCAGGAATTTAACCTCAACTGTAGCTTCACGTAGAAATTCTTCCACTCTGATTCTTAACTTTTCTTTTGCTTCTTCAAGGCTTAACCCGCAAAAATTGATTTTCCCCAGAATAGGTAGAGTAATTAAAGAATCTGAACCAACTCTATATCCGTTAATGTATTGGCTTGTTGGATCTCCATAGTTCTGTGAAGTACCCGATGAATATCCTGTACCCCCTACGGCGCTTGGATTAAAAATTCTGTTCACTTCCTCGTCAAGTGTTTTAATGCTTATGTACAAATTGTCTAATGGCTTAATAATTAAAGTGGGAGGTTCAGTCGGGATATATACCTCATGTGAATCTTTTTTCGATTCCTGAAACATCTGAATATTTTTTGTGCTTGAGCAGGAAAACAGGAATATTAAAATTACCATATAGTTGTAAGGCAAATAAGATTTTTTCATGGTCTATTTTTTTATGATTCTAATTTTTAATGAATTACTATTATAAAGAAATGGATTTACTTAGTTTCAAATTTAATTATCTAAATTCAAAAAGTTATTTAAGCCACAAAAGTAAAGTTTTACTTCAATGATTAATTATAAAAAGTTTTCAATAAGAGATTTAGTTTCCTGAATATGTTCGTTTGAGGAAGCACCAAACAAAACTGATTCAATTTTGGGTAAATGGCATATCATAGGTTAGTTGACAGTTCCCAATGTTTTTGAAATAAGTGCGAGTTTCAAAGTAATAGCAGCGTGCAAAATCCCTTTTTTCCCCGAAAAGTGAAATAGTTAATTTAATCATATTTTACTTTTTAAGATTGTTTATCAGGCATTTGATTGTTTTAAACGATTCTATCCCTTCCGCAAGCACTAACGAATTTTTTTGTTCTGTTTTGTTTTCCTGTAAGATGGAAAGAATTTCTTCGTAAGTAATTTTAGGATTGATTGTCATACAACCTCTGTCAACCAGATAATTATCTACTTCAAGCATTTTGTCCTGGTAAACAGAAACAACCGGAATTCCGAGAACTGCCAGTTCGCGGGTCATTGACCCTCCAGCTCCGATAAAAAGTTTACAATTCCCTGCGATTTCTTTCAGTTTCAGTGGATTTTCAGCAACAATGAGGTTACCAAACATTTGTTGTTTAAAATGTTCAACCTGGTTTTTATCGCGGGGCAGTATAATAACTTTATACTTCGATGACAATTGTATCAATGTTTCATCGAAAAAATTCAGTGGACCTTTATAATATTGCGCCGACCAAGGTTCAGGTCTGAAATAGATTACATTCCGGATTGTGTCATTCAATGAAAACCACCCGTCTTGCTGCGAAAGATATATTGCCTCTTTTACGCTCGGATAAAACGACACTTTTGACTTTAACGGTTTCCTGCGTGTAAAATTTTCATTTTGCAAAGCGATGGGTAAAATCACTTTCTTCGCAAACCAAAAGCCAAACAGGTTTCCCTTTGCATGTTCATTGTCGTTTGTATATATACAGGGAATTCCCAAAAGCCGGCTGACGACGGGCTGATAGAAGCTGCTTTGACTAGCTGCTATATCTGGCCTGTTTTTACGGATAAAAGAATAGAGTTTTACCAGTCTTTTGAGGAAAAGCAACATTTTTTGCAATTTCCCATTACCGGCTCCTTCTCCAATCACCTGGAATCTGAGGCCGTTTAGCTTGAGCAATGCAACAGTATTTCCTGAATCACGACAGGTGAGTAAGAGTTCGTGTTTTTCGTCTTCAAACTCCTTGATAAAAGGAATCCAAAACGAAACTTGTGGAGTATTACCAAAATCGATCCAGATTTTCATTCAACTATTTTTTAAATATCCCGGCAAAGTCAAGGATTATTTTATCATTCCTGTATTCGAGAGTTTTGAATTCGTTGTGTGCTACCAAAAACGCAACAATATCTGATTGTTCATAAGCATCTTTATAGTCAGCTAATTTAAAAACATTGTGTTCCTTCAGGTTGGGCTCCACAATAAGTATCCCGTTTTGTTCTGATTGCATTACTTTTTGTGCGATATACTTTGCAGGGCTTTCCCGCAAATCGTCTATATTAGGCTTAAAAGCCAATCCCATAATTGCAACTTTAGGCTTTCTTCCGTTTTTCAGCATGAATTCAAGCATCGAACTACGAATTTTTTCAGCACACCAAAACGATTTGTAGTTGTTGATTTCACGTGATTTGCCTATGATTTGCGATTCCATTGGGAAGTCAGAAGTAAGAAAATAGGGATCGACAGCAATACAGTGTCCACCAACTCCACAGCCTGGCTGAAGGATGTTTACCCGCGGATGTTTATTTGCAAGTGTAATCAATTCCCAAACATTAATGCCGGCTTTATCGCATATCAACGAAAGTTCATTGGCAAAAGCAATTTGTACATCACGCGAAGAATTTTCAGTCAGTTTACACATTTCTGCAGTTCGGGCATTGGTAGCATGAAGAGCGCCTTTAACAAATGTGGAATAAAATTCCTTTGCTTTTTCAGTCGATTTTTCATCGATACCACCAATCACTCTGTCATTGTTTACCAATTCGTGAATTACATTGCCTGGCAGTACCCGTTCAGGACAATAAGCAATGTGGATTTTTCCTTTTAATTCAGGACGTTCCGTAAAAATCAAGGTTGCCATTTTATCTGTAGTTCCTACCGGCGAAGTTGATTCTATAATGTATAGATCTCCTTCTTTTAATAAATGAATTACTGCCGTCGTTGCCGCTTCCACAAATGAAATATCTGGCTCGTGGTTGCCTTTGAATGGCGTAGGTACAACAATGAGGTAAACATCGCTGGTTTCCGGCTGAGTGGTTGCACGCAAGTTTTTTTGTTCAACAACTTTTTTTACAAGTTCGGCCATCCCTGGTTCATATATGTGTACCTCGCCTTTATTAATGGTTTCAACCACACGTTGATTGATATCAACTCCCAGTACCTTAAAGCCTCTTCCGGCTGTAATTGCGGCAGTGGGCAGGCCTATGTACCCCAGCCCGAGAAAACAAATTTGATTATATTTCATATTTTTTATGATTGAGAATGAACCGTCAGGAGTTTTTTTCCTTTTGGGTGTAACTAATAATAAACTCGATGATTCTTTCACTTGCTTTTCCGTCTCCATATGGATTGGTGGCCTGAGACATGCTATTGTAATGTGTTTTATCATCAAGAAGACGTGAAACTTCCTGAACAATTTTTTGTTTTTCAGTACCAACCAGCAAAACTGTACCAGCTTCCAATGCTTCGGGACGCTCGGTAGTATCGCGCATCACCAAAACCGGTTTGCCCAATCCTGGCGCTTCTTCCTGAATTCCGCCCGAATCAGTGAGCACAAGGTAACTTTTGTCCATCAGGTAAACAAACGGCAAATAGTCGAAAGGAGCAACCAGATGTACGTTTGCAAGCATTTCGGATTTCTTATCTCCCAGAATATCGTAAACCGGTTTTTTTACATTTGGATTCAGGTGTACCGGATAAACAAAGTCTGTTTCAGGATAATTTAGTGCTAACTCTCTTATTGCATGACAAATATTCTGGAACCCATCTCCGAAATTTTCTCTTCGGTGACCTGTAATGAGGATGAGACGGCGTTCTTTGCCCCATTTTGCTATAAGACTTTCCGACAGCCCATATCCGGCAATTTTATTTAACAGTTCTTTTTCGATTCCTTCAATGTTTTTTATTTTTTCGATTACCATCTGAAGTGCATCGATAACAGTATTCCCGGTTACTTTTATTTTTTCTTTTTTTATACCTTCACGAATCAGATTATCGCGGCTAAGTGGAGTTGGAGCAAAATGTACAGTGGCAATTCGTCCGGTAATTTGCCGGTTCAATTCTTCCGGCCATGGACTGTATATATTATGTGTCCGCAAACCTGCCTCGACATGACCAACTGGTATTTGCTGATAAAATGCAGCCAAAGCCGTGGCAGTTGATGTGGTGGTATCGCCGTGAACCAACACCATATCCGGTTTTTCTTCGGAAAGGACATCGCGCATGCCGGTCAATACGCGTGAGGTAACATCGTACAAATCCTGACCGGCTTTCATAATGTTGAGGTCGTAGTCGGGAGTAATTTCGAAAATTCTCAAAACCTGGTCGAGCATTTCACGATGCTGACCTGTAACGCAGACTATCGAATCAAATTTATCCGGTTGCCTTTTTAATGCTTTCACCAGTGGCGCCATTTTTATCGCTTCAGGGCGGGTGCCAAAAACAAGAAGTATTTTCTGTTTCATTTTTAAAAGAGTTTATTCTTACTGAAGTACCATGAAAAGGCATAAAACATCCAGGCTTGTGCCCATCTCATGTAAGGGATTTTTGACGAAATGCTTTTTTTCATCTGATAATAAAAATAACCTTTTTTATTTTGCATGTTATTGATGGTCCAGTCCATAACTTTTTTGGTGATTTCAGTTTGCGAATTTAATAAGCCGGTTTTTGTTAGTGTTACCAACAATTGTGCAGGGGAGTGAATATCAATTGGATATGTTTTATTATGGTAATATTTCGAAACTCCATCTTCACAGAAGAAATTTTCAAGATAAAACTTTACTCCTTTTTGAAAAGCCTCGGATGCAGAGGTATCCCCTGTGTATTGGATATATTCCCAGATGCATTCAAGATTAAAGCCTGTATGGTAACTGTCGATCCAATTTTGAACTCCGGCAGCACCGTAAATCCATGAACCATTTTCATCTTGAATCGCGATGCATGCGTTGACTACTTTCGCAGCCAAAGCACGATAATTTTCATTTCTATTGTATTTAAAACAACGGGCGAGCAGCCGTGCACCAAGCAGCGATGCATTGTAAACCTGAGAACGATCTATTGGTGAATAGGAAAAAAGAACATTTTCTCCGCAATCAATCCGGTTCAAGTCATTCATAACAAAGTGAGCTGAAGACAATGCCGTTTCCAGGTATTTTTTATCATTTGTAATTTCGTAGGCATTAAATAAAGCGTCAGCACAAAACGAGGTTGCTACAACGGTAGGTGTATGTTTTGGTTGAAAAAATACCCGGTTTTGCCAGTCGAAGTTGTATCCCCAACAGGCACCTGAATAACCATAGGATTGCAGGCTAATTAGCAACTCGGCCAATTCTCTGATTTTTGAGTCGATCTCTTCTTTAGTCCCGAAACGGGTATCGCCTTTTTCTGCCATTTTGTAAAGGTTGCAGTACCCTGTCAAAAACAGCCCAATCCCTTTTGAATTGTAATCCTTGGAGATGATTAGTAGTTTCCGAAGGTTTACCGGATTGCGTTTAAACGCCTGAATCCAGGCCAAACGGGCTAATCTTAGATGTTTAAACGGAGTTGCCTGAAAAATTTTAGAGTTTAACCCGTCATATGGATCCCATCCTTTAAAATTTTCATGTTCGCAATAACTTTTGAGTTTTTTAAAAGAAATTGATATTTTAGAATTTAACTGGTGTCCCATTTTCCTGAATTGATTTTATCGCGGCAAAAGTCGCTTTGGTTGTTGCAAAGATCTGATCCATCGGAATAGGAGAAACGCCTTCTTTTAAGTGGCCGATGAACTGTTCAATCATGTTTTTTTGTCCTTTGTCCTGGGCAAGTAGTTTTGATTTTTGAGGTTTTCCTGAACCATAAATAGAACATTCTTTAAAGTCGTTAATTATGGCAGTTGTGCCTGCAGCATAAACTTCGAAATATTCTTTTTTCAGCGATTTGGCTCCATTCGCATAATAAGCCACTACCCCGGTGGAACCATTTTGAAATTCAATTATGAGGTTAACAGTATCGTTTAAGCCCTGATTGTCAGGCAGCGCCGATGCCATAACTTTTACAGGGACGCTGCCACACATATAAACCATTAAATCGATAAAATGACAGGCTTCCCCAATAATTCGTCCTCCACCAATTTTCATGTCCTGAATCCAGGAATCAGCAGGAATATTACCGGCATTTATCCTGTAAATCATCGACATTTTACCACTCCCAATTTTTTTCTTCACAAGAGCCGAATGTGGTGAAAAACGGCGATTAAATCCTATCATTACTCTTTTCCCGGACTCAACGACCAGGGATTCTATCTGTTCTAGTTCGTCCAGATTAAGGCATAATGGTTTTTCAACAAATACATTTTTATCGTTTTCCAATCCTTTAATTACAAATTGTGCGTGTGAATCGTGGCGTGTTGCAATAAACAATGTGTTTATTTCCGGATTTTTAATGATTTCATTTTCATCGGAGGTGCAGAATTCAAATTTAAACCGTTCGGCAACACGTTTTGATGTGGTACCTGAGTTTGTTATTACTCCTTTCCGCACCACATCTGCGCCATTTGGCAAATTTGGCAACAAACTCCCCTGGGCGTAACTGCCGGCGCCCACAAAAGCAATATTGATTTTTCCTGTTTTTGATGTGGACCCGACGATAATTTTTTTTTGTTTTGGTGTTTTTGTCACGTCGTATTCTAGTACAATACCGAGATAAGGTTCGCTGCGGTTGGTAATCATATCGTAAGCAAGCGGGGCGTCGTCAAATTTAAAAGTATGAGTGGTTAAATACGACAAGTCAATACTCCTGCTGCTGATGAGTTTCTGAAAAGCTTCCATATTGCGTTTCTCTGTCCACCGAACATATGCTGCCGGATAATCAATTCCTTTCTCCTCATAATTCAGATCATACCGGCCCGGGCCATATGAGCACGACATTTTCAGGCTAATTTCTTTTTTATAGTAAAACGGATCGCGGTCAAAGCCTGTCGGTACATCGCCGAGAATAACCACCGTGCCTCTTTTTCGCACGATTGCTCCTGCAAAATTTACAGGATCGAGACTGGGTGTTGCCGCGGCAATAATAACAGCATCTACGCCCAGTCCATTTGTAAGTTCTTCGATTTTATCGTTTATTCCCGGGTTGTTTCGAACCAAAGCCAGATCTGTGCAATGGGAAGCTGCTATTTTCACGGCGCTTTCACTTACATCAATGCCAACTACCCTTACCCCTGACGCTTTAAGTTGCAAACATGCCAATTGTCCTATCAACCCTAACCCGATTACGGCACAATTTTCGCCCAGTCGTAAATCGGCCTGTCTTACGCCTTGCAACGCAATGGCTCCGAGGGTGTTGTAGCAAGCCTGTGATAAATCGGCATTTTCTTCCAGTTTTATGCACAAATTAACCGGGACTGTTATAATTTCGGCGTGAGATGCGTAACCAAGCCCAGCACAGGCAACTCTATCTCCCACTTTAAATTCAGTAACATCGTCTGCAACTTCAATAATTTCTCCCGCCGAACTGTAACCCAGGGGCGAATAGGCATCCAGTTTTTTTATAACAGCCCGGTATGTTTGTATCACACCTTGGTTTTTTAAAACTTCAAACACCTGTTTTACCTGTTGCGGGCGTTCTTTTGCTTTCCCGATAAGGCTTTTTCGCGCTGCTTTAACAGTAGATCCTTCGGTTCCTGCACTAATGAGCGAATAATGATTTTTTACCATTACCATACCTTGCCCGAGTTGTGGCAACGGAAGTTCCTGGATTTGCATCTCTCCGGATCTGAGTTTCTGAGTGAGTTGTAACATATTTTATTTTAAAGGTTAAATAATTTCCATTGGCGAAGTATTTCTTCAATCTGATATTTTGATGTTTTAATTAAATTAAGGTGTTTTTTCATATCAACATCTGAAAAACGTGTTTTTATTGGTCTGCAAGGTATGCCTACACCTATTGTGTAGGGAGGTAGACTTTTTGTTACGACGCTTCCTGCTCCAACAATACACCCCTCACATATTGTTACACCTGGGAGAATGGTTACATGCGCTCCAATCCAAACGTCATTTTCAATTTCAACCGAACTAATTGAGCGTTCATTCGAAATTTCAAACATTGATACACCTACCTTGTCAAATACATGATTATCACATTCAATTACTAGATATGGTCCAATCATTATATTATTACCAAACGTCAAATTCCTTGCAGAGATATGGAACCCATTGGAGATAAATATATTACTTCCCATTTCAATTTCTTTCGGGCGAACAATCTTGCCATTTAAAGAAAGATGTATGTTTTTCCCTTTTTTTTTGAAATTTAACAAGGATGGAAAGTGATATATTTTAAGAAATGATTTTTTCAGGAAATTTATCATTTTTCTACTTACTTGCCTTTTACATAATGAATAGCTTTGCCAATATTGCTTATATATGAATTAACATTATAATTATTTGCAATTTTGTTTAATGAGGACTTTTTTAGATTTTGTAACTTTTCGGGATTTTTATAAAAGTCTTCCAAATAAGCAGCCAGCAATTCTTCATTGAGATTTGGATCAACAATTCCATTTGTAGAATCAATTAAATCAACTTCACATCCATCGCCTATTGATGCAATTACAGGTAATCCATATGCCATAGCTTCTGAAATCGCCAGGCCACCTAATCCTGGCAAAACAAATACATCAGAAATTGCAAAATATTCATGTAAGCCATCAATTACCTGTCCTCTGAAAAATATATTTTCTAATTTAAGTGATTCTGACAAACTTATAAGTTTATCCTGCTCAGACCCCGAACCAACAATATTTAAATAAATATTATTGTATTTCTTTTCCAAAATAGCAAATGCTCGGATCAGAACGTCAACTTTTTTAACATTTGTTAATGCACCTATGTATAAAATGTTAAAACCATTATTTGGTTTAGATTTATCGATGAAACTTTTATTTTGTCTTATTTTAAAAATCTTATCTGTATCAACTACATTTACTGCCGTGAATATCTTTTCATCTGGATACCCTATTGAAAGATAGTATTTTTTCCCGATTGAACTATATACAATATGAGCATCACATTTTTTCTCGAAATAATTTATAAATTTATCTTTAAGTGTATCTCTTTGAGCATTCTGTAATCTTCCTAATCCCCACCAGATTATTTTTTTTTTGAATATTTTTGCATATAAAAAGCCTTGAATTGCATTTGCAAAATTTGATACACCTTCAGTTAAAATTACATCGGGTGAATCTAGAATTAAGCGAAATATCAGAAAAGGACAAAATGGCATTTGCCTTCCAAATTTATTGCCAATTTTCCAATTAATTTTTATGGTTAATAATTTAATAGATTTAAATCCCTTTAAATTTGTTCCTGAGATTACTTTTGTTCCTTTAAAATCGGCTCCATAATAAACGGTTAAATCAACATCCTCAATATTTGACATTCGTTTAAACATCGGAGCACGCCAATGTTGAATTACTCTATATAAAACTGCAACTTTTATTCTTGAAAGTTTTTTATCATTCATATGTTCAATGATTTTTAAAATAATTGAATTATTTCTTCCATAAGGAGGGACATACTAATCTTAAATGAATTGTAACATAATGAAAGGTAGCAGGAATCAATCCTAAATATTTTCGTTGTATAATGAAAGTCAGCCTTGGATTCCCCCCCAGTGGACTTTTAAAACTTTTTATACGTTTTTTAAGTGGGTATTTTGGATTACACCAAACAGGAAGTTCGTCGTGAACTTCACAAACGCCCAAGTATTGCGAACTTATATAAGAATTAACACCTGATTCTTTTGCTCTAAGTCCATAATCAAAATCTCCCTTTCCATGATGAAACATAGGATCTAAAAAGCCTACTTTTGCAAATACGCATGAAGGTATAAGAACTAGATTTCCATTAAAATAATCGCACTTTTGAATATCTCCATTTGGTATTAACTTTATTTTTTTCTTCAAATTTTTATATCCGCTATAGGTTATTTTACCAGTTGCTGATTGACATACCCCAACTAATATTGATTCATTGCTTCCTGTTTTTTGAACATCATTTAACAGGTTGATTATTGATTCCTTAAATAAAATTACATCATCATTAAGCCATAAATAAAAATCATAGTATAACGTTTCTGTGGCTTTTTGCCAAGCTAGATTCATACCTTTGCTCCAAAATAAATTCCCATCACCTTGAATTATATTTACCAGAGGAAAACGTTTTTTTACAGCGCTACCCGTCCCATCCAAAGAACCATCATCAACTAAAAAAACCTCAATCTGAACATTATCAGGCAGAAAAGTTTCAAATAATGATTTCAAGCAATTTAACGTTTTTTCCTTCCTGTTATAGCAAGTAAGAAGAACTGCAATGTTATAACATTTTGTAGCCATTTAAACAATAATAGTTAAAAATTGTAATAGTTATAAACTTTATTTGCCATAGAATACTTTCTTTCAAAAATTTCATATGCCGATAATTTAAATCCTAAACTGTAAAATCCTAATAATTAACATGATAAACAGTCGAAATTATTATAGATACAATACAATCATTACAAAGATTTTTTTCAAAACTTAAATACTTGTTCATTAGCTGATTTTATAATCCAACAGTATTAAAAGTTCGTTAATAATGTCTTGTTTCAATTATTTCTTCCTGATTGTTGAATAAAATTGGTTTTACTAAGACTTGAAAAAAGAAGTGATAATATGCACCTTACTTCTAGTCGATAATATGTTTACGTAAATATAGGGTAAGAAAAAAAAGGATAAAAACACTGGTGTATTTAAAAACTGCTCACCTTGCAAAAGCAAAATAATAATAAAAACAGCGCTAGATGCCGTAACAAATGATCGTGAAACTTGAAAAGAAAACCTGTAAACCCATAAAAGCCAAAAAAGAAAAAAAGGTATTCCCCATATCGCTATTATATTTGACATGCCATTTCCATGACCAATCTTAATGTCTTTCACTTGTGGATGAAATCGATAACGCGTACTTTCATGCCATCCATTACCAGTAAGTGGCTGTGATTTAATATATTGCCAGTCCATTTTCCATGCACCAAAACGACCCGGACTTATATCATTTTCATCCATTTCCGCTGTATCTGCTAACTGAGTTTCTATTTTTTCCTTCATAAAATTCAAATTAGAATATGCAAGACTAATGACAAAAACAATGAAAGGAACGATTACAATTTTACCCAGACGATAAGTCTGCATTGAATGGATAATAATTATTATCATAATTAAGACGTACCCTGTTGTTGATTGAGACGTTAAAAGTCCTAAAAAGATTAATAATATTTCTTTTCCATAAGGTCCTATCTGAAACTTTTTATTTTTTAAAGCGATAAAAACCAATGCCAAAATGAGATATCCTGCAAAAGCACCAGGTTCCCAAAACATCCCGGAATTACGAATTGAATTACTATTTGGTATAAAATTGTATGAAGTGTATAGAATTAGAGATTTGATTCTTAAACTTTTTCCTATTTCCAAACCATAAAATCCGAATTGATTTAAAATCCAGAATGGTATAGATACAACTGCTAAAAATGCAAGCGTTTTAACGTATGTATCAATAAAATCTATTTTTTCATACCTGTAATAAAGTATAGTACATAAACTAAGTAAAATTTTTATTATATACGCCATTACTCCCTTATAAGCAACAGCACCGAGGATTATCCTCTGAAAAAAGACAATAATAAAAATAAGGGCAATCAAGCCGGTTAAAATACCAGAAATTTTTTTTAATGTTTGTATATCGATAAAAAATAGGATATAAACCAAAAATAGTATTGTGTATCCTACAAGCAAAGTATTAGAATATCCCATGTGTGTAAAAATTGGATTACCACTGAAACACAAAATAAGAAACATTGGGAGATATTTTTTTAAAAAAAAGATTAAATTTTCCAGCTTATTCATTATGAATGATTTTGGTTATTGACAAAATATAAAATCATAATTTATAACCAAATTTAAAATTAACTGATTATTTTTGAATAAATGTTGAACAGCGCAAATGCATTCGCTTCTTTATTATGCCTTTTTGATGCAATCATTCTTGAATTTTCGGAAATTTGAACTGATAGTTTATCATTGGAGAATATTTTACATATACTGGCAGCAAGCATTTCAACTTCTTCATAACGATACAATAGACCTGTCTCTCCATGATTTATCAAATCCGGAGTACCACCAACATAAGAAGCGATGCATGGAACCCCCAGTAATTGGGCCTCACCGATAGAGTTTGAACTATTTTCTATTGCCGACGGACTAATAAACAGATGTGAATTAAGATATTGTTCACACATTGCTTCCTCGTCTAATATACCAGTGAATTTGATGTCGTAATTTAAATAGTATTTATTTATGATTGTATTAATATATTTGCCATATCCATTTATCTTGATTCCTCTGTTAATAAAATAGTTATTTCCTGCAACATAAATTTTAGTTTTGGGGAAAAACTTAAATACTATTTTTAAGGCATTTAGTAATTGATGAAATCCCTTAAGTGGATAGTAAGCCTGACTAATAAAAATCCTATATCTCTCACAGTTGTTGATATTCCAATTTCTGTTGTAAAAAGCTGATCGTAATGTTTCATTGCAAAAATGATAATTGGCGTTTGGATTAATGGCCCATACATGGTCTTTATCCCATGTGGTACGTCCAATGACATGCCGAATGTTTTGAAGAAGCAAATTCTCATATTTCCCTCTAATTCCTAATTTTTTATGTTGAGAGAAAAGTGTATCATTCCTAATAATATCCCTGAATGTAATTTTCCTTATTAATTCTGTTTTGCAAATTCCTCCTAAATAATATCTGCCAATTACGCTTATAAGTCCCTGAATTGAAACTACAACATTTTCAGCACCACAAGCCCGTATAAAAGAAAAAGAATAGGGATATTCCGAACCATGAATATGGACAATATCCGGATTAAACTGCTTTTTGATTTGGATCCAGAAGATATCATTTTTTGGGTTGACTGCATTTTTTCTTGCTTTTTGAGGTACAAGAAAGTGTTTAATATTACCAATTTCCAAATGTTTTAAATCGTTTCCATTATAAATTGAAGCAACACCCAGGTTAATCTCTTCAAAGCGATTAATTAATTCATAGGCCGATGAATAGACCCAACCTTTTACGAAATAATCTAATTTCAGCTTTTCTGAAACTTCAGGAAATGGTGCATTTGTGATCCAAAGAATATTCATTGACTGATTGTAATTTTTTAAAGGCTAAATATTTTTAGTATAATTTTATTTGTTCCAAACTCCAATAGCTGAATTGTTCAATAATTTATAAACCTGAAAAATCTGTATTATTCCAACTAAAATTAAAGGTGCAAATATGGCCAAAATAATTCCGGTGCTGTTCTCAAAAATATTTCTAAATACAAAAACAAGAAATACATACAATAATATCTGAAAAAAGGTAAATATTGTGGTTAATTTCAATTTCCCTATCCCATTAATAAAATAGGAATATGGTGTTACAATCAATGAAAAAATGGTATATAGGCCTAATGCAACCGAAAGGCTGAATGGAATTAATATTTCACCACCAATCCAAATTTTATATATCCAATTAGAAACTAAAATCATAAATACCACTCCAGCGCCAAATAAAACTGAAAGCCAGTTTGCATATTTAAGTGTTTTTTTGAGCCATTTAAAATCAGCTTTTGTATATGCGTCAGTTACCGCCGACCAGACAGGACTCATAAAAATTGAAAATAACATGGTTGGAATATTAAAGTATTTATAGGCGATATTATATACCGTTACCTCTTCCGGTCCGTAGAATTGGGTAATAAATAAATTTGAAGTTGTAAAAACAATAATATAAGTAATTTGTAAAAAAAAGAAATTTGTACCTAACTGAAGTATCCCGTTGCCAACTTTAAAATCAATACTTTTTCCTGAAGGTTTTAGTTTTTTATATCTGGTATTAAACGCAGTAACAGTAATCACAATAAAAAGGATTACCGGAATTATACTTAATATAGTTCCAAGTACTATTAAATTACCAATTAGAGTTGTTTTAGTTAAGATAAAAACTATCAGGAATGCAATCAGATTACCAGACGTTGTAATTAGTTTTGTTACTGCCGGCTTTTGATCGGCCAGATAAATAACCGATATAATTTGTACAATAAACCGGATTATAAAAAAGGTGAAAACAATGGATGTTAAAACATATAACTCGTTATTCTCTATGGTTTCGGTATTAAGTATTGAATTCCAGTTGATAAAAAAGTTGCTTATATGAAAAAAGAACAGAACAATACTGAAAATGCCAATCAACATGGCATACGTTGTGCTTACCAGTTTTTTACCAAGTTCATAATCATTTTTAGCTAAAACTTCCGTTAATTTATTCCTTAATCCGTTACCCAATCCAATATCAAAAAAACTGAACCAACCCAAAATAGATGTTAGTGTGAGCCATATTCCATATTTTTCCTGGGTTAAATAATCAAGCAACAGGGGAACATATAATAATCCGATTACTACGCTTATGCCCTGAATTACAAAAGAATATACAACCTGTCTTTTTACTTTTGCTCCCCGGGTTTGACCTTTAAAATATTCTATGATTACATTAAGGATACCAGTCATTTAATTCAATTGAGTGCTAAAATTTATTACTCTTCTGACAATCCTTCCGGTTAAATACATAAAGGCGATTATAATCTTTGGGAGTAAAAAAATTACTTTAAATTTATAGTTTTCAGCTAATTTTGCTTCAAGATAATTACCAAACCTGTTCTCACTTTTCATTAATTCAGTTAACTCAATTTTATTTCCTTGCACTTTCACATTAATTAAATTCCACAGAATATTTTCGGATACTTTCTCTATTAATCTTTTATCAGATATTTTATTAAGGATTATGGTTTCAAAAACATAAGCATGAGTTAATAAATTTACAATCCGTGCCTTTCCTCTGGATGACTTATTACCATGAATTCTATAATAATATAATTTTTCCGATTCCCCGAAAAAGGTTAATTTGTCAGCATTTGAATAGATCCATACCCAGTCATATCCACCAATACACATATTTGAATCAAGGTCAAGATGAGCAATTGATTTTCTGATGGTTGCAGTCAAATATGGAAATCCCAATTTATATTTAGCACCATATTCTATAACTATATACCCCTTTTCTATATAGCCAAAAGGGATTTTATATTTATGATTTGAGGTTCCCTTTGAAGAAATGATTAAATAATCAGTATAATAGACATCAATATCAGGATATCGTTCTATTGCTCCAAGAAAGGATTCCACATAAGATGGCAATAAAATGTCATCGTCATCTAAAATCTTGACATACTCAGTTGTTGCCAGAGCGTAGCACCTGTTATAGTTTGGAAACAGCCCGATATTTTTTTCGTTTCTGTAATAGGTAATACCTTTATCCCGACAAATTTTTTCAAAATAATCGTGTGAGGAATGATTGTCAACAACAATAATTTCACATTTGACGGTCTGATTTAGAGCGCTTTCCAAAGATGAAAGAAAATATTCTTTCCGCTCAAAACAGGGAATAGCAATAGTTAAAAGATTAGTAAAATCCATAATTTTCAATTTTCGGGGATTATTCAGAAAGTTTTTTTAATAGTTTAAATTTTAATAACTGGTTTTTTGCCTGAAGCAATACCTCAAAATCAACTTTTGATTTCATGGCGATGTCAAGCAGGGAATGATTCCCGTCTGATAAATTTAATATCCATAAAAGAGCCATATGGTATTCATTCTGGTGGCTTTGACCTCCCGGTGAATTGTAAAGTCCTCTTTTCCCCAGTTGAGGTTCACATTTTGGATTTGTATTTATCCATTTTGAATTATTTTCAATAATGTGAACTATTTTAGTCAGTAACTGAAATGATTCACCCAGTTTTACTGCTTTAATAAAACCCAAATTATCTGCCGATGTATGGTATTCGGGAAATTCACCAAAAGGCTTTCGTGAAAGCCGCCCAACAGGCAGGTTAAAACCAGGTGAACCATATTGTCTTTCGTCATACCCGTAAGGAGAAAAATCAAGAATTTTAGAATTTCCTTCACGATGCAGCAGATATTCTACAATATTGTCAATTTCTGCATCGCCTTGCCTTGTTCTTTTATAATGAAAAGCTGATTCATCACCCAAAAGTGTTAACACCAATCCATGTTTAATTTGATGCAGTTTTGATTCATTTAATGCCAGCCAGGTTATGGACCCAATGGTTCCGGGGATAAATAAAAACCTGTATGAATAGTTTAATTTTAACTTTTTTAAATATTCCGCCAGCCAGGTTGAAACTACAATTCCAGACAAATTATCATTACATAATGACGGGTGGCAAATATGACAACTGAAAAGTATTTCTTTGTCTGATTCTCCTTTTATGAAGAATTCACCATAAGTTAATGAGCCTGGATTTAAAGATGAGTCGATATTTACGTAATAATCACCTTCTTTTAATTTTTCCAACTGTTGGTGTGACAAACAAAATCCCCATTCCCGTTTATAATACGATGTTCTGTAAGGCACCCATTCGGGATAATCAGGTAAAGAATGCAAATGCGCTTTTAGTTCGGTCAGTTTTAATTTTTTGTTTACAGGAATGCTGTAGTTGACAACATGAAGATTTAACTTTTTAAAATCTACAATTATTTCACCATCAGAATTTTTAATCCAGGCTTCCCTGATGTTCCATTCATCAGGAATTTCCCAGTCGAATACCTTTGTTCCGGAAGGAACTTCCCTGACCTTTAATTCTATGTATTCATTTAAAATGGCAAGGGTTTCGCGCACTCCATCGCCTGTAATGCTTCTGCAAACAGGATATAATCGTTTTGCAAGATCATACATCTGATGGCTGTCTGGTTCCGTAATACTCTGGTACTCCAACTCGTTTCAAATTTATATTGTTCAGCAGAATATTTACATTATAAACTTCCTGGCATAAAACGCTTCAGCATAAGAACTTGCCGACTCAATACCTCTTATTCTGGGTAAAGCCTTAAATGTTGATTCATTAAACCAATGTTTTGATTTTTGCGAAATAAAAGACTCGGATATAATTGTATTTCTTTTATCAATAATCTCTTCACTAAGCTCTACATAAAAATTAGGCACACCTAAATCACCATCATATTTGGGTATTTCATATTCCAGAATCAATTGATTTCTCCAGGTATTCCATGTTAAATCGCTTATAATCCGGTGATCCTGATGCCTGTCATTTCTGTAATGCGTAAAAATTAAATCCGGAGATATATCTTTTTTTATTTCTTCAAAATATTCTTTTAATTGAATGGCATAGTAGGGTAAAAACCCATCACGGAAATTACTAACAATAATCTTTTTATTTTTTACCGATGACAGAAATTTTTCTGCACTCGCAACCGATTCCAATCTTCTGTTTTCATTTGATGTTAAAACAACCCATGTAATCTGCTCAATTTCATATTCATTAGTTAGTTTTATTAAAGTTCCACCAGCGCCTATTTCAATATCATCCCCGTGTGCTCCGAGGCATAATATATTTAATGGTTTATTTTTATCAAAAACTACCTTCATAATTTTTCAGCGGATTGTTTTTTCTCTGGTTATTTTTTTCCCGTTTTTCCCCTCTGTTTTCCAAACTTCCCAGGGAGGATTTCCCTGTTCATAAATTTCATCAATAGTTCTTTTATCTTTGAATGTATCCATACTTATCCAAAAACCTTTATGTTCCCATGAAACCAGTTTTTTTTCATTTATTAACCTTTTAAAGGGTTGATCAACCAATTCTTCCCCATATTCCATGTAGTCGAAAATTTCTTTTCGTAAAATAAAAAAGCCGGTATTGATTAACAATGAAGAAGAACCAATATGACTGATTTCATTCACAATGCCATTATCTTCTTTATTGACGAAATGAAAACTTTGAGAGGATCTGCATGACATGAAAGTTGCTATCTTATCTTTTTTATCTTTGAACCAATCTATCATTGTCGGCAGATGAAGATCCGTTAATCCATCACTGTAATTTGCCAGAAACATTTCCTCCCCCTCCAGGTATTTTTTAACTTTCATCAGGCGTGTGCCAATATTGGAATACAATCCGGTGTCAACAAAAGTAATTTTCCAGTCATGAATATCCGAATTCTGAAGTTCAATATCTCGTCCCCCGTTTTGAAAAACAAAATCGTTTGAAAGGGTTTCATCATAGTTAAGAAAATAACTTTTTATCTTATCCGCTTTATAGCCAAGGCAAAGAATAAAATCCCTATGACCATAGTATGCATAGTATTTCATTATATTCCAAAGGATTGGCCGATAGCCCACATTTACCATAGGTTTGGGAATCTGATCGGAATAATCTCTCAGGCGAATGCCCTGTCCGCCGCAAAATAATACTACTTTCATTATTATTTTTATTTAATCGAAAATTGTCAGTTCAGGAATAGGAACAACAAATTTTCCGCCCCATTCACGAACATAGTTGTGTTGTTTCGTTATTTCTTCCTTTAAATTCCAGGGAAGAATAAATACATAATCGGGTTTAGTTTCTTTAATTGCATCGGGGTGCAAAATCGGAATGTGTGTGCCGGGCAAAAAATTTCCCTGTTTGTGCGGACTCATATCCACGGTGTAATCAATAAAATCGGTACGTACTCCGCAATAGTTAAGCAGAGTGTTTCCTTTTCCCGGAGCGCCGTACCCTGCAACTGATTTTCCATTGCGTTTGGCTTCGATAAAAAAGTCAAGAATTTTCCTTTTGGTTTCTTTTACTTTTTCTTCGAACCTGGAATAATATTCCAGCGTTTCAAATCCAAGGTTGGTTTCTCTTTTTATCAGTTCAGTAACAGCGCCTGTTTCTTCCTTTGTATTGTCCTCTGTATGTTTACCGTAAATGCGCAACGAACCACCATGGGTTGGCAACTCTTCCACATCGAACAATGTGAGGCCATGACGGGCAAAAATCCGGTTGACAGCCACAAACGACAGATAGGAAAAATGTTCATGATAAATGGTATCAAACTGATTCCCTTCAATTAAACGCTGCAGATGTGGAAATTCCATGGTAATTATACCATTGGTGTTCAGCATTTCCTTCATGCCTGATACGAAGTCATTAATATCGGGGACATGTGCCAGTACATTGTTGCCCAGCAGCAAATCTGCTTTTCCGTATTTTTTTGAAAGTTTTTCCGCTGTATTTTCTCCAAAGAACTCCACTTCAGTCTGCACCCCTTTCTCCCGGGCCGCCTGTGCCACATTTCCTGCCGGATCAACTCCCAGTACCGGAATACCTTTTTTTACAAACCACTGGAGTAAATAGCCATCGTTACTGGCAATTTCGGTAACCAAACTGTCTGCATTCAGGTTAAACTGTTCAGTCATTCTCTCCGTATATCGGCGGGCATGTTCCAGCCAGCTTTCAGAGTATGATGAAAAATAGGCATATTCACCGGCAAAAATTTCATCGGGGGTTGCAAATTCTTCCAGTTGCATCAGCCAGCAATTGTCACAGATGTAGGCATGAAGCGGATAAAATTTCTCCATATCGTTGGCATGCTCAGGCTTTACATGTTTTTGACACAGGGGCGACATGCCCAGGTCAATTACACTGTGTTCCAGTTTAGTGTTGCAAAACCTGCATTTGCTGGCTGTTTGTAGTTTTTTCATGTTCATTTTCTTGAGAAGCACAATAAGATTTGCATGTTGATAAGTACTTTTTTGAATTAAAAACGAATATATTCTTTAGTAAATTATTTCATTAGAATAGATTGTAATTGAATGATTTACGGAATATCTTTTAGTTGCCATAATGCCAAATAACTTCCATCATTTAAGGAAGTGCAATCTGGAAATAATAACAATGGTTCTGGAAAATTGAATGGTTTGCACTGCATGTTTAACGGCCGCCAATTTAAACCAGTAAAAATGTTATCGTTAACTTCAATTTTAGGATAAGTATTTGTAAATAGATAGATTGAATTAGTAGACTTAAAATTTTGTATTGCGGACTTAATATCCTGATAGGAAAGATGTACCAGGCAGTCACGGCACATTATGAGATCAACAGAAGCCAATTCGTCAGAAATAATATTACAATTAATAAATTCCACATTAGGTTTTGCAAACTTTTTGATGTTGTTTTCAATTACACTTGGTACAATATCAGCACCAATATATTTTTCCAAAGAGATATTCGTATGGCTCATCCAGTTCCAATCTCCACAAGGAGCATCTAACATTGTTTTTATATTGTAATTTTGGATAATAGATGGTAATTCACGACGAACATTTTCAGTAGCTTCCAGTGTAGAACCTGTACCTGATAAAGATTCTTCACTTCCCCAAACCGGGCTTTTGTAAGCTTTGTTGAAAGTTTCCTGTCGGGTAGAAAACCATAAATGCAGTTGGTGCATGAAAATCCATTGTGCTGTAAATCTACGGTTTTTAATTCTTTTCATTTGAGTAAGCAACGTAGGCGGGATTAATCGTTTAATTGAGTTTGTTTGTTTTTTCATACGGTTAAAATTTGAAACTTTAATGAACCAATTTGATTTTCTGGTTATTTTTAAATGGTAAGTTCGTTATTTTATTTTTTTACGAATGTTTTCTTGTAATGCAAAACCTGGCTGATTTTTATCTTTTTCTGACAATATAACCGGTTTTATCGGCCATTCAATATTAAACAAAGGGTCATTCCAGCGAATGGTTGCCCCTGCACCCGGAACATAAAATTCAGACATCAGGTAACTCACTTCGCAATTGTCTTCCAACGTGATAAAACCATGTGCAAAATCTTCAGGAACATAAAGCATCTTATAGTTCTCTTGGGTAAGTTCAACCCCAATCCACTGTTTGAAGGTCGAAGAATTTTGTCGTAAATCAATGATTACATCATAAATGCTTCCTCTTGAACAGCGAACCAGTCTGACCTCCTGATAAGGTGCAATCTGATAGTGCATTCCCCGCAAAGTACCTTTGGTGGTATTAAATGAAATATTTGCCTGGCGGACATTTACATTCAAACCGTGATCTTCCATTTCCTTTGCACACCAGGAACGGCCAAAAAATCCGCGTTCATCTACTTTTTTTTCAACCTCGATAATGAAAGCGCCTTTAAGTTTGGTTTCTGTAAAAATCATGGTTTTTATTTGAAGTTCCAGTTCAGGTTACTGTCTAATTCATTGTTTAAAATCAGATTGCTGATAACATTCAACCTGATGAGCGATGACTTTCTGAAATTTGCATCATTAAATTCCATGGCATTCAGGTTTTCAACCAGGCTTTTAATTGTTGGTTTTAGCTGAAATTCAGGCTGATGGCCGGGCGCCATTTTTTTGAATAAATCAAAGTTCACCCTATACGACCGTTTGTCGGGCGGAGCTTCCGGATTAACTGTAACCTTGCATCCGTCAACAACTTCGGCCACCATTTCTGCCAATTCTTTAACCTGGTAATTCCAATCGTTGCTGCCTGTGTTTACTGCCAGAAAATCTCCTCCGTTTTCCGCTTCCCTTACAACCGCCCAATCGATGGCACGGGCCATATCCAGCACATTGATGAGCGGTCGCCACGGAGTTCCGTCACTTAAAATATCAATTCGTTTCGAGGTAACTGCTCCGGCCACAAAGTCGTTCACAACCAAATCGAGACGTAAACGGTGGCTGAAACCACAAGCTGTAGCAAACCGCAAACAGGTTACGGTGAAATTTTTACCAGCCAGTTTTTTCAAATCCTGTTCGGCAGCAATTTTTGAACGGGCATAGGCAGTCAGCGGGTTGAGCCTGTCGGTTTCCACTTTGGCAAAATCGTCGGCTTCGCCGTAAACACTGCAACTGGAAGCAAATACAAACGATTTTACACCTTTGGCTTTCCCTGCTTTGGCCATTGCAACTGCCGATTTCCAGTTTATGTCCAGGGTTAATTCTTCAAAACGGTTTCCCATGGGGTCGTTGGAAATGGCAGCCAGATAAACAATGGCATCAACACCATTTAATAAATCAGGATGAAAGTTTCGCACATCGCCAAATATTTGCTGATTCAGTTTTGTTTCAGGTAAAACAGGTGAATTTGTTAAACAGTGTGCAAAAAAACCTGTATCGAACCCAACCAGTTCAGCACTGGGATAGCTTTCCCGAAGCCGGGCAACAACCCCAGGGCCAACATACCCCAGGTTTCCTGTAATTAGTATTTTCATGTTTATTTTAGTATCAGATTTTTAGTTGTATTTTCTCCAAACGGGTGCCACTGGTCTGCCAGCAAGGTATTTTTCAATTCCTTCATCGAGTGCCTTTTTGTAAACCGTCATAGCCTGCAGTATTTTTTCAACGGTGTCTGCAATGTCTTTATCCGTGTGCGACCACGAAACAATGCTTGATGGCATCATTAATCCCCGTTTCATCAGTTCCTGAATAAACAATGTTCTGAATGGTTGCGACGGATTTCCATCCTGGTCTCTGGTTGTATAAACAGAACAGCAGTTTGGACCGATGATGGAAACTTTGTCTTCAATGCCCAATTCGCGGGAAGCTTGATTCACTCCTTCTTTCAGCTTTCTGCCCTGCTCATTTAACCAACCAATAACATCATTTTCCTGATAGAATTTTATTGTGGCAATGGTTGCAGCCAACGCGTGTGTTTCTGCCCCATGCGTAGTTGAGTTCAGAAATACCCTTTCCTTTTTATGATGAATTCCGCCCAGTTCCATAAATTCCCGGTTGCCTGCAAGTGCAGCAATTGAAAATCCGTTTCCCATGGCTTTCCCGAAGGCAGAAAGGTCGGGAACTACGTTATACACTTTTTGGGCGCCCCCATTGTGCCATCTGAATCCGGTTATCATTTCGTCGAGTATAAAAAGGGCGCCGTTTTTATGACAGATTTTTTTGGCTTTATTCAGAAAATCATCTTTTGGAGGGTCATACTTCTCGGGCTCAAGAATGATGCAGGCAATCTTTCCGGGATATTCTGCAAACATGGCTTCTATGCTGTTTAAATCATTAAAATGAAATTTGGCCGTCATTTTTTCAATAGCTTCGGGAATACCGGCGTTCATTGGGGTTGTACAGATAAACCAGTCGTCCACCGAAAAAAACGGATGATCGGCACAAATACCCACCATGTCTCTTCCCGTATAAGCCCGTGCAAGTTTGATAGCTCCATTTGTTGAATCGGATCCGTTTTTGCTGAATTTAACCATTTCGGCGTTTTCAACCATACCCAGAAAAGCCTCGGCACATTCCAGTTCAATTTTTGCGGGTCGTCCAAAGTTGGTGCCCATTTGCATTTGTTTGTATGCTGCTGTAACTACAGGTTCAAAATTGTGGCCAAGTGTAACGCTGCGCAGGCCCATGGCATATTCAATGTATTCATTCCCGTCCACATCCCAGATATGGCAACCTTCGCCTCTTTCAATATAAACAGGCATAAATTCCGGAAACTGGTCGTCGCCTTTGGCATAGGTGTGGCTGCCACCCGGAATCAGGTCGTTGAATTTTTTTTGCAGTTTCAAGGATTTTGTAAAATTCATTTTAGTTTTAATGAAGAAGCGTAAATTGAGTTATCGCACCTGGAAATGTTTAACAAATTATTCAGTAAAAACTTTATCAGGATTGATACTTGTTGCAATACTTAATTACAAAAAGGTTTAAAGTTATAAGGAATTAATAATCAGTTTTTCCCTGAAATCTTTTGAATAAGAGAACTTATTATAAAACTAAAACCATAGTAAATATAAAGTGGATAAAATATGGTGTTGGTTACTTTATATTTTTTTAGTAATTTAGTTGTTTTAAGTATTTGTCGGATTGAAAAATTTCTGTATAAATGTGGTAAAATTGTTTTTACCTGTGATATAATTAATGCCCTGTTATTCGGAAATCCCAATTGCCTGTGAAATTCATAACGATGATCTAAAGCAATTTCCATTACTTTATCTTCTGGTCTACCTGTAGATTCACCTTCCCCTGTAATTCTGTAAACTGAATAAGGTTCATCAATATAAGCCAGCGGCCCCCATTTTGCGCATGCGTAATAAAGCTTCATATCGCCATTACTTGTTATGTCAGGGAAAAATTTACGTACTTCGTTTCTTATACAAATATTTTGTAATCCGGGCATTAATCCGCTTAATACATCAAACATGCCATAGTCCCTTTTTTTGAATCTGATAATTCTTTCGTTTTTTTTTGTTTCAAACCTTTTCACAATTTGTCCAAATACTGCTGAATACTTTGGATTGCTCTCTAAAAAATTCACCTGTTTTTGAAGCTTATAGGGATCGGTCCAGTAATCATCGCCTTCACATGTAGCTTCGTATTTACCTAATCTCCAGCTAAAAAACTCAACTCTCCTATGGTCCTTATCAGGTTTGGAATGACTGTTTTCTGTTTGATAATATGCTTTAATTAAGTTGGGGTATTTTTTTTCGTATTTTCTAACAATATCTGCTGTTCTATCCGTTGATGCATCATCATGTATAAGTACCAACACAGGGAATGTTGTTCGTTGCATGAGTATTCCTTCAATACATTCACCTATATAGTCCTCGTGCATAAAAGTCATGGTTCTGGTATGCACCAATGGCAATGTTCCTTCCGGCCATTTCTGGTCTGTAATTGGAATGGGTTCAGGTAATGGGGTATATTTGGGATTATTTTTCTTTTCCACTTAATAGCTTTTTGTTTTTGTACCAAATTTTAGACCTTATTTATCACTATATTGATTTCTTTATAGTTTTTATTCAGATAATCTGACAAAGCATATATAAAAACAATAATTCCCGCCATTTCCAGACCCTCTTCAACAGCCACTTCCAAATAATACCACCAGTTATCTATTCCATGAATTGATTTTATATAACCGCCAATCGACTCCATTCCGATAACACCCGAAAGGTAGATAACGGCAGAAAGTATAAATAATCTTCTTGTTCTTTTCTCTAAACTCATTAGCAATTTCCAGAAAATAAATAAAAGAAATGGCAGTGCCAGTATATAAGGTATAATCCAGTAACGATATAAAAATCCACTGAATTGATATCCCCATAGCATTCCGTTGGCAGTATGTTTGTGCCCAAGTGTCAGTTCATGTATTTGCCATCCCTCATCAATTGAAAGATAATAAAAACCAACACACAGAAACGCCCATGATAAGTATAAAGAATTGGGTTTTTTCCACTTCAACATTGTGATGACCAATAGAAGAATGGCAGCAATTTGTAATAATAACACAGAAAATGCTGTTGGAATATTTCTTTCATTTCCCACATAAAAGAGAGGTATAAATCCTTTAAGATTATTATACCCGGTAAAATACACAATAAATCTTGTGCTAAAACTAATTACACTCAGAATAATTGCCACTATTGCCAGCATACGGACGATAACCAAAGGCTTGATAATAATTTGATTGTTTGTCATAAGAAGATCAACTTTAATTTATTATTTAATTGTCTAAAATTTTGGAAATAAATTACTCTTAAATTTAAATGGAGAATTTAAGACTACCCAATGGCAGATTTTTCTAATAATACTACATTAATTCTGTACTTGCTTTTCGCGGTTCTATGCCGCAACATGGCCTTAGGCTGACAATTCTTACGCCGCTGGCACGTTGCGGACCTATTCGGATAAATGTCCCCAATGCCGTTGTTTTCCCTCCCAATCCCAACGGGCCAATATTGCTTTTGTTTAACCGGTCGGTGATTTCTTTTTCCAGATCGCTTTGAATGTTATGGTTTCCAAAAACCATGGCTTCCAGCATAAGTGAAGTAGCCTCAAAATGGGAGCGGCCAATGCCAATAGCAAGGGTTACAGGTGAACATCCCAATTTTGAACTGCCTTCAACCGCCCAATCTATAATCTCATCGGTAACCACTGACACCTTGTGTTGATGGAACACCCGAAATGTTTTCCCTCTGATTTCGGGACCGCCACCATGCATTAAAATATGCAGCCTCAACACATCTTCATCCGTTGGTTTCATTATAATCGGTGCGGCCAGTAAGGCTCCGGGGTCTGTATTTAATCCCCCGGATTGATCAATTCGTTGAAGGTCATTCCCTTTTATAGCCATTGGTCTTCCGGGTAAAGCCCTTAATCCTTCTATAATACCCTGATAAATTGCATTAATAAGATTTCCGGTTACATTTTTATTTGGGCCAACCTCTAGAAAAAGATGAGGAATACCCGAGTCGTCACACAACGGACTGCGGTTTTGTTCAGCAACCAGGGCATTTTTAAGCGTCGTTTCCAACACCCATTTTGCACCCGGAACAGTTTCACGATCAATGGCCAAACGGAACACTTCTTTTTTGTCCTCACTAAAAGTTGAACCCGCCGTAATCAGGGTAATTTTTACCTTCTCTATTATTTCATTATAGTTTATCATCGTAAATGCTTTTTCCGTGAGCTGCCGCAATTATGGCAGGATATTCAATCACTTCGAGGAGGTGAAATGCTTCCATTCCCAATTCAGGGAAAGCAATAACTTTTTGATTTAAAGTTTTATCATTCAATAAAGCCGTAACCGGCGGAATTACCGCAAAAACCGAATTATATTTATTCAATGCCACGATGGTTTCAGGGCTCAATGCGCCTTTTCCCAGATGCAATTTTACGCCTGCCCTGGAAAGAACAGGAATTGTAGTTTCAATATCGTGTTTATTGCTTGAAGTGGGGCCAACCCCTGCCACACTCACAGCAGTATGAAAAATAACTGCACCTTCCAGGTTTATATCAAACTCCGACAATCTCTCCGACTCAGTTAATGCTGCAATTTTGGGTAAAACAGCATCCCTTCCCGCATAAATAA
This sequence comes from Mariniphaga sp., assembly GCA_041686935.1. Lineage (GTDB taxonomy): Bacteria > Bacteroidota > Bacteroidia > Bacteroidales > Prolixibacteraceae > Mariniphaga. The sequence continues at coordinate 208,251 of JAWLCW010000006.1, read as the reverse complement.
TGCCTGATAAAGTTATCATATCACCAACGGAAAGTTGGCTAATAACATCATTAGTAATTGGTGTATTTATCTTTATCATAAATTGATTTTGACTTAAAATACCGAAATGATATTTTTATTATTTATTGAAATAATTATGCGCTGTATCCATTGCAACTTTCACATTAGACCAGTTTGTTTCTTCCGGAATAGTGCAATTTGCTCCTAAAATAAATTTTTCGGGAGCTTCTGAAATAGCTTTGTTAACAATACTTATGATTTCATTTTTATTTCCATTAACAATAACTCCATTCCTGGAAAGTCCGCCCATTATTGGTTTTTTAAAAATATTATATAACTCTTTTGTACTAATCGGTCCATCTTCCATTTCCAGTTCACAATTAATTATTTGACATGGATAATTAATAAATTCAGAATAGTTTTTATATCTTCCTTCACCGGGGTGTATGTGTAAAATATTACATTGGCTAATAGATTTTATTTCTTTTCCAATTATTAAATCAAATGGTTTTATATAATCTTTAAAAATGTTATCTTTAGTAAACCTTTTCGATTCTCCACCTTCTGTAACCTGAAAGAATCCATCCACACCAAGTTTAACACATTCTTTTACGTACAACAAAATACTTTCGGTAATAATTTCCAACCCCTTTTTAACTAGCTCGGGATCTTCGTTCAAATGATTAATATGTACATGATTAACATGTCTTTTTTTGCCAGTAAAGTGACCGGCGAAGGTGAGAGGCGAATAAACAGTCGCAATCACTAAAGCTTCTTTTTTCCCTCTTTTTACAATTTCATTTATAACATGTAACTGTTCCGCATAAAAATCTTTTTTGAAAAAGGGCACTTTATACCAATCAGCCGGTTTCTGAATTTCATGTAAAAGCGGAAATCTTTGTTCATATTGAATTTTTAAAAAATCCAGATCAGCATTATGAAAAAAATTTAAATGTTTGTTGATAGCTGATTCTCCAAAAAAATGATCCTCTCCAAAATGCATAAAAAATGCCCCGGGGATGTAACATTGTTTTTTTGTTTCATATATTAAATTCAAAATACGGTCTCTCTTGTTTAACATATGTTCTGAATGATTAGACAAACTGTTAAAATGAAGTTATATTTAACACTCAAGAAATTGATTTTTTACAAATTATTTCAATGTCATTGAAAAAAATAATATTCCATTTTTTTACTTTCTAAATATGGATATCCTTTCTCATAATCAGATTCCCATTTATATCGAAAACATTCAGATTATCAAATGCCAGCCGAACTTTTTTTACTGTATCTTGTTCATTTAAAGCTTCAGTAATAAAAGAACCTACGCGATCTTTGCTGGCTAGATCATTTCCAATTTCCATTCCTTTGGTTTTATAGAGATAGAATTTGTCTATAATTCCTTCCTCAATAAGTTTCTCATAACCCGAAATCCAACCAAATACTGATGGTAAAGCGTATATATTATTAGCTGAATAAACTGATTTCGGTTTTGAATATTTTATCTCTGTTTTTATTCCGAGATAGGAATTTATTGTTGCATCAAGAATATCAAAGCCTGTATTTAATTTAACTGTCTGAAAGCTTAGCCCACCCCCAACCCTGGGAGCAAATTCAATTACACTTACATCATCACCATTAACAATTACCTGAACAATTAATGAAGTATTTGCTAAACTGAAGATTTTAACAATCTGGCCTACAATTTCTTTTATTTTTCCAAAAGCATTTTCAGATATATTGGCAGGTGCAATGGAAGCATAAGAAGTTATTACAGAACTACCATGATCTATAAAATTATATTTTTTACGGAGCATTAGAATTTCCGTTTTATTATCCTGTACAAAACAGTCAACGCTAACCTCAAAACCATCTTTGAATTCTTCAATAATTACTTTTCCATTTCGACTTATTTCAAAAGCTGCTTTTGCAAATTTCAACAACTCCTCGTTATTATTGGCCTTTCTTACCCCTTTTGAACCTGTACTATCTGCTGGTTTTACAACAACAGGAAAATTTATTGTAATCGAATCAGACTCTTTTAGATTATTAATAATTACGAATCTGGAAGTAGATATTCCATTCTCAAGCATAATGGTTTTCATTAATGCTTTATTTGTGACTTTTAGCGCAATCTCAAACGAGTAAGGTCTGGGCAAACCGAGTTTATCGGCAACAAAACATGCTGTAACATTTGCCTGGTCAATACAGGCACTAATAACAAGTTTTGCATCTTTTTCTTTAGATATTTGCAATATTTTATCAAAATCCAGTGTGCTTTCCCTAATATGCTCGTCAGCAACATATTTTGCAACAGGATTTTCATAATAATCAACGAGTATGGTGTAATAGCCCCTTCTTTTTAAGTTTTCGATTAATGCTTTATGTGGATTTGTCCCTCCTAAAACAATTGCAACCGGATTAAGAACATTATTTGTCATAAAAAATAATTATTTTAACTTTTTGATTATTGAAAAATAGTAACAATTGCCGGGCAGAAATGTTTTTAAAAGCTAATTACTAACTAAACAACTGTTTAGTTTGAATAAATTTCCTTTCTCATCACAGGATTTCCATTCATATCATAAACCTCAAACTTTTTTATTGATTTATTTATTTTTTCAATTAGCTCTTCTTTTGTTTTAGATTTGACAACAAAGGAACCTATTCTGTTATTACTTGACATTTCATCTCCAATTTCATTGCCCGGAACTTTAAATAAATGAAAATACTCAATTGTTTTATCTTCCAAAAGTTCTTCATAACCTTTAACATGCCCAAAAATATTTGGTTTTGTATATAAAAAAACATCTGAATAATAAAAGCTGTTGCGCCTATAGTCCAAATTGACAGGTAAACCTAAAAATGAGTTTACAGCAGAATCAATAATATCAAATCCTGAATAGTGTTTAATGATACTGTAATTTTCTCCGCCACCAATACGAGGAGCAAGTTCAATAACATGAATATTGTCATTTTCAACTATTGCCTGTATCAATAACGGTGTATTATTTAAATTAAAGGCCTCTGCAATTTTTTCACCGATGGTCTTTAGTTTATTCAAATTGTCATCAGTAAGGTCTGCCGGCCAAAATGAGTTTTGGATTTGCTGAACAGAATTTTTTGCATTTATAGCTAATTTTCTTTTTTCTCTGGTCGCCATAATACTCACCTTTTTATCCTGTATATAACAATCCACTCCAATTTCTTTGCCTTCGATAAATTCTTCTATTATGGCAATTCCATTCCTGCTGATTTCTAAAGCATCTTTTATATAACGTTCCAATTCAGCCAACCCGGATGCTTTTCTTACCCCTTTTGAACTATTGCTGTCAGTTGGCTTAACTATAACCGGAAATCTTAAGCCATCTATATTATAATTACTGTTATTGGTTACTGTAGTATATTTTGAAGTTGGAATTCCGTTGGAAATCATCAATTCCTTCATTAATCCTTTATTAGTTACTGACAACGCAACCTCATAGCTGTAGGGCGCAGGTAAATTTAATTTTTCAGCAACATAACAGGCAGTAACATTGGCATGATCTATACATGTTGCAATCACAAGACTGGCTTTTCTGTATTTGGCTATCTCCAGAACTTTTTCTTTATCAAGGGTACTTTCCTGTATATGCTCATCTGCATCGACTTTTGCCGGAGGAAAAACATGGTAATCAATCAGAATAGTATAATAGCCGCGAAACTTTAAATTATTTAACAACGATTTATGAGGGTAAGTACCGCCCAATACAACTGCAATTGGTTTATCCATTATAATTATCCATTTATTTTTTTACCTATTTTTTTAGAGAAAATTTAACCTGACAAATTTTTCATAAAATCCTCTTTCGAGCTTAGCAAATCAAATTTTAACGCGGGTAAATCACTTCTTATTCCTTTTTTTATTATTATTTCTAGAAAACATGGCCCTTTTTTTTCTAATAAAAAGTTTATTGAACTTTTAATTTCCTTAACAGTTTTAACAGCGCCACCAACTGTATTATATCCTGATTTTTCAGCTATTGCTGTCAAATCAGCGGAAAATCCTGCGGATGGCTGTCCACCCACGGATTCATGGACACCATTATTTAGAAGTACATGTAAAAAATTATCGGGTTTAACCACTCCTGTTGTTGTTAAAGCACCTAAATGCATAATTGCGGAAGAATCGCCTTCCAAACATACAACAAATCTATTACTTAATCCCATTGCCAAACCCAATGCAATTGAAGAAGTATGTCCCATTGCCCCTACATTTAAAAAATCACTTGCATGTCTTTGACCACTACTATTTCTTAATGCATGAAGTTCGCGAGATGTCCTTCCAGTTGATGCAACAAAAATAGCATTCTCCGGAACATTTTCTATCACACATTCAATGGCTTCTTCGCGACTTATCAATTTTGTTCCGTGTTCTTTAAACCCATTCTTTTCACATTTTGCCAAAATACCTTTTCGTACCAATAATGCAACCGCATTACTTGTTTTTTTCGCGGTATTCACTGCCCATTTCGCTTTAATTAACGTATCATCTGTGTCGTGTTCCAATATTTTAAAGGGGACATTCATTAGATCGAGCAATGCTGGTGTTATTTCACCATGCTTTATGTGCTGGGCATGGTCTTTCATTTTAGGATCACCACGCCATCCAATAAGCATCACCATAGGTAAACCGTAAACATCTTTGTGTGCGAGTGAAAGTAATGGATTCACAACATGTCCAAGACCCGAATTTTGCATATAAACTAATGGTATGCTGCCTGTAGCTAAGTGATAACCAGCCGCTAATGCCAGTGAATTACCCTCGTTTGCAGCAATAATATGTTGACCGCCCGGCCATTTGTCGATTGCATATAAACAAAAATCATTTAGTAAGGTATCTGGAACTCCTGTAATGAAGTTAACACCTTCCGACTGAAAACAAATGAGTAGTTTTTCCAGATCAATCATTTTAAAATTGTATTATATTATATTTAAAAGATTTATGAATGACTATAACGAATAGAAGTTATAGCAAACGGGCATATAATTTACTGATATCATTTTCAAGATTCCATACTATTTGTATCAATTCCTGAATTTGATTCGTTTGTTTATTCTTGTATTTTGCCAATGAAATAAATTTTTCTTCTATTTCCTTATCCGAAAGTGGGTTCTCGGGTTCACCTTTAGGAAAATCAACTCTTTCCTCAAAATAATTTCCGTCTAGAGTAGTAATTTCCACAACAGCAATACTTTTTTTAGGAAAAAGAGAAGTTAATTCTTTATCTGAAGTAACAGATACTTTTTGAGTTAGTGCAGAAATTTCAACATCCTTAATCTTTTCCTCCGAGAATTCTTCAATATTAGCTTTGCCGGATATCATTGCAACAGCAAAACAAAAAGGGATGCTCATTTTGGCCGAAGAAACACCAGGAATCAAGGTATGATCGTGATTTTTAACAGCCCAATAATAGGTGGATATTTTAACCGTTTCAATATTCTTCGGATCAAATTTATTTTGAGATCTTAAATTCAAGGCTGCATCTATTGATGGATGACAATATCTGCAGGCTGCGTATGGTTTTACAAATACTTTCTCAATGCCAAAAGGTTCACCTGTTCTTCTGTCCAGATGTGATAATTCAAATTGATCCGTTCCCATTGAAAAAAAACCAGAATATCCTGAGAGGACATCGTCAGGCCCTTTAAAACCTGATTTTGCCATAAACGCTGCTAAAATTCCTGCGTACGAGGCCCGTGCAACATTAAAAGGTTTTAATTCTGATCCATTTTCAAGAACTTTAAGTGTGCCAAATGCTGAAACAACTGCAGCAGAAAAGGCATCTTTCATTTGTTCTTGATTAAAACCGAGCATTACAGCAACTCCAACAGCAACACCTATAGTTCCGCATGTTGCGGTGGCATGATAACCACGTTTTTTATGTGAAGGTTGTATTGCCTCAGCAATTCTTACTGTAACTTCGTAACCAATTATTGCACCTTTCAGAAAAGTGTGTCCGTTTATTTTTTCTTTTTCTGCGACTGGTAAAAGTGCCGAAAATATGGGTGCGCCCGGGTGCACAATTCCAGAAATCACTCCATCGTCCAATTCTGCAATATGCGCACTCAGCCCATTAATAAATGCAGAGCTCTGAATACCCGCTTTTCTGTTGAATCCTATAACAGTTGCTTTCCCCTGAAGTTCCTCCAATTCATTTAAAAGATTAATTCCTTTGTAGGCCAGCATTTTTGCTCCTGCTAATGTTGCTCCAAGATAATCGAGCAAACATCTTTTAGCCTGGTGAACAACAACTTCCGGGAAAGTTGATTTACTTAAATCATAAATAGTCTCAATAAATTTATCAGTAAGATTCATACTTTTCAGTAAAATTATTTGGAATGGAAATTAAATTGGTGGAGAAGTACCTTCGAACCAATTTAATTAAAAGATGTCTGTTTATTAATTTAAATTATAGTGGAATGGAAATATTATTTTAAATAACAGGGATTTATTTCGTTCTTTTTTACATCTTTAAACAATCAAACTATAGCAGTGATTTCTGAATTTTCAATCTGAGTACTTACAAAAATTAAGCCTTCCCTAATCAATCTGTTTTATTGTAAAATTAAAGACTCTAACCAATCTTTTTTTCCGATATTGTCTATACATTGCAGACCATAAAACTCACCCCGGGCATTTCCCTCTACCATAATCCATCCATTTTCAGTTAAAGCCAAATCCCAAGCAATATATCTGCTTGACGGTACAACTTCACTTAATTCTTTTACTAAAGTTTTTGCAGAATCCCACATCGGAAATTTGAAGCCTACAATTTGTTCATTTGTATCGGGATGAGCTATGTATTTTTTTTTCATCTGATCATAAGCCGGAGTTTCGATAATTCCGGAGTTAATATCAATCTTGGCAGCAATTCCACCACTGGCAACATTATCCACAACTGACCCTCCTTGTCCAAAACGCACAAACGAAGCAAATATTTCAGTCCCTTTTTGGGTTCTGATCGTTGGCATCCGTACTGTGCTCAACGCGTTTGGATAAATGTTTTTTATCGAATGATGATTGTTCACTATTTCTTCTATAAGAAATGGTCCAACCGAAAGCAATTGATCGAATATTTTCGTAACACATTCAAACTTATTAATTGACAAAATCTTTACGCCCCAACCTTTGCTGCTATGAACAGGTTTTTTTATAAACGATGAGTTTCGGCTTACAAAATCACTAAACTTTTCAAAATCCTCTTTCTTTGATATATACAAAACCTCTCGTCCAAAATACTTTTGAAAAAGCTTATATGTTTCATTTTTCATATCAAAAAGATGGATATTTTCCATTGGATTTAATATCTCACAGTACACATAACGCAATTTATCTGTTATAAATGCTTCTCTCCCCAAAGTATTTAAGTGTGGAAAATCAAACAGAAAGTATTCCATAAACATAGCCCCAAACCGATGCAAGGAATAAACCATATCATCCGTAAGCTCACGCTTTTGTTTTTCCCCTATATCACCCTTAAATGCCTGTATTTCCCGATTTATTGCAATCAACCCGGTTTGATAATACTTACTGTCAAATAATTTATAATACAGAACATACAGTTTTTTCCAGAAATGTGAATTGTCTGCATGATAACCTAACCATCGCTCAAAACCATTAACTAATTTCCAACGGGCTATTTGCTTAGTATGGAATAAGCGTTTTGTAGCTTCTCTAATTTGATTTTCAATCGGTACTTGCTTCAATTTAACCTCTTTGTTTTTTATATATTTTTCAATTATATTAATAGGTTAGTATAATTTCCCAAGAAATTTAATTCGCAACCGTTTACATCCAATACTTTAACTGAGTTAAGTGTTTTTTTTACTTTTTCAATTATTTCTTCTATCGAGTTGCCCTTTATAATAAAAGATACTGACCTATCCTTACCTGCCTTATCTGGTTGTATTAACATACCTTGTATTTTGTTTGGATAAAAAACAACAACAGTATTATTCTTATTTAGTTCCACCTACATAACATGCTGTATCATTAGACTGGACAATAGACGTACTAATAACCAAATTTGCATTTTCAAAACTTGCAATACATAGTACTTTTTTCTTTATCCAAAGTTCTTTCTTGTGCATGATAATCGGCAGTTCTCTTTGCAGGAGGATTTTCATTTTAATCAACCAATATCGTAATAGCCCCTTTTCTTAAGGTTTTCAATTAACGCTTTATGAGGATTTACACCCCCTAAAACGAGGGTACCCCGGTTTATTCATAATTTAATGACTTATGAATAAAATAATTTTACAGAGTTGAAAAGATAGTGCAATTTAATCCCAGTTGTTTTGTCAGTGAATTAATATTTTCTACTTGTTTATCAGAAACATCGCCAATCCCTTTTGAATTCAGTTGGAAATTGTATTTCTTTTCTCCAGGTAAAAATATCATTTGTTCATCGCCACATGCCTTTATATTCTCTGTCAGATAATCCATTTTGTTAATAAAGGTTGGTACATCCTGAAAGAAGCTAATATTTATTACAATTATCAGATGTCCGTTTCTGGACAAACTATCACTATGATTTAAAGATTTTACATCACCACCGAATGAAGAACATGTTAATAAACCAGCAAGGACATCTATTGCCAGTGATAGACCATATCCTTTATAACCACCGATTGGAATCATCGAACCTTTTAATGCTTCAAGTGGATCAGATGTGGGCATCCCATTTTTATCCAATGCCCAGTCGTCTGGTATTTTTTCTCCATTAACTGCTGCAAGCCTGATTTTTCCTCTTGCGGCATTGGATGTAGCCATATCAAGAATAACAGGAGGCTTGTTATTTCCACCCGGGAATCCTATACTTATGGGGTTTGTTCCAAAAATTGGTTTATAACCTCCTGTGGGAGCAATTGCTGGTGATGCATTTGAACAAATAATTCCAATCATATTATTTTTTGCAGCTAACTCTGCAAAAAAGCCGGCGGTGCCAAAATTGTTGCTGCCTTTTATTCCGACAACCGCTGTACCATAAACTTTAGCCTTTTCTATCGCGATTTTCATTCCCTTAAAGGCCGCAACTTGTCCAAATCCATTTTGAGCATCAAAATGACTTAACACCGGGGTGTCCTTTATTACTGTTAAATTTGTTTTTGCGGACATTAGTCCCTCTTTGATTTTTCTCACATAGATGGGTAACCGGCCGATTCCGTGTGTACTTTTATTCGCTAAATGAGCATATATTATTGAATTAACGATTATGTTTCTGTCATCTTCAGGAACTCCAACTTTTTTCAGAATTTCATCTGATGTATTCTTTATTGTTTCAATACTAACTTTCATGCTAAGTTGTTCTTTTTAAAATAATTGTATCAATTGAATTAAGTCAGTTTCTGCTGATAATACATTATTAATAATCCCTTGAGATATAACATCATCCATACCTGCAAATTTGCACAACTCCATAAATTTTTCTTTGACATCTTCGATTGATAACGGTGTTTCAGGTTCACCCTTTGGATAGTATATCTTTTCTTCAAAATATTGATTTCTATTAGTTTGTATTTGTACTATTGCCGCTCTTTTTTCTGGAACCATTGAAGTAAGTTCATCGTCAGTGCAAACATTAATTTTTTTTGTTAACGATTTGATGTTTTCGCAGTTTATCCAGTCAGTTGTAAATTCATTTATACCTGCTCTGCCTGTTTCAAGAGCAACAGCCACGCTAAAAGGGGTACTCATTTTGGCTGAGTTAATCCCAACTATTTTGGTATGCTCATGGCCCCCAACAGCCCAATAATATGTACGAATATTAACTGCTTTTACCGATTCCGTTTTTAAATTATATCTGTTTTTAAGGATAATAGCTGCTTCAATTGCAGGGTGACTGTGCCTGCATGCAGCATATGGTTTCATGTAAATGCCCATTATCGCAGGAGGATCATATTTTTTTAAAATTATTTTTTTTTCATCAAATTTCCCGGTGAAAGCATTTAGAAAACCCATTTCACCATCGAGTACATCTTCCGGACCTTCAAATCCTGCTTTAACCAATAATGCAGAGTTTAATCCGCTTTGAGCCGCTATTCCTACATTATAGGGTTTCATTTCTGAGCGGCTTTTAATTACTTTTAATAATCCGGACGCCGATGTTGCCGCTGCTGACAGTGTGTTTTTAAGTTGTTTTTTGTTAAAATTCAATGCTACACCTACAGCAATTGCGGCACCAATTGTACCGCAAATACCAGTTCCATGAAACCCCTTATCTTTTAAAGCTGGTTGAAGCGCTCTGGCTAATCTTATTGCTGCTTCGTACCCAATAATAACACCATTATAAAAATTTCTACTGTCAATTTGAAATTTTTGCGCTGCAGGCAGTAAAGCTGAAAAAATTGGCGCTCCCGGATGAAACATTCCAAATCGCTCACCGTCATCCAGTTCCGCTACATGTGCATTGATTCCGTTTATCAGCGCAGCTTCCAGTAAGCCAGTTTTTCTCTTCAATCCTATAAGCGAAATTGAATCATTATTTGTGCTAAAATTACTTATTAGCTTATCAGTTTTGTAATGAATAATCTGAGCCCCGGCTATTGTAACGCCAATATAGTCCAGGAAACACTTTTTAGCTTGTTCAATTACAGTATCACTATAATTGAGATTCTGCATTTTATATAAGTGTTCAATAAATTTGTTTGTGATAGAAATACTATTGGACATGAACAATAAAAAAATGGCAGAAACTAATTATAAAAAATATCCAGATTAGGCTAATAAAAGCTTAATAAATGAAGTCTCATTTTCAACAACTCCAAAAGCCAATGCCCTGCTATTGATCTTTGTAGCCCAACTCCTATGTGGATTAATTTCGTTCATTTTATTTGATTTTGTACTTTTTACAACACCCCCTGAGGTGTTTAAAACCTGACTGGCATCATCAAACTCTTCTTTGGTAACTGCCTGCATCGCATTTACAAAACGTGCATGAGACGGATGTATTATTGTTTTACCAACAAAGCCGTTAGCTTTATCTAAAATAACCTCCCTTAGCAACCCATCTATAGCTTCATTCAATATAGGTACTCTTACCATTAGAGATTTGTGTATATCATTTTCAAGTAACCGATTAATATCATCCTTTTTATAAGCTAAAAAGTATTCCCACACAGGAGCGGAAACCAAATAATTGTCCTCTGCACGGTTAAAGAAGTTTAAAATATCGGACAAGCAATCCCTAACTGTCAGAATATCGTAAATTGAATAATTAATTCCCCGGCGTACCCCGAACAACGCTGAAAAATCAGTTCCTCCAACTCTAATGTTTAGAATTTGATCTTTGTATGGATCAAGTAAAGTCTTTAATAGTATCAATTCTTCTTTTCTAGTTTCCTGAAACGCAATTGCTTTTCCCTCAAGAATAGGCATGCCATATAGTTTTGTCTTATGATCTTTACAAAGTTTGTCCAGTAAAAGAAGATATTCATTGGCATTAAAACTATAGAATTTAGGGAATACAAAACCTGTTAATACTTCTGCATGTTTTGAAGTTAACCTTTTTGCAAAGGTTCTAAATTGTTCAGGATTGCGTACTCTTAAAAAAATTAATGGAATTTCACCAACTGCAATTAAACTATTGGAAATCGCTTCAGCAATTTTATCTAAATGGTTAAGCACATTTTCCTCTGCCTTATGTACATCTGATTCCTGGATAGCATCTTCGAAGCACATAACTATTGAAGTGATATCGGTTAATTCCTGATGTAAAATCTTATTTAAAATTTCTTTTGTTCCCGGCATATACAAAGTTGCACCGAGGCAATATTGTAACATACTTCTATCGGTATTTTTATCGAAATCAACTGGATTTTTTACAAATTGAAAATCGGGATTGTATTGATGATGCCTCATTACCTGTTCTTTTGAGTGTTTAAATAATTTTTATTCAATCGATCCTTTTGCAGAGGCGCTGGCTTCCAGATAATAACTATCAATCACCCGTTTCACCAAACTTACCTGTTTGGCCCGCTGTTTTGCCTCTGTTGCTGTTGTTTCCCACCCGTGTGTTTTGGCAACCGAACCACCTGTTTTCAGGTATATTGGAGCAGTAACCCGTATCATTTCAGGAACTTCGTAATGCCGGATAAAACCACCTGAAGAAGCAGGATTTTCAGTATGTAAATCAATTGGGACAGATACTGTTTGCCGGATAGCAGATAACATGGGTAATTGCAAATCCCGCACCGGATTTATGGAATTTGCGCCCAGCATTTCCAACAGTTTTACGGAGCATGGATTTCCGTGTCCGGCGTGAGCGGATATTTTAAATTTTAATTTGCCGGATAATTCACCTTGTTTACGCATTTCATTTAAAATCCAAAGTAATCCTTCATCGTAAATAAGAAATGAACTACAACCCAACATTGCAGCTCTTTTTACGTCTTCAATAGCACGAATAATCTGCTCCTGTCCACGCAATCGTAATCCCATGCGCTGACCTTCCTGAGTCAACATTGATGCGCTTGTATCGTATGTTGCCCTGGGTCCGATTGATAATACCAGGTCAACCTGTCCTTGCTTTGCCAATTCAACCATTTCGCTGATTTCTTTATCAGTCAGTAACATTATTCCTTTTGTTTGAGTCACCCTGTGAATGACCAGGTTCAGATTATCTATTTCATCAAGCAGCGATTTCAAGGCAACCGGACCTTGAATACCCGGTACTTCAAAACGGTATTGTGCCCCATCGGAAAACCTTTTTTCTGAGGTGGGGAGATCGTAGGCATCTCCACCAGGCAAGCCTATTCTCTTTAAGAAATCTCTGGTTGATTTCATAATACATTTGATTTTATTGTTTCTATAATTTTATAAATATCATTTAATTCTAAATTCCAGTATAAGGGAAGACATAAAATCCGCTTCGAAATATCCTCCGAAACAAGGCATTCCTGATAATCAACAACCTTCTTGTACGTATTGACAGACGGATAAAAATACCTGCGGGGATAAATATTTTTTTCGTTAAGTCCTTTTTCAACTTTTAAAAGTTGATTCTCGTTTTTAATAATTATGGAAAAATAAGAGTAATTGGGCACTCCATGTTTTATTGCCTGAAAGCTTAATCCGGAAATACCGGACAAGTTTTCTTTGTACAAATTATATTTACTTTTTCTGTCGTTAATTATCTCGTCGTAATATTTCAAATTGACAATTCCCAAAGCAGCATGTACTTCGGTCATTTTACCATTAAATCCATCTTCAATAACATCCTTAGCATCATCGTGCCCAAAAAAGCGGATACGTTTCAGCTTTTCATAAATTTCAGCACTTTTTGTAATACAACCACCACCTTCTGCTGTATTCAAGAGTTTGGTCGCATGCAGGCTTGTGGCTGTAATATCGCCAAATTCGAGTAAACTCTTTCCGTTACATGTTGAGCCTATTGCATGCGCACCATCGTAAATTACTTTCAGACTGTGTTTTTTAGCAATGGCCTCGATGGCTTCCACATCGCATGAATTGCCAAAAACATGAACCGGCATAATGGCTACAGTCCTATCGGTAATTAATGCTTCAATTTTGGTTGGGTCAATATTAAGTGTTTCAGGATCAATATCACAAAATACTGGTGTGCATCCTTCCCATTTGATGGCACTTACTGTGGCAATCCATGTGAAAGGAGTTGTAATTATTTCACCTTTCAGTTCAAATGCTTTAATAGCCATTTGCAACGCTATTGTTCCATTGGAAACCGCCACAAAGTTTGGGATGTTTAATTTTTGGCACAGATTTTTTTCAAGTTGCTGGACCAGCGGGCCATTGTGTGTCAGAATACCTCGCTCCCAGACACCTTTTAGTATTTCCATATATTCTTTGAGCGGTGCCAGCGAAGGTTGTGTAACAAAAACTGGTTTATTATTCATAATTGTTTTTAGCTAATTCTAAAAATTTGTTTAACAAATGAGCTTGTTTTGTAACGATATTGTAGCTATTTGTCCGGATCAATTTATCGTTGATACATCGCTCAAAATGCAGGATAGATTTTTTAAAAGCATCGTCGGCAGGTAGTTGAAGTGTTTCCGTTTTATTCTGAAATTCCAAAGTCACTTCGGGAATAAAACCATCCGGAGCAGTCAAAACTCGCCCCGAAGTCAAACTTGCTTTGCTGCCCCAAACTTCGAGTTCACATTTATAACTATTATCCATACCAAAAGCAATTTGACATGTTACTCCTTGCTTATTTATCAATGCTGCCGAGCCTGAGATATCTACATTAAAATCGTTTACAAAGTTGGATTGAGCATAAACGATTTTTAAATTTTCGCCCAGAAGCATCGAGGCATATTTTAAGGTATAACCGCCTGCATCAAGCAGCGCTCCTCCACCCAGATCCTTATTATAACGGAAATCGTTTTTATCCCGTTTTGGAAATCCGAAAGAAATACGGTACAATCTTACATCTCCAATTTCACCACTTTGTATTATTTTATCAATAGCTTTGAGTTGATTGTGAAAAGCGAACATATAATTTTCATGGACGGCCAAATTTCTTGTTTTTGCCAACTCAATAAGCATTAGCGTATTATTTAAAAAAGGAGTTGCCGGTTTTTCCACCAGGATATGTTTACCGGCCAATAATGCCTGTTTTGCCCAGTAATAGTGCAATGCTGGAGGTAGGGGTATATAAATGGCATCGGTTTCATCAGATTCAATAATGGTTTTATAGCTGTTAAAAATTTTACCATTATACTGGTAAGTAAAAGCTTTCGCTTTTTTTATTTCGGTCGCAATAATTTCATTATTTGCCCCTGGCCATTCAGATTTATCCGCAACAGCAACTCCAACATATTTGAAATTGGGTAACTGAGTTAATGCCGGCAAAAAACGTCGCAACGCAATTTCAGACGGGCAAATTATTCCAATTCGAATCATATCAAATCCATTATATAAAGGAAATGGCAGCTATCAGACTGCGAGCTTGAATATTGAGATAGTTGTTGAATTTTAAAAAAGTATATAGCTGGTTTAAAGTCATCCAAATGTATTTTTCCGGCAAATGAACCGGGACATCTTCACCAGCTAGAATAATCATATTCCGGTTTTGTTCGCGAAAAAAACGGCCACCTTCTTCAGATTGAAGGGTATCGAAAACAATTTGATTTGGTTTCGCTTTCAAAACATAATCCAAAAAGGGCAGCCCACCTTCTTTCGTCTGGCGATAATTGCCTGTCAAACATTGCACAGTAGGAGCAAACTCTATAACATCATGGTTTCCACATTCCAGCTTGGCCTGCACGGCAAAATGTAAAATACCATTTATTTCCTTACAAACAAATGCGCACAATCCTTCCTGCGCCGGTTCCACCATGGGTTGACTCCATTTTACCACCTCACGGTTGCCAATTTCCACATCCACAGCGATAACCTTAAAGTATTTTTTTTCCTGATGGTAGATTTCATCTTTACCCACAATCCAATTTGCCATATCGCTTAACGGAATTTGTTTAATGTCCAAATCGAAAATACTTTTATACTGGGTAAGAAAAGTGATAATGTTTTCGATAGAGTGTAAACCGCCATCTACGGATAATGCAGATTTTAAGAATGACTGATGAATTATATTTGAATCGCCTTTATGTCCCAGATAATTAAAAAAATCTACCACTTCGGGTTCAAAACGTCCAAACGGAATTCCCGAAATAACCGTTCTCGTGTCCATGTTCACCAGGTTGTTGTGGTGCATAAGTTGTTTTAACTGCCCCAATGTCAGCCAGACAAAATTATCATATATGGGTAACTCATCCTCAATTTTTAGAATGATGTTCCTGTTTCGCTTTTTCAGGAATCGGGCTCCTTGTTCCGATTGCAATTGATCCAGCAAAATTTGATGTGGTTTGGCATTTTGGAAATATTCCAGATAAAGCGGCTTCTTCCCATTATGTACCTGCGAATAGTTGCTCCGTGTTGCCTGCAAAGTGGGCGAAAGTTGGACATAATTTACATTGCCTGGTTCAATTTTGGCCTGCATCAGGAAATGTAAAATCCCTCCAAATTCTTTGGTAATGAATCCCAGGTATCCAATTTCAGGTTGATTGATGATAGGTTGATCCCATTGACGTATTCTTCCCCAGTTTGTTTTGACCTGGATTCCATCAATGCTGAAAAATTTACCGGAATCGTGCCTAAGGCTATTATCTGAAAAATTCCACTGTTTTAACTGATCAAAACTGGTTCTTTCAATTTTCAATTCTACTGCCTTATTTTGATCAACTAACCATTGAATAACTTCATTCGTGGGCATAAAATTTCCTTCAGATGCAAATGCACTCCGTAAAAATTGGTAAGTGTGCATTTTGCCTATTTGATTATGATTTAATGTCATATTATTTTTTCTTTTTTATTTCCTTGATTTTTTCAGAAACCAATTCTTTTATAATGATATAGTCTTTGAATTGGGTTAGTTCACATATCGTAACAATAAAAAGTGCTCCGGTTGTTAGAAGAAAAATCAGTTTCAAAATCGGGGTAAAAGGAACTAATGTTCCCAATAAATATACCGACACCATCATAACCAGAGCTAATCCAAAAGAAGGTAAGATGTCCTTAACCTGTTCTTTCATAGGATAATCTAACATCTTTCCACTATAGTAGCTATTAAGATAATAAGAAATGAAAGAATTGAAAATTGCCCAACCGATCATCGCTTCAATGCCAACAAAAATGGCGATTAAAATGCCAGGTATCGTAAAAATTTTTCTTACAACTCCAAGTTTTAGAAATAAGTCGGACCGTCCCTGTACCTGAAGCATATTCAGATTTAAGCCTTGCAAGGGATAAAGCATTCCTGAAAAACAAAGTAACTGGAGATAAATGATTGATTGCCTCCATTTTTCACCTATTAATGCTATGATTAAAGGTTCTGCAATAGCGGCAAGACCTAAAATCAGAATGAAGGTTATAAACATCGTACTTCGAATTATTTTCTTATAGTTTGTTTTTAACCTTTCTTTATCATCCTGCATTGTTGACAGAACCGGATATGTTACCCTTCCGATTATAGAATTCAGATTTTTCGAAAAAATATCTTTAAACATTACAGAGCGTGTGTAAAAACCCAAATTTTGTGCAGAATAAAACTTTCCAATAACCAGAGAATAGATATTATGAAATAAAGTATCCAATAATGTATTTAGCATTATGTTGCTTCCAAACCCAAACAGTTCTTTAAACGATTTCTTGCTAAATACCAAAACAGGTTTCCAACGGTTCCAAATCCAGAGAAGAACTGAATTAAACAGTTCCTTGCTCAATCGTTGAGTTACCAAACTCCATACACCAAAACCATTTAATGCCATTGTAATTGCTATAATGCCTGATCCAGTAGAGGCAATGACAGAAATTCGGGCTTGTAACTTAAAATCAATTCTTTTGGTCAGAACTGTACGTTGTATGATAGTTAATGAGCCTATGATTAATACAATTCCTAAAACCTGGATTATTGGTTTAAGTTCAGGTTCATTAAAAAAGTTACTAATAGCTGTTGCAGAGAAAAACAGAATAAAAAAGAAAACAACACCCGCAATGAGGTTAAAGTAGAAAACAGTAGAGTAGTCAGTTTGTGTACAATCTTTTTTTCGAATCAATGCACTGCTGAATCCGCTGTTGATAAATGATTCTGAAACGGCAATAAAAACCGTAATCATTCCAATTAAACCAAACTCACGGGGAGAAAGCAATCTCGCCAGAATAATACCGACGACAAAAGTTATTCCCAAATTGGCAAACTGGTCAATAAAACTCCAAATAAGCCCGGTAACGGTTTTATGTTTTAAACTCAAATTTCAAGTGTTTTTTGGCGGGGTTAATTAATTTACCAGTTCAGGTGTAAAATATTTTTTTGAGTTTTTCAGCTTTAATTTTGCAATTGCCCTATTTGCAATGGTTTCGCCAATGGCAAGAGATGCCGTTGCTGCCGGCGAGGGTGCATTCAATACATTCAGGATTAACTCGTTTTCTTCAATTAAGAAATCGTCAATCAAGCTTCCTTTTTTGTCACATGCCTGGGCACGAACGCCGGCTCCTCCTTCAACAATGTCGTTGGGCTGGATTTCGGGGACAAGTTTTTGAAGCGCTTTTACTAATGCATCTTTGTTATAGGAACGGTAATATTCGCCAAGTCCCATTTTCCAGTATCTTTGCATCACTTTTCTAAAACCCGGCCAGGCTAGTGCTTCACAGAATTCAGTAGCCTGAAACGAAGATTTTTTATAACCTTCTCGTTTAAATGCCCAAACAGCATTTGGACCGGCTTCGATTCCGCCGTTTATCATGCGTGTAAAATGAACGCCCAAAAACGGAAAGCTGGGGTCAGGTACAGGGTAAATCAGGTTTTTTACCAGATACCGCTTTTCTTCACGCAATTCGTGGTATTCTCCGCGGAAGGGTATAATTCGGACATTCAAATCGGATTGCGTTAGTTTTGCCACTTTATCGCTGTACAAACCTGCTGTATTAATAACCATTTTAGTTGTAAAACTTTCTTTTTCAGTGTTTACAGTTACCTGGTTATTTTGTGTGAAAATGTCTGTAACTTTTTGGTTTAAATGAACTTCTCCGCCAAACCGGTTGCAAAAAATGTCAGCATATTTTTCAGAAACTTCTTTATAATCGATAATGCCTGTATAAGGTACATGAATAGCTGCTACGCCCGTTGCATGTGGCTCATAATCCTTAATTTCATTGCCGGTAAGCTTCTTCATTTTTACCAGACCGTTTTGCTGTCCTCTTTCCCAAAGGTTTTCAAGTTTGGGCAATTCTTCCTTTGAGGTAGCGACAATAAGTTTTCCACATAATTCAAACCGAACGTTTTCTTTTTCACAAAAATCTGTAAGAAGCTGATAACCTCTTCGGCAGTTTAATGCTTTCAGACTGCCTGGTTTGTAATAAACCCCGGCATGAATTACTCCGCTGTTGTTCCTGGTTTGGTGTTGGGCAACTCCGTTTTCCTTTTCAAGAATAGCAACTTTAAAATCCGGGTTGTTTTCCTTCAGCTTTAATGCAGTGGCCAGGCCAACAATTCCTCCTCCAATTATTAGGGTGTCGTATATCATTTTTTTTGAATTCAAGCCTGATTATGACCTAATCTATTTTTGGGAAATTTTCACCATTTTTAAAATCAAACAGAAGGCATGGAACCTTTTGGTATTATTTAATTATTTGCGGGTTTATTATTTTAACTTTTTTATTTGTATCGCGCTTTACGATCTTAATCTCATCTTTCAAAATATTTGCGTAAAGATTGCATCCAAGTGTTTCTATTCTGAGAGTGATGCGATAATTTCCGGATATTTTTGTTATTTCTCCCTGCATCCCTTTAAACGGTCCGAAAAGCACTTCTGCATTTTTACCTTTTTCAATATTTTCATGAGACAGAAAAATTTCCCTTTCCTCTTGTTCAACTAAAATTTTTATATTCTGAATCTGATTGTCGGGAATGGTTTGTGGTTTTTTTCCAAAGGAAACATATTTGACTGTGCCTGGGATTTCCAATACTTTAAAAAACTCTACATGGCTGACTTTTACAAAAATATAACACCTGAAGAAAGGTTCTTCAATCCATTTTTTTCTGTCGCTCCATTTCCGCAACGATTTTTTAAGAGGTAAATAACACTCAATCTCCTGCTCTTCGAGGAATGTCAGAATTTTTTTCTCGGCATTTGGTTTCGTATAGATTGCATACCACTCGTAAATGGGCTTTTTCAACATCGCTTCAATTTTTTCGCAATTTACTAAACCCGGTTCAAATTGTTGAGATTCCTTATTGAAATTTAATGAGACTCTTTTTTATTTAATTGAGCCTTAAGTAATAAATTTTCCATACTCAAATCCGCGAACATTCGTTTAAGCCGGTCATGGTCCTCCCTGAGCTTATTAAGTGTTTGGATATCGGCTAAGCTTGGCCTGCTGTATTTAGCTTTCCAGTTATAAAACGTAGCCTGACTAATCCCATAATTTTTAATGATTTGTTGAATCGGAGTGCCGTCTTTGTAATCTTGAAGAATTTTCTGAATTTCAGATTCCTTAAATCTTTTTTTTGACATACTTCTTTTGTTTAGAAAAAAACTGCTTGGTAAAATAATTAACTGATGTTTGTCAGTTACCTGAGACGTACAAAAATGTGTAATAGCTTAAATTTGTAATAGATACAAATCAAAAAATATATAATTTACAGGGATTTTGTAAAATACTTATCAAACTTTATTTATATTCTAAATAGAATCAATTCTGATTCTATTTTTTATGGAATATTAGATGATATATTGTTGAATTTCTATGGCTTGTATTACCTTGTTGTAATGATTATTTTTGCATATTAAACAGAGGTTCCCTATGGTCACTCACATTCTGAGGACTTTATGAAAATGTTTTTAATAAGTTGGAATTTCACAATTAAATTTCCATTTATAATTCAAAATGAAAAGTTACAAAAAAATAAACAAATACACTCCTTAAGTTTTTTATGAAAAACCTGGATGAAACAACTCAAATATGAATCCAATATAATAAAATAGTTATTTATTTTTACTCAAGTCCTTGTTATAATGATTGTTGATATTAAAATAAAAGAGTCTTTTATTTTAATTATGATTTCAAAAAAATTTTCTCAGATGGACTAATAGTCCTTATTTGGGACAGATATGATTTTTGGCATGATTTTTTTATATTGGAATTTTATATAGACTCCATTTTATTAATATTTTATTCCAATAATAATTAAAAAGGGCTGTAACCCAATAAATATCATTCACTCCAATTTTGTATCATATTATATTATAATTAGTTAGTCTTGTTTCATTATTTATTCCTGTTAAAAGTATCCATGAATATTTATATGTTGATTGGTGCATAATTATAGAATTATGGCTTTCTTCTAATAAAGTAAATCTGAATTATAAATTTTTAATCCCATCTAATTCTATATCAAATATATAAATGTGATTTATTTTTGGCTGTAGAAAAAAAATGATCCATAACCAGGGCGCCCTTTTTTTATGTGTGATAAAATCATTGAATTTCAAATTGAAGTGTTCTATTTTTGAGTTTCATAATTTTTTTCAACTTAAAAAGGAATAAAATGAAACCATTTCGATCCTTTATTATTGTGCTTTTTCTTTTAGTTAGCTGCAATCAAAAATCAAACGAGATATCTACCATGCAATTGATAATAACTGAAGGACATGCCGTTCAGGCAATTCAAAAAATATCGGAAGTTTTTCCGAAATCCGACAGGCGGCACATTGAAAAGGGAGTGCGCCATGTTGCTTCACTTTGGCGGCAATCCGACGGCACAACTGAAGATTTCGTGACTTTTTGTGCCAAAAATTACATTGGCGATACCGAAGAA
The DNA here is from genome assembly GCA_041686935.1 of Mariniphaga sp. Classification (GTDB taxonomy): domain Bacteria; phylum Bacteroidota; class Bacteroidia; order Bacteroidales; family Prolixibacteraceae; genus Mariniphaga. Next base: position 186,856 of record JAWLCW010000006.1, on the reverse strand, counting down.
AAACAGGCCGTTTTCATAAAAATGTCTCAGTATTTCGAGGCGCTTTTCGGGCATTTTAACAGAATAACCATCGATTTAAGATGGAATGTGGATTTACAATCCGGTCCGTTGCACCCGGTTGACCATATGTTTTCGGCTTACAGCGCCGGCGCCCATCTGAACAACGATTTTTATGAAAATAAAATCGCTTTTGTTGCAGCCCTGAATTTTCCATTTTATTCCACAGAAGAAAAAAATGAGCTGGGTAAAAACTGGTCGGAACTGGATTGGGCATACGCTCGCATGGGCGACATTTTCAGCTCCCGGGTACCTTCTGAACTTATCCAGAAAAGTGCAGCGGTTTCGGCAGAATCGGACGCCTACATTGCCGAATACAACATTTATATGGGAAAACTATTGGATAAAAATGGCGAAAAACTTTTTTCTGAAAATATGGTTTTGCTGAGCCACTGGAACCTGCGCGACGAAATTAAGGCCAATTATGCCAACTCCGAAAACGGCTTAAAAAAGCAGGAAATAATTTACCGGGTGATGCAGCGGATTATAGACCAGTCGATTCCGAAAAAAATAATCAACTCAGCGGAGTTTACCTGGAATCCTTATGAAAACAAAGTTTTCCAAAATGAACGAACCGTCGAATTCACGCCGGAACCGGCTACCCGCTATCAGAAAATTGTGAATAATTTCAGGGCATTTAAAGAGTTCGATCCGTATCATCCAGTGCTGAATACAGCCATTAAGAGGTCGTTTTCGGGCAACATGCAAATTCCGCAGGGAGAAGTGGAAGAATTGTTTCACGGGTTTTTGAGCGCTCCGCAGCTTCAGCAAACCGGAGAAATTATCAGGAAACGACTGGGGCGTGACTTACAGCCCTGGGACATCTGGTACGACGGGTTTAAGGCACGCAGTTCCATTCCCGAAGAAAAGCTCAACTCCATTACGCGGGCCAAATATCCGGATGCACAGGCATTGGAGAACGACTTGGGAAATATCCTCAAAAAACTGGGATTTGAAAACGACAAAGCAGAATTTCTTGCTTCGAAAATTGCCGTTGACCCGGCACGCGGTTCGGGCCATGCCTGGGGTGCTGCCATGAAGGAAGAAAAAGCCAGGCTACGCACCCGAATCCCCGAAGACGGAATGGATTACAAAGGGTACAACATCGCCATCCATGAGTTTGGCCACAATGTGGAACAAACCATTTCGCTGCACGATGTGCCGTATTATATGATGAACGGAGTGCCTAATACCGCATTTACAGAGGCCCTGGCCTTCATTTTTCAGGAAAGAGACCTGTTTTTGCTCGATATGAAAGACGAAAATCCGGATGCGGAATACCTGAAAACACTGGACATTCTTTGGTCGGTTTACGAAATTATGGGCGTTTCGATGGTAGATATGCAGATGTGGAAATGGATGTACAATAATCCGGACTGCACGGCTGAAGAGTTAAAAAATGCCACGCTTGATATCAGCAAAAAGGTTTGGAACGATTATTTTGCACCGGTGTTCGGCATAAAAGACCAAACTATTCTGGCTGTTTATTCGCACATGATAAATTCGCCCATGTATTTGCCCAATTATGCAATCGGGCATTTAATTCATTTTCAGCTCGAAGAACATTTTAGAACACATCCTCTGGCTTCGGAAGTGGAACGCATTTTTGCACTGGGACAGCTTACACCCAACGAATGGATGCAAAAAGCTGTGGGCAAATCGCTTTCAAACGAACCAATTCTGGGCGCTGCGAGCGAGGCGATTCGTCATTTGAATTAAATGACCCACTCTTCAGAAAGCACTTCGCCCCGGGTGCTGATAACGGCCACTTTTACCGGTACATTTCTTTCGGCGTGCGAAAGGGCTGTTTGCACCATGCCAATCAGACCGCCGCAACACGGAACTTCCATAATCACCGCGGTAATGGTGTTCACTTTAGCTTCATCAATCAGGCGAATGAATTTCTGAATATAAATGTCTTTTCCCTGGTCGAGTTTCGGGCAGGCAATCACTATTTTTTTGCCGGATATAAATTTCCGGTGAAAATCGCCATGGGCAAAAGCGGCACAGTCGGCAGCAATCAAAAGGTCGGCTCCGTGAAAATACGATGCTGCCGGATTGATAAGGTGTAACTGAACCGGCCAGTGGGTGAGAGCAGATTCCATCTCTTCCTTCGGAGAGGCAATTTTGAATCCGGCTGCACTGAATGAATCCGGCGCCGAACCGGGGCAACCGCCTGAAACATGCTGGTGCCCGTTTTGTTTATTCGATTCGCTATGTAGCAATTCATGAACTTCTGCAATTGTAAAAGGCATAATTTCGCGGTTGGCTTTAATATAACTGAGTGCCTGGTTGAGGTACCCATTTTCGTTATGGTCCTGCAAATGTTTCAGGTGGGCGAAAACGGTGTTTTTTCCGCTTTTTATCATTTGTGAAATGACAGCAACTTCATCGTATTCTTCGGCTTCGCGTTTTTCGATGGTAATGGCGCCCTGCGGGCAATGACCAATGCAGGCACCCAGGCCGTCGCACATCAATTCACTTACCAGACGTGCCTTCCCGTCAATAATTTGCAGCGCACCCTCGTGGCAATTTGGAACACAATCGCCACATCCATCGCATAAATCTTCGTCTATATGAACTATTTCCCGTATCATTGTTTCCTTTGTTTTTAGGCAACAAAAATAGTGGAATCGCGTTCCCTGAATTGTACCAATTGTTACAAAATTTAAAGAAATGATGAATTACAAGCTGTTGGCTCAGTGCCCGGTTTTTAAAGGGATTCCTGAAAATGAATCGAAAAAACTGATGAATGAAATCTATTACCAGGTGAAAAATTATAAAAAAGGCGACATAGTAGCTATTGCAGGTGAACCGGTCAGAAACCTGTTTATCATTCTTTCAGGAAGTGTTAAGGGGGAAATGATTGACTACTCCGGGAAAACCATAAAAATTGAAGACATTGAAGCCCCGCGTCCACTTGCCACGGCATTTTTATTTGGAAAAGAAAACCTTTTCCCGGTTACGGTTACAGCGAATAACGATGCAAAGATTATGTCCATTCCGGTGTCGGAGTTTTTAAAATTGCTGCAAAAAAATACGCAGATACTTGTAAATTACCTGAATAACATTTCGTCCCGCAGCCAGTTTCTTTCTCAGAAACTGAATTTCTTAAACTTTAAAACCATTCGCGAGAAAGTGGCCCATTTTCTTTTGCAGCAGGCAGGTGAAAAACTTCATTCCATCGAGTTGAATGCCACCCAGCAGCAACTTGCCGAGTTGTTTGGTGTTACCCGCCCCTCGCTGGCACGTGTTTTAAGCGAAATGCAGCGGGAAAAACTTTTTATTATTGAAAAGAAAACGGTTATGTTGCTGAATAAACAAAAGTTAAATGAAATTTTTCGAAATGGATAATTCCCTTATTTCATACCGGCTTTTGGAACAATTTGGTAATGTAAAAGCATTTTCCACCACCAGACAAACATTTTCCGGAATGGATGCACCTCGTTTTACCGGGAATCCTTTTAAAAAGCCTGAAGAAAACCGGAAAAATCTGGCTGCTGTTTTGGGAATCAGCCCTGAACAATTGGTTTTTCCGCGCCAAACCCATACCAGTTGCGTGGCAGAAATTGACGGGCTTCCCGAGGAAGAACCGGAAGAAACCGATGCCCTGATTACCAATCAGCCGGGGATTTGTTTGTGTGTTCAAACTGCCGACTGTGTTCCCATCCTGTTGATCGACCCGAAACAAAAAGCGGTTGCTGCCATTCATGCGGGCTGGCGGGGCACGGTAAAAAGAATTGCCGCCGAAGCTATTCAAAAAATGAAAACTTCCTTTTATTCTTCACCGGAAGAAATTTTTGCGGTTGTTGGCCCTTCAATTGGTCCGGATGTTTACGAAGTTGGGACTGAGGTGGTAGAATGCATACTGAAAAATATTTCCAATGGTGAAAAGGCATTACATAAAAATGCTTCAGGGAAATATCATTTTAATTTGTGGGAAGCCAACCGTCAGATTTTAATGGCTTGTGGGCTTGTTCCCGAAAATATTGAAATTCAGGGAGAATGTACGTTCAGTAAAAAAGAAAAATACTTTTCAGCCCGCCGGGAAGGAATAGAAACCGGACGTCTGGTATCGGGAATCATGCTGGTTTAATCCTTCATTTTAAAAATCCTTAAATTGTAATTCTCTGCTTTCTGTTTTAGGCAAAACAACTATCTTCGCATCAATTAACCGGTTAGATTAGTTTCTGAAGAAAGAAAACAGTAAAAAATGAAAGAATATAAGTTCGTTAACAAGCTGACAGGCTGGGTGGTATTCCTGGTTTCAGCCGTTGTTTATTTAATGACCATAGAGCCAACCACCAGTTTCTGGGATTGCGGCGAATTCATAACTACTTCCTACAAACTTGAAATCGGACATCCTCCCGGAGCGCCGGTATTTATGATTTTTGGCCGGTTTTTCACTTTGTTCGGAGGTCCCGAAAGTGCAGCCGTTCTTGTAAATGCCATGTCGGCTCTGGCAAGCGCTTTTACTATTCTGTTCCTTTTTTGGTCCATCACACACTTGGCACTCAAACTTGTTTTTAATGGTGAAAATGTTACCAGGGGAAATGTTGTTTCTGTTATGGCAGCCGGAGTTGTGGGGTCGCTTGCATATACTTTTTCCGATACATTTTGGTTTTCGGCTGTAGAAGGTGAAGTTTACGCCTTTTCTTCCATGCTAACCGCCATTGTATTCTGGGCTATCCTGAAATGGGAAAACATTGCCGACAAGCCTTTTGCCAACCGGTGGCTGATTTTTATTGCATATATGATTGGGTTATCAATTGGCGTTCACCTGCTTAACCTGCTGGCTATTCCGGCCATTGTTTTTGTTTATTATTTCAAAAAATACGAAACCACACGCAATGGTTTTATCGCAGCGCTTGTAGTTTCAATTGTCATTCTCGGTGTTCTCATGTGGGGAATTATTCCCGGTGTGGTTACTGTGGCATCATGGTTCGAGTTGTTGTTTGTAAACTCTTTTGGATTACCAATAAAAACAGGCGTTTTTGTGTATCTGGTACTTATTGTTGCAGCCATTGTATATGGAATACGTTACACTGTTAAAAAGAAGATGGTGTTGTGGAATACAGTGATTGTTGGAATTACTGTCATACTTATCGGCTATTCTTCCTTTGGTTTGATTGTAATCCGTTCGGCAGCCCAGCCACCCATGGACCAAAACAGTCCTAAGGATATGTTTTCGTTTTTAAGTTACCTGAATCGGGAACAGTATGGAAACCGACCGTTATTTTACGGGCAGTACTACAATTCACCGCTCAATCCGCAGGAACGGTACAAAGAAGGTAAACCCGTGTATTCACAGATTGATGGGAAATATGTAATTACTGATCACAGGGTAATCCCTAATTACGACGAAAAGTTTAATACAATTTTTCCACGTATGTACAGCAGCATGGACCCGGCTCATGCACAGGCTTACCAGGAATGGGGTAATATAAAAGGAAGACGCATTCAGCACCGCAATGAATCGGGGCAGGTAGAGAACATCGTAAAACCGACTTTCTCAGAAAACATGCGGTTTTTCTTCCGCTACCAGGTTGGTCACATGTATTTCCGTTATTTTATGTGGAACTTTGCGGGCCGGCAAAACGATATTCAGGGGCATGGCGGGCCACTTTACGGGAACTGGATCAGCGGCATTAATTTTATTGATGAAATGCGCCTGGGCAGCCAGGATAACCTGCCCGACCGTTTTGCCAATAACAAGGCACGGAATACCTATTATTTTCTGCCGCTATTGCTTGGTTTGCTTGGAGTTTTCTTTCAATATAACCGGGGAGCCGAAGGCAAAAAAGGATTTTGGGTGGTGTTTCTGATGTTTTTTATGACCGGTCTCGCTATTGTTATTTACCTTAATCAGTACCCAAATCAACCCCGGGAACGTGATTATGCTTACGCCGGGTCGTTTTATGCATTCACCATTTGGATTGGTTTGGGAGTGCTTGCTATTTCCGAAACCCTTAAAAAGTATATGAAAGAAGTGCTGGCCGGAGGAATTGCCGGACTTGCAACCCTTATTCTGGTGCCAGGTATTATGGCTGCTGAAAACTGGGACGACCACGACCGGTCTGATCGTTATACTGCCCGTGATCTGGGTGCCAATTACCTGAAAACCAGTCAGCCGAATGGTATTATTTTCACCAATGGCGACAACGATACCTTCCCGCTTTGGTACAACCAGGAAGTGGAGGGAGTGCGTACCGATGTTCGCGTTTGCAATCTCAGTTACCTTCAAACCGACTGGTACATCAACCAGATGAGACGAAAAGCCTACGAATCTGAACCGCTGCCATTTTCCATGACAGAAGAGAAATACCGGCAGGGAACACGCGATATTGTTTATTTGATGGACAACCCGAGAATTACAAGAGAGTCAATCGGATTGAAAGAAGCAGTTGATTTTATTGCCGACGATAATCCGGCGACAAAACTTCAGCAAGCAGGAAACGCAGCGTATCTGCCAAAGAAAATATTTACATTTCAAGTGGATAAAGAGGCAGTAATTCGACATAATGTGGTAAGACCGCAGGATTACGACAAGATTGTGGATACCATTACCATTGATTTGTCTGACCGCAACTATATTCCAAAAGATGAAATGATGATTCTCGACCTGCTGGCTACCAACAACTGGGAACGTCCCATTTACTGGGCAATTACCGTAGGCCGGAATAAATACATGAATCTTCAGGATTACTTTCAGGTTGAAGGATTTGCCTACCGGTTTGTTCCAATCAGAGGGGAGACTACACCAGACAGACTGGCCTTTGGAACAGTAGCTACCGACCTCATGTACGACAACATGATGAATAAATTCGAATACGGCAATATGAACGATCCAAACGTTTATATCGACGAAAACAACGCCCGGATGATGACAAACATCCGCAACAGTTTCAACCGGCTGGCCGCAGGTTTAATTGATGAGGGAAAACACGATTCTGCAATTGCTGTAATTGACCGTTGTTTTGAACTGGTTCCCAATTCAATTGTGCCCTACGAATATTTTTCGCTTGAACTGGCTGACAGTTATTACCGTGCAGGTGCAACTGAAAAAGGCAAACAGGTTTTGGAGGAGGCTTTTAATATGTTTGATGATGAACTGGGATATTTCTTTTCCTTAGGCCGGAAATTTCTGAACTCAGCGGCCATTAATGAAGAAATTCAACGGAACCTTTTCTTCATGCAGCGAATGGAACGCACTGCACGAAACTTTGGCGATATTGAATTTTCACAAAAAATTGGAGAGGGGTTGCAAAAACATTTCGAAACATATAATTCTATTTAAGATGAACATTTTGGTCATTGGATCAGGTGGAAGAGAGCATACCCTGGGATGGAAAATAAAGCAAAGTAAAAGAACCGACCGGCTTTATTTTGCTCCCGGAAATGCAGGCACTTCAACTATCGGGACCAACCTCGAAATTGGTGTGGGCGATTTTCAAAACCTAAAAAAAGCAATTCTGGAATATAAAATCAATCTGGTTGTAGTTGGCCCGGAAGTGCCTTTGGCAGATGGCATTCATGATTTTTTTGCCAGCGAACCCGAACTGGCTGATTTAAAAATTGTAGGGCCTAAAAAAGCGGGGGCACTACTGGAAAGCAGCAAAGATTTTGCAAAAGATTTTATGATGCGCCACAGCATTCCAACTGGCAGGTACCTCACCGTAACCAAAAACAACCTGGCAGAAGGACTCACTTTCCTGGAAACTATGGATGCTCCCTATGTGTTAAAAGCCGATGGACTGGCAGCCGGCAAAGGAGTTTTAATTATTGAAAATGAAGAAGAGGCCAAAGCTTCACTGAATGAAATGCTGGGAGGCAAATTTGGCAAGGCAAGCGATAAGGTGGTTATCGAGGAATTTCTCAAAGGTGTCGAAGTTTCGGTGTTTGTTATTACCGATGGAAAAGACTATAAAATTCTTCCCGAAGCAAAAGATTACAAACGAATTGGCGAAGGCAACACCGGATTAAATACCGGCGGTATGGGCGCCATATCTCCTGTACCATTTGCACATGAAGAGTTTATGGGAAAAGTGGAGTCGCGTATCATCATACCTACCATAAATGGATTGAAGGTTGATGGCATTGAATACAACGGGTTCATTTTTTTCGGGTTGATAAATGTAAAGGGCAATCCGTTTGTAATTGAATACAACGTAAGAATGGGCGATCCGGAATCGGAGGCTGTTCTGCTGCGTGTAAAATCAGATTTGGTTGATTTGCTGGAAGGTGCAGCCAACGGAACGCTTTCTGAAAAAGAAGTGGAGATTGATGAAAAAACAGCCGTTGCGGTTATGCTGGTTTCAGGCGGTTATCCCGGCAGCTACGAAAAAGGGAAAATAATTTCGGGTCTGGAAAAGGTTGCCGGAAGTATTGTTTTTCATGCAGGTACAAAAACCGACGGAACCAACATTCTGACCGACGGAGGCAGGGTACTGGCAGTGAGTTCACTGGGAAATAACATGAATGAAGCTTTGGCAGCCTCTTACAGAAATGCCGGAATCATTCAGTTTGAAAAGAAATATTACCGAAAAGATTTAGGTTTCGACCTGTAATATGTTGCTTAAAACATTAAAATCGAACCACACAGTTAATTTCATTCTGTTTCCCCTGATGGGAGTGTTGTTTTGGATGAAAAGTTTCATTTTTCCAACTCCTTATCCTTACTATTACGGTGAAACAGAGAACCTGCTATATTCCTTGGTTTATAACCTGTTAAATGGAAATTTGTTTCTGCAGAACCTAATTACGATGATTCTTTTTATTTCCATGGCCCTCATAATGCTCCAGATTTCAAACAGGTATAATTTTATCCGTGTCAGAACGATGCTTCCTGCTTCACTTTTTATATTAATTGTTAGTGGTTTTACCGGGCTTCATACCATGCACCCGGTTTATTTCGGAGCATTTTTTGTTTTATGGGCAATTTTCAGACTTTTCAGTGCTTTTGACCAATCCCGGCCTTATCCTGCCTCTTTCGATACCGGTTTCTTTTTGGGAATTGCTACTTTATTCTATTTCAAACTTATAATTCTTTTCCCTGCCTTTTTATTGGGTGTTGGAATACTGTCACGGGAAACAAAGTGGCGCGAGTTTGTCATTCATTTCATCGGATTTCTGGTTCCTTTTATTTTTGCTTTCAGTTATACTTTTATTGCAGAGGAAACAACAGTACTGTTAAAAACTTTTGAACTAAACATTCTTACGCCTGTAAATCATATTCAATACAATATTCCGCTGCTGGTTTTTATCGGTTTTCTTTTACTGGTTATTTTCCTTGGAAGTATTAAAATTATTCAGCAATACGATACAAAAAAAGTCAGTACCCGGAAATTTTTTACCGTTTTTTTTCTGGTATTTCTGTTTTCGGTTCTGAGTTTTGTTGTGTTCCCGGCGGCATCGCACGAAATGCTTGTTGTGGCTGCAATTCCGGTCACATTTTTAACGACTAATTTTTTTGTATTTCTGAAAAGCCGGTTTTGGGGCGAGTTCTGGTTCTCGCTACTTTTTATTTTTGTTGTTGTTCTCCAGTTTTTAACCTGAACTTTGTATGGATAAAAACAAACCCACATTGGCCATTTACGGAATTCAGGATCGTGAAGAATATGAACACCCGTTTTATGTACACGACCACAACCTGGCGGTTATGCAAAACGGGGCGGTACAATGGTTTTTGCAGCAGGAACGTATTTCGCGCCGGAAACGGGACAATACGTTTCACCTGCATTTAAAAGAAATCTTGAAGGAAAAGAAACTTTTAGCCGGTAATTATGATTTGGTTTTTGTTGACAACGTTGCTGGCCGCGCATTTTTTACCCGAGAGGGCGATGCGCGGTTCGAAGCACCGCTGAATTACAGCTTACACACAGATTTGGAAAAAGGAAAATGCTGGTGGTTCGGGAAGGAAAAAGCAGCCTGGATTTTAAATCATGAAATGGCTCACATGTTTTCCTGCCTTCCGTTTTTCGGAAATTTTAAAGAAAACAGTTTGCTGGTTCACTTCGATGGTGGCGCCAGTATGAGCAATTTTTCGGCGGCTATTTTTAAAAACAATAAACCGGAATGGCTGGAATACCACTGGGATTTAAAACCGTACAGTACCATTTACAATGCCAACGCGCTGGTTTTTGCCATTATTGGCGCAAAGCTGCCGGAACAAAACGCTGTTCCCGGAAAATTTATGGGTTTTGCAGGTTGGGGAACCCCCCGGCAGGAGTTGAAAGATTGGCTGTTTTTCAATAATTTTTTTCAGGATATTTGGGGGAAAACGTCTGTTTTTTTCAAAAAAACCAAAGAAAATTTTGGAGTAGTTTTGAAATCTTTCGATCAGAAACATCCGTTTATTCAGGATGTGGCCGCATCGTTGCAGGAAATATTTATCGAACAGATTTTAAAAAAGCTGCAGGATTTGAAAGAAAAAACCGGCGCCGAAAATTTGTACTACACAGGTGGTTCGGCCCTTAATATTGTTGCCAACACCCGAATTGTGGAAAGTAGTCTTTTCAACCAGATTTTTATACCACCCTGCACCGAAGACAGCGGCCTTGCTTTAGGCGCCGCTGCATTTGCCGAATGGAAAAAACACGGTTCGGTGAAGCTTCACAACAGTTATCTGAATAACTGGAATATTGAAAATTTAAAATTGACTTACGATTCGGCAACAATCAAAAAAGTTGCAGAATTGCTGATTGATGGAAAAATTGTCGGGGTTTGTAATGGTTTTGGCGAGGCCGGACCGCGTGCTTTGGGAAACCGGAGTATCCTGGCTTTGTCCAACTCAAAAAAGCTGTCCGGGGAAATCAGCATGAACAGAAAGGGCCGCGAATGGTACCGCCCTCTGGCACCGGTTGCGCTGGAAAAAAACACCCGGTATTTTACCGGGAAAAAGGAAATCCACCCGTTGTCGAAATTTATGTTGCTCGATTTTAATGTTCTGCCTGAAAAAAGAAAAGAAATTGCAGGCGCTGTTCATGCTGATGGGACCGCCCGTTTTCAAACGCTTTTTAACCGGAAAGATAATCCGTTTCTATTTGATTTGCTCGAATATCTCGACTTGAAACACGATATAAAAGCATTAATCAATACCTCCTTCAACCGCCGGGGCGAACCTATTGTGCATAGTGAGGAAGATGCAATTGCAACAGCAAAAGAAATGAAGTTGGATGCCGTGGTTTTGAACGGCAGAATAGAAATTTAAAACAAATCCGTACTTTTACCGCCGATATTCATTGAAACAGAAAGTAATGGCCACTATTTTAAATATTGAGACTGCAACAGAAGTTTGTTCCGTAAATTTGGCCCGCGATGGTGAAATTCTGGTTGAAAAAGAGAGCCTGGAAGGTTTGAACCACTCCCGGTTGCTTACCGTTTTTATCGATGAAATATTCAGGGAAAACAGTTTTGAACCTGCGCAACTTGATGCAGTAGCCGTAAGCAAAGGACCTGGTTCATATACAGGCCTGCGCATTGGGGTTTCGGTAGCCAAAGGATTGTGTTATTCGCTTGGGATTCCCCTTATTGCAGTTGGAACACTCGATGCACTTGGAAAATATACAGCAGCCCGGAGAGATAAATATGTGCCGGAATCAATTAACGCTGAAAATGCCCTGTTTTGCCCTTTGATTGATGCCCGTCGTATGGAAGTTTATACCGCCCTGTTCAATGCAAAAGGTGAAAAGATTGAACAGGTTTCTGCCAAAATTGTAGATGAAAATTCGTTCTCAGAATATTTAATCCGGCATCCGGTATTGTTTTTCGGGAACGGTTCAGAAAAATGCAAACCTGCTTTAACCCATTCCAATGCCTTGTTTTCAGGCCCTTTAAAAGCTTCGGCACGATTTATGATTAAATTGGCCGAAGAGAAATATAACAATAACGATTCTGAGGACGTTGCATATTTTGAACCGTTTTATTTAAAAAATTTTATTGCAACTGTTCCAGTAAATAAAGTGATTAAATGAAAAGAGCAATCAGCATAGCAGCATTGGTTATATTATTTATTCTGCCGGCAGAAGCCAGAAAAGAAAAAATCTTTTTTAACCTCAAGTTTGGTTTTATTAAAGGAGGCGAAGCCGAATTGATTATTACAGATACCATTTTCAACAATAAAAAAGCATTGCATTATTATCTGGTGGGGAGAACTACCGGTCTCACCGATAAGTTATTCGGAGTAAACGATATTTATGAAACCATTGTTGATGCAGAAACCCGGCTTCCTTTAAAATCAATTCGCAATATTAAAGAAGGAAAATACCGCTGGTATAACGAAACCCTATATTTTCATGAAAACGATTCCATTTACAGTCAGAAATCAGGCGGAAGAAAAGTACCCAATAACCTGGTAGATATCGTTTCGGTATTTTTTTATTTTATTCATAATCATTTACTTGATAACCTGCAACCGGGTACCGGCGTAACTCTTTCTACATTTCATGCCGATAAGATAGACGACGTAACTGTGAAATACCAGGGCGATGAAAAAATTGAAACAAATCTTGGGAAATTCGACTGTTATGTGCTGGTTCCTTCGGTTGATAAGGGCAAAGTGCTAAAACGCTCTGACGGATTGAAATTTTTTATTTCAAAAAAAACAAAAATGCCGGTAATGCTCGAGTTCGATATGCGTGTGGGAGCCCTGCGGGCCGAACTGGAAAGTTATCAAATTGACGGCAAGGCACAGGCCACACGTTAAAATCTCATTTTTCTTTCTCAATTATTATTCGAATATGTTCATTTTTAACCGATTTATTTATTTTTGCAGCGGTTTATAAAAGTAAAAGAAAAATTAATGGCATCAACAGCAGATTTTAGAAACGGCATGTGCATCATGTTTAAAGACGATATTTATACCATCGTTCATTTTTTGCATGTAAAACCCGGAAAGGGTCCGGCTTTTGTCCGCACAAAACTAAAAAACGTAAAAACCGGCAGGGTTATAGAAAACACGTTCAATTCGGGGGTAAAAGTAGATGAGGTAAGAGTTGAAAGACGCCAGTACCAGTATTTATACAAAGATGATATGGGATTCAATTTTATGAATACAGAGACCTTTGAACAGATATCGCTCCCTGAAACGATGATTGAAAACAACGACCTGATGAAAGAAGGGCAACTGGTGGAAATTCAGTTTCATGCTGAAACCGAAACTCCCTTAACGGCAGAAATGCCCTCATTTGTTGAGTTACAGGTAACATACACCATTGAAGGCGAAAAGGGAAACACCGCCAGTTCAACTGCGCTTAAACCGGCAACCCTTGAAACCGGAGCAGAAATTATGGTACCCATGTTTATCAACGAAGGCGAAGTAATTAAAGTAGATACCCGAGACCGTTCGTACAGCGAACGGGTGAAACAATAAAATCGCAATTAATACAGGAGGATCCGGTTTGATTTTTCATGCCGGATTTTTTTGTGCCAACTCATTCTCGCGCCGGGAATAAAGATCGATGGCCACAATCATTGCCGTAAAGCCCCAGAACGGAACAGAAAGTTTGTCAGTATCAAGAAAATTGTTCAAAAAACCGTGTATATAATAAGTAACCAACCCAACAATGGCCGCCAGTACAATACCTTTTAACCGGTTGTCGGTTAACCTGCTCCAGGTGTGAGTTGCCGTGTACAATACGGTGCCAATAATCAGCAGAAAAGTGAGTAACCCCAAAACCCCCGATTCCGAGAGCGGTCCCAGGTATTCGCTGTGGGCATTTCCACCGTCTCCGGCATTGGTACTGATTATGGTGCGGTCTTTTTTGAGCTGGTATTTGGCATACTGAAACATATAGGTACCCGGTCCGTACCCAAAAACCGGACGCTCCTTAAACATTCGAATAGCGCAGCCCCAGCGATTGATTCGCTCCAGGTTCGAAGCATCGGTGGAAATGTTGGTCATTGAAGAAAAATGCTCTGTCAGGTTCGACGACGACTCGTCGGAATTCCGCTCCAGGTACATCACAATTTCGTGCTGAAACGAAAATATAAGGGCAATAACAACAACCGAAGTAATAAACAGGGGCTGAAAACGAATTCTGAGTTTGATGATTCCCCATACAACCAATGCGATCATCATGCTCAGCCAGGCCGCCCGGCTGTATGATAATACAAAAGCCACGAACAGAATGCCTAAAACAATTCGGGCAAAAATCCTGATATTTTGGGAGTAGCTTCGGTTGAAAGCAAACAGAACGGCAAAAGGCAGATACATGGCTATGGCAGCTCCGTAAGATGTGTGATCGTTGTAAAAAGGAGTTACCACATAATGAGCTGCCTTCTTGTCAAGCAATCCATACCCCCAGTGGCGGGAAATGGCATAAAAAATAACAATAAGAAATGAAATCATGTAAAGCCAAACGTATTGCTCCATTTTTTTCCCGCCGGAAAAAATTTTGGCCGTTAACAGGTAAAAGGCCACTATAAACCAGATGCGCACCAACAAAAATTTAATTGAAACCAGTGGCATGGAACTGGTAAGGCTGGTTAAAAAAATCCAGAACAGGTTGAGGTAAATGACCAGCGATACCGGATGAAGCAGAATTTTTTTATCGAAAGTTCGTTCATGAATGATTTTCAGAAAGAACAGAACCATAATACCAACCAGAACGGGCTCGGTGGGTAGAAACATGTCGAAACTGAAACCCGGCATCAGGCGGCTAAGTTCAACAGACAATGGTGATAAAAACACCACAGCAAAAATCAGCTTGTCGAATGAAAAAATAACCAAAAGCGCAACGGCAAGTAAAACAGGAAGTGCAGCGGCTGCCAGGGTGTCTCTGGTTACAACAAGCCAGATATTCAATAAAATGAAACTTATTGAAATCAGATAAAAAAGGGAAATTTTTATGGTGTTGTTCCGAATCACCTGTTAATCGTTTTTCCGGTAATCGAGAATGAGAAAAACCAGCATAGCAAGAAAAACAGCGGCCATGGTTGAAAACGCCACAATGAGCCAGCGCACCGGATACGATTTTTTGTCGGCCGGAACCGGATATTCCACCACATGTGCGTAGGTAATATCTTTTTCAAATTCGCTTTGATGTACCTCTTGCAGGCGTGTTAACGAATCAATTGAGCTTACCAGGTAATTAAACTGGTTTTCAAGTAAACGGGTTTGTGTTCCTTTTTCGGCCAGGTTATTGTATAATTCCTGAATTTTTCTGGCATCAGAATTGGTTGCCCTGCCGCTTGCCAACGCGTTCATATATCCTTCGGTAACTTTTTCTACCTGACTTTTGAAGTCTAGAATTCCGTATTCTTTTCTGATGTAGTCAAGCTTGGGAACAACCGTATCCAATGCAACTTTTTTCTTATTCAGTTCCCGGGAGAGTATCTCAACCATTTCCCAGTCTTTGGCTTTGTGCATGTTGCGCACCTTTTTATTGAAAAAATGGATGATGGAATCGCACATGTTACTGGCGCGTTGCGGGTCGTAATCCATCACTTTTATTTCAACCGTTTCGAATTTGGTTTTACTTGCATTCACATTCTTGTTGTAAGTATCAAGCATGAAGGTCATGTAATGCGGGTCGTCTCGTCTGATTTTGTAAACTTCGTCCAGATTGAAAACATCTATCACCTTGAATTTAATATCCCTGGAATTGATAATCTCCAGCATTTGCTCAGTTTCAGACTCTTCGCTTAAAACCCACAAGTTGGTGGGGTAGATGCGGGCCGTTGAACTGAATTTTGGTTTGATGAACGCCGGGCCCGAAAAAATGGCTGAAAGCAACACGGCAATGGCTCCAATAATGATAAAATGAAACTTTCGCCTCCATATTACCTGGAGGATGCGTTGATTGTCAAAAAAATCATTCATAAATGTGGTATAATTTGATAGCAATAATGCAACGTATCGGATATGTTTTTAGTATTGAAATGCATTGAATTTGGTGTAATTTTAACCGGCAATAATCAGGGAATAGTTCTTTTTCCCTTTTTGGGCCAGAATGTATTTTCCGCCAATGAGGAAATGGCTGTCGATAACCATGTCTTCGTTGCCAATCTTCACCTGATTGATGCTCAGTCCGTTGCCTTTAATGGTCCTGCGCAATTCGCCTTTCGACGGGAAAACTTCTGTTTTTTCAGCCAGTAAATCCACCACATTAATTCCCTGCTCCAGTTCGTTTTTAGAAACCTGGAATTGCGGAACGCCTTCAAACACAGAAAGGAACGTTTTTTCGTCGAGTTTGCGCAACTGTTCGGCAGTGCCTTTTCCAAAAAGAATTTGCGAGGCTTCCACCGCCATTTCGTAATCTTCCCTGGAATGTACCATAACAGTTACTTCTTCGGCCAGCCTTTTCTGAAGTGCACGGGCATGGGGCGCTGTTTTGTGTTGATCCACCAATGCGTCAATTTCTTCTTTGGGAAGCGCCGTAAAAATTTTAATATACCGTTCAGCGTCTTCGTCCGACGCATTCAGCCAGAACTGATAAAACTGGTAGGGCGTGGTGCGCTCCGGGTCGAGCCACACATTTCCCTGTTCGGTTTTGCCAAACTTGGTACCGTCGGCTTTGGTAATTAGTGGCACGGTAAGCGCAAAAGCCTCGCCGCTCACCTTCCGGCGAATGAGTTCGGTGCCGGTGGTAATGTTTCCCCACTGGTCAGAACCGCCCATTTGCAGTTTGCAGTTCATATTCTGGTAGAGCCACAAAAAATCGTAACCCTGCACCAACTGGTAGGTAAATTCGGTAAACGACATGCCCTCTTTCGATTCGGCACTGATCCGTTTTTTTACCGAATCTTTGGCCATCATGTAATTTACGGTAATGTGTTTGCCAATGTCGCGGATAAAATCCAGGAAAGAAATTTTCTTCATCCAGTCGTAATTGTTTACCAGCACGGCAGCATTAGGCGCATCGGTTTCAAAATCGAGAAATTTGGCCAGTTGTTTTTTTATACACTCCTGGTTGTGCCGTAGGGTGGGCTCGTCGAGCAGGTTGCGTTCTTCCGATTTGCCCGACGGGTCGCCAATCATTCCGGTGGCGCCGCCAATCAGCGCAATAGGTTTGTGCCCCGCCAGTTGAAAATGTTTCAACACCATAACACCAACCAGGTGGCCAATATGCAGTGAATCGGCCGTGGGGTCAATTCCCAGGTAAGCCGAAGTAAGTTCCTTATCCAGTTGATCATTCGTTCCGGGCATTACATCGTGCAACATGCCCCGCCATTTAAGTTCTTCTACAAAATTCATAATAAACCGTTTTTACTGTCTGCGCAAAGCCAGACCAAAGTGCGGCGCAAAGATAAAAAATGCCCGGGTATTTTGCAGTTCTGTAGTCAAAAAGAGATTGTTTTGTTCACCTGCTGAAAGGTTTTTAGAAAAAAGATCTTCATTTTTTCATTTCAGGTTTTTATTGCATCCTTAATCTGATCAAAAACATCATCCACTTTTTTTGTTGGATTGTCTCCGTCACCCCAGTTCTGAATAAAAGGGAAAAGTGATGGGGCAAAACTGCGTAAAGGTTCATATAACCGCGATTCGGTTTTGGCTTTTTGGGAAAGAATTTCCACATCCTCATCTATTTTATCAAATACCAGCAAAAGGATACTTAAAATCAGTGCCGAACGTAAAACACCAAAAACCAGGCCGGCTGTTTTGTTTATAAAACCAAGCATTGCGACTTCAATGAGTTTGCTCAGGGAATTTCCAATAATATGCACCAAAATGACGATTACAATAAAAGTTACTACAAACGAGATGATGTTCAGGTACTCGGTTTCAAGATTGAAGTTTTTAACCAGAAAATCAGTGGTTATATAAGAGAATTCAATTGCTCCCCAAATTCCGAGAACCAGTGCAGCAAGTGAGGCCAGTTCAGCAATAAGTCCGTTTTTTAGACCGTTGAAGGCAGCAATCAGAAGAATTATACCAATAATGAGGTCGATGTAATTCATAATAAAAAGTCAGGTTTATTTTGTTAACGGTAAAAGTAGGTATAATTTTCAATTCGGGTAGGTTTTTACCAATCAACTTTATTACTTTTGGGCCAAACTTGAGAATGAACTATGAAGTTTGATATTTGCTCTAAGATATTCGCTGATTTTGAGTCGTTTGAGCCTACTTTCAAAACATGGAGGTCTGAAGGTGAAACCATTGTATTTACCAACGGCTGTTTTGATATCATTCATCACGGGCATGTGGATTCGTTATTAAAATCAGCAGGTTTTGGAACCCGATTAATAGTTGGCTTAAACTCCGACGACTCGGTTCGCATATTAAAAGGGGAAGGCCATCCGGTACTGGATGTTGATGCCAGGGCAAAAATGATGGCTGCTTTTGTTTTTGTGGATGCAGTAATTGTTTTTGGAGAAGAGACGCCTGCAAAACTTATAGCACAAATTCTTCCTGATGTGCTGGTAAAAGGGAAGGAATACACTCTTTCTGAAATAGCCGGGCATGAAACCGTTCTGCAACATGGGGGAAAAGTAGAAAGACTTGATTTGGTTCCCGGAATTTCTACCTCCGAAATGATTAAACGAATTAAACAACTTGAATAATGCCCCAGACAAAAACGGTTTATATCTGCCAGAATTGCGGT
This sequence comes from Mariniphaga sp., assembly GCA_041686935.1. Classification (GTDB taxonomy): domain Bacteria; phylum Bacteroidota; class Bacteroidia; order Bacteroidales; family Prolixibacteraceae; genus Mariniphaga. Next base: position 168,257 of record JAWLCW010000006.1, on the reverse strand, counting down.
GCGCAATCGCCCAAATGGTTGGGCAAATGCCTTTCGTGTGGCGGATGGAATACGTTTGTAGAAGAAATTGTTGAAAAGAAAAAGCCGGGCCCTGTCATTGCCGCCAATTTTGCCGCCAACCAGCCGCTTACCCTGGAGAACATTACCACCGAAAAAATGGATCGCATTACCGTTGGCATTGCTGAATTCGACCGTGTGTTGGGCGGAGGAATTGTTCCGGGCTCCATTGTTTTACTGGGTGGTGAACCGGGTATTGGAAAATCGACGCTTGTTTTGCAAATGGCGCTCGGTATGAAGGATAAAAAAATTCTGTACGTTTCAGGCGAAGAAAGCCTGCAGCAGATAAAATTAAGGGCGGGCCGGCTGGGTATGAACGGCAGTAACTGCCTGTTTTTATGCGAAACATCGCTGGAAAATGTGCTGGCACAAACCGGTCAGGTAATGCCAAACCTGTTGATTATTGATTCCATTCAGACCCTTTCCACTGAAACCGTGGAATCTTCGCCGGGCTCGGTAACCCAGGTGCGCGAATGTACATCGGCCATTCTGAAGTTTGCCAAACAAAACCACATTGCGGTTATTTTAATTGGTCACATCAACAAGGAAGGCAGCCTGGCCGGGCCAAAAGTATTGGAGCATATTGTGGATTCAGTTCTTCAGTTTGAAGGTGACACCAATTATTTATATCGGATTCTGCGTGCCAGTAAAAACCGATTCGGTTCCACCAACGAACTGGGCATTTTCGAAATGCGGGGCGACGGGCTGCGTGAAATTCTTAATCCTTCGGAACAACTCATTTCAAAAGTAAGCGACGATGTAAGCGGAACTGCGGTGGCGGCAACTATTGAAGGAATTCGTCCGTTTCTCATCGAAATTCAGGCGCTGGTAAGTTCGGCCGCTTATGGAACTCCCCAGCGTTCGTCCACCGGTTTCGACCTGCGCCGGCTGAACATGCTTCTGGCTGTACTCGAAAAACGCGCCGGCTTCAAACTGCTTACCAAAGATGTTTTCCTGAACATTGCCGGCGGGTTGCGCATTAACGATCCGGCTACCGATTTGGCGGTAATCTGTTCCATACTCTCTTCCAATATCGACATTGCCATCGACCATAAAGTTTGTTTTGCAGGCGAAGTGGGTCTTACCGGCGAAATCCGCGGAGTGAATCGCATCGAGCAGCGTATTGCTGAAGCAGCCAAACTGGGATTCAAAAAAATATTCATTCCCAAACTAAATAAAGGTTTCGACAGCTCCAAGTTTTCCATCGAACTGGAAAAAGTTTCGCGCGTGGAAGAAGTTTTTAGAAAAATTTTTGGTTAATATGATGTCATTTAATGAATTAATCCGAAAGCGCCAGAGTGTTCGCCGTTACCAAAACAAACCGGTGCAACGCGAAAAGATTGAAAAGCTCATTGAAGCCGTTCATCTGGCGCCGTCAGCATGTAATTCACAACCCTGGAAACTGATTATTGTAGATGAACCGGAGCTAAAAAACGAGGTAGCCAAAGCCACATTTAATAAAACCCTTACATTTAACCGGTTCGCAGTGGAAGCCCCGGTCATTGCTGTTTTGGTGATTGAAAAAGCCAAACTGATTGCCCGATTAGGGGGGCACATCAAAAACCAGGAGTATCCGCAATATGACATTGGCATTGCTGCCGCGCATTTTTGTCTTCAGGCTGAAGAGCTGGGGCTGGGTACCTGCATGATTGGCTGGTTTGATGAAAAGAAAATCCGGCAATTGTTAGAAATTCCAAAAAAACGGAAAATCGGGTTGCTCATAACACTGGGTTATCCGCCAGAAGATTACAAATTGCGCAAAAAAATCCGCAAACCAACAGATGAGATTTGCGGATTCAATACATACTGAACTTTTTTTCACGCGAAAAACTGCCTCAGATAATTTCTGCTGGTCTGAATAGCTGCTTCAATCTCTTTTTCGGAGCCCTCATAAGCTTTGTCTTCCACTTCAATACATACTGGTCCGCGGTATTTTACCGAAGTGAGTGCCGAGAAGAATCCGCGCCAGTTCACGTCACCAAAACCGGGAATTTTTGGTGAGTGGTAGTCCAGCGGATAGGCCATAATGCCCACCTCGTTTAGTTTTTCAGGATAAATTTTTACGTCTTTCGCATGTATATGGAAAAGTTTTTCCCGGAAATCGTAAATGGGTTTTACCTCATCCATTTGCATCCACACCAAATGCGATGGGTCGTAATTCAATCCAAATGCCTGACTTGGAATAATTTCAAATAGCTGCCGCCAGATGGCTGGCGTAGTTGCCAGGTTTTTACCGCCGGGCCATTCGTCGCGGGTAAACAGCATCGGGCAGTTTTCTATACCGATTTTTATGTTGTTTTCTTCGGCCACTTTTACAATTCCCGGCCAAACATCAGCGAATTTTTTCAGGTTGTCTTCCACGTTTTTTGCCGGGTCGCGTCCAATGAAGGTATTTACCACACCTACGCCCAGTTTGGATGCGGTGCGGATAACCTTTTTGATGTGTTCAATGTACTCTTCTGCCTGCTTTTCATCGGGTTCGAGCGGATTGGGATAGTAACCCAGACCTGAGATATAGACATTGTTTAATCCAAGAATATTTTGAATCCGGGTAACATCTTCATCGCCCGTTTCATCTACATTAATATGGGTAACCCCGGCATACCGGCGCTCAGCTTTTCCTACCGGCCAGCACATGATTTCCACACACTTAAACTGGTTTTTTGAGGCAAATTCAATAACCTCGTCGAAACTTTTTTCGGCCAGAATGGCGCTTACGAATCCTAAATCTAACATAGTTGTTTATTTTTATTAAACTTTTTAAAAATTTACTTTTCCCTGGTTATTTTGTTCCCTGGCCAATATCCACCTGTTTTTTTACTTCCGTTGTGTTCAATGAGACTTTTTTCGGTTAAGATTTTGATTTGGCGTTCTAATGTTTTTATCGGGCGGTTTAGAATCACAGAAATTTGTTTAGTCTGAATTCCGGGATTTTCAATAATAATGGATAATACAGATTTTAATCCCTCATTTAATCCCTCGGTGAGTGAACTTTTCTCTACTATTTTCATCAGGGTAAATTCAACAGCAAAAAAATAATTGTAATGAAAAATAACTTCAGGTAACCCTGCTTTTTCAATTTTCTGTTTTATTCGGGTAATTTCTGTGCCCAGCTTTTCTATAAAAACGGCCCTTTGCATTATGTTGGCAAGAATGGCATTCCGCGCAAGGCTGTATTTGCCAAAATCCTTTCCCGACATTCCTTTTGGAACTACTAAAATTAAATTTTTATCCACTTCTGTTTTTCGTTGCTTTCCAAAATTCGTTCACACAAAATCAGTTCACGCAGGCCATCTTCGAAAGTTGGGAACCGGGCGCCTTCCATAGTTCTATTTCGTACGTTTTCATAAACTTCCTTAAACATCTGTTTCGATGTATCGGGAAATCCTTCGTTATGGCCGCCTGGAAATGAAATCAATGCGGCACTTTCTTTATCAAACAAAGAAGGATCGCGCATCAGAACCTGGTTGGCTTCATCGCGTTTGCCAATCCACAATTCATTGGGCGATTCAGAACACCAGCCATACGTTTCTTTTGAACCTGAAATTTCGAGACTCAACCGGTTTTTGCGTCCGGCGGCAACCTGGCTTACCGTAATTACTCCCTTATTTCCGTTGTCGAAACGCAACATTACGGTGGCATAATCTTCGGTTGAGATGGGAACGTCGGCATAATCTTCCGGTTTCAGCATTTTGCCCGAATAGGTTTCCACAGGTTTCAGCGGCTTTTTGCGTACCGGATGAATGGTATTGAAATCAGCCATTACTTCTGTAATTTTCAACCCCGAGATGTATTCCAGCAAGTCCATAAGATGTGAGCCGATGTCTGCAATTGCTTTTGATTTTCCTGATAATTCGGGTTCAAGCCGCCAGTTGTAATCGGTTTCATAAAACAGCCAGTCCTGCAGGTACGAACCGATAATGGAATAAATTTCGCCCAGTTCGCCTTTTTCGCGCATCCGTTTCATTTGGCGCACCAGCGGGTAATACCGGATGTTAAAGTGCACGGCATGAACGAGTCCTTTGGAATTGGCCAGTTTGAGCAAATTATTTCCCTCGTCTGCAGTTGTGGCCAGCGGTTTTTCGCAAACCACATGTTTCCCGGCTTCAAGTGCCGATTTGGCCATCTTGTAATGCAGGTTATTCGGAGTGCAAATGTGCACACAATCAATATCTTCTTTTAAAAGGTCATCAAATTTTTCATGATATTTTTCAATGCCCAGCAGCTGTGCTTTTTCCTTCGCAAGTTCTTTTGAACTTTCAGAAATTACAACGATTTCAATTCCTGGAATTCTTCTGAGCGCTTCAATATGTGCAGGCCCAATGAAACCGAGGCCTGCAACACCAACTTTTATTTTTTTCATTGGAGATTTTTTAACGTTCAGAACCTTAAATTTTTCAAATATTCTGCACTCGACTGCAAACAACCAATTCCATCAGGTTCATTGTCGCGTTCAACAAAATAGTGTTTAATGCCTTGTTTTTTGGCTTCCCTGAAAATGGAGGCAAAGTCAATTATTCCCCTACCCGGACAGATAAAATCACCATCGGGCGCCATGTCTTTCACATGCAAAACCGGAATTCTTCCGGCGTATTTTTTCAGCACTTCCAGCGGGTCGCCACCGCCTTTTTTTACCCAGTAAATGTCCATTTCGCACTGAACCAGTTTTGGATCGGTATGAGCCATCAAATAATCGAACGGCAAACCTTCTTCCATTTCATGAAACTCCAAATCGTGATTGTGCCACAACAATTGCAGCCCGTTTTCTTTCGCTTTGGCTCCCAATTCGTTCAGTACAGCAGCCGATTTTTTGCAATCTTCAAGCATCACTGGTGCCCCGCCAAACCACGGCCAGTAAGTCACAGCATATTTTATCTTCAACTCGTTTAGCCTGTCGAATGCATTTTGAAGCTCGTCTCCCGTTGCTTTAAAATCAATTCCCGACGCAATGGGTTTAATTCCAACTTCTTTGCACCAGGAAAGAAATTCCTGCGGTGATGAAGCATGATTGCTGCCTCCTTCAATTTCTGTAAAACCGAACTCTGCCGCTTTTTTCAGTGTTCCTTTCCAGTCGGCTTTCATGGCTTCACCTGCTATTCCCGAAATGAAACCGAATTTCCTGAGTTTGCTTTTACCTTCGGCAGCCATTGCCACCAGTGGATTGGCGCAAAGTAATCCGGCAGTTGCTGCTATGCTTGTTCTTAAAAAATTTCTTCTCGTATTCATACTTTTGTGATTTAATATTTGTTTTTTGGTATTATTATTTATACTTCCGGCAATTTCCAGGGTTTCCGGTATTCCGGAGTAATAAATGCATTTGCCTTTTCGCAATTTGAAAAACGGTTATTTTTATCGTCCCACTCCAAAACGGTTTCTCCCAAACGGGCGGCAATATTTGCAATATGCACATGAACGGCAGCCGCTCTGCCAATTTCGGGCGGACATGCCGGTGTTTTTCTGGTTTTTATACATTCAAGAAAATTATCCACATGTTCCCGGTGCGATTCTTTTCCTTTATCGTAATGAACTTCTTCTGTTTTGGGAGCCTTTTTTTGCCCGTCCCATTCCGGATAAAGGTGGTATTTGCTTCGGTCGGCCACGAGCATCCCTTTTTCGCCGATAAACTGAATACCGTATGCCGAATCAAACGGCCCCTGCTGAATGCCGGCGGTTAAATCGTAGTTGATTACGAAATCATCCTGGGGGTAAATCACATTCATGGTGTCGAACGTTTCGCGGGCCATAACCTGTTTCGAAAGATTATCGGCATACGTTACTACTTTTTCAGGCCCTTTTACCACATCTTTTGCCCACAGTCCCATATCAATAAGGTGCACTCCCCAGTCAGACATCAGTCCGCCGCCGTAATCCCAGAAATGGCGCCAGCTTCCGTGAAAACGCGCCTGGTTAAACGGTCGTTCGGGAGCTGGTCCCAGCCACATGTTATAATCCACACCTTCAGGAACCGGTGAATCTTCAACAAGTGTTGTTCCCAATCCATAGTTGAAATTGGCCCAGATGTTTACTTTCCTCAGTGTGCCAATTTCACCCGATTTGATCAAGCTCATCGAATCGATAAACACTTTGCCGTTGCGTTGCTGCTGCCCAACCTGAACAATGCGGTTATAACGTTTGGCTGCTTTCACCATAATGTTGCATTCGCCAATGGTGTTGGCCATGGGTTTTTCCACATAAACATCCTTGCCGGCGCTGCATGCATCAACAGTCATCAGGCAGTGCCAGTGGTCGGGCGTGCCGATAATTACTGCATCAATGTCCTTTCTTTCCAGAACCTTACGGTAGTCGCTGTAAAGTTCGGGCGACTGATTGAAATCATTTTTAACAGATTCTGCCTTTTCTTTTAGCACATTCTGATCTACATCGCAGAGTGCCACACAGTTCACTATTCCGGTATCGAGATGATGCCGGAGAATACCGAAACCCATATTGCGGCAACCAATCAGGGCTACATTTACTTTGTCGGATGGTGATAGACTCGCTGACCAAACTTTTGACGGAATAACTGATGCAGCGCCAATCGCTGTTGCTGCCAACGCTGAGTTTTTAATAAATTTTCTTCTTGATGAATTCATATTATACTGGTTTAGATATTTAAATTCAATGACTTAACGGTGCGAACTCCAAAGATTGGACCTGCCCGATTCCCTTCGTGAGGGATAAATTTTACCGTAATTTTTTCTTTTCCTGAAAGAATATTTTCAGGAATATCGTAAAAAATATCAATAAATTCTCCCGGTTTTTTGTTTGAAATATTTTCGGTGGCTATTTTCTGGTTTTCTACCAGAATATCAAATGTTTTTCCGCCGGTGTAACCGCCCCAGTATTCCACAATCAGTTTGGACGGTTCATTTTTGTTCACTTTCATTTCACACGAAAACCAGCCTCCGCGGTCCACCTCCCTGAATTTGCGGTTTTTGTTTTCGCCAATCCAGGTATTTTCGTGTTTAAAGTTGTGGTCACGCTCGGGCTGCATTTCGCCAGGCTGGAAAAAGTCGATTGTGGATTCTTCCATTTTTTTCTTTCGGGCCAGTTTCTGTTGGTATTCTTCCTGGAATTTTTCCCACGATTTATGGTCGAACATATCGAAATAAACAGAATACCGGCGTTCGTGGGTCTGGCAAAAAGGTTTAAAAACGATATTCCGGGGGTAACCAACCTCTGTCAATTGAAATGTATTGGGTTGGCCTTCCGTATTTTTTAACCAGTCATCCGGATTCCGGTTTTCGGTTAACAGAACCGGAACGTACATGGGATTGTAAGCCTCCGGATCATCTTCCGGACCAAGGTCACCAGCCAGAACAACCGGTCCGTAAAAAATGGCCACCCGGTTCGAATCATCGGGCATGGTTTCGAGGCGTAAGGAAAATGAAAATTCAACTTCCACTAAATCTCCGGTTTCCCATTTTCTGGTGAGTTCTGTAAAACTTCCCGGTTGCGTTTTAACTTTTTGAGCTTTGCCGTTTAGTTTTACTGTCATTCCGTTACCTGCCCAATGTGGGTAGCGGATTTTCAGTGTAAATTTTACCGGTTCTTCACAATCAAATTTTAGAGTTGTGCCTTGTTCTTCCGGAAACTGTGTGAGCTGCGTAATTTTTGCCTTTTTTTCTTTCCAGTTCACTTCTGCGGCAATAAACTGGCTCACATACAATTCATTGGTATTGTGGTAAAATATATTCCGGCCGTATTTTGAGTGGTTTTCCATTCCGGTTCCCACACAGCAGGTGAACCATTCGGGGTCCTGGTATTCCTTGTGCCCTCCCATTTCCAGCGAAAGATTGTAAATAACCCGGCCGTCACGCGGATGCTGCGAAGAATGAATATGATTGAACAATGCCCGTTCATAAAAATCGGCCACAGTTGCCGAAGCTTCCCATTGAAACAGGTGGCGTGAAAGTTTAAGCATGTTGTACACATTGCAGGTTTCGGTTGTTTCGTCACTCAGGCGGTTGCGCAATGTGTCGGGCGGTCCGAAATATTCATGGTTCCCGTGGCCACCGGTTACATAAGAGTGATGTTCCACCACAGTTTTCCAAAAGAATTCAGCCGTTTTGCGGTCTTTTTCATCGCCGGTTAATTCGTAACGTCGCGCCAGTCCAACCAGTTTCGGGATTTGTGTATTCCCGTGTTTGCCAGGCAGAATATCCGTTTTTTCTGAAAGTGGATCAAGAATAGCTTTGTGGTGAAAAACCCGCGACATTCCGAGGTATTTTTCATTGCCTGTTTTTGCAAACAATTCGGCCAGTGATTCATTAATTCCACCGTGTTCGCAATGCAGCATTTTTTGAATTTCTTCTTCAGAAAGATCGGCGATAATGGTATTCAGCCAATCAGCAAACCGGATATTTATTTGAAGCGCTTTTTCGTTCCCGCACAAATCATAAACATCAAAAAGGCCTGCCATTATTTTATGCTGCGTGTAAAACGGAACCCAGATTCCGTTCAAATCGAAACCCTGTGCGCGAATTTCGCCTCGGGCAACTTCGTCTTCCAAAATTCTTTTTCCATTGGGGAATGCTCCAATGTAGCCGTTTCCATCGACCTGTTGACAAATATCCAGTTCATCAGCAATATAATTTACACGTTGCAGAAATCGCTCATCACCGGTGGTTTGGTACATTAGAGCACAAGCACTGAGGTAGTGGCCTAAACTGTGGCCGGTAATGGTGTTGTCTTCCCAGCCGTGGTAATGTTCTGCTTTAGGCTCAAGGCCGGCTTCGCTCCTGAATTTAGCCAGAAACCGGTCGGGTTTGTAATTTAAAAGCGACTGTACATTCAGTTCAGTGGCGTGCTTAAACGGACCGTCCAGCAATTTTACATCAGAAATTTTGAACGGAATTGCTTTAAAAGAAACCACTTCCGGTCCTCCGGTTTCAATGCGACTTTCCTCCAGATCGCATGAACCTGCGAGGAATAAAAAGAAAACGGCAAATAAAAATGGTTTGATTACTTTATCCATATATTCAATGTTTTATTCAGGGATAAAAACCCAAACACCGGAATTCGGATATCTATCCAAAAAATTGTATTGAGCTCCGTAAGCTTCAATTTCATTGTCGTGGATTTCGAAACCAACCAAAAAGAAACTTCCCTGTTTTCCCAAATGGAATGGAGAATACCCTTCTTTTTTCATGCGTTGTAAATATTTTTCAGCATTTTCAGCATCCTGAAAACTGCCTCCAATCAAATAAAATTTTGTGGTATCCGGTTCAATGTAATCCGGATATTCGAACATTGTTTCCTCTGTTTTTAAGTCATCTGCCTGCTCAGTTGTTAATGAATCGGCAACATTAGTATCGGCAGGTACAACCGGCTGCTCTTCTTTTTGAAGCGGTTCAATTATTATATCCACAGGTTTTGGTGGTTCAATCCTGTTTTTTTGCAGCAAGTAAATTCCGGCGGCAATAACTGGTATAAACAACAGCAAAAACCAAATCCATCCCCGGTTCTTTTTTTTCGGTGGTTCTTCGGATTGCATTTTTGCCGGATTAAAAACAGCAAAAGGTTTAGTTTCCTTCTCAGGTTCTGTTTTTTCCGGTTCATCTTCAGGCAAAACTGCGTCATCTTCAGAAATTCCGGAAACGATGATCTCTTCTGTTTTTTCTTCAGGAACTTCCTCCGGTTCATCTTTCACTGATATTTTTTCAAGCCCGAAAGCATCTGTCAAAAGGTTTTCTTCCTCTGAAGGTTCAAACTGAATTTCACGGTTTTCATCATAAAATAAAACGCCGGTACCTTCAAGAATTACTTTTTCTCCTTTGTCAAGTTTGTAAATCGTTTCGTCTCTTTCATGTTCAATTCTGCTGAGTGCTTCCTGAACCGGAATTTGTTCGCTTTGAGCGACAAAACCCACCAGCAGGCCATCGTTGTTCTTGATTTTTGCAGTGAAGCTGAGTTTTTTTGCAGGTGGTGTCATTTCTCCAAATGCTTCATCAATTTGAGCAGGTTTATATTCTGAGATAAATGCACCCAAACCGGGAATTATTACAATCTCGTTTTCGGGTAAAAGTTGCCTGATGTATTTGCCTAAATTCATGTCGATAGTTTTGTACGTGTAAAATTAACAAAACATCTGTTGAGACAAAGATTAAGTTTTACCAAAAAATTGCTGAACAATGAAATTCTGCTTATTACCTGCCCGGAAATTTTTAATTTTACCGGGAAATCTGAAAAGGAATGAGCAAAAAAATATTGGTTACGGGCGGAACCGGCTACATTGGATCTCACACTGTAGTGGAGCTGCAGGAATCAGGATATGAAGTTGTTGTGATTGACAACTTGTCAAATTCGAGTATAGATGTACTTGACAACCTTGAAAAAATTACCGGCATTAAACCGAAATTTGAAATTTTTGATTTGGCCGACCAGGATAAAACAGATGATTTTTTTCAGCGGAATTCCGGAATTGAAGCCATTATTCATTTTGCAGCCTCGAAAGCGGTGGGTGAATCGGTGGAAAATCCACTGCTTTATTACCGGAACAACCTGGTTTCGATTATGAATTTGCTGGAGTGCCAGGTGAAATATGGAGTTCCGCACATGGTTTTTTCCTCTTCTTGCACGGTTTACGGCCAGCCCGACAAATTGCCGGTAACTGAAGATACTCCGAGGAAAGACGCCGAATCGCCTTACGGAAATACCAAACGGGTTAGTGAAGATATTTTAAAAGATACCATCGCCGCAAATTCTGAACTTCGTGGAATTGCCCTGCGGTATTTCAATCCCATTGGAGCTCATCCCTCGGCACTGATTGGTGAACTGCCGCTGGGAGTGCCTCAAAACCTGGTACCTTTCATCACCCAAACTGCTTCCGGAATTCGGGAGGAACTTAAAGTTTTTGGGGATAATTATGATACGCCCGATGGTTCGGCTATTCGCGATTATATAAATGTGGTGGATTTGGCCAAAGCGCATGTGGTGGCCATTGAACGGCTTCTTCAGAAAAAAAACAAACAAAACTACGAGGTTTTTAACCTGGGAACCGGAACCGGAGTTTCTGTTTTGGAAATGGTGAAAGGTTTTGAAAAAGCCACCGGCGTAACGCTCAATTATAGAATTGTTGACCGGCGCACCGGCGATATCGAAAAAATATGGGCCGACACTACTTTTGCCAATAAAGTGTTGGGCTGGAAAGTTGAGAAAGACCTTAATGAAACACTGCGTTCGGCCTGGAAGTGGGAAAAACGGGTGCGGGGGATTAAGTAAACTGCTTAACCGGTGAAATCTAACGAAGGAAGGAATTTCATCAGGGTTGCAATTTACAGTCTCAGTTTGAAGTTTATCCGTAAATAATTTGCAGTTTTTCGGGAAATGAAAAGCGATTTATTTTGAATTGCCTATTTTTGATTCAAACTAAAAATACATTACAGAATGAAAACCATCCTTATCACCGGCGGGGCCGGATTTATTGGTTCGCACGTTGTTCGGTTGTTTGTGACCAAATACCCGGAGTATAAAATTGTTAACCTCGACAAGCTAACTTATGCCGGGAACCTGGCAAATCTGAAAGACATTGAAAACAAGCCCAATTACGAATTTGTAAAAGGCGATATTGTGGACGGCGACTTCATTCTGAAATTGTTTGAAGAAAAGCAGTTCGACAGTGTAATTCACCTGGCAGCGGAGTCACATGTTGACCGGTCAATTTCCAACCCGACCGAGTTTGTTTACACCAACGTAATTGGCACCGTGAACCTGCTGAATGCTGCCCGGCACATCTGGAAAAATACGGAAGAAAATCGGTTTTATCATATTTCCACCGACGAGGTTTACGGTTCGCTGGGCGAGGAGGGAATGTTCACCGAAGAGACCCGCTACGATCCGCACAGCCCTTATTCGGCATCAAAAGCCAGCTCCGACCATTTTGTTCGGGCATATCACGACACGTTTGGTCTGCCGGTGGTAATTTCCAACTGTTCCAACAATTATGGTTCGTACCAGTTCCCCGAAAAACTTATTCCACTTTTCATTCACAACATTAAAAACCACAAACCGCTTCCGGTTTACGGTAAAGGCGAGAATGTGCGCGACTGGCTGTGGGTGGAAGACCATGCCGCCGCCATCGATGTTATTTTTCGCAAAGGCCGGCTGGGTGAAACATACAACATTGGCGGGTTCAACGAATGGAAAAATATTGATCTTATCCGGGTAATTTGCCGGGTGATGGACAAAAAGCTGGGCCGCCCCGAAGGTGAATCGGAAAAGCTAATTATGTTTGTAAAAGACCGGGCCGGCCACGATTTGCGTTACGCCATTGATGCCACAAAACTGAAAAATGAACTGGGCTGGGAACCTTCGCTTCAGTTTGAAGAAGGCATTGAAAAAACCATTGACTGGTATCTGAAAAACGAAGAATGGTTGAATAATGTAACTTCGGGCGACTACCAGAAATATTATGAAGATCAGTACATCAGAAGGTAGAATCCAATTCATATTTTATGAATTGTGTTTTTTGTAAAACCGGATTTTGACATAAAATCAATCCATTTCCAGTTCCTTCGCCGGATCCCAGAAATGTTTTTTGAAGTGGATAATTTGGTCGTTTTTTACTTTTATGCCTTCGTTTTCCAGCAGTTCTTTCATGGCATTTGGTGTGTCGAAGTGGTGTTTGCCAGTGAGTAGTCCGTTGCGGTTTACCACGCGGTGAGCAGGAACAAATCCGGGGTGGCTGTGCGAAGCATTCATAGCCCAGCCAACCATTCGGGCCGAACCGGCAGTGCCCAGGTATTTGGCAATGGCGCCGTAAGAAGTTACCCGCCCCGGAGGGATGAGTTTCACTACTTCGTAAACTTTGTTAAAAAAATCGCTCATTTTTAGTCAATTCCAATTTCCAAATCCCGGATTACAAATAAATCCCAATCCTCAAATCCAATTTTTTCAAACTGTAAAAATGTTTGGTATTTTGATTTTTGGTAATTGGAACTTGTTTGTCCAAAGGACTCCTACGAAGAATTTTGGTGTTTGTTTTTTGTGATTTTTACTAATCAATCTCTCTTGCGCTCCTTCCAAAACTTCGGTATTCATCTTTTTCAATTTTTTTTGCCGGCTCTAGCCATTTTTTATCATTTAGACGAAAAGCCATGTATTTTATGGAAATTCCGCGATCTAACCACTGTTTTTCGTAGAATGTTTTTATGCGAAGGGAATCGTTCAGAATATCCGATTCATAAAGGTTACCGGTTTCCGCAATTATTTCAAAATCGTTTAAATGCGCCAGAGCACTTGTGTAGGAAAACTGAAAATTGCTGTCGGTTTTTAAATGGATAATACCTCCTTTTTTTAGAAACGTTTTGTATTTATTGAGAAAAAAAGTGGATGTAAGCCTTTTTCCGGTTTTTTTCATTTGCGGATCGGGAAAAGTGAGCCAGATTTCGTTCACTTCTTCCGGGTCGAAAAACTGACTGATGATTTCGATGTTGGTGCGCAGAAATCCTACGTTGTACAATCTTTTTTCGAGAGCGATTTTGGCGCCTTTCCAGAGCCGGGCGCCTTTAATATCAACTCCCAGGAAATTTTTTTCAGGATGTTTTTCAGCCAGTCCTACCGAGTATTCTCCCTTCCCGCAGCCCAATTCCAGAACAAGCGGATTCTGATTTTTAAAAAATTCAGTTCCCCATTTGCCTTTCAGGAAAAAGTCATTGTTTTTAATCGTATTAAAAGGTGCCTGAACCACGTGGTCAAAGCCTTTCATTTCCTCAAATTTAGCCAGCTTGTTTTTACTCACGGCCCGAAACTTTTTCAATCCTGATTCCAACATCATGAATACCTGATAAAACTTCATCGCGCATACCGTGATGCAGTGTAATGGTGTATTTGCCCGAAACCGGGAAATAAACGCCGCGCCGGTAAATGGTCTGCAATGTTTTTAATCCACCAAAACCATCGCCAAGCCACCGCCCTGACGGGTCAGCGAGAACAATTTCAAAGGTGTCGCGCAGCATCTCTCCACCAGGTTGTTTAATTTCTACAAACAACCATAAATTGCTGTATTTGTAGGATGTTTTATTTCGAAGTTGAATGAGAATATTATGGTTTCGCACGGTATCGGTTACCGGAATATTAAAAACTAAAAGAGAGTCTTTATGCCATGCTGATTCAGGAATTTCCCTGTATTGATCGAAAACCCGGGATGAATCACACGAGTAGAAACTGGCTGAAACAGTTAAAATAAAAATGCAAAACTGAACAATTCGTTTCATCGGTTCCTCGGTTTTCTGTTCCGGTTGGAATTTGGACTTTGATTTGGGTTTCGTTTTGGATTGCCCCGCTTTTTTCTCGGTTGTTTTTTAGGCTTATTGAACCGGTTAATGTCCTCCTGGCCGACCATGTTCAGGAAACTGTCTTCTGCTTTCTGCGAAACTTCAAGGCCTTCGGAAACCAGTTTTTCAGGTTTTTGTCCGGCACGGTTTAGTTTCTGCACTTTTTTTACCGTTGTTACCGGCAGTGCAACCAAAGAAGATGGAGCATTACCCATTTTGGAATACCAGTAAACACCTTTAAAAACATCAGCTTTTAAAAACTGGTAAGTCCCAAATTCGGTTTCCAGAGGAATGTGATTGGGTGGAAAATCCTTTTGGGCATCTATATAAGAATCTACTTCGAAATTAAGGCAGCATTTTAATTTTCCACATTGGCCGGCCAGTTTTTGCGGGTTGAGTGAAATGTCCTGATAACGGGCTGCGTTGGTTGTTACCGAAACAAAGTTGCAAATCCATGTGGAACAGCAAAGCTCGCGACCACAAGGGCCAATTCCTCCAATGCGGCCAGCCTCCTGGCGGGCTCCAATTTGTTTCATCTCAACGCGAATATGAAATGTATCAGCCAGAACACGAATAAGTTGTCTGAAATCGACCCTCCCATCAGCAATGTAATAAAAGATGGCTTTTGTACGATCGCCCTGGTATTCCACGTCGCCGATTTTCATATCAAGATTCAGATCGGCAGAAATTTTACGCGACTGAATCATGGTTTCATACTCCAGCGAAATAGCCTCTTTCCATTTTTCAATGTCCATTGGCCGGGCATGGCGGTATATTTTTCGAAATTCACCGTTAACGGTTGATGCCTTGTATTTTTTCATCTGATGGGAAACCAGTTCACCGGTAAGTGAAACAATACCAATATCGTGTCCCGGACTGGATTCCACAGCAACTAAATCGCCGGGTTGCAGTTTCAGTTGGTTTACATTGCGGAAAAAATCCTTCCGCGTATTTTTAAACCGCACTTCCACAATGTCGAAATTGTCATCCCATTCCGAAATGTCTTTCATCCAGTCGGTAGCATGCAATTTGTCGCAACTGCAAAAAGCGCACGAGCACAATCCCCTGTCAATTGTATCCACATTCTCCATAAACTGCAATTCAGTATAATGCTAAAAAATTGGAAAATACATTAAAATTTCCGCATTACAATGGACAAAAATAATGATAAATAGTAATTCAGAGATGAATCAACAGGGAAAATGAGATTTAAAAACTTTATCGTTTGATTAACCGCACCATTCGCAGGGCAGTATCAAGAAAAATAATGCGTGGATTTCCGTTCATGGAAATGTGTTTAATTCCCAGTTCAAACTCATTGGCAAACGGAATAATATTTCTTTCATTAATAAATGGCGCGAATTTATTTCCCCACTCTTTTTCTTCTTCTTTTAAGTAAATCAGGGTTGAGCGGTTTATATTCATTATAAAATATTCTCGTATCAGCCGCAAAGAAAAAGCGAAAAAAGCTTTCTGCCTGTCGCGGCCCAACGTAGCCATCTCTTCGGCCCAAAGCGTAAGTTCAAAAACCTGTCGCAGATATGCAAACCGCATCATTTCCTGGAATTTTAAGAAAAAGTAGGAAGAACTTTCGTCAGGGTTGAGGTATTCCATGGCAGTAATGTAATTGCCGTTGGAAAGTCTTACCAAATCAGCAATTTGCTCAGAAGGAATATTTCCGCTTTTTTCAAGCGCTTTTTTCAAAGAATTTTTATCAATGAATGGTACTTTAATAAGTTGAGTTCGGGAACGGATGGTGGAAATCACTGCCTCCTCATCTTCGGTTATCAGTAAAAACAAGGTTTTGCTTGGTGGTTCTTCAATCAGTTTCAGCAGTTTGTTTGAGCATGAAGGATGCATTTTTTCGGGCAGCCATATAATCATTACCTTATATTCCGCCTCAAACGATTTCAGGTTCAGCTTTCGCATAATAGAATCGCTTTCCCGCTCATAAATTAATCCCTGTGCATTTTCATTTTCGATAAATCCCAACCACTGACTCAAAGAAAAATAAGGTGTTTTGTGCACCATTTCGCGCCATCTCGGAAGAAAATCGTCAGAAACAGGTTTTTTGAATTCCCTGGTAGGGAACACCGGAAAAACAAAATGCAAATCGGGATGGGCCAGTTTTTGGTATTTGCGGCAAGAGGGACACTCTCCGCATGATTCGTTTTCGCTTCTGTTCCGGCACGAAACGTACTGTGCAAATGCCAGCGCCAATACCAGTTTACCTGTACCTTCGGGGCCGGTAAACATTAATGCATGACTTATCCGTTGCTCTTTCACGGAACGGATGAGCCGCTCTTTTATCTTTTCCTGACCAATTACATCTTTAAAAAACATAGCCCAAAAATAGTGGTTTTGGAATGGAATCGGGTATGCTGTTCGTCCAATTGTGAAACATTTTTTAATTTGAGGTTTTCGCCGCTATTCTTCCATATACCCGCCAATATATTTTTTATCTTTGGTAAAAATTTCATGAATCCATTAAAAACGAATAAAATGCAAACAATTCACAACTACGATTTTTCAGGAAAAAAGGCGCTTATCCGCGTGGATTTTAATGTGCCATTAAACGAACATTTTGAGATTACCGATGATACCCGTATTCAGGCTGCGCTACCAACTATTAAAAAGGTAATGGAAGCCGGCGGTTCACCTGTTATAATGTCGCATTTTGGCAGACCAAAAAGCGGACCGGAAGACAAGTTTTCCATGCGCCACCTGGTTGCTCATTTAAGTAAATTGCTGGAAGTTGAAGTAAAACTTGCGCCCGACTGTATTGGCAAAGAAGTGAAAAATATGGCTGCTGCGCTGAAACCAGGCGAAGTGCTTATGCTTGAAAATCTTCGCTTCCACAAAGGGGAAGAAAAAGGCGACGAAGAGTTTGCAAAACAACTGGCCGAAAATGGCGACTGCTGGATTAACGATGCGTTTGGAACTGCTCACCGTGCGCACGCGTCAACAGCAGTAATTGCCAAATTTTTTCCGAACGATAAAATGTTTGGCTACCTGATTGAAAGCGAAGTGGAAAGCCTCGATAAAGTGGTTAGAAACCCGAAACGCCCGTTTACTGCTATTATGGGAGGCGCTAAGGTTTCTTCCAAAATTACCATCATTGAAAACCTTTTAAGTTCAGTTGATAACCTGATTTTGGGAGGCGGAATGACTTACACTTTTGTTAAAGCCAACGGCGGCGAAGTAGGCGGTTCAATTTGCGAAACCGATTTTCTGGATACGGCCCGAAACATTGAAAAACTAGCCAAAGAAAAAGGCGTGAATCTGATTATGGCAACTGATGTGGTGGCCGCCGACGATTTCAGCGAAAATGCAAATACCAAAATTCTGCCGGCCAATGAAATTCCCGAAGGATGGCAGGGGTTGGATGCCGGCCCGGAAAGCATTGCCAGATTTAAGGAGGTAATTGAAAATTCAGCTACCATATTGTGGAACGGCCCGGTTGGTGTATTTGAAATGGACAAGTTTGCCGAAGGCTCAAAAGCTGTGGGCGAAGCCATTGTTAAAGCCACTGAAAAAGGAGCTTTCTCGCTGGTTGGCGGAGGCGACTCCGTTGCCTGTGTGAATAAATTCAATTTGACCGATGGCATGTCGTACATTTCAACAGCCGGCGGCGCCCTTCTCGAGTACCTCGAAGGAAGAGAACTTCCCGGAGTGGCTGCGGTTAGGGGAGAATAAAAGCCCGATCTAATTTCTTCAGAGTGGAGATATAAAGAGTAAAATAATTTGAAGCCCGGAGTTTTTGGATTCCGGGCTTTTTTGCATTAAAAATTCAATTACCTTTAAAACAAAAAATGAACAAAAAATCTGAATTAGTAGAAAAGCAATTTTCAAAGTTCAACTGCGCGCAAACGGTTTTTAGCCTTTTTGCCGAAGATTTAGGTTTGGAAGAAGGCACTGCCCTGAAAATTTCCAGCGCTTTTGGCGGAGGAATGGCCTGTGCCGAAACCTGTGGGGCAGTAACCGGAGCATACATGGTTGTTGGAATGAAACACGGGCACTCCTCAACTGACCCTGCGGAAAAGGCGAAAACAAAAGAGTTGGTAAAACGATTCAATGAGAAATTTAAAACTGTGCATGGCTCCCTGATATGCAAAGAACTTACCGGTTTTGATCTTTCCACCCCCGAAGGGGCTGAAGCAGCAAGTGCACACCGGATCCATGACACTCAGTGTACCAGATTTATAAAAACGGCCTGCAATATTCTGGAGGAAGATTTTTAAACTAACCAATGCTTCAAATGACCAGGTAAAACTTTATTTTGAATGGAATCGTTTAAGTAGTTAAACCTTAAAATGTTTGAAATGAAATGCAATGTTGGACCAATAGACAGGTTAATAAGAATTATTATCGGGCTGATAATCGCCATTGTTGGTGTGGTGTTTGAAAGCTGGTGGGGACTGATTGGTATCGTTTTTCTTGCCACAGGATTATTTAAATTTTGTTTGTTTTACTTTCTTTTTAATATTTCAACAGCCAGGGATAGAGAGCTATAAAAAGAACGGGAACAAATTGCCTGAATTGGACTTCTCATCATAAAATTGCCGAAACGATTGCTTTTCTAAAAAGCAGGGTTCTTGAGGAATTTTGTATATCTCAACAAAAGGGTTACTGAAGATATTCCGAATTTTGTATTTTCACGCCGAAAAAATTTAATATCATGTCGTTAAAAACAAACATGTTGATTATTATGGCAATTTCCCTGCTGGTTTTGTGGGGCTGCCAACAGGAAAAAAAAGACCCGAACCTTATGATTCAAAAAGAGATACACGAGGGCTGGACTTTCCGCCAGGCAAATGAAGGCCAATGGCTGCCGGCTACGGTTCCCGGAACTGTACACACCGATTTACTGGATAACGGCGTAATTGACGACCCGTACTACAGGCTAAACGAACTCGATTTACAGTGGATTGATAAGGTGGACTGGGAATACAAAACCACTTTTGAAGTGGATGCAGAATTTCTCGGCCGCGACCGTGTGGAAATCGATTTTAAAGGGCTTGACACCTATGCCGATGTTTTTTTAAACGGAGAGCAGATTTTGGCTGCAAACAACATGTTTCGTGAATGGCAGGTTGATGTAAAAGAGGTTTTGAACGAAGGAGAAAACGAACTGCACATCCGGTTTCGTTCGCCCATTGTTGAAGGACTGAAAAAATACGATGCCAACGAATTTGTTTACCCGGGCGCTGAAAACGATCAGGCAGAACGGGGCGAGGTGGAAGATGCCAAACGCGTGAGCATTTACACCCGCAAAGCCGGTTATCACTATGGCTGGGACTGGGGACCGCGGCTGGTCACCAGCGGAATCTGGCGACCGGTTTCGTTGAAAGCATGGGACGATGCCCGCATTGAAAACCTTCAGATAGTGCAGCACGAAGTTTCGGAAGAGAAGGCCTCATTTACAGCGGTTTTTGAGGTTGAAGCTGAAAAGAACGGAAAAGCAACGATTACCGTAAAAAACGACGGTACAACTTTGGCCACTGCCTCTGTGCACCTTCGGGATGGTATTGAAAAATACGAATTGGATTTCGAAATTCAGAACCCGCAGCTTTGGTGGACCAATGGTTTGGGCGAAACACACCTGTATAACATCTCCGGTGAATTGCAGACAGGTGAACGAAAAATTTCAGAAGAAACCCGAATTGGAATCCGTACACTGGAGCTGGTGCGCGAAGAGGATGAACACGGTACTTCCTTCTACTTCAATCTGAACGGACATCCGGTATTTATGAAAGGCGCCAACATCATTCCCAACGACATGTTTATACCACGGGTAACCGACGAAAATTACCGCACCATGATTGAATCCGCCAAAAACTCAAACATGAACATGCTGCGCGTGTGGGGCGGTGGCATATACGAAGAAGATATTTTTTATGACCTGTGCAACGAAAATGGCATTCTGGTCTGGCAGGATTTTATGTTTGCCTGTGCCATGTTTCCCAACGACAAACCGTTTCTTGAAAACGTAAGGCAGGAAGCCATCGACAATGTAAAACGACTGCGCAACCACCCAAGCATTGCCCTTTGGTGCGGCAACAACGAAATTCTCACTGCCTGGAACAACTGGGGATGGAAGGGAATTGCCGAGAGACAGGGGAGCGATGTTCCCGACAAAGTGTGGCAGGCGTATGTGGACATTTTCCACAAAACCCTGCCTGAAGTGGTGGAAGAATTCGATCCTTCACGCAGTTACTGGGGTTCAAGTCCTTCGTCCGGTCTGGGAATTGAGGCCGATATGGTGAACGGCGATGAACACTACTGGGGCGTTTGGTGGGGCAAAGAACCGTTTGAAACCTATGCCACCCACCTGGCCCGGTTCATGAGCGAATACGGTTTTCAGTCATTCCCCGAAATGTCAACCGTTGGAAAATATGCCGAACCCGAAGATTACGATATCTATTCCGAAGTGATGAAATCGCACCAGCGGTCGTCCATCGGCAACGAAACCATAGAATTTTATATGCTGAAAGAGTATAAAAAGCCAAATGATTTTCCGTCGTTCCTTTATGTAAATCATGTGTTGCAGGCCGAAGGAATCAAGTTTGCACTGGAAGGTCACCGCCGCGCCATGCCGTTTACCATGGGCACCCTCTACTGGCAGCTTAATGACGTGTGGCCGGTGGCTTCGTGGAGTTCCACCGATTACTACCAGAAATGGAAAGCATTGCAATATTACGTGAAAAAAGGGTTTGAGCAGGTTCTGGTCAGTCCGTACGAAGATGAAATGAGGTTTAAAGTGGGCATTGTAAACGACCGTTTGGAAAAGGTGAACGCCCAGCTCATACTGAAAATGATGGATTTCGATGGGCGTGTGCTTTGGGAAACAGCATCTCTCGTTGACATCCCGGCCAATTCGAGCCGTGATTATTTCAACGAAAATAAAGACGAGTTTTTACACCAGAGAGATATCCGCAATGTATTGTTCTCTGCCGAACTCATAGATAACGGGAAAACCCTTTCACGGAATTTATTCTTTTTCAGGCCTTTTAAAGAACTGGACATTCCTATTCCGAAGGTGGAATATACCATCATTCCAGCCGATTCGGGATTCGATATTGAACTGAGAACCGACAAACTGGCCAAAAATGTGTACCTGCAGATTGAAGATGAGGAAGGTTTTTTCTCCGACAATTATTTCGATATGCTGCCGGGCGAAAAAGTAACGGTGCACCTGGAAACCGATATTACGGAAGTAAAACTGAAGGGAGTGTTGACCATTCGTACACTTGACGATGCGTTTTAGGTTCGTTTAAAATCTTATTTTTGCAGGAAAACCTGATACGATGACCAAAAAATTTTCACTCGATAAAAAATACATCAAAGTTCTTTTGCTGGAAGGAATTCATCCCTCATCTAAAAAAAGTTTTGAAACCGCCGGTTACACCAATGTGGAATTCCTGAAAACCGCGCTGGACGGCGAAGAGCTCGAACAGAAACTCAAAGATGCTCACATTCTGGGAATCCGTTCGCGTACCTGGCTCACCCCGCAGGTTTTAAAAAGGGCAAAAAAACTTTTTGCAGTGGGCTGTTTCAGTATTGGTACCAATCAGGTTGACCTGATTGCCGCCAAACAACAAGGCATTCCGGTGTTTAATGCTCCGTTTTCCAATACCCGGTCAGTTGCCGAGCTGGTAATTGCTGAAATTATAATGCTAATGCGTGAAGTACCTGCAAGAAATGCGGCTGCACACCGGGGTGACTGGCTGAAAGCGGTTGGAAATTCGGTTGAAGTCCGTGGTAAAAACCTGGGCATTGTGGGTTACGGACACATTGGTTCACAGGTTTCCATACTTGCCGAAGCCATGGGAATGAATGTACTTTATTTCGACATTGAAAAGAAACTGAGCTTGGGAAAAGCCTTTGTGTGCGAGTCGCTCAATGAACTGTTGCAAAAATCGGATGTGGTAACCTTACATGTGCCCGAAACTCCCGATACACGGAACATGATTTCGGATGAACAACTTTCACAAATGAAAAAAGGTTCACTGCTCATCAACGCCTCCCGCGGCTCGGTGGTGGATTATGATGCCCTGACCGAATTTCTGAAAAACGGCCAACTGGCAGGCGCGGCAGCCGATGTATTTCCCACAGAGCCGGCCTCAAACACCGAAAAATTCAGCTCGCCGTTGCAGGATTTCGATAACGTGCTGCTCACGCCGCACATTGGTGGAAGCACCCAGGAAGCCCAGGAAAATATCGGGCTGGAAGTGGCTGAAAAACTGATCCGCTACAGCGACAACGGCTCCACTGTGGGGGCGGTCAATTTCCCGCAGGTTTCCATTCAGCCCAACTACGACAAGCAACGGTTTTTGCACATTCACAAAAACATGCCCGGTTTGCTGAAAGACATCAACTACGTTTTTACCAACAAAGGCATAAACATTGCTGCGCAATACCTGCAAACCGATGCCGAAATCGGCTATGTGATTATTGATGCCGAATGCAACAACTGCAGTGAAATTCTGAAAGAACTGAAAACCATTCCGCACACGATCCGAGCAAGGATGTTGTATTAACTCATCAAACTCCCCAAAAACCCCGGCGCCTTCCTGTGTCCAGTTGCCTGCTCAAATGCATAGGCAATTTTCAGCAAAACAGGTTCGCTCCAGGCACGGCCAAAAATGGAAATTCCGGCTGGCAGACCGTGTACAAAACCCATGGGAACGGTAATATTTGGATAGCCCGAAATTGCTGCCGGCGCCGAACTGCTTCCCGAAAAATGGTCTCCGTTTACCCAGTCTATATTCCATGCCGGGCCGTTGGTAGGGGCAATAATGGCATCCAGCCGGTGTTTTTCAATTACGGCATCTATTCCTTCTTTTTGTGTAAACCGCTTGGCTTCTTCCAGCGCTTTCAGATATTCTTTGCTGTTTAAATCGCCTTTTTCCTGTGCCATTTCAAAAATTTCCTGCCCAAACCAGGGCATCTCTTTATCGGCATTTCGTTTATTGAATTCAATCAGCTCTTCCAGGCTTTTTGCCGGTGCATTCGAATGGTTTTGCAGGTAGCTGTTCAAATCGGCTTTAAATTCGTACAACAGAACTTCCCATTCGGCAGCACCCCATTTCTGCTGGTGTTCAAAAGTCACTTCATCTATAATTTCAGCACCATTTGCTTTCATCAATTCTACGGCATCGCTGAAAAGTTCGGTTACACTCTTGTGGAACCCGGTCATTCCGGTGGCTATACCAATGCGCATTCCATTCAGTCCTTCCGGGTTGAGGAATTGCATGTAATCTGAAAAAATTTCTCCTTTATCGATGTGTGTTTCCGGGTCGTTTGGATCGAATCCGGCCAATGCTCCAAGCAGAATAGCCGCATCTGTCACAGTTCGTGCCATCGGCCCTGCGGTATCCTGGCTGTGGGCAATGGGAATAATTCCGTTCCGACCCCATAAACCAAGTGTAGGTTTAATACCCACTACTCCGTTTACTCCCGACGGACAAACAATGGAGCCGTCGGTTTCGGTACCGATGCCAATGGTGCACAAATTGGCCGCCACGGCTGCACCTGTTCCGGAACTGGAACCACATGGACTGCGGTCGAGACAATACGGATTACGCACCTGGCCACCTCGTCCGCTCCATCCGCTGGAGGAGTTGGTTGAACGAAAATTGGCCCATTCGCTGAGGTTGGTCTTCCCGAGCAAAACCGCACCGGCATTCCTCATTTTTTTGATGATGAATGCATCCTCTTCGGCAATATTTCCGGCCAAAGCCATCGAACCGGCTGTGGTTTGCATTTTGTCGCCAGAATCGATATTGTCTTTTATCATTACCGGAATGCCGTGCAAAGGTCCGCGTACTTTCCCGTTTTTGCGCTCTTCATCCAGATTTCGGGCAATTTCCAGCGCATCCGGATTTAGTTCAATGACCGATTTCAGCAGCGGGTCAACCTGTTTAATCCGGGCCAGGTATTTTTGGCAGATTATTTCGGAAGTGAGTTCTCCGGTCTGCATTTTTTGCTGCAATTCATCCACGGTGATTTCATTCAACTCGAAACTTGAAAAATCAGGTTGGGACTCGTTTTTTTGGGTTGTAACCTGGCATCCGGTTAATCCTGAAACTGCAAGCACAGAACCGCTCAGGGCAGTGGTTTTGAAAAAAGTCCGGCGTTTCATAGCATTGGAATTAATTTTTATGGAAAATAAAAATACAGTTTTCTTTTATTTCTGAGGGAGAAAAATATTTATTTCCTAAAATGCCCGGATTTGGTAAATTTGTCTGGAACATCGAACTTTAACAAAAAGTGAATGAATCAGGTTAAAGATAAGCTTTACGAAATAATTTTTGAGGCCGATACCCCTGCAGGTAAATTTTTTGATGTGGTTCTCCTTATTGTCATCATCATCAGTGTTTTGCTTGTAATGCTGGAAAGTGTTCCGGGAATAAGAAGAGATCATCGTGAACTGCTTGTATTGCTGGAATGGATAATTACCGGGGTTTTTACTTTGGAGTACATTTTACGAATCCTCATTGTTAAAAAGCCATGGCAGTATATTTTCAGTTTTTATGGAATCATCGATTTTCTGGCAGTTATTCCGAGTTATCTGGGATTGATAGTTATCAGCTATCAGAGTTTTATGATAATCAGGGTTTTGCGGTTACTGCGTGTTTTTCGGATATTAAAACTAACGCGTTACACCGTTGCCGGTCGTACGTTGGCCAAAGCTCTTTGGAACAGCCGCGAGAAAATCAGTGTTTTTATCTTTTTTGTGATAATACTGGTTATTCTGATCGGAACAATCATGTACCTGGTAGAAGGTGAGGCAAGTGGTTTCAAAAGTATTCCATTGAGCATTTACTGGGCTATTGTAACGCTAACAACTGTTGGCTACGGCGATATCAGTCCGGTTACACCATTGGGGCAATTTCTGGCCAGTATGGTCATGATAATGGGGTATGCGATTATTGCAGTACCTACCGGAATAGTAACTGCCGAAATGATGAAGCCTTCTTCGGGAGGAAACACGCAGGTTTGTTCCAACTGCCTGTATGACAGACATGATGACGATGCTCTTTTTTGCAAAAAATGCGGAGAGAAACTTCATTTTGAAAAAAATCAACCAAATAATTAAATTTTTTGTAACGAAATTCAGACAATTTAGTCTTATTATCAGCTATGAAAATTTAATTATTTGAACAATGAAAAGAAAAACAAAATTATTGGGATTACTTGTACTGTTTGTATGGGTAATTTCGGGCTGTGCCACTGTTTACAAAACGTCGGAACTGGAAACATCCGGTGAAAATTACAAAACCATCGCTATTTTGCCATTTGAAGTAACTGTGCAATACAACCGGTTGCCAAAAAATGTTACGCCAGAGCAAATCAGGGAAAATGAGTACGAACTTGGGTTTGTTTTTCAGAACCAGATTTACAACCGTTTTTTGCAGAAAAAACACAAGTTTGCGGTTAATTTCCAGGACGTGGATAAAACCAACATGATGCTCAGGCGAAATCAGATTGACATTTATAACCTGGGTGAATTTTCCAAAGATGAGCTGGCGAGGCTGCTTGAAGTGGATGAGGTAATTTCGGGGCATGTGATTACCTCAAAGCCGATGTCAACCGGCGCTGCTCTTGCAGTGGGAATTTTGTTCGACATCTGGGGACCGACCAACACTGCAGAAGTAACAGTTTCGCTGCACAGCGGAAGAGATTCGGGATTATTGTGGAAATTTAATCACGTTTATTCCGGTGGCGTAGGGAGTAGCCCGGAGCAATTGACCCACGCTATGATGGGGCCTGTTTCAAGGAAGTTTCCATACAAAAGTTAAAAGGATAAACCGGTTTCTGACCGGTTTTTTTGTGCCAGCCGGTTAGCAACACATCAACAATTGTGGATATTTAAATGTGTTGAAAGGAAAATATAGCAGCCTGATTGTTTATTTTTGCGGATGATGAAAAAAGTTGATAAAGATGAAACAATATTTGCACCTGCTGGAAACCATTCTGGAGAACGGAATTGAGAAGACAGACCGCACCGGAACCGGAACCATCAGTGTTTTCGGGCATCAGATGCGGTTCAATCTGAGTGAAGGTTTCCCGGTGGTTACCACCAAAAAGCTGCATCTTAAATCCATCATTCACGAGCTGCTTTGGTTTCTGGATGGTGATACCAACGTAAAATATTTGCAGGATAATGGGGTACGAATCTGGAACGAGTGGGCCGACGAAAACGGAGAACTGGGCCACATTTACGGCTACCAGTGGCGTTCGTGGCCCACACCCGACGGCAAACACATCGATCAAATCAGTCAGGTGGTTAATTCCATCAAAAACAATCCCGATTCGCGACGGCACATAGTAAGCGCCTGGAATGTGGGCGAGCTGGATAAAATGAACCTGCCGCCCTGCCATGTTTTGTTTCAGTTTTATGTAGCCGGTGGAAAACTGTCCTGCCAGTTGTACCAGCGTAGTGCCGATGTTTTTCTGGGAGTGCCATTCAACATTGCATCCTACGCCCTGCTCACACTGATGATGGCTCAGGTAACCGGCCTCGAAACCGGCGATTTTGTTCATACTTTTGGCGATGTGCACATCTATTCAAATCACATTGAACAGGTGAAACTGCAGCTCACCCGCGAACCGTACCCGCTGCCGACGATGAAAATCAATCCGGATATAAAAAGCATTTTCGATTTTAAATTTGAAGATTTTGAATTGGTGGGATATCAGGCACATCCGCATATAAAAGGGAAGGTGGCGGTTTAAATTAAGCTCCAAATAACAAAATACAAATGACAAATAAATTCCAACTTTTAAACTCCAAATTACAATTGTTTTTCAGACCGTTTGAAAATTATGGAACTGGAATTTGGAGCTTATTTGGAATTTGTGCATTGAATATTGTAATTTCAAAACTATGATTCACAATAACATTTCCATCATTGTAGCCATTGCCGAAAATTTCGCCATTGGCAAAAACAATGATTTGCTTTTTCATTTGCCCGACGACCTGAAACGGTTTAAACAGATTACCACCGGGCACAGTCTGATTATGGGCCGGAACACATTGCTGTCGTTGCCCAAATGGCCGCTGCCCAACCGCCGGCATATAGTAATCACCGACAAACCCGACGATAATTTTCCCGGTTGCGAAGTGGTTTTTTCCATCGATGAAGCTGTAGAAAAAGTGAAAGACGAACCCGAAGCATTTGTAATTGGCGGCGGAATGGTTTACCGGCAATTTTATCCACTGGCCGGAAAACTCTACCTAACTCTGGTGCATCAGCCATTCGAAGCAGATGTTTATTTTCCTGAAATCGATTTTTCGGAGTGGGAGGAAGTGGCGCGCGAAGATTTGTACGATGAAAAGAATGGTTTTCATTATTCCAACCTGAATCTGGTCAGGAAATCGTTGAAATAATTATTTTCTTTGCTGAAAAAATTTCAATCGACCATGCGAAAAATCACTGCACTTTTTTGTCTGTTTCTGGCAGCAATTCTGGCTTCTGCACAAAATAAACCGTTGCTGAACCTCCGTTACGAGGGAAATTACACTCCCACATACGATGAGGTCATTGAAATGTACCAAAAACTGGATTTGCATTATAAGAATGCGGTTTTGCTTGAAAAAGGCCTCACTGACTGCGGAAAACCGTTGCATCTGTTTGTGATTAACAACCAACCGGAGTTTGATGTGGCCAAAATCAGAAAAGCAGGCAAATCGGTTCTGCTGATAAACAATGGAATTCATCCCGGAGAGCCGGCCGGAATAGATGCCAGTCTGCAGTTTGCCGACGATATTCTTCGAAATAAAAATAGAATGGCAAAAATCCTTGAAAATACAGTTGTTATTATCATCCCGGTTTACAGCATTGGTGGCCACCTGAACCGCAGTGCATACAACCGTTCGGGACAAACCACACCAGAGGAAGTTGGTTTCCGTGGAAATTATGCCAATCTCGACTTAAACCGCGATTTTACCAAGGCAGATTCTGAAAACGCCCGCAGTTTCCATCAAATTTTCAGCGAATGGAATCCCGATGTTTTTCTGGATACCCACACCACCAACGGTTCAGACCACCAATACAGCATAACCCTTGTTCCGCCACCATCGGCACGTTTTCCCAAAAAAATGGAAACTTTTCTGGAAAAAACCTTTATTCCGGCGCTTTACAGCGAGATGAAAAAAGGTGAATATGAACTCATACCTTACGTGGATTACATTTACCACGATCCGAAGCAGGGAATTGCGCGTTCACTGGAGGGTCCGCGCTACTCGTCGGGATTTGCATCCATGTTTCACACCATTGGGATGATGACAGAAAATGAGATTTACAAACCATATCCCGACCGGGTGAAATCGTGTTACCAGTTTATTCAGATGCTGGCTGAATATACCTCGGAAAATAGTAAAGAAATACAGGATCTTCGGGCAGAAGGAATTAACGAATCCATGGCGCTAAAAGAATATCCGATTGGATTTGAGATGGATTCTACTAAATTTGAGATGATTGAGTTCAAAGGATATGAAGCCCTTGACGACCAGATTAGTCCGGTTACCGGATTGCCCCGTTTTGGCTACGATTTAACACAACCTTACACCACCACCATAAAATACCTCGGAACCTGGATTCCCATTGAAACAGCAGAAGTACCTGAATTTTATATCCTTCCGCAAAATTACCGGGATGTGATTGAGCGGCTCGATTTGCTGAAAGTTCAGTATTCCAGGCTTCAGCATGATTCTTTGATTGCTGTAACAGTAGATTACATTGAAGAATTTTCCAGTTCGGCGCGACCTTACAACAGCCACTTTTACCACAGTACGGTAGTCACGCGGAGCGAAGTGCAGAAAATGCAGTATTACAAAGGTGATTTGGTCATTCCGGTTCGGCAGGAGAAAATAAAATACCTGCTGGAAATGTTTGAACCCAAAGCGGTTGATTCATTTTTCCGGTGGAATTTTTTCGACAAAATTCTCGATCAGCGGGAGTATTTCTCGTCGTATGGTTTTGAGGAAAATGCGCTGAAATATCTGGAGGAACACCCGGAGTTTAAAGCCCGTTTCCTGGAAGTCCGGCAAAGAGATTCAATACTGGCGACCAATCACCGGGCCCAACTGGCCTGGATTTACAACAACTCGGAGTGGCTCGAAAAGTCGTGGAAACGTTATCCGGTGGGAAGGATCTTCAACTGATTTTTCGGTTTCAGGACAACAATTTCCCGAGGTTGTCGAACTTGATGTTGTAATCTTCCATAGCGAGTTTTATTACCTCGTAGGCTTCTTCCACCTCATAAATCATGGGAATTTCGGTATATCTGTCTTCACCCGGCATATCTTTATAGGTAAGAAAATAATGTTCGAGCCGCTGGATAACGATTTTGGGCACTTCGGTAATGTTTTTAAAATGCCCGTAAACCGTGTCGTTCAGCAAAACAGCAATTATTTTATCGTCGGCCTGGTTGCCGTCAATCATTCGGAATCCCCCAATGGGACGCGCATTTACAAGCAGATCGCCGTGGGCAAGGGTTTTTTCGGTTAACACACAAATATCGATGGGATCGCCATCACCTTCAATATCTTTTTTACCTGTTTTAATGTTGCAGAATTCACCCACTTTTTCGCCACAAAATGTCTGCGGAATAAAGCCGTAAAGTGCCGGAATAACGTTGGAAAACTTTTGGGGCCGATCAACTCGCAGGTAGCCGCTGTCCTTGTCAATTTCGTATTTTACGGTGTCGGTTGAAACCACTTCAATAAATGCTGTGACTTCTTTTGGGGCATTTTTGCCAATAAAAACTCCGTGCCAGGGATGTGATTTGTAACGAAGTCCCATTAACCTTCCTATAGGGTCTGAAAGTCTGTCTGCCATTTTTTTAGTTTTTGATTTGGTAGTTCAACCTTTGAAACAGCAAATGGTTCAAAATAAAATGAAAAAATCCGCAGGAATTCTTCCAACGGATTTTTAGAGACTTATTGAAATTCAGTTAAACAAGTTTTGTTTCCATCCGGTTGCCTGCTTTGTCAACGGCTGCAACCAGAAATTCAGTACCGGTTTTTTCGGTTTCAAAAACAAATGGTTTGCTTTTCAGGAGTTGGGGTGAGTGTTCCACTTTTCCGGCAAGCTGGCCGTCAATCAGCACTTCGTAATGTGAAAGCGGTTCGTCATTGGCATACGCTGTTTGCCAGGTGAACACGTTTTTGGTCTGTTTTTCCTCTTTCTTCAGCAGGCGCGGACCGGCAATAAATTCCTCTTTTCCCATTTGGAAATAATTGGTTTTGCCATTTTTAACGCCGGCGGCCAACTGTTCAATTTTCACACGTTCGTCGGCAGTCAGCCCATCGGGTTCAACCTGGCAGGCATAAAAATTCTGCACCAACTGACATTTCATTGGGTCGTCGTCGATGTGACCAATGCCAATTATTAAAGTGTGTACACCAGGTGTGGTCAGTGAGTATTCAATAAGCGGTCGGCTTGGTAACCCGGGTTTTCCCACTTCCATGTAAACGTGTTCCGGTTTGTTCGACCAGGTGGGTTCTTTGTGGTACAAGGCTGCGTCGGCAAAAGTTTTCATGCCAATAATTCCCATTCCTTTGGCTTCGGCTACCGGAATCACATTGTGCTGCATGTTAAACATCAGCCGGTCGTTGGCATTGATGGCAATGAGCATTCCTTCCAGAATTCCCCATTCGTCGCGCTGAATCATGTCAATCATGGCCGGCGGATTGTTGTGCCCGGAAAACCCGATGTGTTTTATCAGCTTTTCGTTATTCGGGTTCATGCCGGTGAGGTTGGTTCCGTCGCGCAAATCGCGCAGGGCAACCAGGGCTCCGAAATTTCCGTTGGGGTCGAGCGGAGTTTCCAGACCTTCGTAAAGCACATCAATTTCTGCTTCGTTGTGCAGGGTATGAATCAGCACCATATCGAGGTAAGCGCCTTCGGGATAATTGCCGCTGCCATCGCCAAAAAGCTGGGTGAGCGACCGTTTTACATCGTCAACCGCGCACTGTACATTTTCGCCGTTCGACCAGTTTACCACATCTTCCCGCTCAGGCCAGCCGGGTTTTCCCCAGCGCATGCCGGTTTTACTGGTGAGCCAGATGGAGTTGCGCAGTTTTTCGTTGTAATTTTCTTCCCCCGGAATCAGGTTCAGCTTTTTGAACGCTTTGTTGAAGTTCAACTGGCTGCCGGCATACAGATTTGAAGTATCGAAATAGTTGATGCCCAAATCGAATGCTTTTAAAATAATGGGAACAGGGTCCAGTCCTTCGGCTGTCCATTGCAGCGATGCCTGGCCTCCCAAACCGAAAGTAGTCACCATAAAGTCGTGTTTTCCGAACTTGCGTTTCATAGGTGCAGGCACCTTTTCCACATTGCAGCTTCCCAGCGACATGGTGGAAACAGCCGCCGTTGTAGCTGCGGTTACTTTAATAAAATTTCTTCTTGAAAAATTGAATTTGTTGTTAGTTGCCATAATTGTAAGTTTTTTATAAAGATACAAAAATAATAAGTATCTTGGGATTCAATGCTTTCGAACGTTTGATATCTCAGACACTCTATCCCGAAATGCTTACTAACCCGCATTTTCACGTGAATCTATTCATAACGCAGGGCTTCCACCGGGTTCCTCGTCGCCGCCCTCCAACTCTGCCAACTCACAGTCAGCAGTGCAATTCCCAGTGCAAGAAAGCCGGCCAAGGCAAAAATCCACCAGTTCAGCGTGGTTTTGTACGCAAAGTTTTCAAGCCATTTGTGTATGGCGTAGTACGCTACGGGCGTAGCAGTTACAAACGCAATAACTATCCATTTCAAAAAGTCTTTATCCGGCAGAATTTTACTAGCAGAATTTATGCTGTTGTTTTTTTTGTACTTTTGAACAAAAAAGTATTGCCATGTTACTAAATGAAAGAATAACTTTGGAACCTGGAAAAAGAAGCGGTAAACCATGCGTGAGGGGAATGCGGATAACCGTTGCTGATGTCCTGGGGTATTTGGCATCCGGGATGAGTTTTGAGGAAATCCTTGATGATTTTCCTTATCTTGAACGTGAGGATATTCTGGCATGTTTAAGTTATGCTGCAAATAAGGAAAAAATTGAACTCTGCGCATAATGAGGTTACTATTCGACCAAAACCTTTCACCAAAACTCGCAGAATATTTTAACAATTCATTTGCGGGTTCAGAACATTTACAAAACCTGAATCTTGATAAATCGTCAGATACCCTGGTTTGGGAATTTGCTAAATCGAATGAATTTACGATCGTAACCAAAGACAGTGATTTTAACAATTTTGTATCTTTTTTTGGTTTTCCTCCCAAAGTAATCTGGATTCGACGCGGCAACTGTTCCACCACAGACATAAAAAAATTAATCGAACACAATTTCGATAAAATCTCCGCTTTTATTAAAGATAATATTAATGGCATATTAACGATTTACTAAATTATTATTCATACCTAAGTGCCTCCACCGGATTTCTCGTTGCCGCCCGCCAGCTTTGCCAACTTACTGTCAGCAGTGCAATTCCCAACGCCAGTAAACCAGCCAGGGCAAAGATCCACCAACTCAGGTTGGTTTTGTAGGCAAAATTTTCAAGCCATTTATTCATGGCGTAATATGCAATGGGTGTAGCAATTACAAATGCGATGGCTACCCATTTAATGATGACCAGGTTCAGCATAAACAAGATATCGGTAACTGCAGCACCATTAATTTTGCGGATACCGATTTCCTTTATTTGTTGCCTGACGGTAAACAGCGAAATCCCAAAAATTCCCATCATGGCAATAAAAACGGCTAACGCGATGCCGAACGTAAAAATCCGCGATTCGGCAGTTTCCTTTTCATACAATGCTTTAAGTTTATCTTCGTGAAAAGTAATTTCAGTTTCATATTCCTGGTACAATCCGCTGAAAACTGAGTTAAAATGAGCGATGGCTTCATCTCCCAACTCCGGCCGATACCGGATAACCACATCAAAACTTCTCAAAAATTTGTCTGTTTTCCGAATACGAACCGGGACAATCTCTTTTCGCATAGATTGAAAATTAAAATCGTAAACCACCCCAACAATTTTAACTGATTTTGCCCCGTCCATATCAACGATTTGTCCTACCGGATTATCCAGCCCAAGATATTTAACGGCAGTCTCGTTTATTATAATTTCTTTTTCGTGGCTCCCGGAATAATCTTTGGAGAAATAACCTCCCTCTTTTAGCCGGTAGCCCATAAATTCCGGGAACTCAGCATTACAAGCAATTGCAGAAATCGGCATGCTTTTTTGGGTTTCCGGAAAAATGATGACTCCTGAACCCAATTGGTCTCTTAACGGTGGCGCTTCCATGACGACTGAAACATTTTCTACCGCAGAAGAAGCTGACAGCTTTGATTTCAAATCTTCCAGTTTGGCAGGATTCTCGTATTGGGGGTTGTACAAATCATTTTTATAATTTGGATTAATGATGCTGCAAACCAGTATATTTTCAGGATTATAACCAAGACCTTTTGAAGTAGAAAAATGAATTTGTTTTTGAATAATAAAAGTTAATGCAAGAAACCAGATAACAACAATCATCTGACCTGTTAGTAAAAATCGGGTCAGGTTCATGCTAAACTCAAACTTTCGGGCTTCCTTTCGTAACAATTGAACCGGATTTACTTTAACTGATTTTGAGGCCGTTATCAACCCGGAAAGAGTTGCTGTGAGAAGAGAGAGAAAAGAAATTCCTGCAATAAAAGCAAGATTGCCTGAAATGTTAAAAACCAGGGCTCGGCTAACAAAATGATTAAACAATGGCAACAAAAGCCGGGCAGTAAATAGCGCAACAGGTAGGGCAATAATCACCTGCAGATAAGATTCGAACATAATCTGGCGTTTTACCTGTTCTAATGTAGCCCCGTTAATTTTTCTTATCCCGATTTCCTTGTTTCGTTTAAGCGCACAAGCAGTTGACAAAATAGCAAAATTCAGGCAGGCCATAATTACCACCAGGGTAACCAGAAAAAGCAATCCGTAAAGAAATTTTGAATTCCCTGAAGAGAAAAAACTGTTCGAAAGGTTGGCCGAATGCAAATACATCCGGCTGTATTTTTGCAACTCGTAGTTATTGGTCGCAATTCCGGTCCAGTCGTCGCGGTTGGCTTTGTTTATTTTTTCTTCCAGAAAGGAAATATCAGAGCCGGGCTGAACCATAAGAAATGTAGTAAAAAACGGGTAGGCTGCAAGAAACGCATCGCACAGATTGTTTTCATAATATTCAAAATTCATAAACAGGTCGCCGTTAACCGACGAAAATTCTCCGGGATTTTGTACTATTCCGGTAATTTTGAAAAAACCCTCTTTTCCCTGAGGAAACCTGATTTGC
This sequence comes from Mariniphaga sp., assembly GCA_041686935.1. Taxonomy (GTDB): domain Bacteria; phylum Bacteroidota; class Bacteroidia; order Bacteroidales; family Prolixibacteraceae; genus Mariniphaga. The sequence goes on along the minus strand of JAWLCW010000006.1, from coordinate 133,582 downwards.
AAATTTTTTCCAACCGCATAATCGTTTCCAAAAACGGTTTGGGCTAATTTTTCTGAAATGACTACGGCATCAGGCGCAGAAAGAAGATTGGAAGAAATAATTTGCGGCGAATTTAGTGTAAACATTTCTAAAAAATCAGGATCGACAAAAACCGTTTTGGTTGTAATTTCTTCTTGCTGTTTTAACACCAACGCCCTGTTGTTTACTAAACGACTTATTTTCTCAACTTCAGGGAAGCGTTCTTTTATCAGCGCTCCGATGTCGAGAGTTGTTAGTGCGTCGGTGTTTTGAATAGATTCACGGTTATTCAGCACCCGATAAATCCGGCTCCGGTTTTTATGTTGGGAATCGTATTTCAATTCGTTAATAACGTACAACATTATTAGTGAAGAAACTGCAAAAGCGATAATCAGCCCCAAAATGTTGATTGAAATAAATACTTTTTGTTTTGAAAAGTACCGAAATGCGGATTTTAGATGGTAACTGAACATGGGTATTTTTTTAGTAGTTATTTTTTAGGTATCAGTTTCACCTCCATCTCTTTTTCACTGTCAATATCGGCTTCAAACGTTTCAAATCCATTGGCGCTGAAAACCAGTTTTTTTGCACCAACCGGCGCCTGGATCATAAATTCGCCATTTGGTCCCGACATGGTTCCTGTAGTGGTACCTTTTACTATAATCATGGTCATACTCACACCATCGCCGGATTCCTTGTTTACGATTTTACCTTTTACCGTAACCGGTTCAATGGCTTCTTCTTTCTGAATTTCAATGGCTTCAGATTCTTTTTCATTTGCTTTTTTTGGTTGGTTACATGCTACAATAAATGCAGCAAAAATTACTGATAAAAGAAAAAGTTTTGTTTTCATTTTTTAATTTTTATGATTAGTAATTCTATTGGTTACGTTAAATAACTTCTTATCAAAATTTGGATTAATTCTTATTTCAATTATCACAGTCTCCCTGTCTCCATAAGTACCATCTAACATTTTTGAGCGATGAATCTTTTTAAAAGGGAAAAGTATGTTTTGAACTTTTTTATAGTTCATTAAAGTCACAGATTTGTGCTCTTTTCCATCAGTTAAATCACCTGAATGGCTTATTTTTGAAATTAAATTACTTTGAGGATTGATATAATAATAAAGTGTATCATTTTCAGGCGTAGTCAACCTAATTTTATAATATTTTTTATTTTCGAAAATCGCATCTTTAAGCTTTACTACCGAATAACCTTTCTTTTTCCAGTTGTATAAGAGGCCTTCTGTGTCAAGGTACAACAGTATTTGCAGTTTGTCTGATTTTTTTGGTGTTCTTTCTTCTGGTGGGGCACCACTTGGATCATTCCAAAACTTTCCATCAGAAAAAACATAAGCATCTTCTCCGTACTTCCCAAAGACCTGCTCCAGATATGCTTTTCCCTTTTCGATAGAAAGTACAAAATTCTGATATAGAAAATAATCTGGAACTGTATTACCATCTTTTTCTAAAAAATGGTTTATAAATTTCCCCTTGTATTGAATGGTTTCAACATCCTTTAAATAACTCATTCCAACAGTTTTGAAATGCTTTTCAAGAATTTCATCCAGACCCTGTCCATTTAAAATAGATGTGGTGGCAAAAAGAAAAAATATAGTATTCCAGAGTTTCATTCTAATCCATTTAGAAAAGTAATTCTAACTACAGTATTTCCACCATCGGTTCATTCACATTCTCCGTAATCACTTCACCATCGAACAGGTTAATAACGCGGTGGGCAAAACCGGCATCGTGCAGCGAGTGGGTCACCATAATAATGGTGGTTCCTTCCTGGTTGAGTTGGGTTAGCAGGTTCATGACTTCGAGACCGTTTTTTGAATCCAGGTTTCCGGTGGGTTCATCGGCGAGAATCAGTTTCGGATTGGCAACTACCGCCCGGGCAATGGCCACACGTTGCTGCTGTCCGCCCGAAAGTTGCTGCGGAAAGTGTTTTCTCCGGTGCCCGATTTTCATGCGTTCCAGCACTTTTCCCACCATCTCTTTTCGCTCACGAGCTTTCAGTTTCAGATAAATGAGCGGCAGTTCCACGTTTTCGTAAACCGTAAGTTCGTCAATGAGGTTAAAACTCTGGAAAACAAAACCAATGTTTCCTTTGCGCATTTGCGTGCGATGGCGTTCTTTAAATCCACCAACTTCCACACCGTCGAAGTAGTACTTCCCGTCGCTGGGATTGTCGAGTAACCCGACAATGTTCAGCAACGTGGATTTCCCGCAACCCGACGGGCCCATAACAGCCACAAATTCACCCGGTTTTACATGAATGGAAACTTCGTTCAAAGCGTAAGTTTCAACCTCTTCGGTGCGGAAGACTTTTGTAAGTTTTTCTGTTTTTATCATAGCATTAAGCTTGTTTTAATGAACACCAGGTCACGAAGACACGAAAATATTTTTAGTGACTTGGTGTCTTTGTGTTTGTTTTTATTTCAATATTAATTTCTCATTCTCCCCAAATAAATCGTACCCCGAAGTTATTACTTTTTCGCCCGGCTCAAGTCCCTCAAGCACCTCGTAGTGGCGTGGATTTTTTCGTCCGATGCGGATGCTGCGCCGGGTGGCAAAATCACCCGACGGGTCGATAACATAAATCCACTGTCCGCCGGTGCTGTTAAAAAAACCTCCCAGACTAACCAGCGTAGATTTTTGCGGCTGCCCCAGTTGCAGATTGATGTAATAGGTTTGTCCGGTGCGAATGTTTTCCGGTTTTTCACCGTCAAAAACCAAATCTATTTTAAACTGGCCGTTTCGTACTTCGGGATACACTTTTTTTACGATCATACTGTACATTTGTCCCTGCCTTTCGATGGAAGCCGAAAGATCGCGCCGCACCCGGTCGATGTAATGCTCGTCGATGAATGCCTCCACCTTGTAATCGGTAAGCACATTAATTTGCCCGATTCTTACGCCTTTTCCGATGCTTTGCCCGATTTCGGCATCGAGCATTCCCAGCTGACCGTCAACCGGCGCTTTTAAATGCAGATTGTCGAGCCGCTCATAAATCAAATCGAGGGTTTTTTCCATTTTTACAAGTTCCTGATCCAATTGTATCATTTCTGTTGCAAGAATCAGAGAGTCGTTTTTTGCCCGCTTCTGGTTTATTGCGTACAGTTCAACTGCATACTCATAGTTTTCCTTTGCTTCAAGATAACTGTCTTTCGATACCAGTTCCTCGTCATACAATTTTTGTTGCTGTTCAAAATACCGTCTGGTTTTAATAATATCGAATTTTGAATCGAGTACTCGTTGCTGCGAAAGCAATCGCTGCGACTCGAAATTGATGCGTGTTTGCCGAAGCATATTTTGTTTTTGTGCCAGGTTCGACTCGCTGTTCATGATATTTTCGTATAACGACCGGTTTTCCAGTACCAGAATCACATCGCCTTTTTTCACCATGGCGCCTTCTTCAATCAGCCGTTCCTGCACCCGGCCACCTTCTTCGGCATCGAGGTAAATGGTTGAAATGGGGGCAACCGTTCCGTTGGTGCGGATAAAATCATCGAAATCGCCATACTGCACTTCATCAATGGTCAGCTTGTCCCTTTCAACCCGTAGCGTGGAAACTGCCGAACCTGAAATTATTTTAACCAACAGGAAAATGAATGCAACTCCTGCCAGGGCGTAAACAATATGTTTTGGTCTGATGCCTTTTTTCTTCTCTATTTTTCTGTCCATTCCCATAACCAATGCCTGTTATTCAGATTTTTTGGTGGTATCTTCATTTCAAAAAATTCTAAGTTTTTTTAGGAAAATGTGCCAAAAAAATGCCATAAATCACAGGCTGTTGTAAATCAGTATTTTAATCACTAAAGAATTGTTTTGAGAATGTTGTAATGTAAAAATATTTGACAAATTGTGTAAAATTTTTTGACACTGAGTTTGAATTGAAATAATTCTCCTTTACTTTTGAAATGCTGATTTTTTAGTTTTTGCATTGAGCAGGTGAACTTAAAGTCACCAGCTCAAAAGATGAATTCACCAGGTGAATATTAAAAACATCAAAAATATGTCCACCAAAGGAAAACTTTTAATAGTTGACGACAGCAAAAGCATTTTAAGTGCGCTGGAAATTTTGCTTCAGGATGATTTTGAAGAGGTAAAATCCATTGCCAGCCCCAACCAGCTTCCGGCTTTTCTGGAAACCGGCAAATACGATTTGGTGCTGCTCGACATGAATTTTTCTTCCGGTGTCAATACCGGGAACGAAGGTTTGTACTGGCTGTCGCGTATCAGGGAAATGCGGCCCGATGTGGAAGTTGTGCTGTTCACCGCATACGGCGACGTGGAACTTGCTGTGAAAGCGCTGAAACAGGGGGCAGCCGATTTTATCCAAAAACCCTGGGACAATGAAAAACTGAGGACTACGCTTCGAAATGTTTTCCAGCTTCAGCAATCGAAAAAAGAAATTAAAGAGCTGAAACGGAAGGAAAACGCCCTGAAAAGCGAAATCAACAAAGGCGGTAATTTGATTGTAGTGCAGTCGCCGCAAATGCTGCATGTACTGAACCTTGTACGCAGGGTTGCTAAAACCGATGCCAATGTGCTGATAACCGGAGAGAATGGCACGGGAAAGGAACTGATTGCCCGTGAACTGCACCTCCATTCCAAACGTGCCGGCGAAATTATGGTAACGGTTGACATGGGCGCCATCAGCGAAACACTGTTTGAGAGCGAACTGTTTGGTCACAAAAAAGGCTCCTTTACCGATGCCCGCGAAGACCGCACCGGGAAAATTGAAAATGCAGGTGGTGGAACGCTTTTCCTCGACGAAATTGGCAACCTGCCGCTGCACCTTCAGACCAAACTGCTTACGGTTATGCAAAACCGGAGTATTACACCGGTTGGCAGCAACAAATCCGTATCGGTAGATGTAAGGCTGGTTTGTGCAACCAATCGCAACCTTGGTGAAATGGTAGCCGATGGTTCGTTCCGTGAAGATTTGCTTTACCGTATCAATACCATTCACGTTGATATTCCGTCATTGCGCGAACGCAAGGTAGACATTGTTGCTTTGGCTGATTTTTTTTTGAAAAAATATTGTGGGAAGTACCGGAAACAGTGCATGGAAATTAATGAAGCGGGAATGGATAAACTCATAAATTACAGATGGCCGGGAAACGTGCGGGAGTTGCAGCACACCATCGAAAAAGCTGTTATTCTTTCAGACAAAAGAGAACTTACATCCGAAGATTTTAATTTCAATCCGACGGCAGCAGGCACAATTGATGCCTTTGATGGAACCATCGAAGATATGGAACGAAAAATGATTGTGCGCATTTTGCAGAAAAGCGGTCAAAACCTGTCTGCAGCGGCTGTTCAGCTTGGAATTTCCCGGCAAACGCTTTACAATAAAATGAAAAAGTATAACCTGTAAAAAAATGGCCAGTAAAAATCTGTACCTGAATATAATCATTAGATGCTGCCTGCTGGCAGGTTCTGCTTTGCTGCTGGCCTGGTTGTTTTTTGAGCAACATTCACTGGTGCCGGGGATATTTGTGGCCATTGTTTTTGTGATTCAGATTGTAGAACTCATTCACTTTCTGAACCGCACCAACAGACAAATCGCTTTCTTTTTCGATGCCATTCAAAACGACGATTCTACTTTGCGATTTCCTGAAACCACCGCAACCAAATCGCTGAATGACCTTAATTCCAGTTTGAACCGGATGAATGAACAGATAAAAAGCGTCAAATTCGAACTACAGGAACAGGAGCAATATTTTAAGACCATTCTGGAACACGTTTCAGTAGGAATAATTGTTTACAACGAAAAAGGGAACATTTTTTTATCGAACAGTGCAGCCCGGAACTTGATGGATTACGAGCCTTTAACGCACATAAACCAGTTGATGCGCGTGGATAAAAACCTGTTTGCAGCCTTTAAGGACCTGCAACCCGGCAACAGGAAAATGGTGAGTTTTAGTGGTAAAAAAGGGATGAGACAGTTGTCGCTGAAATCAACCCTGTTTAAATCTGCCAGTGAAAATTTCTATTTGGTGGCTATTCAGGACATTAAAAGCGAACTGGAGACAAAAGAGCTGGAGAGCTGGATAAAACTCATCCGGGTGCTTACCCACGAAATTATGAATTCCGTGGCGCCTATTACTTCTCTTTCGGAAACCATTCTTGGCTATTACAAAAATAACGATGACAAAATGCCTTCTGAAAAAGTTATCGGCAATACAATCAAGGGACTTGAAGTGATAAACGAACGCAGTGCCGGACTTATCAGTTTTGTGGAAAACTACCGGAAATTCACCCGGATTCCGCCACCGGAGAAAAAACCGGCGAAAGTGGAACAACTTTTTGATAATACAATTATACTTATTAATGGGGAGGGTGGAGATTCAAAAATAACCATCAGCCGGGAGGTGAATCCGCCTGATATGGAGATTCTGGCTGACAAAAAACAGATTTCACAGGTACTCATCAATCTGGTGAAAAATGCAAAGGAAGCGCTCAGCGACAGGCAAAACGGGAAAATTACCTTGACGGGCAAAATAAACAGTAACGGGCGGCCTCAAATTACGATTACCGACAACGGGCCTGGTATTTCCAGCGAGTTGATGGACAAAATTTTTGTGCCCTTTTTCACAACTAGGGAATCGGGTACAGGCATCGGGCTAAGCATATCGCGGCAGATTATGCTGCTGCACGGAGGCATTCTGAAAATAGTCTCAAAACCAGGAGAAATGACCCAGGCAATTTTGGAGTTTTGAACAGTTCAGGACTTTTTCAATACAAAAATCCGAAAAGCCACAAGGGAATTTTATTTTTGAAGCCTGCTTCCATATCATCAGCTATGATGTAACTTTCAGGAACATTTTTAATTTGACGCCGGGTTTTCCCTTTACCACCTATTTCAAAAGTAATTTTTTCATCAATCAAAAAATCGGCTACATTGCTGAGTTCAACTTTATGGTTATACTTTAGTTGGTTCACTATAAATGACTCACGCAAGCTTCCCTGATTCGTGTTTTGCGGGTTCATGCAGATTGCCAGATTGGGATGTAGCAGCAGTATTTTTCCCGGTTTTGAAAGTTTGCCGTAAAAACTACCTGTATTGAAGAGCGAGTGAATGATATCCGCTGTATCCATCAAACTCAGATAGGTCAGGAGAGTTGTCCGGTTTAGTTCCAGGGCATGCGCAAGTTTGGATATATTGGGTTGAAAAGGTACACTCGCTGCAATGATATACAGCAGTCGCTTAAGCTTTTGTATTGTTCTTAAATCGGCACGCAGAAAAGTAGAGATTTCGTTTTCAAGGACATAGTTTATTGTTGAGTTCAATTTTATCCCGTAAGTGTTTTCAGACTGTAAAAAATAGGGGTAATGGCCAAATTTCATATACTGATTAAGCAAGGCAAGCGGCTGAAATTTTAGGTTCAATGATGAAGCTATCGATTCATGATTATTTAGTATTTCTTCAAGTTGGTAAACCGGGAGTTCAATTGAAAGTTTTATTTGCACGAATTCGCGAAACGAAAGTCCCGGAATTGAAAAAATAACAGCCCGCCGGCTAAGATCGGTTTTGTCATCTAATATTTTCAGAATAGAAGAACCTGAAAAAACTACTTTCAGCCCGGGAATCAAATCATAAATATTTTTCAATTCAAGAGCCCAGTTGGGAAATTTGTGTATTTCATCGATATAAAGCCTTTTCCCTCCCGATTTGTAAAACGTTTCAGCAAGCGAATAAAGACTTTCAACAGGCATGGCCAGGTTGTCGATTGTTACGTAAAGGGTTTCTTCCTGCAACTTTGTATTTTCAGTCAAATGTTGTAACATCAGCGTTGTTTTTCCAACACCTCTCGCCCCAATGAGTCCAATGAGCCGTTCATCCCATTCAATTTTATCTATAAAGTCTCGTCGAAACAAAAATGTGGTGGCCCTTATTAGCTGTTCCTGAAATAAATACAACCTTTCCATGATAAATTGTTTAATCTGTTATACAAAAATAGACAAATTTTGTTTAACGCAATAAACATTTTGCACTTATTTTTTAAAACTATCTGTTTGTCAGGATATTTACAGAAGAAAGGATATATACAAAGTTTATTTCTCCCTGAAAAAATAACTCCGTTTCTCCTCCTGCACATCATAGGTGTAAACTTTTGATTCCGGAAACCGGTCGAAAAATGAAAGCATACCAATATCGCCGGCGCAGAAAAGGCTGTGGGCGCTCATTACAAACATCCAGAAATAGAAAGCAGGTTCGTTGATGGTGACAATAATTCCAATTAATGTTATTACTTTCACAACAACCAGCGGGGTAAGCGCTACCAGGGCAAATTGTTCCCGGTTGAGCACATGGCGGTCTGCTTCGGCATAAAAAATGAATTTTTTGAGGTAGCCGCCAATCGTAACTTTTGGCGCTCCGGTTATTTTTAAGGCCAGCAAATGGAGCAGTTCATGAATAATGATTAGCAAGGTAAAAGTAAAAATAACAGCCCCCAGCAAATATAATAGCGGTTCCGGGTTTCCTCGCATAGCCAGTACAATGGGGCGGGTGGCAAAAAACAATCCTATCAAAATCATAATCCCCTGGTAAATCATAAATCCCTTGATGAGCTTGCTTTCAGTAGTAATTTGATTCATTACAAATTCCTTTATTTGCCGGTGTTCCAGTTCGGCAACCAGTTCGTATTTTTCGTTGTTTTGTAATTCTTCAATGGTTGGATTTGCCATATCAATCTATTTGTAGAGAATGATTTTGAGCATGTCTCTGATGCTGATCAGACGAATGATAAATGCAAACAAAACCGAACCGGCAATCATGGTCAGGTAGCCGTAAATCCAGTTATCCATATTTTTGGTTAGCACTGCCAAAACGATGGTTACACCTGCAAACGCAACCAACTGCAAAATGAATGTGATGCCAGGTTTTAGTCTGAAAATGACCAGGGCCAGGAAGAGTTGCGCGGCCCCGGTAAAAAGTTGTGTGGAGAGGCTGGCATAAGCCGAACCGTAGGCCTGCAAACGGGGAATCAGAATCAGGTTAAGAACAACATTCAGTACCATTCCCGAAAAAGCCATAATATTGAGTTGTTTCAGACTGCCGTTGGCCGTTAAAAGCGTTCCGAAAATGTAGGTAGTGGCAATACCGATAAAGCCAATCATCAGAATGCCAAGAATATCAGAAGAATAAGCTGTGTTCGACTTATAGAGCAGCGACATGATTTCACCATCGTAATAAACACTTGAAACAGCAACTATGACGGCTGGAATTATAAGCAGTGTATAAGCAAGTTTAACCATTTCACCCACCGGTTCACGCTGTTTTATCATTTTTGAAAAAATGGGAAGCAGCAGTCCGGCAACGAGCGCACCAAACATGGAAACGGCATCCAGCAAACGGAAAGCCTGCGCGTAAATACCGGCCTGTTCCTTGCCCTGCGTTCCGGGAAGCATTCGCTCGAGCATAACCGAATCGATGCGGTTATACAATGCCATCAGCAAAATGAGAAGTGCATAAGGATATGATTTTCTGAGAAATACAATAAAAAACTTTGGATTGAACCGAACCGTAATTTTTCCCGATTTTTTGAGGACAATGGCAAATGTGATGACGGTAGTTAAAATGTAGGCCACTGTTTGGGCATACACAAACCACCGGATACTGAATTTTCCCCCAAGCACATCGGTAAATAAGAGCACACTACAAATGGCAATCATCAGCGAACGGTCGAGTACCGAAAGCAGGCTGTCGGTGCGGAACAGCTGCAGTGCGGTGATATTTGAACGCAGGTAGAGCGTAAATGAAATGAGAAACTGGTTAAAAATAAGAAAGAAAAGCAAATGAATCTGGATGTTGCTGTATCCGATAATGGCTGCAACCGTAAGGCTGAAAATCGCATAAACTACTGCCAGAACCAGTTTCAACCCGATGATATTCGACAGATGTTTGGGAAGCAGAAAGTTATGCCGGGAGATGTTTCGGTTGTTGTAATTGGTGATGCCCACGTCGAGCAGAATATTGAGAATCATTGAAAAGTTGAACAGCGCAAAATAGAGCCCGTAGCTTTCGTCGCCGACCAGGTTTTGCACCGTGCGGTCGATTCCAAAAATCCAGAATGGCTTTACCAGCAGGTTCAGGACAAGCAGCAGAATCAGGTTTGTTACAAATTTTCGTTTCAAAATTAGCTCTAATTCAGTTGGTTATTGAATCAGGTATAAAAAAGAAATTGTTTTTCTGGTGGAAAAATTCAGAATACGGCACTACTTCTTTTTTATTTAGAACAAACGCAGAAAATCCCAGATTATTTAAAAACGCGAAGCATTTTTTCCGACTGTCGTTTTCCCACAATTCGCAGTAAATAACAGGCTTGTTTTTTTTGATTAAATTTTCGGCTCCCTTCAGCACATAATATTCGTAATTCTCCACATCTATTTTTATCCCGGTAATTCTTTTATCCGTGTTTTTGAGATCCTGAAAATCGTCGAGGCGCACCATCGGCACTTCAAACTTCAGCCCGGTATTGTTTTCGTTGATGTCTTTGTGAACCGCATGGCTCAGGCCATGCATGGGTACTTTGTTAATTACCGGCATCACCATTTCAAGCGTCGTATTTTCATCTCCCAATGCCACCATAAATTCCCTGATGTTTTTCAGCACGAATCTTTTTTTTATCCTTTTAAGAATCTCCATGTTTATTTCCAGCGGTTCAAAAGAAAAAACAGTGCTTTTGGGTAATTTTTTTGCCAGATAATAACTGGTTACGCCAATGTTTGCGCCCAGGTCGAGCACAAGGCCTTCGTCAGGCAGCATTTTTAAAAAATGAAAGAAATCTTTTTCCCGCTTATCCCATCGTAATTTCACAATAACAAAAAAGGCAAAAACATGAAGGTAGGTTTTAAAACCCAGTATTTTTTGAAGGATATATTTTACGAATGTCTTCATGAAATTTTGCTTAGGCGCAAAGATATTGGATTTTTATTTCTAAATTCATGTTTAATTTATGAGAATTGCAGTAAACACAAGGTTATTACTAAAAGGAAAGCTGGAGGGGATTGGCTGGTTTACGTTTGAAACGCTTAAGCGGATCACATGTAACCATCCTGAACATGAGTTTATTTTCATTTTCGATCGGCCCTACTCTGAAGATTTTATTTTTTCAGACAACATCACCCCTGTTGTTGTTGGTCCCCCGGCCCGGCACCCTTTCCTGTTTTATTTGTGGTTCGATTATCAGATTCCCCGCATTCTGAAAAAATACAAGGCCGACCTGTTTTTATCGCCTGATGGTTACCTTTCGCTGCAAACAAAAGTGCCGCAGCTTGCCGTAATTCACGATATTAGTTTTGTTCACCGCCCCGGGGATATCCCTGCAATGAAACGCTGGTACTACAACTACTTTTTTCCGAAATTCGCCCAAAAAGCAGACCGTATTGCAACAGTTTCAAAATATTCAAAATCTGATATTGCCAAAACATACCGGGTTAGTGCCGAAAAAATAGATGTGGTTTACGATGGCTGTAACGAAAATTTCAGACCTTTTTCTTTCAAAGAACAAAAGTTAACTCGGGAAAAATACACAAATGGAGTTCTATATTTTTTATTTGTAGGAGCTTTGCATCCGCGTAAAAACGTGGCCGGATTGCTGAAAGCTTTCGATGTTTTTAAAACAGAATCCGGGCGTAAGGAAAAGCTGTTGATTGTTGGGGGTGAAATGCATAAAACAGGTGAAATTTCTGAAACCTGGCAAAAAATGCAGTTTAAAAACGATGTAGTTTTTACCGGAAGAGTTTTGCAACAAGAACTTTACGAAATATATGGAGCTTCGCTCGCCCTCACTTTTGTGCCCTTTTTCGAAGGTTTTGGAATTCCCATTCTGGAGGCCATGAGCGCCGGTGTTCCGGTAATCTGTTCAAACACTACCTCCATGCCCGAAGTTGGCGGCAATGCGGTTTTATATGTCGAGCCTGACAATGTGAAACAAATTGCCGGGGCCATGGAAAAAATTGCCTCCGATTCTGATTTTCGGAACGAGCTTATTGAAAAAGGATTCAAACAGAAAACGAAATTTAGCTGGGATAAAACATCCGGTCTTTTATGGGATAGCATTAATAAGTTGGAATTGGGCTCATGATTTTTTAGAAGAATTCGGAGGACACAATAAACTTTTTTCTGAATTGTTTTTTGTACTTTTAATAAATTTAAAACCAGTAGCAAATGAATTTTTATCAGAAAAAACTTAAAATCGCTTTTTATCCGCTCATTTTATTTATGGCTTTCAGCTTTACTCTTTGTGCCCAGCCCGACGGGGCAGCTTTGTATCAGCAATATTGTGCGCAGTGCCATGGCGTTGAACTCAGCGGCGGAATGGCTTCAAGCCTGATTAACGGCGTATGGCAATTTGGAGCCAATGATAGCTACATAACCCGGAACATAAAGCACGGTATTCCCCATTTGGGTATGCCCTCCTACGAGCGTTCTATGTCTGATGATGAAATCCGGGCAGTTGTTCAGTATATCCGAAATGCTGAAGATGAAAAAGGTGTTGTGAAGCCGCCAACTCCAGAAATTTATGAAACCATGGATTATTTTATGGAGGTGGAAACTTTTGCCGACAATCTTGAAATTCCGTGGGCCATCGATTTTATTGACAAAAATACGGCATTAATTACTGAACGCCCTGGCCGGTTGCGGGTAGTAAAAAATGGTGTTCTTCAGTCAGAACCGGTTAAAAATACTCCCAGGGTTTTACACGAAGGACAGGGTGGATTAATGGATGTGGCTGTTGATCCGCTTTACAATGAAAATGGCTGGATTTATCTGGCCTACAGCCATACACTTGATGATTTTCAGGGTGACAGGCCACCAGCTATGACCCGTATTGTTCGTGGAAAAATTGAAAATAACACATGGACAAACCAGGAAGTTTTGTTTGAAGCACCGCCTGAAACCTATAGCACCATGCGCCACCATTATGGCTGTCGGATTGTTTTCGATTCGGATGGGCATCTTTATTTTGCCATAGGCGACCGGGGACGGGGATTTCAGGCGCAGGACAATTCCCTTCCCAACGGGAAAGTTCATCGCATTTATAAAGACGGAAGGGTGCCGGGTGACAATCCGTTTGTTACCGACAACAAAGCGATGAAAACGTTGTTCAGCCTGGGCAACCGGAATATTCAGGGAATGGCCATCCATCCGGTAACCGGAGAACTCTGGACCACCGAACACGGACCAATGGGAGGCGATGAGCTAAACCTGATTGAGGCAGGTAAAAACTATGGTTGGGAAACCATTACCTACGGAAGAAATTATAACGGAACCATCATTACCGAACTTACCCACATGCAGGGAATGGAACAACCTAATTTTTACTGGAATCCTTCTATTGCTGTTTGCGGACTCGATTTTTATACCGGTGATTTATTTGAAAAATGGGAAAACCGCCTGTTGGTAGGGGCACTTAAATACGAAGAAGTGCGTCTTTTGCAAATTGAGGAAGACCGCGTAGTTCACGAACAGGTCATTTTTAAAGGAGCAGGGCGCGTGCGCGATGTTTCCACCGGGCCTGACGGCGCCATTTATGTGGTGCTGAATAATCCGGGGAAAGTGGTGCGGTTAACGCCTGAAAAATAAAAATTAACTGAACTGACTTGCAAATAATCAACAAAAAAAGGGAGCCTCTGCTCCCTTTTCTGCTGTTTAATTTACAATAATTCTATGGATCAAAATTGCGCTACTTTTTAAATGCATTTTTTTGCTACTATTTGCTGCCTTTTTGAAACCAAAGCCGATCTCCCACACTGTAGTAATTGTTTTTGATTTCCGGGTCATTTGCGAGTTGCTCCGAGGTGTAAGGGAAATGTGGCATCAAAAGATCACCACCTTCATTCCAGTTGGCAGGAGTAAATACTTTTGCTGCATCAGCAGTTTGCAAAGCTGCTACCGTTCTTATTATTTCATCGATATTCCGGCCAATTTCCATTGGATAGAAATTACTTGATCGAATTATGTTGTTGGAATCAATGATAAAAACCCCTCTTATATCGCGGTTTGAGCTTACCGGTTCGTGCAACATTCCGTAAAGTTTTGATGCCTCTGCCTTACTATCATCCAATATGGGAAAATGTATTTTTTGTTTTCCCCTGTTTTTATAATCCAGGTCCTCGATGTGCGCTTTCCAGAGGTGATGGATTTTAATTTCATCGGTTGAAATAACCGCCAGTTTTACCCCGAGCTTTTCGAATTCGTTATGCATGTAAGCAAGTTCAAGCAGTTCAGAGGTACAAACCGGTGTAAAATCCTGCGGGTGGCTGAACAATATTTTCCAGTCGTTTCCAAAACTTTCGGGGAAAGTTACTTTTCCGTTGGTGGACTGCGTGGTGAATGAAGGCGCTTTAGACCCAATTAATGGAATTTTGTTCCCTTCTGCAGCTGTATTAAAAGTTATAAACGCTGCAACAACAAGTGTAATGAATAATTTTTTCATGATTATAATTTTTAAAATTTTTGAATTCCTCAGCAATTTAGGTCAGTGTTTCCTGGCAAAAACATGTTGCAGAACATGTTTTAAAATCATAAAAATGAGTTTTTTATTCAAATTTCTAATTTTTAACCAAAATAGTATCATAATGTTAGTTTATTAAGTACATTTATGCTATTTATTTTATTTTTGCTCTAATTTTACTTACAATAAGTAATATTGCATGCAATAATAAAAAGATATTTTAATATTCTTTAACATTTATAGTGGCTTATAATGGAATATTTGGTTTAAATATTCTAAAATGATTAAACGGTCTATCTTCTAATAATTTATAATTCGAAAAATATCCCTAAATTGGGTGCTTTCAAAAGTGTAATTAATTTGGAAATTAAAGTAAAAGAAAACCTGACCACCATTGTTTTAACTCTTGTGGTGCTTTTTTGTGTATTTAAAACAGTCGCCCGTGAGGTGAGCTTCTGCCATTTAAATATAAACGACGGTTTATCTCAAAATGCTGTTTTTGCCATTTTGCAAGACTTCTATAATTCATTTGATAATCGTAGAAACTTTTAAATGATACAATCAAAATTAGAAATTAAAGCTCTCAAAAAAGAACTTGCATTAAAAAACCGCGAGTTGGAAATTGAAAAAGCTTTTGAGAAAGTAAGAGAGTATGCCATGTCAATGCGTCATTCGTCTGATTTGCAGAAGGTTGTTAATTTAGTTGCTCAGGAATTGAATAATATGAATCTGGATATTACCGGAGTGTTTATGGTTATCAACAATGACGAAATTGATAAACAATTCACATTTTGGGGATCTACAGGTGTGGCAGAAAATTATATGAAGAGAGCGGCTATTCCTTTTCTGGATCGCCCCATTTACAGAGTATTGGCAGAGGCAACTACAAAAGGGGAGCGTTTTTTTGTGGAGGAATATACAAGAGACGAAAAAATTGAATTTTTTGAACATCTGTTTAAGTATCCGCCATACAATTCATCAACTCCTGAATGGAAGGAACAGGTTTTGTCGCGCGAAGGCGGCTATACGAGATCTGTCTCAATTTCTCATTATACATCAATCTTCGTGGTTAATCATTTTGGAAGAAGATTATCCGATGAAGACAATAAGATACTGAAACGCTTCGGACAAGTTTTTGAACAGAGTTACACCCGTTTTCTCGACATCCAAAAAGCAGAAGCCCTTGCACGTGAAGCGATTAAACAGGCATCTGCAGATCGAATTCGAGGTGAAATTGCCAGTATGCGTACCTCTGAAGACCTCGATCGCATTACACCGATTATCTGGCATGAACTGGAAAAACTGGAGGTGCCTTTTATACGTTGCGGTGTTTTTATTGTTGAGGAAGTGAAAGAAAAAGTTCAGGTTTATCTGACGACACCAGATGGTAAATCACTGGGAGTATTAAATCTGTCTCTCGATGCCAATGAAATCACAATTAATGCTGTTAATCACTGGAAAAAGAACAAAATTTACAAAGAGCACTGGAATAAAGAAAAATTTATCGACTGGACAAAATCTATGGTCGAAACCGGACAAGTTCAAAATGCGGAAACTTACCAGGGCTCATCTAATCCACCAGAATCCCTTTATTTGCACTTTGTTCCTTTCGCTCAAGGCATTCTCTATGTTGGAAGTGTTTCTAACCTTAGCGATGAAAAGATAGAACTGGTTAAGACATTGGCTGAAGCATTCTCAATAGCTTATGCTCGTTATGAAGACTTTAAAAATATTGAAGAAGCAAAAAACAAGATTGAAGTCACTTTAAATGAATTGAAAGTTGCACAGGCACAACTTCAGGAGCTTGACAAGTTGAAGTCCCGGTTCTTTGCAAATATCTCTCACGAGTTCCGGACACCACTGACGTTGATACTCGGTCAAATTGAAAGTATAATGTCTGGAAATATCGGGATGAAGGAAAAAGGGAAACTGCAGGTTGCAGACAGAAATGCAAAAAGGCTTCTTATTTTGATAAACCAGTTGCTGGATCTTTCCAAACTTGAATCCGGAAGCATGAAATTGAAAGCAGAACAGTATAACATTGTTTCCTTTTTAAAAAGTCTGTTTTATTCATTTGAATCGCTTGCGGAATCACAAAACATTTCTTTGAAGTTTGAATCGGAATATAAACACATTCCTGTGGTTTTTGATCCGGATAAAATGGAAAAGATTTTTTATAATCTCATTTCCAATGCGTTTAATTTTACCGAGTCGAAAGGTGAAATAGAAGTCTGTTTAAACGTTATTGATTTCAATGCCGAAATCAGGATTAAAGATTCCGGAATCGGCATACCTTCTGATCGGTTGCCACATATTTTTGACCGTTTTTACCAGGTGGATGGGTCAGCTACAAGAAAACATGAAGGCACAGGAATCGGATTAGCGCTGACAAAAGAATTGATTGAACTTCATAAAGGAAGTATTTCAGTAAATAGCAAAGAATACGAGGGTAGCGAGTTTATCATTCAGCTTCCGTTAGGTGATTTTGCAATTGCAGAGGATGAGTTTATCAAACTGCAGCACCAATCTTCTTTACAGGACAAAGGTTTTAATTTAACTGAAACTGAAGAAAAAAATTCTGAAATGGATTTTTCCGGCTCTGAAAACGATAAAATAATTTTAATAGTTGAAGATAATCCTGACGTACGGAATTATATTCGCGAGTTGCTGGAAAGAGATTACAAAGTAATAGAAGTTTCAAACGGTGAAGAAGGTTTATTAATGGCGGAAGATGAAATTCCCGATCTTATAGTTACCGATGTAATGATGCCGGAAATGGATGGATTTCAGTTCAGTAAGAAAATACGAAAAAACGAAAAAACCAGTCATATTCCTCTGATAATGTTAACTGCAAAAGCAGGATTCGAAGATAAAATAGAGGGTCTTGAATCCGGGATCGATGCGTATATAACCAAACCCTTTAAAGCGAAAGAACTGACAGTTCAAATAGAAAACCTTTTAAAACAGCGAAGGCTTTTACGCGATCGTTTCCGCAAATCATTCAACATAAAACCTTCGGAAGTTTCTGCCATTTCAGCCGATCAGGTTTTTCTTCAAAAAATAATTTGGAAAATTGAAAAACATATTGGGGACTTTCAGTTTTCGGTGGAGCAACTGGCTGAACATCTGAATATGAGCATTTCGCAGTTAAACAGGAAGTTAAACGCTTTAATCGGACAGCCGGCAGGCCAGTTGATGCGATCGCTTCGGTTACAACGCGCAGCCGATTTATTAAAAAGGAACTCAGCCAGTGTTTCTGAAATATGCTACAATCTGGGGTTTAACGACCAGGCCTATTTCTCACGCGCATTTAAAAAACAGTATGGGTGCAGCCCCACAGCATATAAGAATCAAAAAGAATTCTCTTAGTTCAATTATAAAGCATGCAGCCACCAAATGACCGAAAAGTCCTGAATTTTGCGCAAAAAAGATAAACATTTCCACTTCAAACATCCGTAATTTTGTCTGTAACTTATTGTAAAACATAAAAGCAGATGAAAACAGCAGGCATAATTGGGGGTATGGATTTTATCGGGTGCTACATCACCCTGAAATTTCTGGCAGAAGATTACCGGGTAAAAGTGCCGGTTTCAAGTTCACCAAAAAAAGGTGGTTTACTAAATATGCAAAGTCTTTTAGCTAACGAAAATCTTGAAATTTGTAAAAACAACATGGAAGATATTCACCGGTTAAAAGATTTTATGCAGGGGTGCGATATAATCGTTCATTGCGGAAGCCCAAAAAAATTAGGTGAAAAAATAAATGGCAATCTGCTTTATATTACCCATATAAAAGGTACGGCTCAACTCCTGAATGCAGCCAAACAGGTTCCTTCTGTCGAAAAAATCATTTTTATTACATCTCCGGCTATTTACAATATTTCTCCGGGGGAATCATTAGTCAGAACAGATAAAACCGCGGAAAACGAATCATTTAAAAAAGCCAGATTTCATGCTGACTATGCTATTCAAAACCTGTTGGAAGATTTCCCGGAAGATTTTTTTGAAATAATTATCATGGCACCGGCAGAAGTAAAGGACAATATCCTGTTAAGCAATAGTGAATCCACTTCTGCGGGTTTGCAGTTTTTATTCCGGAATGTAACAGATCACGATCCCGTTTTGCAAAAGCTTTTTAAACGGAATTTAATGCAGACAATGGTTGATATTCAGCAACTACCCGAAAAGGTTTATAAAACTGTCTGCGAAAAATTTCAGGTTGAAGAAATTAACAATTAGGGCTTGGTAAAAATTGAATCGTCGTAATTTTCTCCAAATTTAATTTGGCTAAATAGAATTGTAGCAGTTCCCATGGGCGATTTCGACTCAATTTTTGAAGGCATCATAATTCCGTCATAACTTTTGTAGTCGCTCATGTTTTGTTCCACTTCAACTTCCTGGCCCTGGGCACTTACTCTTGCTTTCACTTTTCTGACTAAATATGACTCTGCGTCGATGAAATAATTCTTTGTATTACCTTCTTTGTCAGTAAGTTTAATATTGAACACCGGTGAACCGTCAACATTTACCTTTCCAATCAGAGTGGCCGTTGAACCTTTTTCCTTGTAATTGTAAAGTTCGCCGTCAATGTTGGCCTGGTCCATAGCCTGGTCCAATTGCGGACCCGACAAATCCTGCGGTTCAGAACTCATCCAGGGAGCAATCATCCAGCCTTTTTCTCCATCGTAGGCCTGCACCATTTTCTGACCCTGCATATCCATTTCCATTTTAAATTTGTTGGGTCGTTTCATCTTCATCTCCATCGGTATTTCCATGCCCATTTGCGATACGGTAGCTTTAACCATGTAGGTTTCCTGTTTAAGCAGTTTTTCCTGTCCAATGGCGTTAAAGTGATTTTTGAGAACATCATCAAGGCTTTGTGCCTGAACTCCGGTGAATGTTGCCATAATTAGAGCAGCAACAATCGTAAACATTAATTTTTTCATTTGAGTTGTTTTGAGTATAAATAAATTTTCCTATTGGTCATCATATTAAGTCTAAAGTTACATTTTGGCTGGTTTAATTGTTTTTAAAAGTAAATCTCAGCCAGAATATTTCCGAACGGGATTCCTTTTGATATTAAATAATCACGTACTTCAACCACCATCAATGCCTTCCCGCAAATATAATACGTTACATCAGGCAAATGTTCCACTCCCCAAAGGTAATCTGTAACCCTTCCGGGAAACGTATCACAGGAAGATTCGCGGGAGCAGCAGCGTATGTAGTTTTCACCAAGTGCCCATTCCAAATCATCTTCAAAATAGAACTTGTTTAACCAGCTTGCCCCGTGAATCAGCTTTTTGTTTTCTCCCAATCCTGAGCGTAACATGCTGTAAAATGGTGCAATTCCGGTTCCGGTGGCAATCCACCAGGCGGGTTCGCCGGTTCCCAGAAAACTTCCGTACGGTTTTGAAACCAGAATTTTTTCACCGGGAATACGTGCAGCAAGTTTTGGTGTTAATAAACCATCTTCTTTAATATTAAAAAGAATAGCAGCCTCATTTTCGTGGTTGCCGCTGCACAGGCTGTAAATACGCGGAGGATGATGATGGTCGAGTGCCACTTTTACTACCTGACCGGATTGAAAATCCCAGGGGCGTTTAAAGGTGATCAGATGAACTCCCGGTGAAATTTCGCTGTTGTCTGTAAGCTGATGCTCACTTAATGGGATTTGCCTGTCGTTTTTTTTCATCTGAATTATTCAGCAATTCTCCTGGCCTTAATTATTTGAAAAGGTAAATGTTATCACAAGATTGTCAGTGGAACTTACAAACATGTTTTTCACTTTGTAAAAAGCCTTTACCTCACTCATCCCGGCTACCTGTTCCGAGTTTCCTGCCAGTTCAAGTGGGGTAACCCGGTGTGCCTTTAAAATAAGCGATTCAGGCGCATCGAATCCAATTCCCGGCTGTACAAGTTCCAGTTCATAATCCAAATCAGAGTTATTTTCAATAGTAATTCTTTTCGTTTCGCCAAATTGCAATTTACCTGCCGGATTATTGATTTTCAGCGATGCAAAAAACAGTGGCTCCAGCAGGTTTGCTCTGCCTGTAAGTGTGTTGTTGTAAAAAGCAACAGTCCGTCGGGCAAACAGGGCTTCCCTTATTCCGCCTTCTGTCCGGCTGCGAGCAAATACAAGTGTCATTGGCCGGTGTTTATTGGCCACATCATACATCATTCCAACTGGTTCATGAATATCGGTATTGGCAAACACAGCCAGCTTTTTTCCCCGGGCCCATTCAATAGCTTCCGGATAATACTCGTTGTAATTAAAAACTTCAATTCCGTGCAGCATATCGTTTTGAAACAAGCGGGTGTGTTCGTCCCACCACAAGGTGGTGTCGGGTTGCTGGGCCCTCCATCCCGGATGATTCCATATAATGAATGCACCCTGATCGCGGGCTTCTTTTATTGCATCAAAAACATCATCGCGTTCAAGAAGATTGGCGTTGCGGATAAATAATGCGTTAAAATGGCCCGGAGGCATGCTTCTGGTAATTTCTGCGCCCCGCACAAGAATAACATTCAGGTTTTTTGCCAGAGGCTCAGCTATATCGAAAGACCTGTTGTGATCGGCTGTTATGTCTTTTGAATGAGGCCGGTATTCAATATGGTCAGTTATTGAGATTGCATCCAGACCCTCCTGCCAGGCCTCTTCAACCCTAATGGTTGGCCAAACCGTACCGTCGGAAAAAACCGTGTGCATGTGAAAGTCACATTTTAATGTCCGATATCCGGGGATATCCGGAATATGAATTATTTTTCGCGACTGGCCTAATGCAACAAAGCTTAAAAAAACGGATAAAAACAGGAGTACGGTTAATTTTATTCGCATCACAAAGTTGTTTTAATGTTCTAAAAAATTGGTTTCTAAATATCTGTTTTTTTCATGAACCTGCAATAATTGCCTGTATTAAATATTTTTTAATTGAATAGTAATCGTTAATTTTAGCAAAAATAACACATTCTTTTTAATTTTTTTAAAAAGAATTTTGCTTCGTGTTAAAAATATTCTAATCTTTGTTGCAGGAAATTAACAATGGAAAAACTATTCAAAAGTATCGGGAATCAAAGCCAGGGAGTTGAGCATAAGAAATTACAGCATAAAAAGCAAATTCTGCGCACCTTTTATTTCCTTGGCTCCATGTCCAATTCAGAGCTGTCAGGAATAATTAAACTAAGTACGCCAAAAATTAACAGTTTGCTGGTTGAACTGGTTGAAGAAGGTTTGGTAAAAGAATTGGGGAGAGGCGACTCCAGCGGAGGGAGAAGGCCAAATATATACGGTCTGGTTGAAAACGGTTTTTATATAGTTGGCATTACCATTAATATTAACAGAACTATTATTTCTGTATTTAACAGCAACAACCAGGAAGTAGGCGAAGCCGGGTTTTTCCCTGTAAAAATGAAATCTGATTTTAGCATTTTCTCAGAAATAAGTGAAAATCTGAATGCCCTTCTAATTGAAAAAAGCATTGATAGAAGTAAAATTCTGGCACTGGGTATTGAACTGCCCGGGTTAATAAACCAAAAACAGGGCATTAATAAAACCTATTTCCCCAAAATTGAAAATTTATCTCAGGAATTAGAGAAAGTTTTTGGATTACCTGTTTTTATAAGCCACGATTCAAAGCTCAGAGCTTTTTCGGAACAACATTTTGGCCTTGCAAAAAACAAAAAAAATGTGTTGCTCCTCCAGGCCGACTGGGGACTCGGACTCGGAATAATCATCAACGGAAAACTTTATTCGGGAAAATCGGGGTACTCCGGTGAATTTGGACATTTGCCAATTGTTGATAATGGGGTACTTTGCAGTTGCGGCAAACAGGGATGTCTTGAAACCATAGTTTCGGCCACTGCCATTGCCCGTATTGCCAGGCAGGGTATTCAGAGCGGGAAATCATCGTTAATCAATGCCCTGGTTGACGAAGATTTGGAAAAAATTGATATATCAGTGATTATTGAAGCTGCAAACCGTGGCGATCAGTTTGCTATTTCCATTTTTTCCGACGTTGGATACTGGCTTGGGAAAGGTATTGTGTACCTTATACAAATTTTTAATCCGGAACTAATTGTACTTGGAGGAAGAGTGGCCGAGGCAAGTCAGTTTATAATTGCACCCATTCAGCAGGCTATTTATACTTTTAGTAACCGCGATATTAGCGACGATACAGAAATTAAATTTTCAGCACTTGGCCAAAAAGCCGGTCCAATGGGAGCTGCCGCTTATGCACTCGACAGGATCGCATCGGTAAAACAATAAAACAATACAAAAGTATTTTGAAAGGAAACAATGATAAAAATGAATTTTTCTAAAGTTGAACAGGCCTTTTTTAATGAATCGGCCTTACAAAAAATAACCACCCGCATGCCATATATTGCGGTGGACAGTTTTCCGAAACTGGGGTTGCTCTCGGCTTTAAGTTTTTTGGAATGGGTGGCTGGTAATCCTGCCGGTGTGGTAAGCCTGCCAACCGGGAAAACAGCTCAGTACTTTATTCAGTTTACCCACTTGTTGCTCGACAACTGGGACAATAAAAAAGGAATAGAAATTCGCGATAGATATGGCCTTGCCAATGTGGAAAAACCTTCACTGAAAGGATTGCAACTGGTACAGATGGGCGATTTTTACCCCATCAGTTCAGAACAGCACAACAGCCTGAGTAATTTTATTTTGAAAAATTATATTGAAGGAATTGGAATCGATTTGAAAAATGCCCTCCTGATTAATTCCGATGAAATTGAACTGGCTCAAGGCAAACATTTTAGTGAAATTTTCCCGGGTTTTAATATTGATTTATCGTTACGCTACCGCGAGGCTAAAACCCAACTGGAGCAGTTGCAGCAAGAGTCAATTTTTAAAATTGACCAATGGTGCACCCAGTACGAAAATAAAATCAGGGAAAAAGGAGGTATCGGGTTTTTTTTGGGAGGTATTGGCCCCGACGGGCACATTGCGTTTAATACACGTGGTTCTGACCATTTTGCTTCAACACGCCTTACTCAAACAAATTTCGAAACACAGGCCGTAACAGCAACCGATTTGGGTGGAATTGAAGTGTCGAGAAACCGCCTGGTTATAACGATTGGATTGGGAACCATTGGATATAATCCGGAAAATAAGGCCATTATTTTTGCAGCCGGCGAAGCGATTGCCCAAACCATAAAAAATTCGCTCGAAAATGAACCCAATGTTGTTTGTCCGGCAACTTCTCTGCAACGCCTGAAAAACAGCCGTTTTTATTTAACCGATGGCGCGGCGGTAAAACTGGAAGATGCAGTTGAATATTATTATACCAACGGTCCGTGGACTCATCAGAAAACTGAGCGCGCCGTAATTGAACTTTGCCGGAAAATCAATAAATTCGGCGGGAAACTCGAACTCGCCGATTTAAAAGCAGACAAGTATTGCAGCCTGATTCCAGGTCTGAATGAAAACACAGTACAGTCGGTTATTGATTCCATTTTGGCAAAACTTCAGCGGGGAATGCAGAAAGAGACAAACCAGGTGTATTATCATACCGGGCCGCATCACGACGATATAATGCTCGGTATTATGCCGCTTACCAACCGGCAATCCCGCGATTCAAGCAATGAACTGCATTTTTCTGTTTTAACTTCCGGATACACAGCAGTTACCAACAGCTTTTTGTGTAATTTGCTGATGGATACAAAAGAACTGATCGATCATGGCAAAATTGAAATGATTAACTACCCCGATTTTTTCCAGCAGGGATATAAATACAAATGGGATAAAGACGTTTATCATTATCTCGATAATGTTGCCGCCAATAGTCCGGAAGGAAAACGCCGGGGCGTTTGTCACAGGTTGGTACGTGCCCTGGTTTCAATCTGGAAAATTAACAATCAAGCCGGGCTGCTCGAAGCAATTAACGAAGTGCTGGCTTTATTGAAAAACAGTTACGATGGCAGCAAAAATCCACCCAAAATTCAGCAATTAAAGGGAATGATTCGAGAGTTTGAAGAGGAGCTGGTTTGGGCGCACTACGGAATTATGGTAAAAAATGTACATCACCTGCGCCTTGGCTTCTACCAAAACAATGTAACGGGCAGTAAACCCGACATGGAAAAGGATGTTTTACCCATTCTGGAAGATTTCAGAAAATACAAACCCACGGTGATCAGCCTGGCAATGGATCCGCAGGGAAGCGGACCCGATACGCATTACAAAGTTTTGCAGGCCATTGCAGCAGCCGTTGAAGAATGGAATAAGGAAGAAGATTTAAGCAATTTGCGAATGGTGGGATACCGGAATGTTTGGTTTAAGTACAACCCATGGGATGTGGAAGTTCTTGTGCCGGTTTCGCTGAATGCTCTTGCTACGCTCGATAAATCATTCTCAGAGTGTTATGTAACCCAGGTGGATGCCTCTTTCCCCAGCTATCAGCTTGACGGAAAGTTCAGCGAGCTTACCCAGCGTACCTGGTTTGAACAGCATAAACAGATTCAGTTTTTGCTGGGAAAAAACTTTTTTTATGAAAACAGTTCGCCGTTGCTGAGAGCTACTCACGGTATGGTTTACCTGCGCGAGTTCAATGTGGATCAATTCCTGGAAGAGGCTTCAAAACTGGGAAAATCAATGGAAGGGATGTTTTAAAAACAAAAAACAAACAAAAATGCAGCTTAATATTTTTAAAAATTACGAAGAAATCAGCCGGTGGACTGCCAGTTATATTGCAGAGAAAATTAACAATTTCAACCCGTCAGTAAATAACCCGTTCGTCCTTGGGTTACCCACCGGATCATCTCCTGTTGGCACCTATCAGGAACTGGTAAAGCTGAATAAATTGGGGAAGGTGTCTTTTAAACATGTTGTTACTTTTAACATGGATGAATACGTGGGCCTTTTTAGAGAACATCCTGAAAGTTACTACTCGTTTATGCATTTCCATCTTTTTAATCATGTTGATATGGATAAAAAGAACATTCATATTCCGGATGGAAATGCCCCGGATTTGGAAAAAGAGTGCAGGGAGTACGAGGAAAAAATAAGGCAACTCGGCGGGATACATTTATTTTTAGGCGGAATGGGTGCTGACGGTCATATCGCATTTAACATCCCGGGTTCTTCGTTAAGTTCGCGCACCCGCGTGGTAAATCTGAATTATGACACCATACTGGCAAACTCCCGCTTTTTTGAAAACGATATGGACAAAGTACCCAAACAAGCCATTACGGTTGGTGTGCAAACCGTTCTCGATGCCCGCGAGGTGGTTATTATTGTAAATGGTTACAAAAAAGCACGTGCACTTCAGAAAGTTGTGGAAGGCGGTATTTCACACATGTGGACACTTTCCGCCCTGCAAATGCATCCTGCCGGAATTATTGTTTGCGACGAGGATGCAACTTTGGAGTTGAAGGTGGGTACAGTTAAATATTTCTCAGAAAGCCGGTAAAAAAATCTACATACCTCCGGCAGGTTTTTTTATGGGCTTTATAACCACTTCTTCGCCGCACAGCGGGCAGAGATAAATTTCGCAGCCGGTGCAGGCAAAACAGTTGCTGCAAAACCGATCCACATCTAGGTTTGAAAAAGAAAAACCACAATTTTTGCAGGAATAAACCTTTTCTTTTTTAGCGCCCCCAATCATTTAAAAGAAATGTTTGAATAAACGTGTTATTGCAAAAATAACAACGAGTGTGAAAATAATTGTTGCGCCCGAGGGAATATCCATAAAATAGGAGACAAAAAGTCCAGCCATAGTTCCCACAAAAGCAATAATGGAAGAAAGCACCAGTAAATTTCTGAAGTTTTTAGTGAAAAGGTTGGCGGTGGCCTGCGGGATGGTTAACAGGGAAAGAATTAAAATAATTCCAACGACACGGATATTCAGAACAACGGTTAATGCAATTAAAGTAATAGTCAGATAATTAAACAGTGCCACCGGTAATCCTGAAGCCCTTGCAAATTCTTCATCGAAAGCAATGTAAAGGATGTGCCGGAAGAAAACAGAAAAGAAAACGATAATTACCACATTAAGTACAAACATCCACCACAGTTCTGAAATGGTGACTGTGAGAATGTTACCAAACAGGTAACTCATCAGGTTGGGTGTGTAACCCGGCGTCATAAAAACAAAAATAATTCCGAGTGCCATTCCGAACGACCAAAAAATGGCAATGGATGAATCTTCCCGAACTTTGGCCACTTTCGTAAAAAACTGAATGCCCAGCGCAGCTCCCACTGCAAATATTACCGCTCCTGCTAACGGGTTAAAACCAAGCAAAAAGGCCAGTCCGATACCTCCGAAGGAAGCATGTGTAATTCCGCCGCTGATGAAAACAATACGTCGCGAAACAATGTAACTACCCACAATCCCGCAGGAAATACTGGCAAAAACAGCAGCCAAAAATGCTTTCTGGAAAAATTCGTATGAGAAAAGATCTATGAAGTTGCTCATATCAGTGGTGATGTTTTAGAACGGTATGTGGAATCTCTCCATGAGTAATTAATTTTATGGGACAGTTGTAACTGTTTAACTGCTCCTGGGTAATTATGTTGTCTGGATGGTAATGCAGTTCTCCGTTTACACAGGCAATGGTTTTCACATAGCTCGAAATGGTTCCAACATCATGCGAAACCAGTACAATGGCCATGTGGTTGTTTAAATGCTTTAGCTTTTCATACAATTCACCTTCAAAACGGTTGTCAACAAAGGTGTCGGGTTCATCCAGAATAAGAATCTTAGGGTCGCTTAATAACGCCCGACATAAAAACACACGCTGCATTTGACCGCCCGAAAGTTCTCCAATAGCTTTGTTTCGAATATTTGCAATGCCCATCTCCACCAGTAACTCTTCTGTTTTATTTCTGATTTCGGATGATGTTACTTTTTTGGAATTTTTCATAAGCGAACCCGACCGTACCACATCAAAAACCGTAATGGGAAAATTCCGATCCATGTGTTTTACCTGTGGAAGGTATCCGATTGGTTTTTTCTGCTTGTCGATATCTTTTCGGAAAATAATTTTTCCACTCATGGGTTTTAGCAAGCCCAATATCGCTTTCAGCAGGGTGGTTTTCCCCCCTCCATTTGGTCCGATAACTCCAATGAAATCCTTTTCGAAAATCTCAAGGTTTACATTTTTTAAAACGGACTCTTTATCGTAACCCAGAGTTAATTTTTCTATTTTTATTAAGGCATCCATTAAAAATTATCAATAAATATGTGGGTCATTTCCATCAGGTTATCTTCCCAGTCCGGGCTTAGCGGCCGAACTTCAATTATTTTACCTTTGATTTCTTCGGCAAAAACCCGTGCATGTTCACGGTCGAATTCACTTTGAATGTAAATTACCCCGATGTTCTCCCTGCGGGCAAGCCCAATTACTTTTGTCATGTGCTGCGGAGTCGGCTCCTTTCCGCCCGATTCAAGCGAATATTGAACAAGCCCGTAATCTCGCGCAAAATAAGAAAGGCTGGGGTGAAAGGTTATAAAAGATTTTCCCTGATATTCTTTTAACGCATTTTTTATTTTAATGTCGAGCTGGTCAATTTCTTTTACAAATTTCAGGTAATTGGCTTTGTATTCCGAATTTTTATCCGGGTTGATACTTCCCAGCGTTTCGGCAATTTTCCCGGCCATTTGTTTTACCAGTTTTGGCGAAAGCCAGGTGTGCGGATCAATGCCACCATGATGAATGTGATCGCCATGGTCAGTTTCTTCTCCGGCAATTAAATCGAGGCCTTCTGAAAGATCGACCACTTTCATGTTTCTGTTCAGCTCAGCTACTTTGTCTTTCCACGAAAGTTCAAACCCAATGTGGCCAATCCGGAACCATACTTCGGAATGAGAAATCTGTTTTAACTGCGAAGGCAGAAGGGTATAAGATTCGGGGCTTGCGCCATGAGGTACAAGAACCTGTATTTCGAAATCGTCGCCCGCAATTTTTTCAACAAAGGTTTTTTGCGGTAAAATGCTCACAATAACAACCGGTTTTTCTTCATCTCCGGATTTACTTTTATTCGAGGTACAGGAAATCAGGAATAGAGTTACGGTAAAAATTAATAGAATTTGCTTCATTTTTTTAAATCTGAATTCGACCTGTAAAACAACAGACCACAAAATTAGTTTATCCTTTCATTTTTTTTACTTTGATTTGATTTTTTGGCGGAACCGGATCGTAACCCTTTGTTCCCCAAGGGTGGCATTTTGAGATTCGGCGGGTTGCCAGCCAAAAACCTTTAAACGGCCCGTGAATTTTTATTGCCTGAACCGCGTATTCCGAACAAGTTGGAACATGCCGGCAACTTGCCGGGGTTAAAGGCGAAATAGCATATTTGTAAAAATAAACCGGCAGAAGTAAAATCCACCCGGCTATTTTCAATACTGTTTTTTTTACTTTTTGCATCCCCTGAAATTCAAAATTTCCAACAAATTTCAAAAATAAGGATTATATGCGGTTCTTGTTTGAAATCAGAATAAATTGAAGCAAAAACAATTGATTTTCCGGCAGATTTGTATAATATTTTTAAATTTGTCCTTCCGTGTTTTTAATTTTTTTAAAATCGAAATTTTACAATTATAAAATAAAATACAATGATGAAGAAAGTAGCAATTGGTGTGGACATTGGCGGAACGAATACTGCTATTGGAGTGGTCGATCCAGAAGGAAATGTGATGGTAAAAGATAACATTCCAACTCCCTCACACGGCGATATTGACAGGTATATTTCTGATTTGGCTCAAGCCATTAATGAACTGATGAAGTCGGTAAAATTACTGAACCAGGATTTGGAATTTTTGGGAATTGGTATTGGCGCGCCAAACGGAAATTACTACACTGGTACCATTGAATATGCTCCAAACCTGTCTTTTAAAGGTGTTGTCAGGTTGGTTGAACTGCTGCGTAACCATTTTCCGAAAATGGAGGCACTGGCACTTACCAATGATGCCAATGCAGCAGCCATAGGTGAAATGATTTACGGTGGCGCAAAAGGCATGAATAATTTTGTGATGTTTACCCTTGGAACCGGAGTAGGAAGCGGAATTATTGTAAATGGCGATTTGGTTTACGGTCATGATGGTTTTGCCGGAGAATGCGGGCACACCACCTTGGTACCCGGCGGACGCAGGTGCGGCTGTGGCGCTCTCGGTCATCTTGAAGCCTACTGTTCGGCTTCCGGAATGAAACGAACTGCTTTTGAACTTATCGTTCAGTACAATGCTGCCGACAGTTTACTGGCCGACAAGTCATACAATGAACTGGATTCGAAAATGATTTATGAAGCGGCCGTAAAAGGCGATAAAATAGCGCTGGAAGTATTTGAAAAAACCGGTGCATGGCTCGGACAAGGTTTGGCTGACACTGTTCACCACCTGAGTCCGGAAGCTGTTTTCCTTTTTGGAGGCCCAACTGCTGCCGGAGATATGATTTTTAAACCCACAAAAGAACACATGGAGAAACACCTTCTGCCTATTTTTAAAGACAAAATAAAAATTCTTCCGTCGAAACTGAAACCGGGCGATGCAGCCATTGTTGGGGCAAGTGCTTTGGTTTGGAAAGAACTGGAAAAATAGAATATTCAGATAAAAATGGTTAAGCGGATTTCGAAAGAGGTTCGCTTTCTTTTTTTAAATCGCCCGGCACGTTGTGCCGGCTTTTCAAAAAACGTATCTTTATAACATGACTCGGTTTGGATGGATACAATTTTTGATGTTTATATTCCTGGCAGAGGTTGCTGCCCAGGAACCCGATCCGTTTTTTTCGGATAAAAAAGCAATTGCCGACGGGCAGATATTTATGAAAAAGGTCGGTTTTACCGAGCCGGCAAACTATACATCATATGACTTGATTTACCAGCGAATGGAATGGGAGGTTGATCCGGCAGTTAAATACATCAGGGGTAAAATAACTTCTTATTTTGTAAGTCATCAGACTCATCTTGCTGAGATCGAATTTGATTTGCATGACGAAATGATTTTGGATTCAATTATTCAAAAAGGAAATCCGGTTAATTTCCGGAGAAACGAAAACAAAATCAACATTCAGCTCAATGAAGGGATTAGCGAGGGACAAACCGACTCCCTTTCAGTTTATTACCAGGGAGAACCTCCGGCCACCGGATTTGGTTCTTTTACCACCGGTACCCACAACAAAATCCCTGTACTTTGGACGCTCTCCGAACCTTACGGCGCCATGGAATGGTGGCCCTGCAAACAATCGCTTGCCGACAAAATTGATTCCATTGATATTATTGTAACAACCCCGGAATTTTACCGCACCGCAAGCAATGGAGTTCTGGTTTCGGAAACCGTTTTGGAAGGGAAACGAACAATGCACTGGAAACACCGCTATCCGATAGCTACTTATCTTGTTGGCATCGCCGTTACCAATTATGCAGAATATTCCGATTATTTGGAGCTTGAAGACGACAGACTAATTGAAATACAGAATTTTGTTTACCCTGAAAATCTTACCAGTGCCATGGAAAGAACACCGGTTACTATTGAAGTGATGGCACTTTTTAATAAACTGATTGGGGAGTATCCGTTTGCCGCTGAAAAATACGGGCATGCGCAGTTTGGCTGGGGTGGGGGAATGGAGCACCAAACCATGAGTTTCATGTTTAATTTTGGGTTTGAACTGATTGCCCACGAACTGGCTCACCAGTGGTTTGGGAATTACATCACCCTGGGAAGCTGGCAACACATTTGGTTAAACGAAGGTTTTGCCACTTACCTCACCGGATTGGCTTACGAACAATATAAAGATGGATTTTACTGGCACGACTGGCGAAGACTGACAGTTCAGCGAATTACAAGCTTGCCGGGAGGTTCGGTTTTTGTTCCCGATACAACAGATGTTTCGCGAATTTTCAACGGACGGCTTTCTTATTCCAAAGGCGCTTATATTTTGCACATGCTGCGCTGGATTTTGGGTGATCCGGATTTTTTTAAAGCCTTGCAAAATTATTATAACGACCCTCAGGTGGCCAACGGTTTTGCCCGGCACGAGCAGGTTGTGGCTCATTTTGAAGCCGCCGGCGATACCAGCCTGACAGAATTTTTCAAGGATTGGTATTACGGTGAAGGATTTCCCATATATTCTTTGGAATATTCCCAAACAGCCAATCAGGAACTCAAAATTACACTCGCGCAAAGTACGTCTCACCCTTCAGTAGATTTTTTTGAAATGCCGGTTCCGGTCAGGGTTTACAATACAGAAAAAACCGATTCCGTGGATTTCAGACTGGTTCACACCATGAATAACCAGATATTTTGGGTCGATCCCGGTTTTGAAGTGTCGGAAATAAAAATCGATCCCGATTACTGGTTGATTTCTAAAACGGCTCAGGTTTCGGAAACACCCAAAATGGATAACAGCAATGAGATTATCGTTTTCCCAAATCCTTTTTCAAATCGTATTTCCCTCTCTGTACAAGGTAATGAGCAAATTCAACAAATTAGTTTATTTACTGCCGGTGGAAGATTAATTCAGGAATTCAGGGAAGTGAAAGATTATTATTTTTTTACAGACATTTCTGAGGCTATTTACCTTTTGGAAATAACCACTTCCAAAAATACTGTCATCAGGAAAATTGTGAAATCGAATCAATAATTTCCCAACTTTTTCTATCTTCGTGTTACGAATTCTGAAAATTGTAACACTATGCCGGTAACCCGTTTTGGCGTTTCGCTCGATGAAGAACTTTTACACGCACTCGATGAGTACGTGGAAGAGAACCGTTTTGCCAACCGTTCGCAGGCCATTCGTCATCTTATTGAGAAAAACCTGGTGGAAGAAAAATGGAAATGCGATAATATTGTCGCCGGAGCTGTTGTATTGGTTTTTAATCATGAAAAAAGCGACGTCCTGAAAAAATCGTCTGAGATTCAGTTTGGATACCGGGATGTGGTGCTTTCCTCGCAGGGTTTTTATCTGAATGAACAAAACTACCTTGAAATTATAGCAGTGAAAGGTCCGTCAAAACGGTTAACCGAAATTTCGGATAAATTAATCAGTATTAAAGGAATTCAGCACGGAAAACTGGTTATGAGCAAAGCAGAATAAAATTTTTTAACCATATAGTAACACGACTTATAAAATAAGTAACACAAATACTTTTAAAATGAAAAGTTTCAGAAATTTAATAATTGCAATATCTTTTTGGGCTCTGTTAATTCATCCTAAACCCGGAAACGCTCAGGCAAGTTTCAACCTTGTTGATACGGTAAAAATTGAAGAAGTTATAGTAACCGGTACCAGAGTTGAAGTTTCAAGGAAAAACGTACCGTTAACCGTATCCTTAATTACACAGGAGAAAATTGAACTGAGCAACGAATCGGCCGTTTTTCCGGTGTTGAGTCAGCGGATTCCCGGTTTGTTTGTTACCGAAAGGGGAGTAACCGGTTTTGGAGTTGGAACGGGGTCGGCCGGACAATTAAGCATGCGCGGTGTTGGCGGAACTGCTCCCAATTCGCAGGTGCTTGTACTTATTGACGGCCATCCGCAGTTTCAGGGTTTGTTTGCTCATCCACTTCCCGATGCGTATGTTTCTTCCGATGTGGCCAGGGTTGAGGTTATCAGGGGGCCGGCTTCCATTCTTTACGGTTCAAATGCAATGGGCGGTGCTATAAATATTATCACAAAAAAGCAAACTACCGAGGGCTTTTCAGGTAACGCCCGTTTATCCTATGGTTCATTCAACACTCAGAAATACATGGCAAGCGGAGGATTAAAACAAGGCAGGTTTAGTGTTTTTGCTTCATTAAATCATGACCGGACCAACGGGCACCGCGATACCTCAGAGTTTAAAATTGTGAACGGTTTTGTGAAAGCCGGCTATGAATTGAGCAAAAACTTCAGCGTTTCGGCTGATTTGAGTATTGCCGATTTCAACTCGCAGGATCCCGGAACAATATTTAACCCTGCTTTTTTCGGAATTGATATTTTAAGAGGGAAAACATCTTTTGCAGTTAAAAACCGGTTTAATAAGGCCGAAGGGGGTTTGATTGCCTTTTATAATTTTGGAAACCATGAGTTTACCAACGGATGGATTTCAAAAGATTACCATACAGGGATAAGTATGTACCAGGGATTTCAGCTTTTTCAGGGGAACCGTATAACATTGGGAGCAGATTATAAAATGGTTTCCGGAATTGCAAACAGCGGTGTTCCAGGTGCAGCAGATACTTGGCACGATGTTTCGGATATTGCCGGTTATACCTACATTCAACAAACATTTTTTGAAAAATTGATTTTGAGTGCCGGGTTAAGACTGGAAAACAACTCCATGTTCGGACTTGAAACCGTACCCCAGGCCGGGTTCTCGTTTCTTGCTACGGAAAATACTACGTTAAAAGGTTCCTTTTCAAAAGGGTTCAGAAATCCGTCCCTGATGGAACTTTATCTTTTTGCTCCCAACACCGAACTTGAACCCGAGCGGTTAATGAATTATGAACTGGGGGTTAGTCAGGAAAGCGCAGATAAAAGTGTTAGAATTGAATTGACCGCTTTCATGATTGATGGCGACAATGTGATTGAAATGAGACCAAATGATGCACCGCCACCTCCTGTAAAACGTCAAAATGTGGGTTCGTTTTCGAATAAAGGAATCGAAGCTGAAATCAACTGGACAGCTTCAAAAAGCCTCAGTTTTTCTTCCAACTACAGTTATATTCATCTCGACAAACCAAGGCTTGCAGCGCCTGAACATCAGTTTTTTATAGAAGGCACCTATACTTACAACAAATTCAGGGCGAACCTTTCGTTACAGCAAATTTCCGGTTTATATACCTTTACCGGAGATCAGCCATTACAGGAAAGCTACACGCTGGTAAATCTGATGTTGTCGTATAAGCTGACAAAAAATGTTGAACTGTTTGCGTCAGGTAAAAATTTATTCGAACAGGAATACAGCATCAATTATGGTTATCCAATGCCCGGCGCAACTGTGTTTGGAGGATTCAACCTGAACTTTTAAATGAGACATACTTTCTTTTTTGAGATTTTATTCCTTTTTGAATGATAAGTTTTTGAGTTTTTTCCTTTCTTTTCCTAAATTGGTCAGCGTAAATAAAAAATACTAAACCAATGGAAAAGAATACCCGTCGTGAGTTCATTTCAAAAAGTACCGCAGCAGTTGCCGGCGTATCAGTTGGATTACATGCTTTTGGTTCGAAACAAACATCAAAAATCTTTGGCGCCAACGATAAAATAAGAGTTGGTTTTGTGGGAGTGGGTAACCGCGGTTCGCAGTTACTGGAACGCTTTATGGCAAACAATGACGTTGAAGTTGCAGCGCTGTGCGACGTATATAAACCTTATACTGAAAGAGACCGCGTAAAAGTTGCAAAACGTTTTCTGGAAATGGACCGGATACCGCAAATGGGAGAAAAATTTTCGGGGAAAGTGTTGCAGTTTTCCGATTACCGCAAAATGTATGAAATGAAAGATTTGGACGCTGTTTGCATTGCCACCCCCGACCATTGGCATGCTTTGCAATGTGTTGAAGCATGCAGCGCAGGTTTTGATGTTTATGTGGAAAAACCGCTTACCATTACCCTTAGAGAGGGCAGAATAATGGTGAATGCACAAAAAAAAGCAGGCAATGTAGTTCAGGTTGGGTTGCATCGGAGGGGATCTGTTGTTTACCAAAAAATGGTAAATGAGGGGCTGGTCCAAAAAATCGGGAAAGTTCTTTCGGCCAATGCGTTTCGAATCAGCAACATGTTTCCCGATGGAATTGGCCGTTTAAATCCTGAAACTCCACCCAATGATTTCGATTGGGACATGTGGCTTGGTCCAAGGGCTGCAAGGCCATTTCAGTACAATATTGCTCCTTATTATTTTCGATGGTGGAGCGACTATTCAACTCAAATGGGAAACTGGGGAGTTCACTACATGGATGCTATCCGCTGGCTGGCAGGTGAAACGGCGCCTTCGGCAATTTCTGCCCACGGGGGAAAATATGTTTTGACCGACGACCGTGATATTCCCGACACAATGGATGTTCTTTTTGAATTTGAAACAGGATTAATTATTAAGTTCAGTATTTATGAAGGGACTTCAGGTAGCGGAGTTTCCGGTGGTGAAATTGAGTTGAACGGAACCCGGGGTACTTTAGTTGCTGGTGAAAACGGTTACGAAATAAGACCTTCGCGCCCGGGTCAGTTTCAGAAATGGAAACAATTAACTGAACCGGAAAAGTACGATTTGAGGAATGATCCGGCTGAAACTGCCGGCAACAGGGACAGCACCGCCCGGCTGATCCGGAATTTCCTTGATTGTATTAAAACAAGAGAAACACCTTGGTGCACTCTTGAAGAAGGTCACCGATCCACTTCGTTTGCACATTTGGCAAATATTGCTTTAGAGACAGGCAAACGGCTGGAGTGGGACGGAGATAAAGAAATATTTACTAACTCTGCCGGGGCAAATGACCTTTTACATTACGAATACCGAAAGCCATGGAAATTGGAAGAAATTTAAATCGAAAAAGAAATCAGGATTATGCAATCAAGAAGAAATTTTATTAAAAAAAGTCTGGCTGGTGCTGCTGCATTTGGAATAGCCGGCCCAGGTATGGCAACTGAAATGTTAAAACCGGAAACCAAACGTCCGATTCATGTTTTTACCAAATGCCTGCAATTTTTAAGTTATGAAAAAATGGCTGAAGTGCTTGCAGAACATGGTTTTGCAGGAGCAGATATGACTGTTCGGCCCGGAGGCCAGGTTTTGCCGGAGAATGTGGAGCGTGATCTTCCGCTGGCTTTAAAGGCACTGCGAAATGCCGGCATTGATTCAAAAATGATAACCACTTCAGTAATTAATCCGGAGGATAAATTTACACGGCCCATTTTGAAAACAATGGCTGATTTGGGAATCAGGTATTACAGGACCGGATACCTTGATTACGACCACTCCAAAACAATTCCTGAAAATCTGGAGAATCACAAATACACTTTCGAAAAACTGGAAATATTAAACCGGGAATACGGAGTTACGGGCAATTATCAAAACCACTCCGGGCGTCGTGTTGGCGGGCCGGTTTGGGATTTGTTTGAACTTTTGAAAGATCGCGATCCGGAATTCATTGGAGTTCAGTACGATATTCGTCATGCAACTGTGGAGGGCGGTGTTTCCTGGCCGCTGGGTTTAAGATTGCTCGCTCCCTGGATTCGGACGACCGACATCAAGGATTTTATTTGGGAAAAGAATGAAAAAGGGGAGTGGAAAATTAAAAATGTTCCGCTGGGAGAAGGGATGGTTGATTTTAAATCCTATTTTGAACTTTACCGGTCGTTTGATATCGAAGGGCCGGTTTCCATTCATTATGAATACGATTTGGGCGGTGCGGAACATGGCAGCAATAATCCTACAATGCCGCTGGATGAGATATCTGTCTGGTTAGAAAAGGATTTAAATTTTCTTAAAAATCAGTTTCATAAGTTTAATCTGTAACAGAGGCAATTAATTCATTTAAAATGGGCATCACTGAAAAAATTAAGATCGAAGGCACTGATTCCAATTTTGAACGCGAACCACTTATACGCCCCTTTGGATTCAAAGGAGGTTTTATGACTGAAATCTGGCAAACTGCATCGCTGTTGAAATCATCTTCAGAAATTAAAAAGGTTGGTCTTTGCACGCAAAGCGTATTATGGTCTGACGCTGAGGTTTTCAGTAAATATTCGGAAAGTGGCGGAAATGCATTGATGTATGCCATGACAGAATATGCGCTGTCTGTTATTAAAGGAATGGAATTCAAGAACCCGGTTAACCTGCTCGATTCCGTTTGGGAGGAGGTACATAACTTTGGAAAAAAAATTACCGGCAATGACAATTTGCGTGAAACTTTTGCCCTGAATGCTTTGGTGGGGATTGACAATGCTGCATGGATGCTTTATGCCCAGCAGAACAGTTTCAAAACATTTGATGAACTAATTCCGGAGGAATACCGGTCTGCGTTATCTCATAAACACCGAAAAGTTGCGAGTATTCCGTTAATGGCCTATTCCATTCCTGTTTCGGAAATAAAACAGGCAGCAGATGAAGGATACTATTTTATGAAAATAAAAATTGGACAGCCCGGAACGCAGGAGGAAATGCTTGAAAAAGACAAGGCACGGCTTACCGAGATTCATCAGGCAATTGGAAATTACAGGACAGAACATACTGTAAACGGAAAATTACCTTTTTATTTTGATGCAAACGGGCGCTATGAAAAAAAGGAAACGTTGATGAAATTGCTTGATCATGCAAATAAAATCGGGGCTTTCGATCAGATTGCAATCATCGAGGAGCCGTTTCCTGAAGAGTTGGAAATTGATGTTTCGGATATTCCGGTTCGTTTGGCTGCCGACGAAAGCGCACATACCGACAAAGACGCATTGGCCCGCATACAGATGGGATATGGTGCCATTGCCCTGAAACCCATCGCCAAAACCCTGAGTATGACATTGAAAATTGCAAAAGCTGCAAACAGGAATAAAATTCCCTGCTTTTGTGCTGACCTTACAGTGAACCCGATTCTGGTTGACTGGAACAAAAATGTAGCTGCCCGGTTGAGCCCGTTTCCGGGGCTTGAAACCGGTTTACTTGAAACCAACGGGCACCAAAATTACAGAAACTGGAAACAAATGGAAAACTATCATCCTTTTCCCAATGCAACCTGGCGCAAAACAATAGATGGAGTTTTTGAACTTGATGATTCATTTTACGTGCAAAGCGGCGGAGTTTTTACCGGTTCGAAACATTACATGAGCATGTTTGGCCTTTGATATAATTACCTGTTATGTAATTCACTTTTAAATGAAGTTCTTACACTGCGAAATCCGATGTAAGATTTTGCTGAATCCTGATATTCATACGTGCGGGTAGAAGTTCGGACAAAATAACTGATATCTTTCCATGAACCTCCGCGTATTACCTTTCTTTTCATTACCGGGGGGTCGTCTGGTTTGGCATCGTATTCAAGTTCCGGATTCAAATCGTTCATAATATCATAAGCTGCCTCGTAGAAAGCACTGCTCGTCCATTCTGCAACATTGCCTGCCAAATCGTATAAGCCATAATTATTCGGATCGAATTGACCTACACGCATGGTTGTAGTTGTTGACGGGCTATCGGCAACGTAGTTTCCTCGCATTGGTTTAAAATTGGCAACAAAGCAGCCCTGGTCGCTTCGGGTATAGTAGCTTCCCCATGGATAAAGCGCATTGTTTAAACCCCCGCGGGCTGCCAGTTCCCATTCTGTTTCAGTGGGGAGACGATAATCGTGTGCCGGAGCTTCGTTTAACCGGCTACTGAATTCGTGCTGTAAATTGGTTCGCCAGTCACAAAATGCCCGGGCCTGTTTCCAGGTTACACCCACCACCGGATAATCGTCGAATGCGGGATGAGAAAAATATTTTAACGTATAAGGTTCGTTGTAGTTATACGTAAAATCACGAATCCAGCTCAATGTGTCGGGATAGACCGGTACCATCTCCCGCATCAAAAACGCACTTCGGTTGGCAACGGGAATCGTTTCTCCCTGCTGGTTTACTACCGTTCCCTCATAGCGCTGGTTTTCAAAATTATAACTGTTTGACCGGCGGGCGGCCTGTTTATAATCTACCCAAAAGTATTCATAAATAAGTTTTCTTGAATCAATTTCTCTCCGGAAGGCAAACCGTTCATGCTCAGGTATATAAAGCTCGTCCATTGCCATCTGGTAATCAGGATTTCGCCACTCAATTTTTTCGCGCCAGTTAATAGTGGGTTCACTGAGTGGGATTCCTCTGTTGTCTTCTGTATTTAAATACTCAGGGTAAGTTTGTCCAAGCAGTTTTCGTGCAATTGAATCGCGCACCCAGTAAACAAACTGGCGGTATTCGTTATTGGTTATTTCAGTATCGTCCATCCAGAACGATTCAACTGAGACCCTTCTCGACCGGTCACCTGAAAGATTCAGGTCCTCATCTGACGGACCTACAACATAGGAGCCTCTTGGAATATAAACCATTCCGTAAGGTGTTGGCTCAAACCAGTTTTTGGAATTTCTTTCGCCTCCGGGTAAATATTGTACAATTTCATTTCGGCATGAATGGGAAAGCAATCCGGAAGCTAGAATAATATAGATTGTTGCTTTTCTCATTCATTTTTTAGTATTCCCAAAGGTCTTGTTCAAAATTGAAAATTTCATTTTCAATTCGCTTAGACTCAAGCATTGCGTCTTTTCCACTTAAATAGGCGCTTATATCGCGGTTGTTAAACACGTTTGATTCTTTTATAACATAACTGTTAAAAAATCTTTTTATAAAAAGATCATCAAACGACATCGATTGAGCCTGGTTGTACGGATTGAGAACTTTGTTTGTGGCCAGCAGGCTTCTTACTTCCGGATAATATACCCAAAATACTTTTGTCCTCTGCACCTGACCGGGTTCATCCATTTCACGGGTAAACTCACGTATGGGGCAAATACCAATGATTCTTACATTCAGTGAGGAGGTCTGTTTATCGAAATACCATTCCTCCTTAATCATGTATTGTTTGATTTCACCTGGCCTTATTTCTCCCTGTATGGTTACTGTTTTGCGTTCTCCAGTATCAAAGTCAATGGTTTCTTCGGTTGATTCTTCCGCGCCGAAAGCTTCCTGAACCTGTTCGAAAGTCATCGGTACTTTAAAATCATCATCAAGCCGGGCATCGTAAGGTGTAATTTGTCCGTTTTCTATTCCCTCCAGAAGAAGGTTGATGAGATTTTTTCTTCCATCGGTTTCAACGGTGGGATAGTATAACGTCAGATTCATTTTTTCCCTTAAATCAACGATCCGCCAGATTTTTTTCGACCAGAAAACATCAGCTTCTCTTACCGTGGGTAGTGGCATTGGTCTTTTCTGTGAAATATCGGTTGATTGAAATGCACCGTTAATAATTTGTGCCTCTGATTTTTTAGCCGTTAAGGCCAGCATAAAAATCAACATTCCGGTATATGCAATTAATTTTTTCATAAATTATTGTATTTTAAAACCAATTGGATCGAGATCGCGTGTTGTGCCATCGGATCCTACTGCTCTGATATTAGCTATATAAATTAAACTGTTTGGATTAAGTCTCCTGAATTGATCTTTTTGTTCTGCCGTAAACCTGTTGGAGTTGCTTTCAAAAAAGTTGACATATCCGCCGGCTGCAGAAATCTCTACCCGAAACTGGGTTACGGTATATCTGAAATCGAAATCAAAATCTTCAAGTACGGCCATAACTCCATCTTCCACAAGAAGTCGTTCTCTCCGTATTGTACCGCCTGCCTGGCCAGCAACCTGTGCAACCGGATCAGGGACTCTTTTTACACGCCAGTTTGAAGTGCCAAGCAAACGTCTTTCTCCTCCAATGTTGGCATGTACTGAAACGGTTGTCCGGCGTCCCTGTTCATCCAACTCGTTAGGTTGTATAATAAAATCGTTTCCTCTTTTAATAACACTTCCATTGGTCATGGAAACTTCAAGATTTTCCTGCGGAATTCCACCTCCACTCACATCGAAAGGATTGTCAAGTCCACGGTAAAAAACATTCATACGCGTAGCCGACATTGTTACACTTGGCTGTGTTACCTGGTATTCTTGTCTGAAAGGGTAATTTCTAATAACACCGGCCGGGGTTTTGTATCTGATTAGGCCACTCCAGCTAAAAACACCGGGCTCAGTAGTTTTTACCCGGAATGTAGCTTTTCCGTCCTGCACCGGAACTGGTCTGTTGTTGATTAAAATTTCCGGCTGCTGGGTAGTATCCTCTGCCGCAAGAAATACCTCGGCAACATATTCATCGCCCTGCAAAACAACACTTGAAGTTGGTATTACCCTTGCTCCCAGTTTGTTGAAAAGAAATGAACCGGCATCGATTTGAGAAAACAGGTAATTAATCAGGTTTGCTTCCGAGTTTTTAACATCGATTTGAATTTTTGATAACAACGTCAGCACAGCCACGAGTGGTTTATCGAGAAAACGTTCAGTTTCCCACGATTTACTTTCTCCTCCTTCGCGAAGGTTAACCGGTGGATTTGACGTATCAAGAGTCCTTAATAGCGTATTTCTTAAATCAACGTCCGATTCATCAATAAATGATAAAAGGATTTCCCGAAATTTTTCAATTTCTTCTTTTAACTCAGTCGCTTTTTTTTGTGTAATCATAAATTCCGATGGTACATTCAAATCATCGGCTTTTGAAATTATCAGTGTATCACCTTCCGCAGTGGCAAGATAAAACTCGTTAGGCTGAATTGGAATTTCACCTGAATAAGGTTTAAATCCTGATTTTCTTACCAATTCCTCTTTTAAATTTAAAATGAAGATATTAATACTGTCTGTTTTGGCTTTTACCAAATCAGACTTTTCTTTCCATGGACCCACCCGGGTTTCATTCTCGGCAAAAGACTGTTCAAAACGGGCATATACCTGGGCATTTTTCATGTCCACGGTTTTGAACGTTTCGATAAGGCTGATATCAACTACCTTAAATGCCTCAAGTACTTCGGATGCAACGTTTAAAGCCAGCATCGCGGTGAGTACAAGGTACATCATGTTTATCATTTTTTGCCGAGGTGATTCGGGACAATTTTTTGAACCCATAATTCAGTTACTTCAAATTATTACTTTTTGTAACTCAGTGCACCCAACATATTTCCATAAATGGTATTGAGTGCTTCCAAATGTTTATTCAGTTGCTCAGCGTTTTCTTTGTATTTTTGTAATTCAGAAACCGATGATGCCAGAATTTCATTCATCTGATTTAAATCACTGCTGAATTTATGACTAGCTTCAAACTGAGTTTTTGTTCCTTTAAGCTGACTTTCAAAACTTTCATTTAAAGCTGAAACATTTTGGTTCAGTTTCTCAAGATTTGAAGAATACACTTTGGAATTTTCACCAATAGCTTTCAGTTCGGTTGTGAAAGAATTTGAAGCACCATTTACCGTATCAGATAATTTTTTACCGGTTGCTGCAAGGTTTGAAGAAAATTCATCACTGCTGCTATGTAATTTTTCGATAGCCTGTTTTCCTGTGTCTGAAAGTTGCTGCGATGCAATGGAATACGATTGAGCCAGTTTTTCTACAGAAGCATTTACCGTTTCATTGGCCCGTTTATTTATTTCAGCAAATGTATTCATCGTTTCTGAAGCCGAACTGAGGTTCTTAACATACATATCGGTAGCCAGTGTAGCTGTTGATATATCGCTTATTCCACGTGCGGCAGAGGATAAATCATTCAGGCTTTTCCCAACTTTCTCCAAAAGATCAGGAGATAGGTCTGAAGAAGAAAACAACTGATTAAAACCATTTTTCCCTTTTCTGCCGTATTCTTCCAGTTCCGTAATCTCATAATCGTCACGTAATTCAGGATAAACTTTCGACCATTCAGGCATTTCAAGTGGCGGTTCGAAAGCCGATAAAAAGAAAATAAAGGCTTCGGTCATCAAACCAATTGTGAGAAGAAGTCCCGAATATTGCCAATGCTGGAGTTTGAACAATGCTCCTATCATAACAACAGATGCACCCCATCCATAAATATAACCCATGAATGTCTTCCAGCGTTTTGTTTTAAATACTTCACCAATATTCATTTTGCAGAGGTAAAAGATTAGTAACTATTTTTTATTAAAATTCTTCGCCAAATGTTGACCGGACACAACGAAATCCGATAAAGGATTTTGTGGTATCCTGATATTCAAAACTGCGTGTGGAAACCTGAGTATAGTAAGCTATATCTTTCCAGGAACCACCGCGAACAACTTTCCTTTTCATAACAGGCGGATCATCTGGCCGGGCATTGTAGGTAAATGTTGGGTTCAGGTCACTAAAATAATTGTAACCCGCTTCATCGTAAGCTGTTTCAGTC
The DNA here is from genome assembly GCA_041686935.1 of Mariniphaga sp. Taxonomy (GTDB): domain Bacteria; phylum Bacteroidota; class Bacteroidia; order Bacteroidales; family Prolixibacteraceae; genus Mariniphaga. The sequence continues at coordinate 90,241 of JAWLCW010000006.1, read as the reverse complement.
CATTCAGCCACATTCCCCGACATATCGTAAAGACCGTATTCATTGGGTTCATAGCTGCCTACTTTCATAGTTGCTATTCCACCGTCTTCCACGTAATTTCCCCTCAAAGGCTTAAAATTGGCAAGGAACACCCCATCTTCGTCCCGTGTGTAGTATCCTCCCCAGGGGTACATGGAAAAGTCTTTACCCCCGCGGGCAGCATATTCCCATTCCACTTCTGTTGGCAACCTGTAAGCCTGCATCGAAGGTTGTCTTCTTGAAGTGAGATAATCGGTTTGTATTTTGGTCCGCCAGTTGCAAAACGCTAAAGCCTGTTTCCAACTGACACCAACAACAGGGTATTCGTCAAAGCCCGGATGCCAGAAATACCGGGTTGCCCAGGGTTCGTTGTAAGAATAAGTAAAATCACGTATCCAGGTTAAAGTATCAGGATAAACATGCACCTGATCGCTCATTATAAATGCAGAACGGTTTTCAATAGGCCGTAATTCTCCGTTAATGTCGTAAACGTTCCCCTCATATCGCTGGGTTTCAAAATTGTAACTATTCGATCTTTTGGCAGCCTGTTGCAAATCAATCCACCAGTATTCATAAACGAGCCTGCGGGTGTCAATTTCTTTTTTTCCGAAAAATCTTTCGTTTTCCGGAATATACAGGTCTTCCATTGCCATTTGATAATCAGCATCACTCCAATTGAGTTTTTCACGCCAGTTAACGCGTGGCGGATCAATTGGCGTTCCCTGCCTGTCTTCTGTTATAAGGAATTCAGGATACTGTTCGCCAAGCATTCTGCGGGCAATGGAATCTCTTACCCAGTTTACAAACTGGCGGTATTCATTGTTTGTTATCTCGGTATCGTCCATCCAAAAGGCATCCTGCGAAACAGTTTTTGTTGGGACTCCTGCCATGGCAGGATCCTGGTCGCTGGGTCCGATATTAAAACTTCCCCTCCGAACATATACCATTCCATAGGGTTGCGTTTCGCGCCATTTTGGTCTTTTTTGCACTCCAATCAACTCCCCGTTTCCTGAGGTGTTGCAGCCTGTAAAACTAAATAAGGTTAGGAGCGCAACTGCAATTAAAAGAAGTTTTTTCATAGCTCAAATATATGGCTTTCTTTATAAAAATCTAATACTTTTATATTTTCGGTTTCGGTTTCGTTCCAAATTTACGGAATAACTTAAAAATATTTCGTGCGATGCAAATCCATAATAACCAATTGCGGAGGTAACTAAATCAAAAGAATAACCCACTTTTAACCCATTGGCCAGTTCAAGGCCCAAAAGCAGGGCAACTGCATCGTTTACCCTGTATGATATACCTCCCCAAAACCTGTCGTCGAACACAACATTCGTGTTCAAATCAAGTTGCCATCCTGCCACATCGGTTTTAAACAGAAACGACGGACGTAACTCAAATAACGGATCGGCCAGTTTTATATTGTATCCACCCATTAAATAATAGTGTCTTGTTAAATATGAACGGGCATAGTCATCATACTCGATGGATGCCTGGTTGATATGTGTTACCGACACACCCAGATAATACTGGTTGGATGAGAGATATAATCCGCTTCCAACATCAAATGCCATTTGACTGACTTCCCCTTGCGGTATAGCCGGGTCTGATCCAGGCTGGGTGTATATACTCAAATCATCCTCAGGAACTTCCCAGTCTCCGTTTATACTCTGGTTATACAATCCAAAAGATACTCCAACACCCAGGGTGCCGATACTCAGTTCTGCCTTGTAAGCATAATTGGCGTTAATCAGTATGTTTTTTGCAAATCCCAACTGGTCGCTAACTATATTTAATCCAATGCCTCCGGGTGCTCCAAAAACATCAATCGCAGCATCTGCGCTAAACACGAGGGTTTTCGGTGCTCCTTTCATCCCTTCCCATTGATAACGGTTTAAAATTAGTCCATTGATGGCATTCTCAGCGCCTGCATATCCCGGGTTTACGCCTAATTTATAAAACATATTGTTCGTAAACTGCGGGTCTATCTGGCCTAAAGCCGTCAATTTTAATAATAACAGCAAATATAGAAAAGAAATAATTTTTTTCATACTCCTTTTTGGATGCGGCATAAATATATTTTCCTCTACGGGCTAAAGAAATAAAAAAATGTTGTTTGCAACAAACTTCTGTTAACCTGGTATGCAAAGAACGCAATCATTTTTTTATTATTTTGATATGCCATCCATTTTTTGAACAATTCTGAGCCATCGTTCAGGTATCTCATTTTCTGCTGCCAGGCGGTAGTCATCTTCTAAACAGGCTACTTCCAATAAATACCCGGATATTGATCTGGCTTCAAACCACCATCGGTTCGATTCCTGTTCGTGTATGAAAATCAAAGGATTATCCAACCCGTCAATTTCCACCTTAAAAATTGTTCTATCTCTTATCGGTTTTTTTTGTGCTGATGCTTCAAGAAAATACCAGACGATTTCGGCTGCAAGTTTTACTGTGGTGTCGTTATTTTCTTGAGCAGTGGTTTCAAATATTCCAAATGCCTTTATATTAGAGCTTAAACCTGCAAGTCGAGCCAGTTGACAGGCTTCTTCCCCGCGCAAACCGTTTGGGTTTTTTTGTGTTGTTGCGGGTGCTTCAGTGTATTTTACGGAACCCATATCGAAAGAGAGTACATCTGAATTTCGCAACAGTTGTTCAGCCTGCAGAATGTTATTGCGCAACTCTCCTAACCTCAAATGTTCTCCGGTCCCGGGCATCTTTTTAATTAATTGGTCACCCACTAAATGGTTTTGGTAGCCTATAAGGCTGAATTGAAAAATGTTGGGCAAATTTTTAAAAATGCGGCTCAGGTAGTTGGTTGAATCAAATTTTTCAATGCTTTTTTTTACATCACAAACAGCATCAATTAAAGAAAGCCAGAAGAATCGCTCATTTTTAAAAGCATCGCAAATTCCCAAAGTCAATTCCTGACTTCCTCCCAAAAAAACTGGAACTACTCCCATTTCTTTCAGGTATTCGGTAACATCGCGGATGGCAAGAAAAATACCCTTGCGGCTGGATGTGCTTTTCAGGTTTCCGGCATCGGCAATACAGATATTGTTGTTTATTGCCGCAAGTTCGTATAGTGCTCTTCTGATGTGGTCAGGAGCTGAAGCTTCTTTTTTTTGAAATTTTCCGTTTTCGAAAGGCACACCAATAATCAGAACATCAGGTTTTTTAACTGATGTTCCGAACAAGTTTGCGCTTGTTTTTTCAATTGCCGGCCCCAAAGCATATTTTCCAAGCGAATTAAAGCTTGTTTTATATGTTTCAAAATCAACAGGTTCAAAATAATCAGGCAAATTCATGAGACAGATTTCGGTTTTTTTCAAAAATAAAGGCAAATGTATATCATCTGCCTTTATTTTTTATTTTTTGTTTCGTGCCCTTTTTGTTTTGGGTTCCGGGGCTTCGGTTATTATTTTTTTACATTCTTCCAGAGAAAGTTCTTCAGCCTTCATTTTCTTTGGAATTTTATAGTTTTTCTTTTTGAATGAAATATAGGGACCCCATCTGCCATTCAGAACTTTAAGTTCCGGTTCTTCATCAAAAACTTTAATAACAGCTTTCAGGTCTTTCTCCCTTTTTGATTCAATAAGTTCCAAAGCGCGGCCGAGGTCAACGGTAAACGGATCATCTTGTTTTCCCAGCGATACGAATTTATTGTCGTGCCTGATGTATGGTCCAAAACGGCCAATGCTGACTGTCACTTTTTTATTTTCGAATTCGCCCAGTTCACGGGGAAGCTTAAACAAGTCGAGCGCTTCGTCGAGAGTGATTGTTTCCAGGTGCTGGCCGGCGCGCAAACTTGCAAATTGTGGCTTTTCGTCATTATTTTCCGATGAGGCCTCCCCCAACTGGGCAACCGGCCCGTATCGGCCAATTTTTACGGCTACCTGTTTTCCGGTTTTTGGGTCTTCCCCTAAAATTCGTTCTCCTTTTGATCGTTCTGAATTTTTCAACACATCTTCAACCTGCAAATGGAAAGGCTGGTAAAATTTGTCTATCATTTCGTTCCACACCTTATTCCCTTCTGCTATATCATCGAACTCTTTTTCAACGCTGGCGGTAAAGTTGTAATCCATAATCTGTTCGAAATTTTCCATAAGGAAGTCATTAACCACCATTCCCACATCGGTTGGGAAAAGTTTCGATTTTTCGGTGCCGGTAACTTCTGAATTTGTTTTTTCAGAAATTTTATTTCCTTTTAAAGTAACAATGTCGAATTTCCTTTCAATTCCCTCCCGATCTTCTTTAACCACATAGTTGCGGTTTTGAATGGTAGTAATAGTTGGCGCATAAGTTGAAGGCCTGCCGATTCCCAGTTCTTCGAGTTTTTTTACCAGCGACGCTTCTGTGTAACGCGGAGGACGCTGGGAATAACGCTGTGTTGCAAAAATGGAAGCCATGCGCAATGTATCTTTAACCTTTAAAGGCGGGATAATTTCCTGCGCGGCAGATGTATTTCCGTTTTCATCGTCAGTCGATTCCATATAAACTTTCAGAAAACCGTCAAAAATTATTACTTCCCCCGAAGATGTAAAAACTTCAGGAGTTGTTGACACCGTAATGGTTACCGTTGTTTTTTCGAGTTTTGCATCTGCCATTTGCGAAGCCATGGTACGCTTCCATATAAGTTCGTAGAGCCGTTGTTCCTGGGTTGAACCACTTACGGTTTCATTACTCATGTATGTTGGCCTGATAGCCTCATGTGCCTCTTGTGCTCCTTTGGATTTGGTGCTGTATTTCCTTATTTTTACATATTCCTCACCATGTAATTCAATTATTTTTTGTTTTGCCGTGCTTATGGCTAACCCGGAAAGATTTACTGAATCGGTACGCATGTACGTAATTTTTCCGTTTTCGTAAAGCCGCTGGGCAACCGACATAGTTTGCGCTACCGAGAAGTTCAGTTTGCGGCTGGCTTCCTGCTGAAGTGTTGAGGTGGTAAATGGCGGCGCCGGTGAACGTTTTGCCGGCTTTTTCACTACATCAGCAATTAAAAATTCAGCCGTCTGACATTTTTCCAAAAAAGCATAAGCTTCCTTTTTGGTTGAAAACCTTTTGTTTAATTCCGCTTTCAGTTCGGCAGGATTTCCATTTTCATCCTTCGCCAGAAAAACACCTGTAACGCGATACCATGTTTCAGTTTTAAAGTTGATGATTTCGCGCTCACGTTCCACAATTAACCTCACTGCAACCGATTGAACCCGGCCTGCAGAAAGAGCCGGCCTAACCTTTTTCCATAAAACGGGAGAAATTTCAAATCCCACAATGCGATCGAGCACACGTCGGGCTTGCTGGGCATTCACCAGGTGTTCATCAATAGATCGGGGATTTTGGATAGCACGTAAAATGGCATCTTTGGTAATTTCATGAAAAACAATCCGTTTCGTTTTTTTCGGGTCGAGTTTTAATACTTCTTTCAGGTGCCAGGCTATGGCCTCTCCCTCACGGTCCTCATCAGATGCCAACCATACTGTTTCTGCATCTTTTGCCAGTTTTTTCAGCTCGGTTACAATTTTCTTCTTTTCAGGAGTAACTACATATTTGGGCTGGTAGTTTTTTTCCAGGTCAATTCCAAAATCCTTTTTCTCCAAATCACGGATGTGCCCCATACAGGATGTAACCGTGTATCCTTTTCCTATAAATTTCTCAATCGTTTTGGCCTTTGCAGGCGACTCAACTATAACAAGGTTTTCATGCATATGCTTCAATTCCTTTTTAAAAATTTCTGCAAATTAAAGAAAATGAATTGCTAAGTTCAAAATTTAATTTGCTTATTTTAAATCTATTTATTTGAAAATGATTAAATTATTTGTAAAAAAATAAAATATTACTCCTCCTGAACCCGTTTATTTAATTGGTTCCACAGCGGAAACATATATATTTGTCGCAATATTAAATCATGATTTTCATGACGAAGGAAAAAAAGACAAGCTGGAAAAAATACATCATTTGGTTTTGGTCGGTGTTTCTTATAGGAATTGCGGGAGTAACTCTGTTATTTCTGATGATTGCCAAAGGAAACCTGGGATTTATGCCCACTTTTGAAGAGTTGGAAAATCCGCCAAACATCCTGGCCTCCGAAATTTATTCTGAAGATGGGAAAATTCTGGATAAGTATTTTATTCACGAAAACCGCACATTCGTAAACTACGAAAATCTTCCGCCACACCTTATCGATGCACTGATTTCAACAGAAGATGTCAGATTTTTCAGGCACTCGGGAATAGATTTAAGAGGTTTGTTGCGGGTTGTAAAAGGAATTGTTACCGGAGATACCAGTTCGGGTGGCGGAAGTACAATAAGTCAGCAGTTGGCTAAAATGCTTTTTCCGCGTGATAATTTATCAAGCAAAAAAGAACTTGTGCTTCGGAAATTTAAAGAATGGGTAATTGCCGTAAAACTTGAAAGGAGTTATACCAAAGAGGAAATCATTTTAATGTATTTGAATAAATATGATTTTCTAAACCTGGCGGTTGGAATTAAATCGGCTTCGCAGGTTTATTTCAGCATTCCTCCTGATTCGCTTCATTTGCATCAGGCTGCCATGTTGGTGGGAATGGCACAGAATTCATCGCTTTATAATCCGGTGCGAAGACCCGAACTGGTTATGCACCGCCGGAATGTTGTGTTAAACCAAATGGCCAAGTACGGATACATTTCCAAAACTGTGAGGGACTCTGTAAAACAATTGCCGCTTGATTTGGAATACCAGAAAGTGGATTATAAAAGTGGTCCGGCGCCTTATCTTCGCGAATATTTGCGTTTAACCCTTACTGCCCGTAAGCCCGACATAAGGAATTACGCATCATGGCAAATGCAGAAGTTCAAGGAAGATTCAACTGATTGGGAAACAGATCCTTTATATGGTTGGTGCAGAAAAAATACAAAACCTGATGGGAAAAATTATGATTTATATACCGACGGACTCCGTATTTTTACTACCATCGATTCCCGAATGCAGAAATACGCCGTAGAATCTGTAGAATACCACCTGAGAAATAATTTGCAACCTGAATTCGATGGTGGATTGAGGTTTCTGAACAACCCCCCGTTTGCCAATAACATGTCGGCAAACGAAGTTGAAGACCTGATTAACAGTGAGATAAGACGAACAGAACGGTACAGGGTGCTAAATAACCAGGGAAAAAGTTTCAGCGAAATAAAGGAAAATTTCAAACAGCCGGTTGAAATGACCATCTTTTCCTGGAAAGGGGAAATTGATACCATTATGTCGCCACTTGACTCGCTTAAATGGTATCTGCGGCATTTCCGGTCTTCCTTTATGGCTATGGAAACACATTCGGGGAAAGTAAAAGCCTATGTGGGTGGTCCGAATTACAAATATTTCATGTATGATATGGTGAAGGGAGGAAAACGTCAGGTTGGTTCAACCGTAAAACCGTTTTTATATACACTGGCCATGCAAAACGGCCTGACACCTTGCACAAAAGTACCTTATGTAAGTCAGCAGTTTCAGATGTGGGATGGCACAATCTGGGAGCCCAAAGATGCAGAATACGACGAAGAAAACGAGGGTAAACTGGTAACCCTGAAATGGGGTCTGGCACAATCGCGAAACAAAATATCGGCCTGGGTAATGAAACAGTTTAATCCTCAGGCTATGGCCTCGGTAATGAAGCGAATGGGTGTTTACAGTCCAATCGATCCCGTTCCTTCCATGTTTTTGGGAACTTCTGATATAACTCTTTATGAAATGGTTGGGGCATTTAACACCTACACCAATCAGGGCGTTTACGTGAAACCCTATTTTGTAACCCGCATAGAAGATCGTTACGGAAACGTAATTGCAACTTTTCAACCCGAGCGGCATGAAGCCTTCGACGAACAAACCGCCTATCTGATGGTTAACCTGATGCAGGGGGTTATTGACAGCGGAACGGGAGTCAGGTTAAGAAACCGCGACGGATATGGGAAATTTACGATGCCCATTGCCGGAAAAACGGGAACAACCCAGAATCAATCCGATGGATGGTTTATTGGAACAACGCCTCGTTTAACAGCAGGGGTGTGGACCGGTGCCGACCTGCGAAGTGTTCGTTTCAGAACTCTTGCCTCAGGACAGGGTGCCAATATGGCCTTACCCATTTGGGGGTACTTCTACAAAAAAGTTTTAGCCGATCCAACGCTTGGATATACGGAGGATATGCAATTCAAGCGACCGGAAAATTTCAATATTAACCTCGATTGCGACGGAGAAGACCATCGGAATGTACCAACAGATTTTGAAGATTTCTTTTAATTTTTAAACCTCATAATCAGTTTTCCCTTCGAATAAAAGGATGAGATGTTTTTACCGATCGGGTATTTTTGCTGAGGTCAATCAGCAAAAATTACCTTTTTTAAGTTTTTCAATCAGGTATTTACTGATGGTAATTCAGTTATTATAACATTATATTACAGTATTTTACATGTTGGTTCATTGTCCTTGTTTAAATAATTTAGCTGCATCAAATAAATACAGAAAGATGAAAAGCAGGACAACTTTAAACTATTATCAAAAAATTAGAAAATTGTTAACCCCCAATCGCTTTAATTATATCAAGCACACCATCCGTAATTCATCCAATGAAGAATTGGAAGCGTTTTGGAATATTGTTATAGCCGGATATCCGGTTGACTTTGCCATTGCCAATTATATGAAGTTGTACGATTACATAAAAGACAAACCAATAGATTATTCGGAGGCATTGGATATTTATGTAACCTACCCGGGTTTGGGACCTGGTATTTACCTGGCCAGAACCAGATGGTACGAGTTAAATTAAAATGAATTGAATTTAATTTTTCCAAATTCAAGTTCATCAAAAGGTTTTCCCTCTCGGGCAGTTGCGGGATACCCGACTGACACAACACTTAATATCCTGTAGTTTTCAGGAACATTCAGAAGGTTTTGAATATATTTTTCAGCAGAAATAGTTTCCGAGTGTTGCCTGTTTCGGATTTGAATCCAGCAACTGCCCAACCCCAAATTTTGCGCTGTTAGTTGCAGTAAAATGGAGGCAATGGAACAGTCTTCAATCCACACATCGTTTTTGGTTTCATCAGCACAAATAACAACAGCCAAAGGCGCAGTTGCCAGCGGAATTGCTCCGTGAGGTTTGCAATCCTTCAATTTAAGGAGTAATTCCTTTTCATCCACAAAAATAAATTCCCACGGATTGATGTTTTTGGAAGATGGCGAACGCAAAACAGCTTCTTTTAAAATTTCCTGCTTTTTCGGTTCAACCGGCTGATTTGTGTATTTCCGGATACTTCGGCGATTTCTGAGAATTTCTATCATTTTTTATCATTTTTGTTGGGCACAAAAGTAGGTAACTTTGAAGTTTCCTTAAAATTTGGCAGAATAGTGAATATGTTTCTCTGTTTTTTTTAACTTCAACCCAATTAAATCAAACCATTTTAAAATGAAAGCTCAGTATTATTTTTTTTGGATTGCTGCATTCGCTCTGTTTTCCTGCCAGAATAAGAATTATTATTCCATGGATGATTTTGCGAAAGTGGAGAAAATTGATGCACATTACCACATTTACACCGATATTGAAAACTCGGTGGAACAGGCGCAAAAAGATAACTTCAGGCTGTTGAACATCAACACCTATTCGGGTGGCTGTGAGCGGGTGGTTGAAGCGCACCAGTGGCTGAAATCGTTGAAACAGAAATATCCTGAAACAAATGAGTTTACTGCAACTTTTTGCCTCGATGGCTGGGACGAACCGGGTTGGGCGGAAAACACCATTTCCTGGATTGACCAATGTGTGGCCGACGGCGCCATCGCTGTGAAAGTATGGAAGAACATTGGTATGGAATTTCGGGATAAAGACAGCCTGCTGGTTATGATTGACGATCCACAGTTTGATCCGGTTTTTAAGCATCTGGCCGAAAAGGATATTCCGCTGGTGGGGCATCTGGGCGAACCCAAAAACTGCTGGCTGCCTTTGGATAAAATGACTACAAAAAACGACAGCAATTATTTTGCAAACAATCCGCAATACCACATGTACCTGCACCCGGAATTTCCTTCGTATGAAGAGCAGATGGCAGCCCGCGACCGGATGCTGGAGAAACACCCCGACCTGATTTTTATTGGTTGTCACTTAGCCAGCCTCGAGTGGAGTGTGGATGAAATGGCCGCTTTCCTCGACCGTTTCCCCAATGCATCTATGGACATGGCTGCGCGTATGGGGCAATTATTTTACCAGACGGTTGAAACCCGGGAAAAAGTCCGCGATTTTTTCATCAACTATCAGGACCGGCTTATGTATGGCACCGACATTATCGACCGCGGTCAGGAAAAAGAGGCTTTTCAAAACCGGATGCACCAAGCCTGGATGAAGGACTGGGAGTATTTGGTAACCGACAACAAAATGACCAGCAGTTTAATAAACGGGGAGTTCCGTGGATTGAAACTCCCCAAAGAGGTGGTAGATAAAATTTATGCCGGCAATGTTAAAAAGTGGTATGGGTTCCGGTAGATTTTATAACTCTATGGGTACCCCGTTGTAAAAATCCAGAATTTTTGCCCTGAAAATGTATTCGTACCGGGCCTGCAACAGTTCCGACTGGGCCACTGTAAGGTAATTTTTACTTTGGTTGTATTCAACGGTATTCATCATTCCCACATTAAATTTCTCTTCGGCATACCGGAATGCCTCTTCTGTTGATTTTACTGCTTTTTCACTCGATACGTAGCGGTTTAGTGACGCCAGTGCATTGGTGTAAGCCTGCTCAATATCTTTACGCAGCAAATTCCGTGAGGTTTGCAGACGGTATTCGTAATCGGCAATTTGCAGTTTGGCATTCGAAACGCCGTTTTTCACCTGAAACCGGTTAAAAATCGGAATATTCAGGTTCAGTCCGAAACCATACCGGCTGTTACTTTTTAACTGTTCGCCGAATGACCGTTGTTGGAACTCGCTGTTTAAAATATTGAAATACTGGTTGTTGTAACTGGCTCCCAGGTTTAATGTGGGGTAGTTGTAGCCTTTGGCAATATCCAGTTGCCTCCGGGCACTTTCAACGCGTAATTGAGCTGCTTTTATTTCAGGCCTGAAATTTACTGCATTTTTAAATACATCGAACGAGTTGAAAATAGTGACATTCGCCTTTATTTCAGGAAGTTTGGGTTTTTCAATGGTAAAACTTTTTTCCACCGGCAGTTCCAGCAACTGGTACAGGTTAAGATAAGCCAGTTGCACCCGGTTCTGGTCGTTTACCAGTTGCAACTCCTCGCGGGCCAGTTGCGCTTCAATTTCGAGCAGGGCACCGCGGGCCAGGCTGCCGGCATCCACCAGCTTTTGGGTACGTTCAATTTGCTGCTGCGTTACTTCAATCTGGGCTTCTGCAATCAGCGACAATTCTTCTGCAAAAAGAATTTCGAGGTAGGATGCTGCGATATTCAGTATCAAATCATCTTTTGCTTTTTGCAAATCCTGTATAGCCGCCTGCAAATCGAGTTCGTTTTGTTTTACGGAATTTTGAAGAATGAACCCGTTAAAAACCGTAACGCCTGACTGAAGGTATCCGTTTAATTGCGTAGAGTTTACATTTTCGTAAACATTATCGTTGTTTAGTGAACGGCCAAAACTGTAATTGTTTGATGCACCTGCATTTAAATTTGGCAACCGATCGGATTTGGCCTGGTTCACCAGGTTTTCGTTATACATTGTGTTCAAACCCTGTTGTTTAATCTGGATATTGTTTTCCAGCGCATAATCAATACATTCCTGCAGCGACCATGTGTTTTGGGCTGTTAATACCGTTGCTGAAAACATGCAAAAAACTCCCGTAAAAAGTGCAATTATCTTATTCATTTTTATCTTGTTTTATATCAGGCTAAATTAATAAACCAAGTCATCCTACCTGCAATTATCCCTTGCTGATTTTTTCTTCTTTCAGTTTTTTCGGATCGATTTTCTCTCCTTTAATTTTATCGTCTTTTTCCAATCCTGTTGTAATCTCGATGTTGATACCGTCAGACAATCCGGTTTGAACGAAACGTTTTTCAAACTGTTGTTCCGTGGCAGTCAGAACTTCAACAAACGACGAATCATTTTCAAATTTCAACAATCCCTCAGGAATAACCAGAACGCTGTCTCTTTTGTCGAGTACAATGTTTGCATTTGCACTGTACCCGGCGCGAATAAACTGGCCTTCCAACAGTTGAACGCTGGCTTTTATTTCAAACTGAATGGCGCCGTTTTCTTCCACCCCTTTTGGTGAAATGTATTCCAGCTCAGCCAAAAATTTTTCTTTCTCAATGGCGCCGATTTCCAGTTCAATGGGCATTCCCGATTTAATCTTACCCACTTCGGTTTCATCTACCTTACCTTCAAAAATCATATCGTTCATGTTGGCCACGGTGGCAATGGTGGTACCGTCGTTAAACGTGTTTGATTGTATTACCGAATTACCCGCTTTTACCGGAACATCCAGCACCGTACCTGTAATTGTTGAACGCACAAGCGTATTAGTAGTGGTTTCTGCCTTTTTTGTTACACCGTTTTTAATTAATTCGAGGTTGTTTTCTGCAGCAGTCAATTCTTCTTTTGCTGAATCGTAAGCTACTTTGGCATTTTTGTACTCTTCGTAAGAAATCACATTTTTATCGAACAGACCTTGCTGGCGTTCATAATCGTTGCGGGCATCCTCAAAACTGATTTTTGCCCGGTTCAGGCGGGTTTCGGCTGTGTTCAGCGTAACCATATCGGGAATAATTTTAATGCGGGCAATCACCTGGTCTTTTTCAACCCGATCGCCGGCTTCCACAAACAGTTCGTCAATAATTCCCGAAACCTGCGGTTTAATATCAATTTCGAACCGCGGAACAACCGAGCCTGTGGCAACGGTTTTTTTAATTACATTGCTTACAAACGGATTTTTTGTTTCAAAAACATCCGGTTTCTTTTTTGATTTGTTGTAGAGGAAAAACAGGGTTCCACCGAATGCCCCTATTAAAATCACAATTCCAATAATTCTGAATACTTTTTTCATGGCTTTTTGTTTTTATTTGTTTTCTGTTTTATTTTTCTTCTCTGATTGCGTCAATGGGTTTAATTCTGACTGCCCGGCGCGCTGGAATCATTCCGGCAAATATTCCGGCAAAAACCAATACAGTAAGTGCCGAAACCGCCATTTTGAAACTGACTTCAGGCCGCCGGAAAAACATTTCATCGCTTCCGGTATCCAGCGCCATGCTTAGCAATTCAAGCAAACCCACGCCCAAAGCAAGGCCAATGTATCCTGCTAAAACCGTAAGGAAAACACTTTCCATCACAATATGCAGCATCACTTTTCCGGGTGTGGCGCCAATGGCTCGTTGAATACCGATTTCCTGTGTGCGTTCCCTGATGATAACCATCATGATGTTGCTTACACCGATAATTCCGGCCAGTAAGGTTCCAATTCCCACAATCCATGTAAGAATCTGAATTCCGTTAAATAGGGAATTGTATTTTTTCCATTCCACTTCGATATTGAACGAACCGATAGCCTGGCGGTCGTCGGGTGAAATGTGATGACGTTCCTTTAAAAGTTCTTTCAAACGTTCTTCCACGCGGCTTACCGGAACTCCCTGAACAGAAGTAACTGAAAAAAAGTGCACCACATCGCCCATGTTGTAGGTGCGTTGCATGGTGCTGAACGGAATCATAATGGCTTCGTTTTTTTGTCCGCCGCCAATATTTATCCGGGTTTCAGGATGAACAACCCCAACCACCTGAAAATATACTCCGTTAATTTTAAGGTATTCGCCAATGGGATCTTCATTTTCGGCAAACATAACCTCTGCAACCCGTTCCCCAATGATGCACACTTTCCGGTTTTGCAAAATGTCGATTTCATTCAGCAATCGGCCTTTTACCGGAGTCCATGGGTCGATTTTATAAAAATCGGGATAGTCGCCGTAGATGTTGAAAGCGCCTGTTTTAATGCCTCTTACGGTGTTTTCGCCCCCGTATGCGTTAGGCCCGAAAAGCCGGGGCGACAGGTATTCCACATCTTTAATATTTGCCCGGATGTATTGTATGTCTTTATTTTTGTAATCCCACCGTCTTCCCCGCTGAAATCCTTCATAAGGAACACTTGTCCTTTCGGTCCAGAAAAAGGCTGAATTGGTGGCAAATGCCTTGATGCCGTCCATGATTCCGTTTTCGAGCGCCCGGCCTGCCCCCGACATGATGATGAGCATAAATATTCCCCAAAACACCCCGAAGGCTGTCATGAAACTGCGCATCCTGTTCTTTTTCAGCGCATCAATTATCTCTTTCCAAAGGTCTAAATCAAACATCTTTAAGCCTCCCCTAACCCCTCCGAAGGAGGGGAATTAGTTAATTTGTATTTGTTACTTGTTTTCATTTTTTACTAATCTGCTGTTTTTTTGCCTGAAGCCCTCCCCTTGGGGAGGGTTGGGAGGGGCTTTTATTCATCCCTCAACGCTTCAATGGGTTTTATACGTGCGGCACGTTTTGCCGGAATGTATCCGGCAACAGCGCCGGCGAAAATAAGGAGCATAGTAGCGGTTGCCGCAATGTTCAGATCAACAGTAGGATTTCTGAAAATAACATCGCCATTTCCACCGTTTGAAGCTGCCGAAGCTGCATATTGCTGTTCCACAAAAAAGTTAAGTCCTTCCATTAGCCCGGTTCCCAAAACCAGCCCAATGTAACCGGCGATGGTGGTAATCAGAATTGATTCCAGTAAAACCAACCCTACAACCGATGCCGGACTGGCGCCAATAGCCTTGCGAATTCCGATTTCCTTGGTGCGTTCTTTTACCACAATCAGCATGATGTTGCTCACTCCAACTACTCCGGCAATCAGCGTTCCGGCGCCAATTATCCAGATGAAAATTTTAATGGCCTGGAAAATACGCATGGTTTGCAAATACATTTCAAGCTTGTTAAATGAGCCCAAAGCCGAGCGGTCAGTTGCATCAAATTTATGTTTGCGCGCCAGCGTTTCCCTTACTTTTTCTTCAATGGCTTTACTCTCTTCAATGGAACTGGCATTTATGGTAAGTGCAAAGTTGTGCAGCCGGTTGGCGCCGTTAAATACTTTTTGTCCGGTTGAAACAGGAATGTAAGCATTGCGGTGACGGGTACCCCCGCCTTCACGGCAAATACCAACTACTTTAAATGGTATGTTGTTTATTCTTACATACTCTCCAATGGCGTCTTTATCTTTAAACAGTGCATTATAAATATCCTGCCCAAGCACAACTGATTTTCGGGTTTCCTTTAAATCAACTTCATTTATAAACCGCCCTTTTACGATTTCAATGGACTCCACCTCTTTCAACTCGGGATGACAGGTAACGGCAGTGTATTCGCCAGATTCGCTCCCATAAGCAAAACGGTTTCCCGAAATAAAGTACCTGCCTGAAGTAAATTCGATTCCATCCAACTCTTTAATAAGATCGTAATCGGTGTTGGTAAAACGGATTTGCCTGTTTTCTTTCATGCCCTGATACGGAACGCTTGTACGTCCGCTCCAAAGCCACATGGCATTTACAGCATCGCGCATAAAATTTTCTGCCACTCCGTTGCTCAGCCCGTTTCCGGCGCCCAGTAAAATCATCAGCATAAAAATTCCCCACGCCACCGAAAAACCGGTGAGGAAGGTGCGCATTTTATTTTTTTTGATGGTGGCGAAAATCTCCTGCCATTTGTCGATGTCGAACATTGCTGTAAAAGTTAAATGTTTAAAGTTCCGGGTTCTTCCGATGGAATGCACACTGGGTATCCCTTCGGGACCTTCGGCAAAAATTCCGGGTTCAAAAATCCGTGGTCACTGCGACTGCCAACTTCTTCAGGCAATCTCCAGCTCTTTCTGGTACTGGTGTTTCCACTCTTTCAGCTCACCGTTTTTAATGATTTCTGAAATCACTCCGTCTTTCAGCCGGATAATTTTCTGTGTCATGGCGGCAATATCGTGTTCGTGCGTTACTATCACTACGGTAATGCCGTCTTCGTTAATTTCCTTCAGAATTTCCATCACTTCGTACGAGGTGTTGGAATCGAGCGCACCGGTGGGTTCATCGGCCACAATAATTTTTGGTTGGGTGATGAGCGACCGGGCAATGGCCACACGCTGTTTTTGTCCGCCCGAAAGTTCGTTGGGCATGTGGGTAGCCCAGGGAAGCAGTCCCAGTTTTTCCAGGTAATCCAGCGCAATTTTGTTGCGTTTTTTTCGGTTCACACCCTGGTAGTAAAGTGGCAGCGCCACGTTTTCCATGGCATTTTTAAACGATATCAGGTTGAACGACTGAAATACAAACCCCAGAAGTTCGTTGCGCAGCCGGGCCGCCTGTTTTTCCGACATGTCTTTAATGAGGATACCGTTCAGGTAGTAGGAGCCTTCGTCGTAGTTGTCGAGGATTCCCAGAATATTTAATAGTGTGGATTTTCCAGAGCCGGAAGAGCCCATAATGGATACAAATTCACCCTGATCAATATTTAAATCAATTCCCTTGAGTACATGCAGCGAATTGCTGCCAATACCATACGACTTGTGTACATTGTTTAAACGAATCATAGCTTTTCTGTTTTCATTGTCAGTATAAAAATCTTTGTTTTCAATACAACCAGTTGCATTTATTCGACCAACCACCTGATTTTTTGGGTGAAACCATGCATTTGCCGGTTTTTGCCAATCGAATGGATTTGCTTTCTGTTTTCTTTGTTTTGTAAGACGCCTGAAGGGAAGAATTCGTTACAAAAGGAATTAAACTTTGGGTAATTCTTAAGCAATGAAATAAGTTTTAGTACAAAAGCAGGTACTTAAATTTTACTAAATTTGTACAAATTGTATCAAAATGATTATCGAAAGAACTGATAGAGAAATATTAATCCGGATTCCTAATTCAATTGGAATCAAAGGTGCACAAAGAATCATTGATTATGTTAGGTATCAGGAGATAACTTCAAAATCAAAAGCAAAACAGAAGGATATAGATGAATTGGCTGATGAAATCAACAGGGATTGGTGGGAAAAAAATAAGGATGCCTTTCTCAAATGATAATCGCAGTCGATACGAATATTGTTTTTAGTGCAATTCTAAACACAAACAACACAATTGGCGATTTGATACTGAATTCCCAGAATATATTTCAGTTTCAAAGTTGCAATCTTCTTCTTAGTGAGATTGATAATCATTGGGGAAAGCTCAAGAAAATTTCAAAATTAAATACTTCTGATTTTCAGGATTTTTTTGAACGATAATGGGATTCAAATCAGTAACATTAAAACTGCCCACAGGGTATTCCGAACAGCAGCTCCGGCACCGGATTGGCAAAATGCTGCGCATCCGGAATTTTTCGTTTCAGGTTGAACACAAAAGTCTGGATGCACGGAACAAACCCAAAGTTTCGTGGCAGTTGAGGGTAGGAGTGAGTTCATCTGAAATCAGGGAAGGTGATCCACCGGAACAAAAAACGCTGGAAATCCCGTTCAAAAAGCGGCCATTTCCGGTGGCTGTTGTGGGCAGCGGGCCTGCCGGTTTTTTTGCCGCTCTGGTTTTACAAAAAGCAGGTTTTCAGGTTACACTTATCGAACGTGGTTCAGAAGTGAAAACCCGCAGCCGGGCAGTTTCCCATTTCGAGCGCACCGGTTTTTTCGATCCGAAAAATAATTATTCCTTCGGAGAAGGTGGCGCCGGTACTTTTTCCGACGGAAAACTCACTTCGCGCTCCAAATATATTTCTTTGGAGAAACAGTTCATCATTTCAAACTACATCAAAGCCGGGGCTCCCGAAGAAATCGCTTACCTGGCCCATCCGCACCTGGGAACCGACAACCTGCGAAAAATTGTGAAAAATCTGCGCCTGCACTTTGAAGATTTAGGCGGTCAGGTGCTATTTGAAACCATGCTGGAAGACATCACCGTGAAAAACGGAAAAGTGCATGAGATCGTAACTTCACGAGGAACAATGCCGGTTGGAGCGCTGTTTATCGCCCCCGGTCATTCGGCTTTCGAAACCTATCGGATGCTGATGCGGCGCGGAGTTCCTTTTCGCACCAAAAACTTTGCAATCGGCAGCCGCTTGGAACACCGGCAGGAAATTATCAACCTGGCCCAGTGGGGGCACGAAAAACTTCCCGGATTAAAAGCCGCGGAATATCGCTTAACCTCGCCCGCCGACGGCAACCACCCGGTTTTTTCCTTTTGCATGTGCCCGGGCGGAATTGTGGTGCCCGCTGCAGCTTACCCCGAAACCAGCATTGTAAACGGCATGAGTTACTACCGCCGAAATGGCCGCTTTGCCAACGCGGCTTGCGTAGCTGGAGTGCATCCTGACGAGTTGGCCGGGAAAACGGTTTCGCCCATTGAAGCACTGAAGTTGGTGGAACAGATGGAAAGAGCATTTTATGAGCACACCGGAAATTACCGTGCCCCGGCTTGCAGCATTGACGGCTTTTTGAAAAACCAGAACCTACAAAAAAACTTCGAAAGCAGTTTTCCATTGGGTTTGGTAGCGGCGCCACTGTGGGAACTTTTGCCGGAAACAGTGGTGAAATCGATGCAGGCTGGCCTCTCTGATTTTATTCGCAAAATAAAAGGCTTTGAAACCGGAAATTTGCTGGGACTGGAAAGCAAAACCTCTTCGCCGGTGCAGGTGTTGCGCCAGCCCAACGGACGCTGCGAAGGCTTTGAAAATCTTTTTATGGTGGGCGAGGGAAGCGGTTATGCCGGCGGAATTATTTCGAGCGGGGCTGATGGAATAAAGGCGGCGGTGGGGTTTGTGCTGAAACAATAGTTTTTTGGGATAAAACTTTTTATTTTTGGAAATCAAATTTTTAACGCGATGAAGAGAATTGTTCACATTGCTTTTGTTGTTCTCCTGATAATTTCAGTTTCGAAAATGGCTGATGCCCAGTTCTCCTGGCCCAACAACGCCAAAGCTGCGGTAGTTTTTACCTACGACGACGGCCTGGATTGCCACCTGGACATTGCTGTTCCGCAACTGAATGAATTCGGATTTAAGGGAACGTTTTACTGCACCGGGAATTCGCAAAGTTTATACAACCGGACGGATGACTGGCGCAAAATTGCCCGAAACGGCCACGAACTGGGAAACCACACGCTTTTTCATCCGTGCAACGGGGAACAGTTCGATTGGGTGAAACCGGAGTATGATTTGAACAAATACACCATTGAACAACTGCTGGCCGAATTAAGAACTGCAAGTACTTTACTGAAAGCAATTGACGGAAATGAAAACCGGACTTTCGCCTACACCTGCAGCAATGTTGCCATTGGGGAAAATGATTTCTCAGATGACATTCAGCCACTTTTTACTGCTGCCCGTGCCGATGGACCAATCCCACAAACGATGGACGGCTACAATGTTTACAAGGCGCCAAGCTGGATGGTGGAAGACCACAAAACCGAAGACATGATTGCTTATGTGGAAGAAGCTAAAGCCAAAGGTACCATTGCGGTTTTTATGTTTCACAGTGTGGGCGGTGGCTATTTGAATGTGGGAGCCAAAGAGCACCGGGAACTGTTGCAATACCTGAACGAAAACCGCAATGATTTTTACATCGGCACTTTCGCGGAAGTGATGGGATATATTAAGGAGAATTTGTGAAGAAAAAGAAACCACCTTCCTCCCGATAAATCGGGAGTACTCCCCGTCTGTCTGTGCAGCCGGACAGGCTCCTCTCCGGGAGGAGAAATTCGTGCTAAAACTAATCAGGCAAGTATAATAATTTGAAACGAATAGAAAATTCCGACTGCGAAGTTTCCCTTCTGATTTTTTTAGGAGGCCCGCCCGGCTGACACGGTCGGACGGGGGGTCATTCGGCCAGGGTTAAGGTAGGCCGGATGAGGGTGGTTGAAGAATAAAAGTGTTTTATTATTCTTATGCCTCCACGCCCAACTCCAGGTGTGTCATTTCCTCTGTCACGTCAAAATCGTATTCCGGATATTCATACATGGGCATGCGCGGTTCGGTTTCTCCCAGCGAATAACCAAAAACACCTTCGTATTCATCGCGGTTTTCACCCATGTCTTCCAGTTGCCGCAGGTATTCCGTAATTGATTTCGATTCAATGATAATGATTTTGCCCATTTCGTCAATTATCGGACTGTGGTTCCGGGTACGATCGTGGTCAAACTGTAAAATTCTTCTTCCATAACGGGTTATTCCAATAGTTCTGAACGTAAGGCTTTTTCCTACGCCGGGCAGGTTCAGAATATTCCGGTCGGTTGCCAGGAACGGCAAATCATTTTTTTCGCGGATAGCCTCCACATTTTCCACCAGGTTTTCGGCATCATGCATTAATTCCTGCAAATCGCCCATTTCTTCATCGGGCAGGCGTCCCAGGTATTTTTCTTCCAGTTCTTCCTGCACTGCACGGGCGTTTGGTGTAAAGTTGGCGCTGTTTTCCTTGAAACCTTTTACGGTGAACGTGTAATAGGTGAGAATGCCGATGTCATTCAAAACTTTACGCAGTTTGGCTGTGTGTCCGCGGCGTGAGGCCGGCGCTGTAAAAACCAGTTGGTTGGCAACAGCCCAGCCCGCATTCAGCAGAAGCTGAACTGCTTGTTTAGCTTCGGGAGTGATTTCCATTGGCGACTCAAAATGAGTTTGAATTACAAACTGTTTCACCCCAATGGCTGAAGCTTTTTCCTTAAATTCGGCCAGTATTTCTGCCAGCTCCGGAGTTATTCGCATGGGTAAGTATGCCGGCAGCCGCGTTCCGATACGCACTCTCAGAATTTCTGCATATTTCTCATGTTCGGGCCGTTTTTTATTTTCTACCTGTTTTTGAAGGGCCATTTTGTAAATTTCATCCAGAATATTTTTCAAACTTTTGTCTGAACTCATCAGCGCATCGCCTCCGGTGAGCAGAATGTCGCGCAACTGAGCATCATCTTTAAAATATTCAAGTAATTTGGGTAATCTTTCGTTCCAGCTTTCAGCGGGTCTGAGTTTTTGAAGATCGAAATTGTACCGCCCGCTCTGGAAATCGTACATACGCTGGCAGCTTGCACAAAGCCCGCCACACGCCCGCCCAACCGTGTCGGGTATAAAAATGGCTACTTCAGGATAGCGCCGGTGAATGTTGTAAGATGGCAGAATCCATCCCGCTGCATTTGGTTTTCCGGGCTGCACCTTGTCCTCTTTTTCCCAGGCCTGAATTTCGCCAAACTCTTCTACCAACTGCTTGCTGTAAACAATGTAGCAGCGAATGGCCAAATCGCCTCCCACAGCAAAACCGGGCGTTTGCACATTCAGCAGCGAAAGGTAATACGGATTAACAAAAAACGGAATGCCTTTTTCTTCGGCAGCATACAAAATGTCCATGGTGTCGGGGTCGAGTGAGTAATCCAACAGTTCGTTCAGCATTTCGGGCGACCGCACTGCAAAATTCAGGTGAAACCTGCTTTCGTTCCACCACTCGTTCATTTTTATCACTTTTTCTGCTTGTGTCATTCCGGTTTCAAAAGAATACCGGTTGCTTTTAATTTCTCCGGTATTCAATTTTTCAATTAAAATCCGGATTATCCGTTCCCGATTTTCCCGGCGCAATTCGGCAATTTTGGGTTCAATACCGGCAGGGTAGCGTTCCATCCATTCTTCTACATGTTCCCGCGAAGGAATTTCCGGTTTTAATTTTCCGTTCAGTTGCCTGAAAAGTTGCAGCATGTCGAGGAAAAAGTCGGGCTTGGCGCCGCCAATTCCCCGGTTGGTGGCCAGCCACATCATTTTTATCGGATTGGTTACGGCCATTTCACCGTGAATGTTCTGGTCGGGGTACGCTTCGCCGGCATGTTTAATGTAATCGAGCAAACGGATGGCCGCAAAATCTTCCCAGTTCAGTTGCTGAAACAATTCATGGCTGTGTTCCTTTTTAAGGTAAAAAGCTTCCGCTGCCGGATTTTTTTTCAGCTTGGGCAGAATCCACTCTTTTATTGCGTCCATGGCTTCGGTTTCGGAAGAGGATTTCCGGAGAATTTTTTCCAAAATCGGATTTTCCTCCAAAATGGTTAACAGAATTCTGCGTGCATGAACGTTAATTGCGATTTTATCAAGACGTATATTTTTCATAATAATATTTTTGAACAATAATGGTTTTTCCCTGAAAATACGAAAAAATGACGTGATGAACAATGATAATCCGGATCGACAGGGGTTTTTTAAAATCTTTTAACAGGAGATTAGGGGCAAAATAACAATCAGTTAATGTAAAATGGAAGAATAAAATCTGTCCCGGTAAATCAAATCAATTATCTTTGCGCTGATTTTTAGCTATTTGAATTAATTATGGCGCATAAAGCAGGTTTTGTGAATATTTTGGGAAATCCCAATGTGGGGAAATCAACCGTAATGAATGCCCTGGTGGGCGAAAAGTTGTCGATTATTACCGAAAAAATGCAGACAACACGTCACCGAATTAAAGGCATTGTAAACAGTGAAGATTTTCAGGTGGTTTATTCGGATACGCCGGGAATTTTAAAACCGGGGTACAAGCTACAGGAGAAGATGATGAATTTTGTGGACTCGGCGCTCACCGATGCCGATGTGATTCTGTTTGTGACCGATGTGGTGGAAAAACCGGGCAAAAATCCCGACTATATCGAACGAATCCGTAAATCAAATGTGCCCGTGATTGTACTCATCAATAAAATTGATTTATCGAACCAGGAGGAAGTAACCCGGCTGTTCGATTACTGGAGCGAAGTGTTCCCCGGCGCCAATGTATATCCTGTTTCGGCCAAAGAAAAATTTAACATCGAACCGGTTTTCGATCGCATTCTGGAACTTTTGCCCGAAAGTCCGCCTTTCTTTGATAAAGGCGCGCTGACCGACCGCAACGAGCGGTTTTTTATGCAGGAAATTATTCGCGAAAAAATATTGCTGAATTATCAAAAAGAAGTTCCCTACTCCGTTGAGGTTGAGGTGGAAGATTTCAAAACCAAAGGCGGTTTAATTGAGGTGCGGGCGGTAATTTACGTAGCGCGCGAAACACAAAAGGGAATTATTATTGGCAAAGCCGGAAAAATGCTGAAAAAAGTGGGAAGCGAAGCCCGAAAGGACGCCGAGGAGTTTTTCGGAAAGAAAATTTTTCTGGAGCTTTTTGTGAAGGTGGCCAAAGACTGGCGTGAAAAAGAAAAGCAGTTGAAGAATTTCGGCTACGAAGCTTATTAAATGGCCTCCCCCAGCCCCTCCTAAGGAGGGGAGATTTAAGAAAATATCGCATATACATTAATGAAGGAAGAAAAGGGGAAGTATTAAATAGAAATTGGAAAAGAAAAATTTGTGAACCAGTTGCAATAATTTGCTAAAAGCAGAATGATAAAAAATTTAGAAAAAGGAATATTTGTTTTTCACAACTTTCCCCCTTTGGGGGAATAAGAAGGGGGCTTAAAGAATGAGCAGAATATTAGCTATAGTTGGACGCCCCAATGTGGGCAAATCAACCTTGTTTAACCGGCTTATCGAATCGCGTGAAGCCATTGTGGACGAGGTATCGGGAGTTACCCGCGACCGAAATTACGGAAAAGCGGAGTGGAACGGGAAAGTATTTTCGGTGATTGATACCGGTGGGTATGTCGTCAATTCCGATGACGTATTTGAGGCTGAAATCAACAAACAGGTGCATCTGGCCATTGACGAAGCTGATGTGATTTTGTTTGTGGTGGATGTGGAATCAGGAATTACCGACCTCGACGATGCGATTGCCGCAATCCTCCGGAAAAGCAGAAAAAAAATTGTGGTTGCCGTAAACAAAGTAGATAACAACCAGCGCATTGCCGATGCTCAGGAGTTTTACGGTCTGGGACTGGGCGAAATTTTCTGCATTTCGTCCATGACCGGAAGCGGAACCGGCGATCTGCTCGACCAGGTGATAACAACTTTTGGCGAAACCGGCGATAACGATGAAGAACACGAACTGCCTTATTTGTCGGTGGTTGGCCGCCCCAATGTGGGCAAATCTTCATTCATAAACACCCTGCTGGGTGAAGAACGTTACATTGTTACCGATGTGGCAGGCACTACCCGCGATTCCATTCACACCCGGTACAACAAATTCGGGCACGACTTCATCATCATCGACACTGCGGGACTACGCAAGAAGGGAAAAGTGCACGACGACATTGAGTTTTATTCGGTTTTACGCTCGGTTCGCACTATCGAAAGTTCAGATGTTTGCCTGCTGCTTATAGATGCCACACGGGGTTTGGAAGCGCAGGACATGAACATATTCAACCTGATTGTACGCAATAAAAAGGGTGTGGTTATTTTAGTAAACAAATGGGATTTAATTGAAAAAGATGGCCATTCCACCCGAAAAGTGGAAGAAGATATCCGCGAACGCATTGCGCCTTTTGTGGATGTGCCCATCCTGTTTATTTCGGCCATTACCAAACAACGGGTGCACAAAGCACTTGAAATAGCCATGAAAGTGAATGAAAACCGCAAAAGACGAATTAAAACATCGAAACTGAATGAGGTATTGTTAGAGGCCGTTGAAAAATACCCGCCTCCATCGGTAAAAGGGAAATTCATCAAGATAAAATACGTTACCCAGTTGCCATCGCCAACACCGGCTTTTGCGCTGTTTGCCAATCTGCCGCAATACATTAAGGAACCATATCGACGTTATATCGAAAACCAGATTCGCGCAAATTTCGATTTTAAAGGAGTGCCAATACAGGTGTATTTCAGGCAGAAGTAAAGCTGGTTTCTACAGCTCCTTTTCCAGTTCCTCCAATGATGCACCTTTGGTTTCCGGTACAAAAAACCGGACCCAAACCAGTTGCAGTATCATCATAAAGCAAAACAGGCCAAAAATAAATTGGGGAGCCCATGCTTCGGCCATCAGCGGAAAAACCAGTGTGAGCGCTGCGGCAAAAAACCAGTGGGTAAAACTTCCGAGCGACTGTCCGAAAGCCCGCTGCCGGTTTGGAAAAATTTCGCTTATAAAAACCCAGATAACGGCTCCCTGACCAATGGCATGAGCCGCAATAAATGCGAAAATACACACCGGTACAATGCCCGGGTTTCCCGAGGCAAAAGCCCACGAGGTAAGTCCCAGTGACGCAATGTACCCAAATGAGCCAATGTAGAGTAATTTCCGGCGTCCCAGCCGGTCAATCAGCCACAAACCAACGAAAGTGAAAATCAGGTTGGTGATGCCAATACCCACCGATTGCAGCAACGCTGTTTGTGATTCCAGTCCGGTCATTTCAAAAATGCGCGGCGCAAAATAGAGCACGGCATTAATGCCCGAAAGCTGGTTGAAAAAAGCAATGAAAATGGCCAGGAAAGCTGGTTTCAGCAATTTTCGCGTAAAGAATTTATTGGTTTTGTTTTGCTGGTTACCGGAGTTTTCGATTTCCTGCACCAGGGAATCCAGTTCTTTTTCTGAAAAACCGGGATTTACCCTTTTCAAAACTGCCAGCCCGGCCTTGCGGTTTTTATTCTGTACAATCAGCCACCGCGGACTTTCAGGCAGTCCGAAACAGAACATGGTAAACAGCAGTGCCGGAATTGCTTCCACGCCCAGCATCCAGCGCCAGGCATTTTCCCCAATTCCGCCCAGCAGCGAGTTGGACAGATAAGCCACCAAAATTCCAAATACAATATTAAACTGAAACATTCCGGTTAGTCGGCCACGCATGGCCGGCGGCGCAATTTCAGAAATAAACATGGGCGCTGCAACTGTTGAAATGCCCACTCCCACGCCGCCGATAAACCGGAAAATCATAAAGGAATAAACTCCGGGCGCCAGTGCCGAGCCAAAAGCCGAAGCCAGATAAAGAACGCCAATCCACAGTAAGGTTTTTTTTCTTCCAAAAAACTGTGCCGGCCAGCCGCCCGTTAACGCGCCCAGTACCGTACCCCACAATGCCATACTAATCGCTAACCCGTGTAAAGAACTGTTCAGTTCCCAGAGCGTTTGAATTTTTTGTTCCGCACCGGAAATCACCACGGTGTCGAATCCAAATAAAAAACCCGCCAGTGACGCAACTATCGCACTTCTGTATAAAAAATTTCTGCCGTTCATTGGTTTAATTTTTATTGAGTATGCTGCCAATCCGGGTGGGCCAGACCATCCGAAATTCCTGTAAAAGTGCATTTTTTTACTAAAATAATCGAAATTCAATCTAAATAAATCTTTGGGTTGAAAGAGCATTAAATTACCTGACATTAAGACATTTTTTTTCAATCTGAAAATAAGCTCGTAAAACTAAGTTTTAAAAACGAACCCCTTCCCGTTAATTTTTTGTAAGGAAACCATACATTTTTCGTCTCTTTATTCGGATAAAATACTTTTTTGTGTTTAATTTGAAGTTTTAACTGATTGATAACCGTAAAATATGTTTAAGATGAAACAACTAATATGCCCCATATCCAATGAAATGGTGAACGAGCGCCTCGTCAGACTGAACGCTTTTTTTACTATTCTGTTGGTAGTAGCCGGATTTGTGTTTAACTCAGTGTTTTTCCCGCTGATTTTATTAGCCGACTTTTTCATACGGGCATTCACTAATGCAAAGATTAGTCCGGTGAGTTTTTTAAGTACAGGCCTGGCAAAACTGCTGCATCTGAGCAAAAAGCCTATTGACAAGGCACCCAAAATTTTTGCCGCACGCCTGGGGTTTTTAATGACGCTGGTAATTGCCACACTGTTTTTGCTGCAGCTTTTCAATGCATCGATGTTAGTGGCTGGTATTCTGGTATTTTTCGCCACGCTTGAATTTGCATTCGGAATTTGTGTTGGATGTATTTTTTACACCTATTTTGTTTTACCGCTCTATAAATAAAATACAATGCCATGACAAAGGATTTTCCCAAAGGGATAATCTGTTCATAACTACCTTAAAAAACAAAGTAAACTGCACAGCCCGGGAGTTTTTCCGGGTTGTGTTTTTTTGGGTTCTTATTAAATGTTTTTTTATCCAACCCGACCAGGTAGTAGATTTTTACACCGCGGCTCAGCCCGGTGAACCAAAAAGCGCAAAAAAAAGCTTTAGCGTTTAAAATTTAAATGTTGAGCCCACTCCAATAAGTCAATTTTTGCCACTAAAACACTAAAACACAAAATTTCACTAATCGATAATGCTTTAAATTTCAATATTTTGTGTGGTTTCGTGCCTTGGTGTCTTAGTGGCATTTTTTTCATTTTTTACTTTTCGGAGTAGGCTCAATGTTAAAGCCTTCGTTTCAAGGAATCGGTCGAAACACCGGGCTTTCCATTGGAATCCCGATGGGAAAAGCACCGGTGTAAAATTTTATCTCTGCTCAAAATTTCTTTTTCAGTTTATCTATAACGTTTTCCTTTCTCCTGCGCGACACCGGAATTTGCTCTTCGTTTTTAAGTTTTAACAGGCTGCCGGATTTCAGAAAGGCGGCCACGTGTTTCAGGTTGACCAAATGCGCTTTGTGAGCGCGAACGAAACCGAACTCCTGCAGCAAATCTTCGAACTCCACAAGTGTTTTGGCTACCAAAAGGTGTTTGCCGTCTTCGAACCAAATGTGAGTATAATTCCCTTCTCCCTGGCAACGGACGATTTTGTCCACACCGGCATATTCGATGCGGTCGCCGGCGGGCAGGCCGATGCGCGGATTTCCGGGCTGGTTCAGGTTGTGGTACAGTTGTTTCATCCGGTGGTTTTCCTGTTTTTCCCGGATGCGGTCAGCTACTTTTTCCACGGCAGATTTCAGGTCGTTGTAATTGATGGGTTTCAGGATGTAATCGGTGGCGGAGAAGCGGATGGCTTTGATGGCGTAATTGTCGTAAGCGGTAACAAAAATCACCTCGAAGCTGAAATCCTGTAAATGCTCCAGCAATTGGAACCCGTTGGCGCGGGGCATTTCGATGTCGAGAAAAACCAGGTCGGGCGGCTGCTCGTGGATAAGTGACAGCGCCGCCTCCACCGAAGCTGCTTCACCCAGCACCTCTACCTCCGGGCAGTATTCCCTCAGAATGCCGGCCAGGTTCTCCCGCCCGTGCTTTTCGTCGTCAACAATGATGGATTTGAGTTTCATAATTTCCTTTACAGGGTTTACTCTCCATTTTAATCTTACCTGGCAGGGACAGCAACATTCACCAGCGCAGAACTATGGATAATCTTCCCTTTTGCGCTGATTCCTTCAGCAATTACCCGGTATTGGCCAGTCATGTCTGATGTATGAAATTCAAGTCTTTTTTTACCATTTTCCAATAATACAAACGGTTCCCAAAAAAGGGTTGGCCGTTGATCTGGTTTCTCTATGGCGTCCTCCTCTGCCAAAGGATACTGAGGAGAATAAAATTCCCGTGCCTGACGAAAACCCTGAATCCGGGGAACTATTCTTCCGTGTATGTTTCTGACAAACGTATCAGAAAACTTACCGAATCGGTTTGTGGTTAAAATGGATATTACACCTCCGTCTTTTGGCAACCCGCTTGAATTCCAGTCTCCCAAAAGTCCAATTTTAATCTGGGGATTAAAAATTTCAACTTTTACAATTTCATCCATCGATAAGTTCCTCACAATATCAAATGGTGTCCATACATCATCAACAAAAAAAACCGGAAACTGATCTGTAAGAGCAAGTCTTACTGATTCATCATCCTCCACAAATACACCCGGAACCTCAAATTCCAGGTACCTCAAAATGTTATAATACTCCTTATCTTTATCTGAAAGTGTAAATTCCCTGTCACGAAATCCACGTGTTCCCGTAACTACCGGGCCTGTTCTGTATTCCTCAATTACATCCACCTCTCCCAAAAGAATACTACCGTGCTCAAGTATAAATTCCCGTTCTGCCAGATGGCGTCTGAAACTTGACTCCTGAAATCCTTCATGTTTTTCAACTGGTTGTGCAACCCTGTTAAGCTTGAAGGCTGAAACTGCCGAATCGAAGATCTGTGCAGGTCTGTAAGTAACTTCCACATTTCTCTGCCTGCCCTTTGTGTTGAAGGTATTTATCATTACATGGGCTGAGTCCCTCAGGAATACCCGGTGGAAACGGAATCTTCCCCAATCATCGGTGGTGTCTTTTAATATGAGGAACTGACTGGAAAACGGACCCAGTTCAACGGTTCCACCTGAAACCGGTTTTCCTCCCCACAAAGTTTTTACTTCCCCTTCAATGGTGAGTCCGGTATCATTCCAGTCTTCGAGCGGCTTATCAAAGTTATCTTTTAACTCATCCCAGTAATACCTCCTCCACCCGTTAACCATCATTACCAGGTCGAGTTTCTCATCAGAAGTTATGTTTTCCTCATCTGTAAAGCAGGAAGCAGGCGATTCGAGCGGCCCTTTCAGCTCCGAATCCAAAAGCAGGTAGCTTTCAATCGACTGGCTTTTACCTCCCATGCTGAAATAATCCTCGTTAACCACTGCCAGTGAAAGTCCGGCTATAATACTGTCTTCTTCTGAATCCAGCAGGGATTCAAGTTGCAATTCAATTTTTTCCCGCGGTTGGTATTCCTTTTTATCCGATGTTATCATGAGATTTCTTTCACCGGAATTCCTAACGAATATAAGCCGCTCGGCCAGAATGTTCTCCTGTTCATCCAACAGTGTGATTTTTGATATACCTGGCGGGAAAAAACCTTTATAAACAGTTACAGCGTGCTGAAAGTCTTTCATTTCGATGGTTTCCTGAAAAAGTAACTTTCCTTTGTGTGAGGCTGTCATCGTAAGGTTTCGGGTGCCAACCGATGTAAAGTTGCGGTTGAGAATGAATTGCAGATTATCTCCATTTGTCTGGTAATGGAGGGCAACACCGTCGAAGCGGGCATCCTCAAACTGAAACCTCAGACCGGCATAACCGTCGATTTGGGCAATGTATTTTTTTCCTTCCTGCGGCATCAAAACAAACCTGCCCATTCCCCTGTAAGTGCTCTCAAAAGTTGCTACTTCCCGGCCTGTTTCATCCACAACCTTTCCGGTAACAGGAAACCCCTTCCCCGATTTATCTATGGCTTTAAAAGCTATATAATTGGCAGCATTCATAACCAGATTTCCGCCTTCTGGCAAAAAGGAAATATCGGTGATGTTGTTTTCTTCCTGATTTTCTTTGCCTTCCGGCAAATCGGTTGTACGTGAAACGGCAATCTTCTGGTGGAACAGGCTCTCTTCGTCAAAATTCAACAAATATTTGGTGTAAGCCCTGATGGTGTACTGACCTGTTGGGAGAGTATCCGGCAAATGAAAATCATTGTTGGAAACCCCATAGACCGACAGCATGATCTGTTGATCGATTATCCTGCCATCATCTGCAACCAATTGTACATACACATTTTTGAAACCGGGTATCAGTCTGTGATTGATTCCGCTTACCAGGTACGATTTAAACCAAATATCGTCGCCGGGAGAAAAAAATTCCCTGTCGATGTGGAGGTAAAGTTTTTCGTAAAGTGTAGTATCAACTTCTGACTTTGGGCTTTGCAATGTCTGGCTGCTTACAGCAAAGCAAATAAAAATTATGAAGGAAAAGGATAAAAATAGTTTCATGTTATTATTTTAAAAAGTACTTCTGTTTTTTACAGATAGATTTTCTTGCTATTTTTTCTTAGGAACCTGCTGCTCTGGCATGGCCTGTTTGATGTAATAATGCACCGACGAATCAGGAACTATTATTGGCATATTGGAAGAAAAATCAGGGCGCACAATAACTACCGGCATACGGAAAGGGTCGGTGGTGTCTTTTTTAGGTACAATTTCAGGAGTAAACGAAAACTCAGGAATTCCCGGAAAAGTATCAGCAAGAAACAGACTGTCGGGTTGCGGCTTAAATTTTGGAGAAATTTCAAACTGGTTGTATCGTTCCCGGTTTTTTTTATTTTGGCGTTTTTCTGTTTGAGCAGATAGTGAACCCGACAGAATAAGGATTGTGGTTAAAAAAAGTAAAGTTCTCATTTTAGTTTTATTGAAAAGATATTTTTTCATAGCAAGAATCACGCCAATTACACTTGCAATTTCTACATTTTCAGTCGGTTGAAAAAATTGAGATTTTTAAAGTACCCGGTTTTATCCGTACGCCATGCTATTCGCTAATTCAATTTACTTTCCGCCCTCGCCACCGCCACCCGGCCCGGTGTCGCCGCCACTTTTCAGGTCTTCGTTGGAAATTGTGCGCTTCGCTTTTTTAATCTGTTCGCTCATTTTTCCAAACTGGTACGAAATGTTAATCCTGACCATCCGGTTATAGTTATAAAACCGTGAAACCATTGTAAAAGTAGGATCAGCTATTCTGTTGGTATATGTCATACGTTTGCGAAAAGGATCGTTGACGGAGATACTGGCCATCAGCTTTTTGTCAAACATTTGCTGCGAAAAGGAAACATTCGAGTAGGAATAGGTTGATGATTTGCCCTGCAACATAATGCGCGGGGAGTACAAACCACCAAAAACCGAAAATGTTCCATTCTCCCATGCCGTATATCTTAAAGATAATGAACCATTATAACTGAAGCCTTCGTTCTGAAGGTTCATATCATTATTGCTTTCGAGGTTGGTGTAAATTACACCGAGATTGGTATTCAGGTTAATTTTTTTGCCCGGTTTAGCCGAACCATACAGGTTGGCACCGTAGTTCCTGTTTTTTCCGATATTCTCATAAGTAGATACGCTCACTCCGTCGGGTTGAAGTGTAGTGATGGAAACGATGGCATTGTTTGTAAAAGCAGCATTCATATTTAAATTAAAGTTGTAATTAGGCGTAAATTTGCCGAAAACAAAACTGAATGAATGGGAAACTTCGGCATCGAGACCGGGGTTACCATAACGGACATTTAAAGGATCCAAATCGTTGTAAAAAGGGTTCAGGTACCAGATTCCCGGGCGCGATAAGCGCTGTGTATAGGATAAACGCATGTTCTGCCCGTTTTTCATATTCTTCGACAAATTGATATAGGGAATCAGGTTAAACATCTCGTTGGTGAAAGCCGTATCGTTCACCGATTTAAAAAGGCCGTCGTTTTTAGTGTTTTCAGCGCGCAATCCGGTTTTCAGGCTGAATATTTTAAGTTTCAGTAAATAGCCCAAATAAACCCCCAAAATATGCTGGTCGTAGTCCAAATCGTTAATCCTGGCATCATCGCGTTGCCACTCGCCCGATTCATCGAGCCTGAGAACATCCGATTCACTGATATTCTGGCGCAGGATATATTTTACACCCGCCTCAAACTGATGCACTTTGGTAAGCGGGTCGAAATAATCGAGCTGAAAAGTATGTTCGCGTCCCACAGCATCGTTTGTTGTTTTTTGGTGATAAGATGGATAATCCAGGATTCCGTTTATCCTGTTTTCATTCTCGGTGTCGCGCGGCGAATTATCCAGACGGTAAGAAACCGTAAAGGTTTTGTCGGGCTTTTTAAAGGTTCGCTGATAATCGATGTTCCCCGAAATTGAACCATAATCGTTGCCTCCATGTATCTTGTTTTCAAACATCCGGACCCTGTTCCGGTCAATATCAAATTCAGTGGTTGTACTTAATCCGTCATTGGCGTATTTGCCGGTAAAACCCCGGTACGACAAGCTGATCAGATTAAACGTATCGATTTCGTAACTGGCCTCGCCCATTAAATAATTCATCCGGCCATCATATTCACTGGTACCTTTCGTCTCTGTAAATCGGTAAACCGTACTTTGCAGATTTTCGCGGGTGCTGTACGATTCGGACTGAGGTTGCAGAAATTTATTGTATCCGTAATTCAGTGAGAAGCCGAATTTGTTGATTTTAGAGGTGGCATATATTCCTCCCGAATAACCGCCGCGACTGTCAGCGCCGGCATTTACGCGGCCCATAAAACCTTCAATCTGCTTTTTTGCAGTGATTATATTGATAATTCCAGCCGTTCCTTCCGCCTCGTATTTTGTTGATGGATCGGTAATAACTTCGATGTCGCGCACACTGCTGGCGGGAAGACTCCGCAAAACATCCCTCGGGTTTTGTGATACCATTGAAGAACTTTTCCCGTTGATGAGAATCTTAAAATTTGAAGAGCCCCTCATCTGGATGTTATCTTCGCCATCCACAGTTATTAAAGGCACCTTGCGCAGCATTTCGAGCACATTGCTGGTTTTCGATTCCGGGTCGGTTTCTATGCTGTAAACGATTTTATCGGGCTCAGTACGGATTAAAGGTTTCTGAACTGCAACCGTAACTTCACCGATTTCTTCGTTTGACGGACTCAGGGCAATGCTTCCCAAATTGGCTTCAGGAGCCGCTTCATCCAGCGAAATTTCATTTTTCCGCATCCGGTAACCTACCGAATGAAAGATGATTTCGTACTTCCCCGGCTTGTCGAGTGAAACGCTAAACTTTCCTGCCTCATCGCAGGCAAGCTGTTTAATAATACCTTCCGCATTTTGAATACTGATGGTAACATACGAAATACCTTTCCCGGTAAGCGTATCGACAACCGTGCCTTTTACCTGAAAGTCAGTAGCAATGGCGAAATCATACGCCCCGGCTTTTGTAATTTTTGTGTAGTTGGCAGCTGTTCCTTTAAAGAATGATTTTTCGGTTACTGTTAGTGCACCGGCCGATATTACCAGCAATACCAAAAGAGAGGTCATAAAAAATTTGTTCATGGTTAATTGTTTTTGGTTGTTTGAGTTATAAAATTTCACTATTTAATTTCAAGTTTTTGTTTCACCGGCAGCAGCAAATCGATGCTTTGATTCGATTTGTACAACACTACGTTGGAACCCGTTTCAAAAACATACATCAGTTCCTGTTCTCTGGCCACTTCGTTAATTGCCTCCATTGCTTTTTCGTATAACGGGTTAAGTAACTCCTGATACTTCTGCTGAATTTGCTGCTGGGCATTTTGCTGAAAACCCTGAATGCGTTCCTGCAAATTCTGTAATTCGGAAATTTTCGCATTACGTTTCAGTTCAGAAACTTCCTGTCCAATTTGTTCCAGCTCCTGCAATTTGGCCTGGTAATCTTTCTGCATTTCGCCCAGAATCTCTTCCAGGTCGGTTTGAAATTTAGTGAACTCGGTTTCTGTGGTTTCACGCTCCGGCATCACCTGAATCAACGCCTGCAAATCGATGTGCCCGAATTTTAAGGTTTGGGCGTTTCCGGCAGTTGCAATAATGAAGAAAAGAATAGCAACGCATAGAGGAGTAAATTTTCTCATGATTGTTGATTTTTAGTTATTTGCAGTAAAGTTGAGACAATCATTAAAAAAACGAACTTAACAAAAGTTAAAAATTAACATGCAATATGTTAACTGTTTTAAACAAAGTCCGTTTTTCACTTAATTTCTGTTAATCCCGAATTCATTCTGCTGACAAGTCAACAATGAACTGTCATTTTTTTAATCTTCTTTGTGTTTCCTTCGTGCCTTAGAGTCTTGGTGGCGAAAATAAAAGAAATTGCCACCAAGGCACAAAAACACTAAGATTCACGAAGTTTTCTATTTCTCCTCCGGCACCCAAATCTCCACCCGCGTTCCGGAGGCGCCGTTTTCGGTGAGGTCGGTGATTTGCAGCCGGTATTTTTCGCCCTGTTTTTCCTTTAGAATTTCCAACCGTTCCTGCATCAGTTTGGAGCCTTTGCCGTTTTTATTTGTTGCCATTTTTTGTGCTGCCGCCCGGCCAATGCCGTTGTCTTCAATAATGATTAAAACGCCGTCTTTGGATGCTTTATGCGCTAAGCGGTTTGGAACCGCTAAGCGCGTTTGCTCCGTCTGTTCATTTTCTTTCAACACTCCTATTTTCAACTTCCTTTCTCCCTCTTTATGCTGCAAGCCGTGAATCACCGCATTTTCGGCAAAGGGCTGCAACAGCATGGAAGGTACCGGTGTGTTGTGGGGGTCGATCCCTTCGCCTGTTGTTATCTGAAAATCGAAATCGAACCGCAGTTTTTCGAGGTTGAGGTACTGTTGCACCATCTCCAGCTCTTCGGCCAGCGAAACTTCTTCTTTTTCTGAGTTTTGCAGCACTTTGCGAATAAGCCCGGCAAAATCAGCCAGATACAAATGGGCCTCGCGGCCCTTGTTTTGCTGCACCAGGTTTTGCACCGAGTTGAGGCAGTTAAACAAAAAATGGGGGTTCATCTGCGACCGGATAGCTGTGAGCTCCAGCTCGCGCAAACGCCGCTGCTGCTCTTCCTGTCGGAGTCGCTTCCGAACCCGCCATTTCCAAATTAATACACCTATTAAAAATGCAACGAGGACAACTCCAAGTGCTGCTATTATCATTATCAATTGGGACCTATTGAGTTCTTTTTTTTTAGCCATCAGGCTGTGTTTGGCCAGGTTCATGGCATCTATGGGATTTTCGCCAAAACCTACCCGCTTTCCGGCTTTATCGTAAGCGATAAAATGATAGCGGTCTTTTTTGAAAATGTCGCGCAAGCTTTGGTTGTGATTCAACAGGAAAAGCTGGTGAGCCACCGGATTTGCCCGCTCAACATAATTTTGCCAGTCCTCAAAATTGCTGCCTTCCATAACCAGCACAAAGTTGATTTCTGAATTTTCTTTGGCCAGATCATCCCAAAAATAGCGTTCCCGTTCCCAAATGTCTGTGATGTAAAAAACGGTGGGTTTTTCGCCGAAAAAGTCCGAAAAATAAACCGATTCTGCTTTCGGATTTAAAAACTGCGTTTCGGGTACGTAATTTTCATTTTGCCATTTCAGGTGGTTTTCCATCAACTTTTCAATGGCGCCGGCAAATTCACGGTTATTCACCAGGCGCAGCATCAAATCGAAATAGCTGGTTATTTCATCCTGGATAATACGTTGATCTTTCGAGGAATAATCGATTGTATTCATCTTCTCATACAAAAGAGTTTCGGCAAGTTGGCTGTAAAGCGCGTGGCCGGTCAAAACGGTTTTAGTAAGTTCCAATCTTTGGGGCAAATCACCGAAATAGCGCCACCCTGACTGAACCGGAGCATTTAACCGGTTGGAAGTTCGGAAATAGCCAATTCGGTTCATTTTCGAAATTTGATAACTCAAAAAATCAGCCGCCAGTTGCCGGGAATGAATACCGTAATCGTTGTAATTGCGGTGCAGGTAAAAATTATTTACCCGGTTTCCCAGATCTTCAAAATCCACCTCCTCATATTCCGGAAAATAGGGCCGACCCAATGGTAAATTCAATCTTTGCTGCATAGTTAAATAGTGAATGGCACCTATTAAAAGAAAAGCCCTTAACTCAGTTGTAACAAAATCATAAACCGGAGCCGGTAACTGACTTTTATACTTTTCAAAAAATAATTCGCTATTCTTCAGCGCATTTTGTAATCCGGAATATTTTATTTTCCTGCTATCCAGTTGGAGAAAGTTGATATTAAAATTTTGATAAAACAAACCAAACTCTTTCCAAAAGTTGTAAATCAGCTGGGAAGCCTGGTAATTATCTCCCGAGAATTTCACATCCCACGGAAATATTTCTCCTTTGGCTTCAAAATGAATCTCATTTCCCGGCTCCGCAAAAAATGCCAGTAAAGGAATATCTTCCACCCGGTTTGACTGCCCAAATTGAACATAAATCAGTTGGGCTTGTTTCAGTTCAGTTTCAAGTCGAAACGCATTGTTTTCATCCAGAAGAACAGTTTCCTGGTAAATTTCTTTCCCGAACGGTTCGCGCAAATAACCAACAATTACCTTTTTCTGTTTGGTATTTTCAACTTTCCCGGAAATGATAATCCGGTTTTCGGGAATGTTTTTAATTGATTGCAGACGGATTTTATTCTCGGTGTAAATAAGTCGGTGTGGTTCGCCATACGCCCACAATCCGTATTTGGTTGAATCGATTTGAGTTGTCGTGTTTTCAATCAAATACATTTTTTCTGCTTGATATGAAAAATGCCGACTGTGCAACCCGGGTTCAATTTTTTGTTTTGTCAGATGATAAGTGAAGAGTGAATCTGTAACCATTTTGTTTTCTTTGAATGCAGAAGGTTCAATTCCCTCAACTTCGAATTCCGGTTCTGAAACTATTAATATTGATTGCAGGTGATTTGTAATTTGGGGAATTCCTTCGGTGTTAAAATCGGAAGTGTGCCGTTCAACTGCTTTTTCATCAAATCCTTTTCTCCGGAGCAGGTTGCGTATTTCCTCCAAAACCTCTGCCCGATTGTGCAGTTTTATATTCGAGGTTTCACTTTCGAATTCATACTGATAAAAATCTATCCAAGACATCAATTCCTCGAAAAAACTATCGTTCCGGTTTTCGTAAAAGGCGTTTCTAAATTCAGGGAAACGGTAATCTTTAAACCGGGGAGGATTTAATCCCGGACTTTCGCCCTTGTTTTCAATCACCGAAACCAACAGGTAATCTTTGTTTTCGGGTTGCAGGGTCACGCATCTTATTCTCAGACTTTTCGTTAAAATATATTCGTCGAAACGCTTTTGATTTTCAGGCAAAACATATTTTGTTTCTGTAAACTCATAAATGTATTCAAAACCTTCTTCCAGTTTCAGTCTGATAACCTGCTCCTGCGAAAAGGAACTCAAAACAGAAAAAGTAAAAAGTAGTATAAAAAATCCCGAAATCGTTTTCATTGGTGTTGATTTTGTTTTTCCCAAAGTTGTAGTTAAAATTCAGAATAAAAAAGAACCGGTTACTAAACGGTGGAATTGATTTATTAAACGGTAAAAAGTATTGAGTATCGATTATTCCACGCAAAAGACGCCAAGGTTCTTCGCATCTACTTCGCGTCTTTTGCGTGAAACTGTTCTCATTTACTGACCTGTTCCATTAAAACCTTTTTCAGTTCATCATTATTAAAATGAGGCAGATGCGCGTTTGCAACACGCCCGTTTTTATCAACCAGCGCATAATGCGGAATACCGTAAATATTAAATTTGGCAGCCAAATGGTTCCATTCATCTGAAGTTAGTTTATAATGTTCGCCCATGATGCCGGGTTTCGCTTTGGCATAATCCTTTTCCGGCGAGGTTGGGTTGGTGATATAAACAAATACAATATTTTCATTTTTCAGTTCTTCCTTTAATGGTTTTATTTGTTCAATCCCGGCTTTGCACGGCCCGCACCAGGTTGCCCAAAAATCGACATAAACTACCTTCCCTTTGAAGTTTTTAATGATGTTGTGAAAAATTTTATCGCCTTCGGTTTTTAGCATGGTTTCGCCGCCCGCACTGAGCACCTCGGTTTCCGCCTTCTTTTTATAATACTCCGAAATCACGTATTCCTTTAATCCAGGATTACTAACCTTTCGTTTTATG
The DNA here is from genome assembly GCA_041686935.1 of Mariniphaga sp. Lineage (GTDB taxonomy): Bacteria > Bacteroidota > Bacteroidia > Bacteroidales > Prolixibacteraceae > Mariniphaga. The sequence goes on along the minus strand of JAWLCW010000006.1, from coordinate 52,033 downwards.
GCATTGAATTCATTTACATCCGGCCTTTCAGCATTTTTTAACGCTGCCAGATAATTTTGTGCCAGCGGATATTCCATGACCAAACCGCTGCTGATGCCAAAAATTTCATTCACATTTTTAGCCTGATTTGCAGCGTAATAGTCATTCATGTATTCCTGGATGGTTTCGTTGTGTTTTTTCCTGAATTCGTTCCAGGGAGCCATGTACATTCGGGCAAAATTTCGTGCTTCGTTATCATTGGAATTTTCCACAAAATTCAGCCGGATAAATTCGAACATTTCGGTTTCCTCAGAAGAAAGAGTCAGGCCGTTTTTTACCAGATTATCTTTTACTTCCATCATTTTATGATAATACGCTAAATTTCCAAGCTCAAAATCGGTTAACCTGATTGCATTCAGCAATTGACCATACCTGTTGCATAACAAAGCTGTTTCATGATTAACAGATGTGTTTTTAATCCATTCTTTAAGCTCGCCAGTATTCACTTTTTCTTCTGCAAACGCAATCTGTTCTTCCTGCTTTAAATTCCGGTTCATATAATAATTGCCCATTCTTCTGTTCTGGTTAAAACGCAATAGTGCATCGGCAAACTGAAATTTGAGATTCATTTCGCCAACAACCCGGGCTTTTTCAGAAAGATTTTGGATTGCAGCAAGTTCAGCGTCTGCTTTTTCTTTTTTGGATTGAATAAAACCAGCATATTCGCTGAAACTCATTTTTGCAACGGCTTCATAAAACGCCGGGGAAAATGTTTCCATTGAAGGAAGTTTTTCCCAGTCGTAATTCAACACAGCACTTTCGCCCATAAAAAGAGAGCGTTGCTTTGGAATTCCTGAATTTGCAAGATGAAACAGGTTTTTGCCAGGCTCTAAAAAAAGATGGATAGTAAGTTTGGGCAAACCCACCTGAACGATTTGTGGAAGGTGGAGCGGAAAAGTAACGGAAAAAAATCCATCATCGCGGATGGGGATGACATGTTTCTCTGTTTCGCGGGAAATCGCGTTCATTACACTAATTATGCCTGTGTTTGTTCCCAAACGGTTTGTAAAATTCCTGAAGTAGCCAATGTAAGTTACCTCGCCGGGATTGATGACCGGAGTTGAAAAATCTTCAGTATTCTGAATTTTTATTCCTGTAAACTCAGCAGAATAAGCTGTTAATGCTTCAGGATTTTCACCCACCTGACAGCCATTTTGGGTTGTTTTTGCAAAGAGGATTTTTTCCTTTTCGTTTGCTTTCAGCGTGATTTTCCAGAGTTGTTCCTGCTTTTTAACCGAAGCATACTCCCATAACTGTTCATCTGTGATGGCCTTTTCTTCAAAAAAACTGTACTCCCATTTCCCGGTTTCGGCTGAAAACCAGTTGCCTGAAAGTTCTTCGTGAAGTACCGAGGAATAGGGCGGTTTATTGATAACAATATCGTAAATCATCCAGGGTTGTGCAGAAACTTCGCCAAAATCAATTTTCTCCGTTTTGGGGTCGATGGGAGGGAAATAAAGCGTGTACGACAAATCACCTTCGGGCACGGTAATCCAGCCATTCACGGACTCGGGTGCGTCTTTCCGGATTAGAAACAACGAATCCGGCTGGCCAACAACCTGAATATAACTTTTGTTAGCAATTCCAAAAGTTCTGCCCGGTTCCAGGTTTAGTTTGAATGTGAGGGCAGTTTCGGTATCGGTTAACACTATTTTGGTGATAAAAACAGCATCAGTACCAATCCCGAAATCCGGATTTTCAATGATTTTTTGGGCATTCGCTGCAATAGTCAAAAACGACAGAAAAGAAAGAAACATTAGCTTTTTCATGGTTTTTGTTTTTATTTTATTTGTTGAAATTAAGGTTTAAAAACGAAATAAAAAAGAACCATTTATTAAACGGTGGGATTGGTTTATTAAACGGTAAAAGTGAAAATGTAAAATACTGAATAACCAATACTGAATCAATGTCGTTTAGTTTAGTAAATATTGTATTTCAAATTTGTTTGACGTTGTCAGGAACTTCGCACGCTGACAAGTCTGCGGTGCATAACCTGTCAACGTCTATAGACTTGACAGCGTTAACTAAACGACATTGAATACTGAATATTCAACTAATAAAAGGTTTGCATTAGCAATGAATAATAATTTGCATTAATAATGAAAAGTATGTACCAATCAAACAGCATTAAGTGTAAAATTGTCAATATCTAAACGTTGATCAATCGACTATTCAAAACCGGTACGCTTTCCCGGGCCTCTTACATTCAGCCCGCACCGCTCATTTAGCTTTTTGATGAAGTGGGCAGCCAGCAACGGCGATTCCTTTTCAATATTCTGATGTATAAAAAAGTATAGATTTTCGAGACCGGTTTCAATCCATCCGGCCAGCCGTTCCACCCACTCGTCCAGCCTGGTGTAATCCGAAGGGTGGTTGGCGCCTACCCAGCGCACAAAAGCTGTGGGTGTGGTAAGCCGCATGTGGAGCAAATCGCGACGGCCGGCAGTATCCACAATAATGTTAGCAACCCTTTTTTCTTCCAGGAGATTATACAATTCACTACTGGTTTGCGGATCGTTAAACCAGTGGGTATTTCGCAATTCCACCGCCAGCGGAATGCTGGCCGGAAATGTTTCGACAAAATGTTTTAGCCTGTCGAAATTTTTGGATGTGAAGTTATCGGGCATTTGCAGAAAAACCATACCCAGCTTCGTTTCAAAGTTGCTGATATCTGTGCAAAACTCCTCCACCAGCGGCACCACGCTGTTCAACCGTTTAAAATGGCTTATCGTGTTGGTTATTTTCGGAAAAAACTTAAAGTCGCCGGGTGTTTTGTCGCACCACGTTTTCACCTGCTGCACACCTGGAATCTTGTAGAAAGTAGCATTCAGCTCGATGCTGTTAAACTGTGAGGCATAGTAAGTCAACTCGTCTTTTGTGCCTCGCGGATAAAATCCTTTCAGGTCGTTACGGTTCCATTTGGCGCATCCCACGCACACTTTAAATTCCGTTTGCTTTTGTGAACTCTCGAAAATCTCAGGTATTCCTGTTTCATCCGGCGGAAGTCTGAAATCTATCGTTTCGGGATTTTCAACTTTTCCAAGCAACATAACAGATCTTTTTTGATTCAAAAAGAAAAAATACGTTTTAAAATGGCTTTATCTGCCCTGAAGTAAAGCTATGTCGTTTTCTTTCTTTTGAGGTTCATTCACCGAAAGTCGATTCATGTCCGCTATCGGGTGCCGGAATTATTCGAATTTCCTCCTTCATAACCACCACAATGTCGCCCGGCCTTAATTTAGCGCGTTTCCTGAATTCCGGTTTTCCGTTCAACGAAACCTCTCCGGCTTCAACCATCATTTTGGCGTGGCCTCCGGTTTCTGCAATACCAAGTAATTTGAGCAGCTTCACCAGTTCAATGTATTCTGAGTCGAGGATAAATTCGCGCATCACAAATTCAGTTTTTGTTTGATTTTTTCCGGAATGGCATCTTTATGAACCATAATGGCAACGGTTTTCAGCCGCACATAATCTTCAGTCAGATTTAAATATCCGCCAAAGTCGTTGCTGTCGGCACCCCACGAGTTTTTGGTGTAAAACCCGGTTTGTCCGTTTTTATCTTCCGAAAGGCCCACAACATGCATTAAATGGTCGTCTGTTGTGGTGCGGTCGTAAAACGTTTTCTGCCGCAGCTCCTGAGTTACTTTTCCCTTTTCCTTTTCAGGGAGATCGGCAATGCCCTTTTTGTGGCTGAATGTTTTTTCACTGGTGTCGCCATCCCAGCAAACGGTAAAATCGTTTTCGAGCGCATAACCCATCACCTCAACCAGTTCGTCTATGGGCAGGTTGAAATACAACGCATGCGACCAGTTGTCGGGAACTTCCAGCACAAACGGCCGATAAAACGGATGGTGGCTATACGAGGTCAGTTCCACAAAATCATCAGGATCAATTTCAAATTTATCGCGAAATTCAACCGGAGTAAACCGTCCTTTTCCTGTTTTTACTTTTTTAGGCAACCCGCCCAAATGATTTTCCAAAACAGAATGAAGGCTTTTAATTTCCTGAACGCTGAAATCCTTTCGGCTGCTGTTCATTTCATTTACTTTTTCCCGGATTTCCTTTGCCAAACTCCGGTGCTGGTGCCGGTCATCCACCTTTTTTCCGGGGAAAGCTTCGTCGGTAACCATGCCATATTCGCGCAGCACATCCATTACATCGTGTGCCTGACCACCCTGCCCAAAGTTGTTGTTCCCGTGAAAAAGCAGGTACCGCTTTGCCTTGTTCATGTATGTGTGATACACAAAAAACATTTCCGAAAGATCGGTTTCGGGAAATCCTTTCCGCATAATTTCCGATTCCAGAAAACTGGTGGCTGTAAAACTCCAGCAGGTGCCGGTACTTCCCTGACTGATTACCGGCGAATGATCAACTACCTTCCGAAGCGTGAACCCTCCCGCGCCGTCGTTGGCCAAAACCGGCAATGTAAATAAAACGAAAAAGGAAATTAAAAGTGAAAATAATCTCATAACACGTGTATTTTATTCATTCTGAAGTTCTTCTCTAAACTTTTTGGGCAATTTATTCACAATAATCCGGTACGATTCATCAATTAATTGTTTCAGCATCTTATCGGAAATGGAACCATCTATCGAAACGGTGTTCCAGTGTTGTTTGTTCATGTGATAACCGGGCTTCACTGCCGGAAACCGTTCGCGCAGTTCCATATTTTTTTCCGGATCGTTTTTCAGAGCCACTGCAAAATCATCCACCAAATCGGTGAGACAAAACATTTTTCCGGCCACCTTAAAAACCAGTGTGGTTTCGTCAAAAGGAAAACTTTCGGTCACTCCTTTTTTAGCCAGGCAATATTCTCTGAGTTCTTCAATATTCATTCTTCTCTTTTTTTTCTCAACATCCAGACATCCTGGGGCAACCAGCCGCCGTTTTCCGGTTGCCGTTCGATGTGTTCCAGAATTTCGGCCGGTGCAAAAAGTTCTTCCATAAACTTTTTGGGATGAAAGGCAGAATAGGTGCGGTGGCCTTCTTTTGTTTGTCCCCGAATAACCAGCTTCCCTTCATCAAATACAGTTAATTCATTCGTTGTTAACTTTGCCCTGAAATTTTCTCCCTGCGCCGTAAAAAGCATGATACCGCCTGGTTTCAGCACCCTCAGTAATTCCGAAAACCATGCAAAGTGCATTTTTTTACTCAAATGGGTAAAAACAGAAATCCCGTAAATAACGTCGAAAAAGTTGTTTTCATAGGGCAACCCGGCTTCCAGTGAATTTCGGTTAAACAGAATTCCGGGCAGATTTTCGGAACACCAGGCAATGGATTCGGCATTGTAATCGGTTCCGTAAAATTCACATTCAGGGCCGGTAAACTTGGAAAGATGCCGGATGACCCTTCCCGGGCCGCAGCCCCAATCAAGAATTTTTACTCCGTCAAGTTCAATATGTTTTTTAAGTAGACCGGCAAGCCAACGGGCCGTCTCTTCGCTGTCGGTAAAATATTTTTGGTAATCCAGTTGAAACGATTCATAGATAAGGTAATCGGGTGGCAGTTTTACTCCGGGGTTTCCGTTCAAAAAATCCCGGTTCTTTTTCCGGTTTCTGATCTTCTCCAGCCAAAACCGAAAATAGTCAGCCGATTGCAACAGCCCCAGTTTACGCAAAAAATTAGAAATCGCTCCTTTTTTCATCTAACGCTTACAGCTTCAGTTTGTAATTGAAGGGCTAAAAATAATCTTTTCAAAGGGAAAACAAACTTTTTTACATGGTTGGATAAAATGCATCTTTAAAATGCTCGAGTTCATGGCTTTGCTTGAAGAAAATAACGGTAATAACATCGAACCGGGTTTCCATGTGCAGGTCTTTTTCGAAAATATATGCTTCGGCAGCTTCCACAATCCGTTTGATTTTGGTATTTGTAACCGCTTCCGAGGGGTGCTCATAGCGGATTCCGTTGCGCGATTTCACTTCGACGATTACCAGTTGATCGCCATCCTGCGCCACAATGTCGAGTTCGAGATGACCATAGTGCCAGTTGGTGTCTTTGATTTTGTAGCCCAGCTTTGAAATGTACTGCTGTGCAAGTCCTTCGGCAATTTCTCCTATTTCTTTTGTTGAAGCCAAATTTCAGTTTAAAGTTTAAAGTTCAGAGTTCAAAGTGTGGCGGAAGGAGTTTAAGGGTTGATTCCGTTTCGGTTACATCGAGTTCCCAGTGTTGCCCGTAAGCCAGTGCCAGGTTTTTTTCGTTGTGCCCTGCCGGGAAATCGTAACACACCGGAAAGTTATATTCTTCAACTGCTTCGGCAACAATTTGATGTATAGTTTTTCCAAAAGGCGACTCGTTGTCCTTCATGTCGGTAAAATTTCCCAGCACCAGCCCGGCCAGGTTATCCAGCTTACCGCTCAGCTTTAGTTGCAACATCATGCGGTCGGAATGGTATAAAAATTCGTCGATGTCTTCCAGAAAAAGAATTTTCCCGCTGGTGTCCAGTTCGCAGCGTGTTCCCTGCATGCTCGAAATGATGGAAAGATTTCCGCCCACCAGTTCGCCGGTTGCTTTTCCATGCCGATCGCCTTCGGCAGCCGGAATCGTATAGAGCGCTCCACCTCCGGTCAGCAACCGCATCAGCGATTGCAGACTTTCACTGGGCTGTCCTTCCTTATCGAAAAAATAGCGGGGCATGGCGCCGTGAATGGTAGCCAGCCGGTTGCGGTTGAGGCACGAATGTAAAATGGTAATGTCGCTGAAACCTGCAATCCATTTCGGGTGTCTGAACAGGCCGTCGTAGTTGAGTTTGCTGATGATGCGCACCGTACCGTAACCTCCGCGGGAACAAAGAATAGCCGAAGCTTCCGGATCGTCGAGGGCTGTTTGCAGGTCTTCCAAACGTTGCTGATCGGTGCCAGCAAACTGAAAATGGCCGGCAAAAACATGCTGCCCCAGTTCCACCCGGTAGCCCTGGTCAAGCAGCCAGTCCACCGCCGGAAGCACATATTTCTCCTTTACTTTCCCTGCCGGGGAAACAATGCGAATTTTGTCGCCGGGTTTTAATGCAGGTGGAACAATCATAGTCTGATTTTTTCAAATCAAAGATACCTCAATTTGGGCAGAAAAAACCTGCTGCGGATCATTTCGTTTGTTTAATGATTCCCAAACGACAGAAATTGTTCGTTTTGGAACCTCGTTGTAAAGCACTCTTCCGTTGAATTCTACCGTAATTTTTTTGTCCAGATCCATCATTTCATCGTTCAGAAAAAAGCGCAGATTATTCACCTTTTCTGCTTTTTCTATCCGAATGGTTTGCCCGTGTCGCGAAACAACCAGTTCAGAATCTTTTTGCACTTCATCATCCGAAACACCCAGCCAGTAAAAACGGTTGTGCGTGACGCTGCTTTGCTTCCATACCACTTTTTCGGGCCAGGGATTTCGGGTGAACTGTGCCATCCATTCAATGGCCACGGTGTCTTTTCGCTCCATCCAATGACCCAGCCCTTCGTGAATCTGCACATCATGAATATACCCTTCCGGATCGTTTTGCCGAAGTTCGTCCAGTTTCTCGCCCCATTCTTCGGCCACCAGATTTCGGTTGTAAGCCGCATCTTCGGCGCCCATGTGCAGGGCAAAAGGCAGATTCCGCAGTCCCAGCGGCGAGGCATCGTTGGGATGCCCGGCCATCATAGCAGCGGCAGCAAACCGGTCGGCCATGCGTGGTGCAAGCTGGTAAACGCCGTCACCACCTGCAGAATAGCCGGTCAGATAAACCCGGTTGGTGTTGATACCTTCAAAAACACCGGCCAGTTGAATAAACAAATCGAAAAGTTCGTCCACATGCGACTGGTGCCACATGTTCCACGAATCGGTGGGAGCCCGCGGAGCCATGTAAATGCCCTCTTCCGGTTCGTACAAGCCAATCTGGTTTTGCCACTGACGATCATTCATCTCTGGCCTTGTGTTACCTCCGCCGTGTATGGAAATATACAGGCTCCAGCCATCGGCCGGTTTCTGCCCAAACTTTTTGTATCTGAATTGAAGTTCATATTTGCCAAAAACAAGCGTGCTGTCGTTCCATTGCCCGGAAAATTCATCCTTTAATTTGTTTTGAAAAAAGGGATGTAACAATTGCATTGCAGCCTCTGCCTCCTGTTTCGAAAGTTTTTTCTGTGCAAAAGGCTGATTCAACAACTCCTCAGAGGAGTCGGAAGATTCTGTCAGCCATTTTTTCAGCGAATCAAGTTCTGCGGACTCTTTTTGACATGCTGTAAAAACAAGAATCAAAATGATTGAAATCAAAAAATATCTGTTCATACAAATTAAAATTTACTGAAGAATTTGAAAAAGCTCCTCCACATCATCTGCCCAAAAATCGGGACCGGTTTTTTGCAATTCCTCCCGTTTTCCAAAACCGTACGAAACAGCAACAGTTGTAAGGCCGTTTTCCTTTCCGCCTTCCATATCGTAAACCGTGTCGCCCACCATTGCAATCTTTTTGGACGGTGCCAGTTGCCGCGATTCCAGTAATTGCGAAATAATGGTGGTTTTTGTCGCATGGTCACCTTTATAATCGGCCCCTTTTAACTGCACAATGTATTTATCGAAACCGAAATATTCGCTAATCTGTGCTGCGAACTTCTCCAGTTTGGAGGTGGCAATAAAAAGCTGCTTACCGGCAAAATGCAGTTCCTCCAGCATTTCAGAAACCCCCGGATAGGGATCGTTTTCAAACAAACCGTGAAGGGAGTAATACTCGCGGAAATACTCCACCGCCAGTTGGGTGTTGCGCTCAGTCAACCCGTAAAGGTTTTTAAACCCCTGCTGCAGTGGCGGACCGATAAAACCTTCGGGCAACGTTCCGTCAAACCCGTTTATCTGCATTTTGTCAAGCGTGTATTTTACAGCACTTGCAATACCCCGGGTATTGTCGGTTAACGTTCCGTCGAGGTCGAATATGATGTGGGAAAAATTGTTCATGCCGGCAAAGATACAAAAGTGGAGGAAATCCGGGACGCGCGGTCCCGATAGCTAATGGGACCGCGCGTCCCAATCCCGAAGAACTAAAAAATGCGTTTGTAAAATCCGTTTTCCCTCAATTCCACTATCTTTGTGCCCTTAATAAAAAAGAACCATATTTTTCAGCAAAAAGATATTCAACATGGGGGAATTTAAACGGACTTTAATAACCACGGCACTGCCGTACGCAAACGGCCCGATTCACATTGGCCACCTGGCCGGGGTGTATGTACCGGCCGATATTTATGCGCGTTACCTGCGCCTGAAAAACGAAGATGTTTTGCTTATTGGCGGTTCCGACGAGCACGGCGTCCCCATTACTTTAAAAGCTAAGAACGAAGGCGTTACACCACAAGATGTGGTGGACAAGTTCCATAAAATCATAAAAAAATCGTTTCAGGATTTCGGGATTTCATTCGATGTCTATTCACGTACCAGCGCTGAAATCCACCACAAAACGGCTTCTGAGTTTTTCAAAAAAATGTACGACCAGGGGCAGTTCATCGAAAAAACTTCGGAGCAATACTACGACGAAGAAAACCAGCAGTTTCTGGCCGACCGGTACATTATTGGCACCTGCCCCAAGTGCGGGTTTGAAAAAGCTTACGGCGACCAGTGCGAAAGCTGTGGAACATCACTGAGCCCCACCGAGCTGATTAATCCCACATCAATGATAAGCGGGAACCAACCGGTGCTGAAAGAAACCAAACACTGGTACCTGCCGCTCGACCAGTACGAACCGTGGCTGCGCGAATGGATTCTTGAAGGGCACAAAGAATGGAAACCCAATGTTTACGGTCAGTGTAAATCGTGGATTGACAGCGGGCTGCAACCCCGTGCCTTAACCCGCGACCTCGATTGGGGTGTGCCGGTTCCGGTGGAAGGCGCCGAAGGAAAGGTGCTGTACGTTTGGTTTGATGCACCTATAGGTTACATTTCCGCTACTCGCGAACTTACCCCCGAATGGGAAAAATACTGGAAAGATCCGGAAACACGTTTGTTGCATTTCATCGGCAAAGACAACATCGTTTTTCACTGCATCATTTTCCCCTGCATGTTGAAAGCAGAAGGTACTTTTAATGTGCCCGACAACGTACCGGCCAACGAATTTCTGAACCTTGAAAACGATAAAATTTCCACATCGCGCAACTGGGCGGTGTGGTTGCACGAATACCTGGAGGAGTTTCCGGATAAGGAAGATGTGCTGAAGTATGTTCTAACCGCAAACGCTCCCGAAACCAAAGACAACGATTTTACCTGGAAAGATTTTCAGGCGCGGAACAACAACGAACTGGTGGCCATTCTCGGCAACTTTGTGAACCGGGCACTGGTGCTTACCCAAAAATATTTCGATGGCAAAGTGCCGGCCCGTGGCGAACTTTCGGATTACGACCGGGAAACGCTGGCTGCCATTTCAACCCTAAAAAGCGAAGTAGAAAAAAGTCTCGACAGTTTCCGGTTTCGCGAAGCACTGAAAAATGCCATGGACCTGGCGCGGCTGGGCAATAAATACCTGGCCGACGTGGAGCCCTGGAAAATATGGAAATCCGACCCAAAACGGGTGGAAACCATTTTAAACGTGTGCCTGCAGATTACAGCCAACCTCACAGTTTGTCTGGAGCCTTTTCTGCCGTTCAGTATGGAAAAACTGCGCGGATTTCTGAATTACGGCAAACAGGACTGGAGCCAGTTTGGAAATACCGAATTGCTGGCTGCCGGCCACCAGGTTAACACTCCGGAACTGCTTTTCGAAAAGATTGAAGACAGCGTGATTGAAGCCCAGTTGCAAAAATTGCTGGATACCAAAAAAGCGAACGAACTGGCGGAAGCCAAAGCCAAACCGGCCAAAGAAAGCATTGAGTTTGACGATTTCGGGAAAATGGATATCCGCGTGGGAACTGTGCTGGAAGCCGAAAAAGTAGCCAAAACCAAAAAGCTGCTGAAACTGAAAATCGATACCGGATTTGACAAACGCACCGTGGTTTCGGGCATTGCCGAATATTACGAACCCGAAGATTTAATCGGCAAACAGGTTTCCATTTTAGTGAACCTCGAGCCCAAAAAACTGCGGGGAATTGAATCGCAGGGCATGATTTTGTGTGCCGAAAATGCCGACGGAACACTTTCTATCGTATCGCCGGACCAGTTGGTGAAAAATGGTTCGGAAGTAAAATAAGTTTCCACATCCTTCCATTCATCGGATGACTCCAAGTCATCCGATGAAAATGGATGAAGTACTGCAAAAATTAATAACCGTAATACCAGTTTAATAAACAACTTTTTAAATATCTAAAAACAATACCTATGAAAACTCTGCTTATCCTCTTTTTTGCAATTATGATGCTATCAGCATCTGCTCAGTCCCAGGTCCAGGAGAAATTCGGTAAAGGAAATGTTACCCAAATCGGTCTGGTAGTGAAAGACATTGAAAAAGCTTCGGAAAAATGGGCAGCTATTTTGGGGTTCAGTGAAATACCTCAACCTATTATTACAGACGGGTTTGAAAAAGCCAATACCCGTTTTAAGGGGAACCCAACCGAAGCACAGGCAAAACTTGCTTTTTTCAGGCTCGAAAACATTACCATCGAATTGATTGAGCCTATAGGCAAAAAAAGTACGTGGTACGAACATCTGAAAAAACACGGCGAAGGGTTTCACCATATTGCATTCCATGTGGAAGGAATGGAGAAAAACATTGTTTATCTTGAAAAACGTGGTGGTAAACTGGTACAAAACGGCGATTTCACCGGCGGAAGTTATTCCTATGTGGACATGCCTGAAGTGGGAATCATTTTTGAATTGCTAACCAGCAATAGTAATTAATGGGCATTCATTCATCAGATGACTTTGAGTCATCAGATGAATAGGTTTCAAAACAAAAGCCTTCCCTAAATGAGAAGGCTTTTCAAATATTAATGAATTTCAATTTATTCTGAAAACCGGGCCAACAGATATTCGCGGTTGAGGCGGGCAATGTTGGTAATGGAAATGCTTTTGGGACATTCCACTTCGCAGGCACCGGTGTTGGTGCAGCCACCAAATCCCAGTTCATCCATTTTGGCCACCATGTTCCGGGCACGTTTTTTGGCTTCCACCCTTCCCTGCGGGAGCTTGGCCAGATGCGACACTTTTGCCGCCACAAACAACATAGCCGAAGAGTTTCTACAGGCTGCAACACACGCGCCACATCCAATGCATGAAGCTGCATCCATTGACTCCTCAGCATCTTCATAAGAAATTGGTATAGCATTGGCATCCGGAACCCCGCCGGTATTTACCGAAATAAATCCGCCGGCATACAGAATTTTTTCGAATGCGGTGCGGTCAACCACCAAATCTTTTATCACCGGAAAAGCTTTTGCCCGCCATGGTTCGATGGTGATGGTTTCGCCATCTTTAAACTTACGCATGTGCAACTGGCAGGTTGTTATTTCAGTATCCGGCCCATGCGCACGACCATTAATATAAAGGCTGCAGGTTCCGCAAATTCCTTCACGGCAATCGTGGTCGAACGCAATGGGGTCTTTTCCTTCAATAATCAACTTGTTATTCAGAATATCAAGCATTTCGAGAAAAGACGACCCGGTTGAAATATTTTCGATGATGTAGGTTTCAAATCGTCCCTTGTCGGCTGCATTATTCTGCCGCCAAACTTTTATATTGAGATTTTTAAGAATTATATCAGCCATAATTGAAAAGATTAAATATGAGTACAGAGCATTGAGTACAACGTATTAAGAATTAGATTGAATAGATTGTTTGAAACCATAAATCATTCTCTGAATTTCATTCAACTTTGCGTCAAAGTATTCAAATTCCTTTTGTGAAAGGAATTCTAAATCGAAACAAAGAATAACCAATGTTTCCAATTCAAAAGAACTGCCATTGGCAATATCCAGAAACCGATTTAAATCATTTCCTGTATTTCTTCTACAACCCTCAGCTATGTTTGTTGGAATAGAAATGGCACTTCGTCTCATTTGGGACGTAATTCCAAATAGCTCTTCTTTTGGAAATTTATGAGTCGCCTGATAAATTTCTTTAACAAGTTCTCTTCCTTTTTGCCAGACTTTCAATTCTTTAAACCTATGCATTTTAATTCCTTTAAATTATAAATCTCTCATCTCAAATCTGAATACTCAATACTTTTTACTAATTACACACTACTTATTATTTATACGAGCGCTGTGTCAATTTCACATTCTCAAACACCAAATCTTCTTTGTGAAGCACCGGTTCCTTTTTTTCACCCTTGTATTCCCAGCAGGAAACGTAAGTGAATTTTTCATCGTCGCGTTTTGCTTCACCTTCTTCGGTAACCGATTCTTCGCGGAAGTGCCCGCCACACGATTCATTCCGGTCGAGGGCATCGAGAGCCATTAATTCGCCAATATCGAGGAAATCTGCTACCCGACCTGCTTTTTCCAGTTCCGGGTTCAGGTTGTCCAGTTCGCCCGGAATTTTTACATCCTTCCAGAATTCTTCACGGATTTCACGAATCATCTGAACGGCTTTTTTCAATCCTTCCTCATTGCGGGACATGCCCACATAATCCCACATTACGTGGCCCAGTTTTTTGTGGAAATAATCAACCGGTTTGGCGCCCTTTATATTGAAAAGTTTTTCAATTCTGGTGGTTACTTCCTTTTCTACCTGCTCAAACTCTGGCGTATTGGTGTCTATTTTCGGAGTCAGAATTTCATCAGCCAGATAATCGCCAATGGTGTAGGGTAACACAAAATAACCGTCGGCCAGTCCCTGCATGAGCGCCGAAGCACCCAACCGGTTTGCTCCGTGGTCTGAGAAGTTGGCTTCGCCGATGGAGTATAAACCCGGAACAGTGGTCATTAGATTGTAATCGACCCAGGTTCCCCCCATGGTATAATGAATAGCCGGGTAAATCATCATCGGCTCTTTATAAGGGTCAACATCGGTTATTTTTTCGTACATCTGGAACAGATTTCCGTAACGGGCCTTAATCACGCTTTTACCAAGTCTTTCAATGGAGTATTTAAAATCGAGATAAACTGCCTTTCCTTCGGGATTAACTCCATACCCCTCATCGCATCTTTCCTTGGCAGCACGTGAAGCTACATCCCGCGGTACAAGGTTACCGTATGAAGGATAACGGCGCTCCAGATAAAAATCACGATCTTCTTCAGGAATGTCGTTCGGGCCGATTTCTCCTTTTCTGATTTTTTCAGCATCTTCTTTTTTCTTCGGAACCCACACACGACCGTCATTACGCAGCGATTCGGACATCAGCGTCAGTTTCGATTGCTGATCGCCATGCACAGGAATGCAGGTAGGGTGAATTTGTACGAAACAGGGATTGGAAAAAAATGCGCCTTTTTTATAACACTGCCAGGCTGCCGAACCGTTGCTTCCCATGGCATTGGTAGAAAGAAAAAATACGTTTGAGTAACCACCGGTAGCTACAACTACTGCATGTGCGCCAAATCGTTTAATTTTTCCGGTAACCAGATCGCGGGCAACAATACCGCGGGCTTTCCCGTCAATAATAACCACATCAAGCATTTCGTGCCTGCTGTACATTTCAACATTGCCCAACGAAATCTGACGGTTCATAGCCTGATAGGCTCCAATCAGCAATTGCTGACCGGTTTGTCCCCGTGCATAAAATGTACGGCTTACCAATGCGCCGCCAAATGTACGGTTGGCAAGCAGACCGCCATATTCACGACCAAAAGGAACACCTTGAGCAACACACTGGTCAATAATATTGGGAGAAACTTCTGCAAGACGATAAACATTGGATTCGCGCGAACGATAGTCGCCCCCTTTTATGGTATCGTAAAACAACCGGAAAACCGAGTCGTTGTCATTCTGATAATTTTTTGCAGCATTTATTCCCCCCTGCGCCGAAATGGAATGTGCACGGCGCGGACTGTCCTGATAACAGAAAGCTTTCACTTTGTAGCCTAGTTCGGCAAGCGAAGCAGCGGCTGATGCACCGCCAAGTCCGGTTCCTACCACAATCACCTCCAGCTTTCGTTTGTTGGCCGGGCTTACCACTTTAATATTCTCCTTGTGCCTGGTCCACTTTTCAGCCAAAGGCCCTTCAGGTATTTTTGATTCTAATATACTCATAACCAAATGCTTTTTCGGAATTAAAACTTAATGAGGAAATACAATGGAATGACTGAAAACCCAACGGCTATAATTACTGCATAGATTTTACCAACAACCTGTAATCTACTCATCCATTGTTTATTACTTAACCCCAATGTATGAAAAGCTGACCAAAATCCATGCGAAAGATGCAATCCAAGTAATATTGCTGACAACACATAAATAATGTCATAAATTACACTTGTTTTGAATAAGCCGGCAACCAGGCTGTAGGTGTCTTCCATGTGTTCGCCGTTAATAATAACTTCCGGCACGTTTCCGGTAAAACGAATTACCCAGTAAAAATTAATAATGTGAATTATTAAGAATACCAGAACCAGAGCGCCCAAAATAAGCATATTCCTTGAAGCCCAGGTACTTGAAACTCCCGGATTTTTCTTATCGTATTTTACAGGCCTTGCTTTCCAGTTTTGGTATTCCAGAAAAAATGACCAAATAATATGAACCAAAAAACCAAGACCTAACAATGGTTCAACAATCCGGATAATGGGATTGGTAACCATAAAGTGGGCAGCCTTGTTAAAAAGTTCTCCGCTATCATCAAAAATCAGCAATAAATTTACCGTAAGATGCACAGCTAAAAACAGAACCAAAAAGAGCCCTGAAATGCTCATTATAAACTTTCTGCCAATTGACGCAGTTAAAAACTTGCTCATAAATTATTTATTTAATCGTGTTGACATTAATATTCGGAGACAAAAGTAGCCCAACCCACTATTTTCCCCAAAAAGTTTCCACTAAAATAGCTAATTTAAATTGTTTCTAAGAATTTCAGTTAACACTTGTTGAACCAAATTGAGAAGACAAAATCAACAATTCAACCAAATGTTCACTTCTGGGCAAATTCTTTAAATGACTGATTCCACTGTTTTAGGGTAAATTTGTCCGATAACGAAACCAATTCAGTGAGGTGAAAATTATTTTTAACAAAGCTTAATTCTGTTTTTTCAAAAACACACTGGACTGCCACTGTGGTGCCGTCTGTTAAGTTAACATATCCTTTAATCCGGTATGCTTTGGGGCCCCATTCATTTAAAAATTGAACCAAAGCATTTTTTGAAATTTTTTTCCCGCTTTTTATGACCATGGAATTGACCTCTGGACGGGTAAGCGGATTACCCATTTCTGCGTAGAATTTAGAAATTGCAGCAGTTCCCGGCTTAAACTCTACGTCACAAAAAGTTGTTGTGTTGATTTCAGCAAACGGATTCATTTTCCGGATTTCATCAGTTATTTCATTTACATTTTCAACAAGGTCTGTTTTGTTTATCAGCACCTTATCAGCCATGCGAATTTGATGACTCAGCCGCTGCCTCATCAAACCGGCTTTTTTAAAGTTAAGGGCATCCACAATACACCAGTTGGTTGCCAGGTAAATTTTTTCGGAAAGCGATCCTGCAGAAACCACTTCGGCCACCGAGGTTGTGTCCGAAAGTCCTGAGGCTTCGATAATCAAAACATCGGGATGATGCTTGTCGATAAATTTTTCAAGCGAACGGGTGAAATCGCCCAGCAGGCACACGCAAAAAACCGACCCATTATTTATTTCAAGAAGTTTAAAATCTTTTCCTGAATTTTTCAGCTCCATACCATCAACACTGGCCGGAGCAAACTCATTCTGAATTATTCCCAGTTTGAATTTTTCTGAATGGTCTTCAATAATCCGTTTCAGGAAGGTAGTTTTTCCGCTTCCCAAAAAACCGGAAATAATATGGAATGGAATTTTCATTCAGTTATTATCCACCACATTTCTCACTTTACAAATATGATCTGGAGTGGTGCCGCAGCAACCGCCAATCACATTGGCGCCGGCAGCAATAATTTTGGAAACAAGCGCTGCCATTTCTTCGGGTTTTTCGGGGAAAACCGTTTCTCCATCCTGATAAACCGGCATTCCGGCGTTGGCGTGCACCAGAATCGGAATGTCGGGATTTGCTTTACGGATTTCTTCCACAATGCCTACCATTCCGGCTATTCCGTTACCGCAGTTGGCGCCAAGGAGTTCTGCCCCGGCATCAATTAACGTTTGCACCATTTCAGTTGGCGAAACGCCCATCATGGAACGGAATTCGCCGGTTACGGTTTTTTCGAAGGTCATGGTGCAAAACACTTCGCAGCCGGTATTTTCTTTGGAGGCCCGGATGGCAAGACGTGCCTCGTCGAGGTCGCTCATGGTTTCAATCATAATGGCATCGGCGCCGCCGGCTTCCAGTCCCATCGCTTGCTCTTTAAAAGCTTCATACATTTCATCTTCGGTCACATCGCCCATCATCAGGATTTTACCGGTTGGCCCCACCGAGCCCAGCACAAATTTATCACCCGCAGCTTTTCGGCTGATTTCGGCAGCGGCTTTGTTCAGCTCGAAAACCTTATCAGCCAGTCCGAATTTTTCAAGTTTGAACCGGGTACCGCCAAAGCTGTTGGTTTCGATCATGTCGGCGCCGGCTTCTATGTAACTCATGGCAATGTCCAAAACCTCGCCGGGATGTGTGAGGTTCCATTCTTCAGGGCATTCGCCGGTTTTTAAACCTTTCTGCTGTAAAAATGTTCCCCACGCTCCGTCGGAAACCAGGATTTTGCCTTGTTCAATTTTTTCGATTATTTTTCCCATTACTTTTTTGAAGGCCAAATTACTAAAAAATCACAACTCTTTCAGCCACTCCTTAATCACATCTGTGGAGGGAATTGTGCCTTCTGATTTTAGTTTATAATTTACCGTAACCACTGCCGGCGATTGCGTTGCGCCATAAACTGCCAGTTTTTCCCTACCGGTTAAAATTTTTACCTCCGCTTCTTTGCCCAACTCGGTCAGTGCCCGGTCCACCCGGTCTTTCAGCTCGTTACACTGGCCTGCCTCTTCACCAATCAGAATAAGTTCACTCCGTTTCGATTTAATTTTCAGTTTCAACTTTTCGTTGATGCGTTTTTGAACTGCCGCTATCAGTTCCCGCTCGGGCGGAATTTTGGAAACGAAAGCTATTTTTCCGTCGATGCATATAGTGGGAATGTTTTTTACCATCAGCGACGACATAAAACTTACGGCCTCCATTTTTTTGATGGCATGTTCGCGCCACTCCACTACTCCTTCGAAATGAGGCGCAATGCGTTTAACAGCCTCAACCATGTACTGACAGGGTGCGCACGATTCGGAATCGAGGGTGATTATATCCACAATCACCTTATCAGCCTGCCCGTAATCTTTCATGTTGAAAACCTCCAGCGAACTTTCCTTTTTTTCGAGGGTTCGAACCACATCCTGCAGATACGGATTATGCACCAGTTCAGTAACTGCTTTCAGGTTTTCGGGTGGCGTTTCGCGGGGAAGGTCGCAACCGGGTGCCAGAATAAATCCGGTTTTCCCGCCCAAGTCGAGGCATTCCAGCGCATGTTCGCGGCAATCGTCTGGAATGCCCATTAATAAAATTACCGTCAGTTTCAGGTTGCCGCCAAAGCTGATTCCTTTTTCCAAAGCAATTTCTTTCACAAAATCGAGCGGAATGTTTTCGTCGATGGAAACATTGTCGGGACGGCAGTTGCACATGGCTTCGATGTTTTGCTGGGCATGGCCGCAAACAAAAAACGAGCTGAGTTTTCCCTTTTCTCTGACAAACTCAAAAATACGGGAAACAAATGGCGTAACAAACGTTTCGAAAGTTTCAGGATCGATTTGGCTGGTCATGGGATCGACCAAAGCAATCACATCGCAACCGGCATCCAAATAATATTCTGCCATTTTCAGGCCTACAACTGTGCAAAACTCCATCACTTCGTTCACCTCATCCGGCGCCTCATAGAGTTTCATAAAAATGTCAGTGCCCAACAGGTGCAATGCCAGCGTAAACGGTCCGGTAATTAACCCGTAAAGTGCCAGGTCAGGATATTTTTCCCGAAGCAATTTGGTTGCTTCCAGACACGTTGCTATTCTTCCATCGCCGGGACCGGGAATTTTCAGGTCATTCAGCTTTTTCCCTTCAGAAAGCGGATGGGAAACCACTGCCGGCGGACCAGTTTCCGACCAGCGCAATTCACATCCCAGCATTTCGGCCTCAACCTGAAGGTCAAAAACCACCGGGATACCATCGGGATTGTATTCCTCAACTGACTTGCTGATTCCCTTAACAATTTCCGCTGCCGATTTCAGATAGGTAGTGGCATCCAAACCAATTAGAAAACCTCCGTGAACACCTACAAATGGAACCCACGGAACGCGTTCCACAGGTTGGAGGGCAAACGCTTTTTGAATAAGTTTCAGACCATTCATTTTTTAGTATTAAGTATTGAGATTTCAGTACAAAGATTTTTAGTATGGGTAAAGAAATAACAATCGGGGATATTTGCAATTCCCAAAATTATTGATTTTCAGTAAAAACCGCATGATTAAAAATGAGCTCGGAACATAGGTTTTGAGAAGTAATTACATTTTTTCTCACTTCTCAAAATCTCACATCCAATTCAGGCTACCTGCGAATTTAAGTACTCGACCAATCCCTGAGGATCGGGCGAATAGGCATCTGCGCCGATTCTTTTTCGGAAATCATCGGTTACCGGAGCGCCACCCACAGCCACTTTTGCCTCGGGTACTGCTTCCTTTATGGCTTTGGTTATTTTTTCCATGTTCACCATGGTGGTGGTAAGCAGCGCCGACAAACCAACAATAGCATCTTGATTTTCTTTCATTGCAGCGACAAACTGATCGGCTTTTACATCGGTACCCAAATCAACCACTTTCCAGCCGTTGCCTTCCACCATCATCGATACCAGGTTTTTACCAATATCGTGCAAATCGCCTTCCACGGTTCCAATAATGAAAGTGCCTTTTTCTTTCACTTCGCCTGACAGGAAAAAAGGTTTCAGGTGAATCATGGCCGTGCTCATGGCTTTGGCCGACATCAATACCTGCGGTACGAACACTTTGTTTTCGCGGAATTTGATACCCACTTTTTCCATACCAACCATTAACCCTTCAGTTAAAATACGCTGGGCTGAAACCCCTTCGTCAATCGCCTGCCGGGTAAGTTCATCGGCGCCATCCTGTCCTTTCATATTCGGTGGATATGGTGCGGCTTTATTGATTTTTCCGAATTCGATACATTCGGCAATTTTTGATAACAGTTCACTCATGGTGCTTCAATTTATTTTTGGTTTTCACAAATGTACTGATAAATGATGGTTGCAAAATAGTATTTTCTTTGAAAAAGATGGATAATATTACTTTCTTTGAATATGGTGAACGAATTAAGGTATTTCAGGCTTCCGGCTTCGCTGATAAATGAGCAGAGAAAAAACCCGGTTGCACGCGACTTATACCTCACTGAAACAGGTGAACTGGAGGTAGAGGAAGGAACAATCTGGGATTTGGAAGGAAAAACCGCTGATAACTTACTGGCTTACTGCACCAAAGGTGAAGGAATAGTTTTACTTGCAGGCGAACAGGTGCCGGTGTCAGGCGACCAGTTTTTTATTGTTCCCGGAGGCGAAACATTCAAATATTATTCAGTTTTGAATACAAAGTCCCGGTTTTTGATTGCCCGTTTTAACGGAAAAATTGCTCAGCAACTGAGTGATGAGTTTTCAATAGTGCGCAATCTGGTTCCCTCGGTGAATAATATGGTGGCCAACCGCGAAATGCTGTTCGATGAAATTTTTAACAACCTCTCAAAAGGCTTTCACAATCAGAACATTGAATATATAAATTTTTGTTTTGGACACCTTCTGGCCACATTCATTTATGCCAACCGTAACAGCGACGATTTGGCCGACGAATCGAGCCCGGCGGTGCGGAGAGCCATCCATTTTCTGGAAAAAAACCTGCATAAAAAACTAACATTGCAGCAGATTGCAAACGAAGCCGGCTACTCACCTACCTATTTTACTACACTTTTTCGAAAAGAAACCAATTATTCACCAATCAGTTACTTTACCCATCTGAAAATTCTGAAGGCATGCGAATTTCTGGATTACACCCGAATGAAAGTAAAAGAAATTTCATTTCAACTGGGGTATTCTGATCCTTATTATTTTACGCGTGATTTTAAAAAGAAAATGGGCATGTCGCCAAGGCAGTATAGGAATAGAATCCGTTAGAAGTATTTTTCCATAGCCTCATCATGTGAAATTGTATTCCCCGATTTTGCCAGTTCCAATCCTCTTTCCACCGATTCAACTATTTCATGCGGTAAACCATCTCTCCAATCTGTTTTTCTCATCAGAATTTTACCAGCTAGTTCAAGGATTTTGATCTCATCGGTTTTTAAAACCAACTCAACCAACTCCAATTTTTTAGCCTGAATATTCATAACAAAACGTATTTTATTCCTGCAATTTTAATCTATAATCTTATTTTTAGGGCAAATTAGCTAAATCAGATTCAGTATGACCACACCATTTCTGATATTTATTGTTGTTTCTGCGGTAGCGCTGTTGCTGTTTATGGTGCTGAAACTCAAAATCAGCGCTTTCGTTTCGTTGCTGATTACCGCCATTTATGTGGGCATTGTGGCAGGCATGCCACTGAGTGCCGTCACACAGGCCATCCAGGAAGGAATGGCCGGTACGCTCGGTTTTGTGGCCACAGTTGTGGGACTGGGAGCCATTTTCGGGCAGATGCTCGAAAGTTCGGGCGGAGCCGAATCGCTGGCACATTACCTGGTTAAAAAATTTGGCAAAGACCGATCTTCCTGGGCCATGGTCATTACCGGTTTTGTGGTGGCCATCCCGGTTTTCCTCGATGTGGGCTTTATTATTCTGGTTCCCATTATTTATGCTTTGTCGCGCGACACGAAACGATCGCTTTTATATTACGCCATTCCACTGCTGGCCGGACTGGCCGTCACCCACAGTTTTATTCCGCCCACACCGGGACCGGTTGCTGTGGCAGATATCATCAATGCCCAACTTGGTTGGGTTATTTTGCTGGGTATTATTTTAGGTTTTCCAACGGCTGTTATTGCCGGACCCATCTGGGGTAAATACATTTCGAAGAAGATTTACCTGGAACCACCATTCGATTTTGATAAAGAGCCACAGGATATTGATCCCAAAAACTTTCCCCCTTTCCGGATGATTGCCATTATTATTTCTATTCCACTGCTTTTGATTTTGGTAAATACATTCACCGGGCTGGCAGTGTCAAAAGAACTGGTTCCCAAATCGATTTGGACTGATTCACTTGAATTTATCGGTCACCCTTTTTCGGCTTTGATTATTGCAACACTGATTGCCACCTATTTTTTGTGTATTAAGCGAGGAATGGACAAACAGAAGATACTCGATTTAAGCACCAAAGCACTGGGGCCAGCCGGAATTATCATTCTGATTACAGGTGCCGGCGGGGTTTTAAAACAGGTTTTGGTTGACAGCGGAATCGGACAAATTATGGCAGAATCGATGTCGAATTCTGCTTTGCCACCCATTTTACTGGCGTGGCTGCTGGCAGCCGTTGTAAGGGTTACACAAGGCTCGGCAACAGTAGCCATGATTACAGCCGCGGGAATCATTGCGCCGGTCATTAGCGAATTTGGGCTGAACGACCCGCAACGGGCATTGGTAGTTCTGGCCATTGCATCGGGCGCAACAATCCTTTCGCATGTAAACGACAGTGGTTTCTGGCTGGTGGGCAAATACCTGGGAATGAATGAAAAACAAACCTTGCAAAGCTGGACGGTAATGGAGACTATTATTGCGTTTTGCGGGTTAATATTTACTTTACTCGCAAGTTTAATATTTTAGTTTATTTTAAATATTCAAGTTGCTTTTTAATAACTTTAGCTTTTCGTAATTTCTTAAAGAATTTTCTTATCACTAATTTTTTACAATGAAAAAATTCTTACTTAAAAGTATGAGCGTTTTTTTGGCAATCACTCTACTCTTCTCTCAAAATTTTTCAGTTTATGCCGGCAATTCTGTTTCTATTGTTTCATTTGACGAAACTGTTTTCTTATTGGATGAGCAGTTGCTTTTTGCTGAATTTACAGAATTAACTGACTTGGATATTTATGTTGAAGCCAATGAAGGTGTTACATTTTCAGATCTTGAAAATGAAGGAAATTTACTGATTGCCAATATGCATAATTATGCATTCCCAATGGGTATGGCAGAAGGCGAAGGTGAACCTCCTCTGGGAATTCCATCATTTCTTTGGGGTTGTGTATTTGGTGTGCTTGGAATCCTAATTGTTTACATTGTAACTGAAAACGACAAGGAAGAAGCAAAAAAGGCTTTGTGGGGTTGCGCGGTAGCAGGAGCATCCTATATTGTTTTAACTTTTGTTTATGTTTTTGTAATTTTGTTAGCTGTAACGCCACTGTATTATTACGATTAATAAAAAAATAATTGGCCTATAAAAAGTTCCTTTTATTTTTTTTTAAACAATCATATTGGTTCTTTGTAATTTTTTCATACATTAGCCTGTAATAAGTAACAAAACAAAATTTATTAATCGTTAATTTATAAACTATGAAAAAATTCTTACTTAAAAGCCTGAGTGTTTTTTTAGCAATCACTCTTCTTGCGTCTCAAAATTTTTCGGTTTATGCCGGTAATGCTGCTCCGGCGACAACATTTGACGAATCTGCCTTTTCTTTCGATGAGGAGTTCCTTTTTGCCGAACTGGCAGAATTAACAGAGTTGGATGCCTATGTTGAAGCCAATGAAGGTATTACATTTTCAGATCTTGAAAATGCAGGCAGTTTACTGATTGCCAACATGGACAATTCTGCCGCTCCGATGGGAATGGCTGAAGGAGAAGAACCACCTCTTGGTATTCCTTCATTCCTTTGGGGATGCGTTTTTGGTGTAGTCGGTTTGCTTATAGTTTATATTATGACTGACAGCGACATGGATGAAACCAAAAAAGCATTATGGGGTTGTGTTGCTTCAACTGCCGTTGGTGTTGTTCTTTATATGGTACTTTGGGGTGCATGGGCCGCCGCCGCAACCACATATACGTATTAGTACAAGAATTTAAAACCCTAATTTCAAAGGCTGTTTGACTCAATCGACAGCCTTTGTTTTTCTTATTATGAAAGTTAAAATCGTAAGTTTCGTTATATTTTATTTTCTATTATTTAGTCTTTCAGCACAGGATTATTTCCGGTTGCGTGTAGATTTTACCACAAAAACAAAACCCGCCGAAGGAAAGTCAAACCTGACAAAAGGTACCATTTTTTACGACAAATACACAAAAGAGCTGATTTATGACATTCAGTTTCCTGAAAAAGAAAAATGGGTTGTGCAGGATTCGTGGATATATAAACTGGTAAATGATTCGGTTTACTTTACTGAAGAAATTCCTTCGTTAAACGAATTTACTGTTTTTCATCTGGCACTCAATTCCAACCTCAGTTATTTTGGGCTTGATCAGGCAAAATATTCTATTGGAAAAGTGGACAAAGTAGGTGAACTCACCGTAACTTACTGGAATATTCCTCCCCAAATTCAAAAAATGATAAGCAGTATTGCAGTGGCTCGCAAAGACAACAGCCTGCACAGTGTTATTATTAGCAACCAAAACAATCAGATTAGCAGCCGACAGTTTTTTAAAGATTACATCAGGAAGGGTGGATTCGAAATTCCGGGAACAATTGTCCAGATATTTTACGATGAAAATCAGCGTGAAAATTATCAGGTTATGGAATTCAAAAATGTTGTATTAAATGATACAGAAAATGAAAATGACTACCATTACCGGTTGGACCAATAGAATTTTTAATTTGCAGACAGTCTTTCTGTGTGCTTTTGTTCTTGGTTTTCATGTTCGTGGATTAACGCAGGAATCAGATGTTTATGATATTCATGCCATTAAAGGATTATTTGAGGTTCACAAACATAAAGCGCCAAAATACAAAAGTGACACGATGAAACCCAAAAACGAACTTGAATTTTTAATGGCTTCTGGTTTTAATATTTACAAAGGTTTTTTTTCATCTCAGGATAATCCAAGTTGTGTTTTTCATCCTTCCTGTTCCGAATTTTCGGTTCAGGCATTACAACAAAAGGGATTATTGCTGGGAACACTTTATACATTTGACCGGCTTTCAAGATGCCACCGCTTTGTAAAACCAAATCAATATGTTTTTGACCCTTCAAAACAACGATTTTATGATCCAATCCGGTAAACATTTATTTTTTCTTTTCTTGTTTATTCTGTTTGCAATTTTAGGCAACGGTCAGAATATTTTCGATACCGAAAATTCAAAAAAGTTTGCCCGGTATTTATTCAATACGCACCAATATCATTTGGCGGCAGTAGAATATGAACGTATTTTAAGCATTTCGCCACCCGATACCGAAATCAGTACTTTTCTTTTAAAATCTTACCGGATGGGAAATATCTGTGCTAATTCCTTTAAACACATTGACGCACTGGGAATGAACAGGTTTTTTATTAACGATACCATTGCAAGAGAATTCCTAAACCTCGCGCTCACCTGCAATTGCTGTTACGAAACTTCCCATTATGAAAAGGCGCTGAATTCCCTCGGAAACAGCCAGCAGGCATTTTACCGGTTAGGATATTATTTTTTTAACCAGGAACAAGAATCGCTTTACCGTTTTAATGAGGAGAACCGAAATCTGCTTGCAACAAATTATCCTTCGGTATTTACCAATATTGAAACAATGAGTGAATTCAGGGGAAAAAGTCCTGGGCTTGCCATGACCATGTCTGCATTACTTCCCGGCAGTGGCAAAGCATATTCGGGATACTGGGGCGACGCGGTGATGTCCTTCCTTTTTGTTTCTTCCAACGCCTGGCTGTCATACCGGGGTTTCAGTAAAAAAGGGACTAAAAGTGCCAGCGGATGGATTTTCGGAGGGGTCTCCCTGGGGTTTTATATGGGAAATATTTGGGGCTCTGGCCGCGCTGCCAAAACTTACAATGAAGTTGCGTATGAAAAAATGTACAATGAAGCCAAAAACAGTATTTACAGCCATTTTTAGTTTTATTGTTTTTTTATCGGTTTCACAAACCATTGATGAAACCTATCGTTTTGCTGAAAACCAATTTGCTGCCGGCAATTACCAGGCAGCCTTAACTGAATTTCAGCGGGTAGCCTTTTTTGATTCGGAAAACCAATTTGGAAATATTTACCACCAAATTGGCGATTTGTTTTTCGCCACTGACGATTACAATTCTGCCATCAGAAATTTTGATATTGCTGCGCGGGCTGAACAAAACGACAGCATTAAAACCGAAATCGTGATTAAGAAAGCACTTTGCTATTTTTACCAGGATAATTATTTTTTTGCCTTAAGCGAATTGCTTTCTGTTGTTCCGCCACAAAATGAAGTTTTGGAGAACAAAATCAACCTGTTTACAGCCGTTGCTTTTTTTGGCGTTGAAGACTACACTCAGGCCTATCAAAACATGGGCAAAATATTGCCGGAGGAAGATGTGACAAAGCTGGAAGAAATCTTCTTGCAGTTTGAAAAAAAGAGAAAACGGTTCAGGCCAGGGAAAATTGAAATGATGAGTATTCTGTTTCCCGGATTGGGTCAGATTTATTGCGGAAACCCGGTCAGTGGAATAAATTCCATTATTTTAGTGGGTGGCATAGCCGTTGTTGCAGTTTGGGTCTGGCATACGTATGGACTTCTTGATGCCTTGTTGTCAGTAAGTTCGTGGTATTACCGGTATTATACCGGCGGTATTCAAAACGCACGGGGAGCAGCGCTTGACAGAATTGCTCACGAACGGGAAAATACCTTTGATCAAATGATTCAACTTGTTGAAAATCATCTGAATCCGCAATGATGAAACGGATTTTGATACTCAGTCTATTCCTGACCGGCCTGGTTAAAACAGGTTTTTCAAATACTGAAATAACGGTTGTCAACAGTATTTTCAACCTGATTTATAACCAGCAGTTTGGCCGGGCTGATTCAGTCCTTCAACGGCAAAGTGAGCACATCGATTCATTTTATTTCGATATTTTAAATGTTGATTTACACTGGTGGAAGCATGTCTGCTCGGGCACAGAAACGGATTCGCGTCAATTCCTTATTGTTTTGAAATCATTGGAGAATCAGCAAAAAGATTCACCTGGAAATAAAATTATACATTTGGTGATGCTTTCCTATAAAATGCGGTTCGAGCTAAAAAGATATAATATTTTTGGCGCTGTACTTTTACGGTCAGAAATCAAAAAAATATTAACCGAAATAAATCCGCTTGAACTTAATTACAGCGACGACCATATTAAACTGTTTTACCTTTACCAGTCACTTTTCGATTATTTCGACAATATTCTGAATCCACTTCTTCGTGAAAGTAAGCGGGAAATCCGCTCAAATGCACTTAATCGCATTGAAGATTACACGAATGAAAATAACCTGATTGTTTCCACGCTTGCAAATTACTTTTTGGGAAAAATTTACCTGAATATTGAAAAAAATCCGCAAAAGGGAAACCTTTGTTTCAGAGAACTCACGGAAAGATTCCCCCGGAATGAGATTTTTTCTGAATTGCTAAAAGATTCTGAATTGAAAAGTTAGTCCCACAAAATCATTTTTCGCTGGTCGATGCGAAAGGTTGGTTTTTTGCAGACCGGGCATACAGCTTTTTTCAACCGGTGGATATTGGTCAGTTTTAATCTTGCCCGACACTGGTTGCAACGAAATTCACTTTTGTGCACCACCTTTCCGTTGTCGGTCACAGTTACACTCACTTTGTCGTACAATAGCCGGCAGTGTGGACATTTATAGGTTTTAAATCCAGCATCGATAAACAATTGGTTGTTTTGTTTTGCCAGGTGTTTTAGCAGGTTGTGGGTTTTGTGGTGAAACAGGATCTCACTTTTTTGCAGGTAGGAATTCAGCGATTGCGGATGTATGAGAAACCCGTGGCCCTCATTAAACTTAGCTTCAAATCCACAGTGATTGCAACGGTATGTATAGGCTCTTCCCATCTTTTTTTGAACATGGAATAAATGTACGAAAAAAACATTGCCTGTCAACTTTTTGAAATGATATAGGATGAAAATTTTTCAACCTTGTTAACAAGGTGTGCCCAATGTTTTAAAATTCAAAAAAAACTGAAGCAGTTCGAAACCTTTTCCCTTATTAACTGTATTAATAACAGACAATAAAAATGACAAAATGAAAGCACTTCTTTTATCTCTTTTGATGGTTTTTTCCGTGGGCCTTTTTGCCCAGAGCGGATTGAATGTTGGCGATAAAGTTCCAGGATTTGAAGCATTTGCCGACGACGGCAGCACCTGGAAAATGAAAGATTACGTGGGGGAAAAATACCTGGTGGTGTATTTTTACCCGGCAGCTATGACTGGCGGTTGCACCGCACAGGCCTGTGCCTATCGCGATTTGAGCAGCGATCTGGAATCGCAGGATGCGCTGGTAGTTGGAGTTAGCGGCGATAATGTAGAGGGGTTGAAATTCTTTAAAAAAGCCCACAACCTGAATTTTACATTGCTATCGGATGAATCGGGGAAAATTGCCAATATTTTTGGTGTTCCTACCCGCGACGGCGGCACGTTTAAAAGTGAATTCAACGGGCAGGAATTTGAACTGGAAAGAAATATTACTACCAGTCGCTGGACTTTCATTATAGACAAGGAAGGCAAAGTGGTTTATAAAAACGATGAGGTAAACGCTCAAAAAGATACGGAAGAGGTGTTGAGTTTTTTAAAAAATAATTCCTGACTTTATTCTTTCAGAAAACTTTTGGGTAATTCCCTGGTAGCTTTTGCCCCTAGTTTTTTTAATTTTTCTACCCTGCCAACCAGGTTCCCGCTGCCGGTGTGTAGTTTGTTCATGGCCTGATCGAAAGATTTACGGGTTGAATCAATACCTTTTCCTATGCCTTCAAGATCTCCAATAAAATTTACAAACTTATCATACAGCGCACCACTTTGACGGGCAATTTCAATTGCATTTCGAGTCTGGTTTTCCTGTTGCCAGATAGAAGAAATTGTGCGTAGCGTGGCCAGCAAAGTTGACGGGCTTACAATCACAACTTTTTGGTCCCAGGCATACGAGAAAAGTTCGTGGTCTTCCTGAATGGCAAGACTGAACGAAGCTTCAATGGGTATAAAAAGAAGTACAAAATCGGGTGAATTCAGGCTTTTGGCTGTTTGGTAGTGTTTTTCACTAAGCCCTTTTATATGCGCTTTCAAACTGAAAAGATGTTCTTTTACATGACTGTTGCGTTCTTCGTCTGTAATTGCATTTACAGCCCTTTCGTAAGCGATTAGTGAGACTTTGGAATCGATGATGATGTGTTTGCTGTCTGGCAGATTTATCACCACGTCGGGCTGAATGCGTTTACCTTCATCCGAGGTATCGCTGAACTGTTTCTGGTAACCCTGGTCTCCTTCGTTCAGGCCCGAGCGTTCCAGAATGCGTTCCAAAACCACCTCGCCCCAGTTGCCCTGCTTTTTTACATCGCCTTTTAGCGCTTTGGTCAGATTGCTGGCCTCCTCGCTGATGCGGTTATTCAGGTCATACAACTTTTTCAATTCGGCTTTTAAGTCGGTCTGGTCTTTTAATCCTTTCTGGTAGGTGTCTTCCACCTTCTTTTCAAACAAAAGGATTTTTTCTTTGAGTGGAGTCAGCACCTCGCCAATGTTTTTCTGGTTGGTCAGTGTAAATTCTTCGCTGTTTTTTTTCAGAATTTTGGACGCGATATTTTCAAATTCGGTGGTGAATTTCTTCTGAATTTCTTCCAGTTCTGCTTTTTGTGTTTGCAATTTTTCCTGCAGGTTCAGGTATTCGGTTTTGGCTTTTTCGAGCCGGCCCACCAAATGGATATTTTCTTCCCGTTTTTTTTGCAGTTCATCTTTCCATTCGTCAGCCTCTGTTTTTAGAGAGTTGTAGCGTTCCAACCAAATTAAAGCTTGCTTTTCAACCTCTGTTCTGGCTGTTTCAAACTGTTTTTCCTTTTCCTGAAAATAACTTTTCAGATTGGTAATTTTTTTTTGATTTTTTGATTGGATAAAAAAAACTGCAGCGAGTGTGCCAATTACAACTACTGCAACAAGAAGCAAAGCAATTTCGAGATTCATTCCGGAAAAATTTGAACAGTTAAAAATTACGGCTCAATTTAACCAAAAGCGATAAGTTATTCTCCATAAAAACAAGAGAAATTATCACCACTTATAAACGATGGAATTGATATTCATCCCAGCGCCCACCGAACAAAGCACAATATGGTCTCCTTCATTTATTTCCTGCCCTTCAATTTTGCCTTTCAGCACCAAATCGAGAAGGGTGGGAACCGTGGCAGTTGAAGAATTTCCAAGGTAGCGGATGCTCATGGGCATTATTCCGTCAGGGATGTCTTTTTCGCCATATAACCTGAACACTCCGGACAGAATGGCTTCATCCATTTTTTCGTTAGCCTGGTGAATGAGAACTTTTTTAATGTCACCCAAATGAAGGCCGGCCTTGTCAATACTTTCCTTTACAACGCCCGGAACATTCTGTATGGCATAGACATATAGTTTATGACCTGCCATCTTTATCCAAAGTTCATTTCCATTCAGGTCGGGATTGTTTGAAGGACCAAGGGTTAGCAGGTTTGCATAGGTAACTGAATCAGAACGGCTGGCATGAGAAATAATACCTGTGGGTTCTTCACTTTCCACACCTTCAACAATAGTTGCCCCGGCGCCATCGGCATAAATCAGCGAATCGCGATCGTGCGGATCGGAAATGCGAGAAAGCACATCGGCGCCAACAACTACGCCGCGTTTCATAAATCCGGTTTTAATGAAAGCATCAGCAACAATCATTGCCTGTGTCCACCCGGGACATCCGGAAATGACATCATGACAGATACATCCGGGATTTTTTATGTGGAGTTTCATTTTAACCTTGTTGGCCAGGCCGGGTAAAATATCTATTCGCACATTGCCCTCCTCAATGTCGCCAAAATTGTGCGCCACAATAATAAAATCGAGACTTTCCTTTGATATTTCAGCCGATTTACATGCTTCTTTAACAGCCAGAACGGCAAGATCGGAAGTAACCTGATCATCATCTACATAACGCCGCTCTTCAATATTTGTAATTTCGTAAAACTTCCGAATGATTTCCTCATTCGATTTATCAAAAGGTTCTTTGGTGGCAGCATCATAAAACTGATAATCCAAAAAATGACTGTTTTTAACAACTTTTGGGGGCAGATAACTTCCTGTTCCTATAATACGGGTATAAATTTCTTTTGCCATAATTTTTCAACTTCTCAACTAACCGTTACTTTTGAAATTTATTCAAAACAACGTTTTCTCCATCAAATACACCATACGAAAATTGGGTAATCCAGTCACCCAACAATATAAAACGCGAATTGTTTTTCACTTCCACATCAGCCAGCCGGTGACGGTGGCCAAAGATAAAATAATCTATCCACTCCTTCTCCAAATAATTTTCTGCAAATTTATACATACATTCATTCTTAACTTTAAATTCTTCTTGCCGGTTTAATTTCGACAAACGGCTTGATTTTGACCACTGATGTGCAAGGTGGAAAGCAAAGTTTGGGTGAAGGCGGGAAAAAACCCACTGTAACTTTTTACTGGTAAATATTTTTTTCAGAAAGAGGTAACCCTTGTCGTCCGGGTCGAGTCCGTCACCATGTGCCAGGTAGAACTTTTTCCCCCTTATTTCAGTAATCAATTCGTTACGATGAAGTATAAGTCCTGTTTCCTGCGGAAGATAATCAAATACCCAAACGTCGTGGTTTCCTGCAAAAAAATGAATGGGAATACCCCTGTCAGACATATCGGCTAAACGGCCCAACACGCGGGTAAAACCGCGGGGAACCACTTTCCGGTATTCAAACCAGAAATCGAAAATATCGCCCATGAGGTAAAGTTCAGCCACATCGTCTTTGATAAAATCGAGCCAACGTGCAAAAAGCAATTCCCGTTCACGATTGTTGGTCAGGGCAGGTGCCCCAAGATGCACATCAGAAACAAAATATATTTTTCCTTTTTCCGGCAAACCGATTAAATTGATTGTTTTTAAAAGTATTTACTAATTCAGAAGTCTTGCCAAAGCCCTATCGAGTCCTGGTCCTTTCAGGTTTTGTGCAATAATTTCTCCCTCTTGATTCAGCAAATAATTATACGGAACCGCCTGAATGTTATAACTCCTCACTGCATTGTTGCTGCCTTCCATATCACCTACATTTATCCAGTTCAAACCGTCCTGATCAATGGCAGTAACCCATTCAATACGGTTATCATCCACACTTACCTGATAAATTTCAAATCCTTTGTTTTTATATTTCCTGTAAGCTTCCACAAGGGCTTCATTCATAATGCGCGAGTCTCTGTCAACAGCCGACCAGAACTGAAGTAATACCACTTTTCCCCGCAGAGAAGAGAGGGCAAATTCATTCCCGTCAGGATTGGGTAAAACTATTTCAGGGCTATTTTCTCCCTGTTCCTGAATCATTTGGCGAAGTTTGGCATTCTGTTCCTCCTGAACCAACTGAACCGTATTTTGATACAGAGCCTTTACATGCCCTGAGTTTGGGTAAATGGAATTCAGAGCTGATGCTGCCACCCGCATGGTGTGCAGGTCTTTAATCACATATTCCTGTTCATCGAACTTTTGATATAAGGCCAAAACACTGGCCATAGAAAATGGATTATTCATTACAAACTGTGTGGAAAAATCAGTTTGTGCCTGTTTTACAGAATCGTAAACTGCATCCCACTGTTGCCTGAGCCGGGGATAATCAGGATTTCCTTTATACAGATTATCAAGAGACTGCAGTGAATCCAGCCTTTTTCGGGTGGTAAGCAGGTAGTCGTTTAATGTTTTTACCTGCAACGATCCGGGTGAACCCTCAATACTGTAGCTGCGTTCAAAATTTGCAGCATCAGCTTTAACCACTACTTGCTCTGCTGAATCTATAAGCAGGGTAATAAATTTATTGGCGGAAAGTTTTAACAAATAATAAGAAGGTATCCCTGTTTTTCCTGTAAATTTAAACTCTCCGTTTTTATTGATTTTAACAGAATCCATGGGTTTGGCAGAGGCAACCTGCAACTCCTCAAGGTAAATGGACAGGCCTTCGGCATGTGTAATTTTTCCGGTAACAGAAAATAAACCATCTTCCTTACTGCATCCAACAGCCAACAACCCTGCAATTAAACCTGAAATAAGTAATCTGCTGAAATTCATCTTCTTTTTTAATTAAAGGCCGTAAAATTAACAAATTCCGGTGTTTCAAAAATAACAATTGCAGAAAATAACATTATTTAAAGAAAGATGGCCGTATTCAAATTTTCGGAGATTGTTATCTGAAAATTCAGGAAAAAACTTTATGTTCGCTGAGCAGCAAAATAAACAGGTGAAAATTCATCACGATATAAACAGTTTTAAGTCGCGAAAACCGGTGGTTACCATCGGTACATTCGACGGTGTTCATCTTGGCCACCAGAAAGTAATTGACCGGTTGAAAGAGATTGCAGCCGGACATGGCGGCGAATCGGTAATTTTTACATTTTATCCGCATCCCAGGCTAATAACGGCGCCTGACGAAACCAACCTGAGACTTTTAACCACACTGGATGAAAAAAAAGAACTTTTTGCCCGTTCGGGAATTGATCATCTGATAGTTTTTCCGTTTACCAAAGAATTTTCGCAGCTCACATATACCGAGTTTGTGGAAAAAATTCTGGTTGAAAAAATGCAAACCCATTGCCTGGTTGTGGGGTACGACCACCGGTTCGGAAAAAACCGGGAAGGGGGTTATGAATATTTACAAAACTGTGCGGATAAGTTTGGATTTGAAATTGAGAAACTGGAAGTTTTGCTGGTTGATGAAGCACATGTAAGTTCTACCCACATCAGGGAAGCGCTGGAAAAAGGAGACGTTGCACTGGCCAATAAATTTTTAGGTTACCGCTATACATTGCACGGAACCGTGGTGGAAGGCGAGCGTGTTGGACGCAAACTGGGTTTCCCCACGGCAAATATTGTGGCTTCTGACCCGTACAAACTTATTCCCGGTTACGGAGTTTATGCGGTGGAAGTTATGATTTCCGGCCAAAAATACCAGGGCATGTTGAACATTGGTTCCCGGCCCACATTCAATAAAAATGCCGATAACCGAAGCATTGAAGTGCATATTTTTGATTTTTCGGGCGACATTTACAACAAGGAAATTACGTTGATTTTTGTTGGAAAAATAAGAAACGAACAAAAGTTCAGCGGGGTGGAGGCACTGGCAGAGCAGTTGAAAAAAGATAAAATTACTGCATTAAACATACTTTCTGCCAATTAACTCATTCAACCAAAATCTGCCTTTCCAAAAAAGTTCCATCGGGTTGTTTTATCAACAGTTTATAACTTCCGGCTTCATTAATAAAAATGTTTAATTTTTCACCTTGCAAACCTACCATTACATCAGTACAAATTTTTGATCCAAGATTCAGTTTTCCCCAGGCTTCAACCCGGATGGTTTTGGATTGTGTTTCAGAAACAAACTCACTGAAACTGTAACAACCGTTGTGCCCGATATAACCGTAAAATTCCACATCAAAAGGCTGTTTTGCGAAAATTGATTCGGGAATGGAAACGCTGTCAATCTTAATCAGAAAATATTGATAATCTGCGACATTTTTTTTGCAGGAAGAAAAGTTACCTGCCAAAAAAATCAGCCAAACTGAAATAATCAGATTTCGGGTTATTTTCATTGCATACCGGATTAAATTTAAAATCACCAATTGAATGATTCAAAACGGGTAAAAAAGGTTGCGTCGATTATTCCCGTGATTTTTTTACCAGTACTGTTGAAACCGGCAGGTGGTCGGAGTGGCGGAAATCATGGGTCTGGAAGTTATACGACTCAAAAACAGGGCTGTGGAAAATATAGTCGATGCGCAAAGCAGGCAATTTATTAACGAAAGTACGGCCTATTCCTTTTCCCGAACCCACAAACGCATCTTTTAAACCGTTTCGCAACTGCTGGTAGGCAAATGATGTGGACGTTTCGTTCAAATCGCCGCATAGAATGACCGGATAAGGTGATTCGTCCATTATTTTGCGAATTGTTTCCACCTGACTTGCCCGCATTTTAAACCCCCTTTTTAGTTTTGAACCCATTTCCCTTGCTTCTTTTAAATCTTCTTCAGTAGTAACGCCTGAATCGATAATGGAATAATTTTTTGGGTCGATCCCGTAAGAATGCAGATGCACATTAAATACCCTGACCGTATCTGTTCCAATCAGTATGTCGGTATAAATAGTAATGTTGCGGGAATTTTCAAAACGGATTTCATCCATGTTAACAATCGGGAACCGGGTTAATGTGACCGAACCAAATGTGCTGCTGGTACGGGCAAACTGGTAGTGGTTAATAAAATCAAGTTCCTCAACTGTTTTTGCCATATTAAAAATATCGTTTTGCCTCAGTCTTGCTTCCTGAAGGCAAACAATGTCGGGTTTTTCTTTTTCAATAAACCGAATAATTTCCTCCGCAGTCTGCTTTGGGGAAAGTTCACCGGCCCCTCTGAAATGATGCACATTGTATGAAAGAATTTTTATTTCGCTCTGTTCAATCGTTTTTCCCTGCAATTGAACAAACCGCGTAACAAAACCCCATCCGGCCAGAATAGTTAAAAGCGAAATTAAAATGTAACGCGGACTGGTAATTAGCCAGAGTACCATAAAAAAAACATTCAACCCCAGAATCACCGGATAAGCCAGACCAAAAAATGAGGGAATCCAGAACTTTTCTGGTGAAATATAACCGGAAAGGTATGCAGTTAACAGTGCCAGCGCTGCCAGCACATTAAGGCTTATCAGTATCAATTTTACAAGTTTTCTCACTGCTGTGTTTAAAAATCCCTTTTCAATTTTGTAAAAATGCCAAAGTTTTTGAGAAATACAGAAACTTTCCTGAAAAATATCATTTCCGGCACCTCAACATGCGTTCCTTTCCAAACAGATCATTTTTTATTTCTATTGCCCGGAACCCCGTTTTTTCCAGAATCTGTTCTGTTTCTCTCCCCAGTTTTTCATTTATTTCGAAAAACAACCACCCGTTAGTATTCAGATATTGTTGAGCAAAAGAAGCAATTTTACGATAAAACAACAATGGATCGGAGTCGGGTACAAACAGCGCCCCGCCTGGCTCAAATTTTAATACATTCGAAAACATTGCTGCTTTTTCCGATTCTCTTACATAGGGCGGATTACTTACAATCAGGTCGTAATTTTTCCAATTGTATTTTTCCCATTTTAAGATGTCTGCATGAAGAAAACTTACCTCCAGATTATTTTTCGAAGCATTCCTGCGAGCAATTTCAATTGCATCTATAGAAATATCAACGGCAGTAACAGTTGCTTCCGGGAATTGTTTTTTCAAGCTCAGCGCAATGCAACCACTTCCGGTTCCAATATCAATTAACCGGGAAGCATCTGAAATTTTTGTTTCAATAATCCAGTGGAGCAATTCCTCAGTTTCAGGCCGTGGAATTAAAACTGAATGATTCACATGGAGTTTCAACCCAAAAAATTCAGTTTCTTCAAAAATGTACTGTATGGGTTCGTATTTTTTTAACCTTGTTACAATTTTTGTAATCATCTCGTTGTATCGAGAATCTATTCTGTCTTCGCGCATCAGAATCTGGGCTGTGTAATCCAGTCCGCAAACATGCTCCAGAATTACTCTTGTAAATGCTTTTATTTCAGTTTCCGGATACAAACCGGTTAATTCTTTTTTAATGTATTGAATAGTCGCCTTCATTGTGTTACTTTTGGCAGGGTAAAGATACTTTTTCCAGGGAAATGGAAACAAACAAAAAATACATGAATCGCTGCATTGAACTGGCCCGGTTGGGTGCAGGTAACGTGGCGCCCAACCCGATGGTGGGTTGTGTAATTGTTTGCCGGGGAAAAATTATCGGGGAAGGTTTTCATCAAAAATACGGCGAATCGCACGCCGAAGTGAATGCCGTAAATTCGGTTGAGAATCCCGAATTATTAAAAGAAAGTACCCTTTACGTTTCGCTGGAACCCTGTGCGCATCATGGACTTACTCCGCCCTGCACCGATTTGATACTGGAAAAACAGATTCCGCGGGTGGTAATCGGTACTATCGATCCGTTTTCAGAGGTTGCCGGAAAAGGAATTGATAAGCTTCGTAAAGCCGGCATTGAAGTGGAAGTGGGGATGATGAAAAAGGAATGCAGAGAATTAAACAAGCGGTTTTTTACCTTTCATGAAAAAAAACGACCGTACATTATTTTGAAATGGGCGCAAACACCCGACGGATTTATTGACATTGACCGGAACAGGGAAGATTTTGGAGAACCCACCTGGATAACCGGAGATTTGGCTCTCAGGCTGGTACATAAAATCCGTTCGGAAGAAGAAGCCATTCTGGTCGGCACAAACACGGCAGAAAAAGACAACCCTTCGCTAACTGTTCGCCACTGGCAAGGGAAAAACCCCGTGCGGGCAGTTATTGATAAAAACCTTCGGTTACCTGAAACCCTGAACCTTTTCGACGGAACTCAAAAAACTCTGGTTTTCAATTCGATAAAAAATGGCGAAAATGAATCAGTTGAGTGGATTCAAATTGACTTTAATAATGAAATCATTCACCAGATTCTTTCTGAATTGTACAATCGAAAAATTCTTTCACTTATTGTTGAAGGTGGCAAACAACTTTTGGAAAGCTTTATCCAGACCGGGCTTTGGGATGAAACTCATGTATTTGCCGGAAATAAATTCTTTTACTCCGGAATAGAAGCTCCACGAATAAGAGGACAACAGATTGAATTTGAAATGTTTGGTAACGACCGGCTATATGTTTTTTTCAACCAGACTAAAACGTCACACTCTTTGGACCCCCCGGCATAATTTCTATTTTTAGAATCCGTTCCACATACTGGAAAAAATAAAAAAGTTTATGGTTCAATTCAAAACCATAATCCACATTGGGTTGATACCCCACAATAGGTTCAAAAAATGATCTTTTTCCGGCCTGAGTCGAATTGTAATTCCAGGCTGAAACATATTGCCGGTTCCAATTCTCATAATATTCCTGCGAACGGTATTTTGCCGGCGAATTTTGAATCATATACCATGTTTCAAACTTTGGATCGAACACAATCAGCTCATATTGCAACGAATCCTCAACTGCAACCTCTTCCTTGGTTTCCTCAATTTTTACAATACCTTTCTGGGTTGAACAGGCAATTATAAAAATCAGTGCGGTAAATAAAAACAATAACTGTTTCATAGCATTCTCCATATAGTTTCCGAACAATTTATATTACGAATTTAATCCCAAAATTGTTTTTACAATGAATTTTTATGAATTTTAACACGGCAACCTAAAAATATTTTCAATATGTGGTTCGGATTGGATTTTTGGTCGTTTTTTTCACTGATTTTTTTGGTTACAGCTATTCCTGTGGCCATATTGATAATTTTGGAAAAGCGGTCACCATTTAAAACGGCTGCCTGGGTGCTGGCGCTGATACTACTCCCGGTTTTCGGAGTGGTGTTTTATCTGTTTTTCGGTCAGGAATACCGTAAAAAGAAACTCTATTCGCGCAAAGGCCTGAAAAGCCTCAATCGCTACCGACAATTATCATTCAAACAATTACGCCAGTTTGAACAATCGCTTCAAAAGCTTGCTCCCATAGTGCGCGAAAAGGAAAACATCATCAGGTTGTTGCTGAAAAACTCAAATGCACTTCTTACAACCGGTAATAATCTAAAGGTTTTAAACAACGCCGAGGAAACCTATAGTGCTATTTTTCAGGCAATTGAAAAAGCAAAACACCATATCCATCTGGAATATTATATTATTGATGATGACAAAATAGGAAACCGGTTGAAAAATCTTTTAATAGAAAAAAGCCGGCAGGGAGTGGAAGTTCGTGTGATTATTGATGATGTGGGAAGCTGGAGTTTAGGCAATAAATTTATTGGAGAACTTCGCAATAATGGTGTCGAAATTTATTCATTTATGGAGGTCCGTTTTCCGCGGCTTACTTCAAGGGTAAATTACCGAAACCACAGGAAAATAGTAGTGATTGACGGAAAAACCGGTTTTACCGGAGGAATTAATTTTGCCGATCGCTATTTAAAAGGAGTGAAAGAAATTGGTCCGTGGCGCGATACTCACCTAAAGATTGAAGGCGATGCTGTGGGCTGTTTACAAATGGTTTTTTCGGCAGACTGGTATTTTGTAATTCACGAGAATCTTACCGGGCGAAAATATTTCCCGGTTTTGAAAGAAACAAACGGAACTCCTGTACAAATTTCGGCCAGCGGTCCAGACTCCGATTGGGATAGCATTAGCCAGGCATTTTTTGTGGCACTGGCCGGCGCCAAATCAAGAGTTTACATTGCAACGCCTTATTTAATGCCTCCGCTGGAAATTATTTATGCACTAAAAACAGCAGCGCTCAGCAATGTTGATGTGCGGATTTTGATGCCGGAGAAATCCGATTCTGTTATCCCGCACTGGAGTTCATTCTCCTATATAGAAGAATTGCTGGAAGCCGGGGTCCGCGTTTTCTTCTATCAAACCGGATTTATTCACAGCAAATACCTCATTGTTGACAAAGTGTTTTCCACCGTTGGTACCACCAACCTCGATTTCCGCAGCCTGGAAACCAATTTTGAGGTGAATGCATTTATTTACGACGAGGTTTTTACCGCGGAGCTGGAAAAACAGTTTAAAGCCGACCTTAAAAACAGCCGCG
This sequence comes from Mariniphaga sp., assembly GCA_041686935.1. Lineage (GTDB taxonomy): Bacteria > Bacteroidota > Bacteroidia > Bacteroidales > Prolixibacteraceae > Mariniphaga. Next base: position 12,182 of record JAWLCW010000006.1, on the reverse strand, counting down.
AAATTAAACTGACTGAATGGAAACAGCGAAAATGGCATTTCAAACTCCGGGAATCGCTGGCTCATTTGGTAAGCCCGCTTTTGTGACGCTAACCCTGCCATTTTTCTCGTACGGAGCGGTGACACCCTAAGAACAGCGGAGTCAAAAGAATTTCCACAAAAAACAAATCAATTCCCTGAAAAATCCATTTTCCTCAATGTTATAAAATATCTGTTAATCAAATAATTAAGTTTAAAAACGAATTTTACAGTTAAAAAACTGAAAAAATAGTTGCGTAACTGAAAAATCAGTTGTATTTTTGTTTTGTCATTTCGACGATACAGGAGTAGAAATCTGTTTTAGATTAACAGATTTCTCGCCCGGGAATACCGGGACTCGAAATGACACAATAAATTGTCTTGGTACTTGTGTCTAAAAGTTTAAATATCTGCAAAATGAAAAAACTTACACGAAAAGAAGAAGAGGTGATGAAAATCCTCTGGCGGTTGAAAAAAGCGTTCGTAAAAGATATTATTGAAGAATACGACGATCCGAAGCCGCATTATAACACGGTTTCGTCGCTGGTGCGATTGCTGCAGGACAAAGGTATTGTGGGCTACACTCAGTACGGAAATACCTACCAGTATTTTCCGCTGTTGTCGAAAGAAGAATACCGCCGTTCGTTTATGAAACAGGTGGTGAGCGATTATTTCGATAACTCGTACAAAAGTGCGGTGGCGTTTTTTGTAAAAGAGAAAGGCCTTTCGTCCGAAGAGCTGGAAGAACTGATAAAAATGATTCAAGACAAAAAGTGATGGAAACTTACCTTATCTTTATCGGGAAAGCTGCCCTGGCAGTCGGGGCATTTTACATCGCCTACCTGGCGCTGTTTCAAAACCGGAAACAGTTTGTTTTCAACCGCATTTACCTGCCGGTTTCGCTGGTGCTGAGTTTTATTATTCCGCTTATAACTTTTACCACCGTTAATTACATCGAAGCGCCAGCAACCGATGTAAACAGTTTTGCCTTTATAAGTCAGTCTACTATTGCATCTGAAACCTTCTCTGAATCCTACTCCCTTTGGCCACACTATTTGTTCGGAATGTATTTACTGGGAATTGCAGGATTTTTCCTGAATTTGCTGACCGGCCATTTCAACGCCATCCGGATGGTAAGAAAAAGCCGTGTAAAAAATCTTTTTGGCAGCCGGGTACATGTTACCGAAAAGGATATCCATCCGTTTTCGTTTTTCAACAAAATTGTGCTTTCCGAAAAAACGCTGAACAGCCCAAACCTTAAAATGATTGTGGCTCACGAAAATATTCACGTAAAAGAAAAACATACGCTGGACATTCTGGTTACAGAACTTCTTTTCCTGTTGCAATGGTTTAATCCGTTTGCCTGGCTGCTGAAAGATGCCGTAAAAAACAACCTGGAATACAAAACTGACCATGAAATTGTAAAAACCAACGATCCGCAAACATACCAGCTGGCTATGGTTGCCCTGGCCGAAAAAAAAGGCGTGGCCCCATTTTTAACCGCATTAAACGGATCACAACTAAAAAACCGAATCATCATGATGAAAAAGAAAACCGAAAACAGATTTGCCCTCCTGAAACAACTTGTACTTCTGCCGCTGCTGGCCGTTTTGGTGATGGGGCTTTCGAACCGCGAGGTGAAAACAGAAATTATTCAGCAACAAAGTTCACAACTTGAATTAAAAAGTGTAGAACAGGATGGAAAAACCGTAAAAGGGAAAGTAACAGATAAAGAAGGAAATCCCATAAAAGAGGTTACTATTTTAATTGTTAGTTCGCAAAATACAGTCAAAACGGATTCAAACGGTGATTTTAAAATTCAGCTTGATGCCGGAAATGAAACGTTGGTTTTCGGCAAAAGTGGCTACAAAACACTGGAAATAAAAACAAATAGCAAAAACAATATAGATGTACAGCTTGAAACTGAGAACAGGCTTTATATTGTTGACGGCGAAGAATTTCAGGGTAACCTGGATGACATAAATCCCGACAACATAAAAAGTATTGATGTGCTTAAAGGTGAATCAGGCACCAAACATTACGGAGAAAAAGGCAAAAACGGCGTAATCATGATTCAAACAAAATCTGGAAGTAACCTAGGTGCCGGAAATATGAACCAAAATTCCGGTGAAACAAAAAATCCTGCCAATAATACACCGAATATCCAATCCAGCCAGGTGAACGAAATCAGGCTGCCGGAAGAGATGCCCGAATTTCCGGGTGGGGCAGAAGCATTAAAACAATACATTGCCAGAAGTATAAATTATCCTGAAAGTGCAAAGGAAAACGGGATTCAAGGACGTGTATATGTAACCTTCAGAATTTCCAAAGAAGGTAAAGTAACAGATGCAAAAGTTGCCCGCGGTATTTTTCCGGCTTTGGATAAAGAAGCAGTCCGCGTGGTAAGTTCTTTACCCAACTGGAACCCTGGAAAACAAAATGGTCAGCCGGTGGAGGTAGTTGGTTATGGAATTCCTGTTGATTTTGAATTGAAAGATTATACCCCCAAAGTGCAAAGTGTTGCAAGCAATCTTATTGTTCCAGGCACACTATATATATTAGATGGCAAAGAAACAACCAGTATCAAAGACATTCCACCGGATGATATCGAAAAAATTAATGTATTAAACAGAGCATCATCAGCAGCAATTTATGGACAAAAGGGAAAAGATGGCGTAATCATAATTCAGACCAAAGACGCTGCGTCAAAATCTTTACAAGGCAAAATTGACAATTCCAAATTGATATCTCCTCAGAATTCATCAAATATGAAGTTAAGATCGTCCTCCGGAAGTGAATTTCCTCTTTTCATACTGGATGGTAAAGAAGTGCCCAATATCGACGATGTTTCTCCTGAAAATATTGAAAAAATTGATGTTTTGAAAGGAGAATCAGCAACAGAACTTTATGGTGAAAAAGGTAAAAACGGGGTGATTATTATTACATCCAAACAAAAAACTGAAACGAATAAAATAACATCGGAGCTGGAATTAAGACAATTTATTGCCTGGAACATTAAATATCCGGTTGAGGCACAGAAAGCAAATAAAACAGGTGTAGTTCAACTTTTTATTGAGTTAAACAACAGCGGCCAGGTGGTCAGAATTTCTGATAAAGCTTCCGGCGAAGAAGTATTTCTGGACGAAGTAGTGGTAGTAGGTTACAAGAATAAAGATGACGATATTATCGAAAGTAACTTCACAGATAAGAATAATGAGGTGTTAAAAAATGAGGTTAAACGCGTATTCAATCAGCTCAGTAAAATTGAAATACCTGAATATGAAGGGAAAACCATCGGCATTACTGTGAAATTTATGCTGCAATAAACTGTTAGGCTCTACAGAGAAATTCTCCCGCAGATTTCGCAGATTTTCGCAGAACAATAAAAATATCAGCGGTTTTCTGCGCAATCTGCGGGAAACTATCCTTCAGAACGGCAACTTCCCCAAATCCAAATTGCCGCCCGATAGGATGATTCCCACTTTTTTATTTTGTACATCGATTTTGTTTTCGAGAATGGCAGCCAGCGGCACAGCGGAAGAAGGCTCTATGATGATTTTCATCCGCTCCCAGATGAGGCGCATGGCTTCCACAATTTTTTCTTCAGAAACGGTAACAATGTCGTCCACGTTATCGAGAATAATAGCATAGTTGCGTTCGCCCAGCGACGTGAGCAGACCGTCGGCAATGGTTTTGGGATTAACCGAAGGAATCAGTTTTCCGGCCCGAAATGAGCGGAATGCATCGTCGGCGCCGGCTGGTTCGGCAGCAATAACTTTGCTGTTTGGCAACAACTTTTTGGTTGAAATGGCTGTTCCGCTGAGTAACCCGCCGCCGCCCACCGGAGCCAGTATGATGTCGAATTCGCCGGCATCTTCAATCAATTCTTTGGCAGCGGTTCCCTGGCCGGCAATCACAAAAAAGTTGTTGTACGGATGAATTTCGGTAGCGCCGGTTTCCTTGACTACTTCTGCTAAAGTGCTTTCGCGTGCCTGCAAAGTTGGCTTGCAGAATGTAATTTGCGCTCCGTAACCGGCTACGGCTTTCTTTTTTATTTCGGGCGATGTTTTGGGCATTACAATGTATGCCGGAATGCCACGCATTTTGGCAGCCAGTGCCAGCGCCGCCGCATGATTTCCCGACGAATGGGTAGCCACGCCCATTTCCATCTCCTTCTGCGACAGCGAAAACACCGCATTACACGCTCCGCGAAATTTAAACGCCCCCACTTTCTGAAAGTTTTCGCACTTGAAATGTAAGTCGGCCCCAACTATTTTATTGATACTTGATGATGTCAGAACAGGAGTTCGGTGCGCATATTCATGAATAGTTTTGTGGGCCTGTTCAATGTCGGAATAATCGGGTAAAAACTTCAATTTCATTCATTCAACAGATTAATAATCTCTTCCTTTAAGATTGGAATGTGTTTTTTTATAATCGCCCAAACAACAGAATCATCAACACTGTCATAAGCATGAATAATTCTGTTTCTAAACCCTACAATTTGTGAAACATGCTTCAGATTTATGTTAGGATTTGATTTGTCAAATTTGTTAACGGCTTCTCCAATTATACTCAATTGCCGCTCAACTGCACTGCTTGTTTTTTTGTCATCAGAATATTCAGAATAAGAATTGATATTGGAAATAAATTCCTCAATCAATTCGATCGCATAAAGAATATCGTCCAGGTATTTTTTATATTGAAGCGTCATAGATTAAAACTTTTGATTCATTTACACTTTGTCTCAGGTAAGGATTTCTGATATTGGGGTTGGTGAGTAAATCAACTTTCCGTTTAAAAAATGCTTCAAGTTTATCCCAGAGTGAAAGAATTTTTTCACCTCTTTCTATTGGGTCAGGTTCATCAATTTCCACAAGCAAATCAATATCGCTTTTCTCCGGATCGAAATCTCCGGAAACTGATGAGCCAAAAGCATAAATTTGCTTCACATGATGACTTTGACATAGGTCTATAAAACCATCCCTGTTTCTTATTAAATCATTTATGACCATGATTCAAAGATAGTTCAAAATTTAATTGGATTCAATTTCAACGGTTATTTAATTCTCTCGCAAAGGCGCGAAGACGCAAAGGAAAAACTTTGATTTTGTGAAGTTTTTGCGTCCTGGCGTCTTTGCGTGGAAACTTTTCATTAAAACTCCCCTTTGAAGAAGAATGCCTCCACACCTTTCACTCCGGGACGGGTTTTGAACACACCGCCGGCAAGGGGAAATTTTTCGAGCTCCTCTTCACTGGTACGGGTGCGGGCAGTGGTAATGTACAGCGTTCCCAAGTCGTCGTCGCCAAAAGCAACAGAAGTGACATTTTTTGCCGGTACGTCAATCGTGCGCAGCAGTTCGCCGGTTTCGGGATTCCAGCAGCCCACTGCCGAACCACTCCACAAGGCAATCCACACGTTACCGTCGGCATCGATGGTCATTCCGTCGGGGTAGCCCATTTCTTCCGATACTTCAATAGCCGGTTTCGGATTACTGATTTCGCCCGTTTCGTTGTTGTAATCCCATGCCATCACCTTCCGGGTTGGCGTATCGATGTAATACATTTTGGTATGATCCGGCGACCACACAATTCCGTTTGAGGTACCCACATTGTCAATCATTTTGTGCACCGAGCCATCCGCATCGAGCCGGTAAAGCGCGCCGGCCTGCCGTTTTCCTGTGGTGCTCATGGTACCTGCCCAGAACCGTCCGGCAGGGTCGCACTTTCCATCGTTGAACCGGTTTCCGGGAATATCCTCTTCCGGATTGGCAATGAGTTTTTTAGCGCCGGTTTCCGGATCGAGCTGGTAAAAACCGTTTTCCAATGCCACCATCATTTTCCCTGATTCGGCGGGAACCACGGTGCCAATCATTTGCCCGGTGAGCATTTCCTTGTTGTTTTTCAACTTCGGGTTGTAAAAATTAAGGATTTTTCCGGTGATATCCACCCAAATCAGTTCACCGGTTTTGTAGTTCCAGATGGCTCCTTCGCCCAAATCTGATTTTGTATCAAGCACTAGTTCCACGTTAGTTTTTTTTTTGGTTGAACAACTTGCCAATAAAACCACGGCATATAAAATCAAAACAATATTTTTCATTTTCACTGATTAATTTATTAAAAATCCTGGCCTTCGCCTGAATAATAGCATCCATGAAAAAACCAAAACTCTCAACTTCCAACATAAACATTCAACTTAAAACTTTTGCCGCAGGCATCCCACACGGGAAAACTCGGAACCTTGAACTCGGAACTCTGAACTTTACCCAGTGAAATAAATCTTCGATTTAATGCTTCGCATTATTTCACAGGGTGAACCCTCAAATGCTTTCAATGAGTTTTTTCATTATCGTTGTCATTTTCGGCTCGGCTTTCATGGCCACCTGCTGAACCTCTTCGTGTGAAATTTCAACAATCTCGCCGGGTACGCCGCTGTCGGTAATAATGGAAATGCCAAAAACCTTCAGTCCTGAATGGCGGGCTACAATTACCTCGGGCACGGTTGACATGCCAATTACATCGGCGCCGAGGATGCGGAACATGCGGTATTCGGCGGGCGTTTCAAACGTGGGGCCCTGCACTCCGATATAAATACCTTCTTTCACCGGAATGTTGTGTTCCAGCGCAATCAGTTTGGCTTTGTTGCGCAGGCGCTCGTCGTAAACTTTGCTCATGTCGGGGAACCGCGGCCCCAGTTCTTTTATGTTTTTCCCGTGCAGCGGGTGTTCCGGGAAAAAGTTGATGTGATCGGTAATAATCACAATGTCGCCCACATGCCAATCCGGATTAAGTCCGCCGGAAGCATTGGAAACAAACAGCTGTTTTACGCCGGCATATTTCATTACACGCACCGGAAAAGTTACTTCCTTCATGGTGTAACCTTCGTAATAGTGAAACCGGCCCTGCATAGCCAGCACTTCTTTGTTTCCGAGTCTGCCGTAAATTAACCGTCCGGCATGGCCCTCAACCGTTGAAACCGGGAAATTGGGAATTTCGTTGTAGGGTATGGAATCGATGATTTCAATTTCTTTCACCAATCCGCCCAGACCGGTTCCAAGGATGATTCCCGTTTCAGGCGTTGCTTTTATTCTTTCTTTGATGAAGTTCGCGGTTGCTTTTATTTTCTCCAACATAATTCAAAATCTTTTTATTAAACATTTTCCCCTCTTCGTCGAGGAATTTCACTTTAAATGGTAAATAATAGAGTGCATTTTTAAACTGATCGTCCAAATCTTTCAACTCCAAAAAACGAACAGCATCTTTCTCTGTGGTAACAATTATCTTATTCGGGGCTTTAAGTTTTTCAAATCTGTTCCGTATTAGCCGGATATCTTCTTTTGAATAATTGTGATGATCAGAAAACTGAACCATATCCATTTCCAGTGAAAAAGATTTCAAATATTCAGGAATTAATCGGGGATGTGCAATACCTGTTACAACAAGTATTGCGTGTGTCTTTTCTGAATAGAAATCTTTTTTTAGCTCATCTCCTGAAAATACTGGCTGGATTTTATCGTATTCAAACGTAGTAAAAAAAAGTTCCTGGTAAGGTTTCAGTTTAACTTCTTTCTGAAGAATCCGGCGCATAATCGGGGTTACCTCGCCCGGCGGACATTTTGTAAAAATGATAATATTCGCCCTTTTCATTTGAGAGGCACTTTCGCGAAGCCTGCCCGCCGGAAGGAGCATGTCTTCTTTAATTGGCCGGTTGTAGTCAATTAATAAAATATTAATTCCGGCAATTATTCTTCTGTGCTGAAAGGCATCGTCAAGCAAAATTACATCGGGCGATTTTTTTCTCTCACTGTCAAACAGTTTTTCGGCTCCTTTCACCCGGTTTTCGCAAACCGAAACGGTAACATCAGGAAATTTTCTTTTTATCTGAAGCGGTTCATCGCCGGCTTCAGCAACCGAAGAGTCTGATTCAACATAAAGAAATCCCCTGGTTTTTCGTTTGTAACCACGGCTCAATGTCGCAACTTCAAATTTGTTTTTTAAAAGCTCAATCAAATACTCCACATGAGGCGTTTTTCCGGTTCCGCCTACCGTAATGTTTCCTATTGAAATTACAGGCACATCGAATTCCTTTGATTTCAGAAAATTCCAATCGTAAAAGCGATTGCGGAAATAAACTGCAATTCCATACAAAAATGAAAATGGGTAGAGTAAGATTTTTAGCATTCCACTTATTTTTAAAAATACCCCTCGCTGTTTATTCACCAATAACCTTTATGAGTTTTCCCGCATTAACCCTATCCGATAATTCCAGGTTATTTAGCAAAGCAAGTTCGTTTATCTGATTTTGCGGCACTCCAAAGTTACGAAATACATCGGCCAAAGTACCGGTATTTTGTACCTTTCTCACCCTGATTCTCTTTGGTTTCACATTTAGTCTGGCAGAATCGGTCAGACGATTGAAATTGACCATTGTCGATTCAAAAGCCCTGGTAAATGTGTTAAAATCAGTATCGGATGAAACACCGTGAAAAACATATACTGCACCTTCGTATTCAATAAAATACGATAACACCTTGATGGCTTGCTGCTGCCCGGTTTGCTGATTTTGTGAAACCTGCTGAGAAACAGTGGCAACAGCTGGCAAGCCATTTACAGTTGTTCGGCCCGATTCGAGCACAGTCAGGTTCAGTTCTTTTAATGTAGCCTCCGCAGCTTCTGCAGCAGATTTTTGACGGGCCAGCATAAAAACCATTAACGCGCGGCCATCATCAGGCGCCATTTGAACCTGCAAAGGAGAATTTTCCAGTTTCCAGCCGGTTGGAACCGGAAACCTGAATTTCATGTCCGGATGATAAAAAACACTTCCATCCACATAGCCCTGACGCGGATCTTCTCCGTAAACCATACCGTCAATCATTTGCAGGTAACTGTTTTCGTTTACAAGCCATTCGGAAAAGTTCAGGCTGTCTTTCCATTGTTGAGCATCTCGTGTAACCGAATTATAACGATCTCCCGGGTCGGGGTGTGTAGAAAGGAAGGTAGGAATTCCACCGTGGCTGTCGGCCATGTTCATTTTTTTCAGCACATTAAAAAAATCGGCCATTTTTTGTCCGTCGTAACCAATTCGCGAGGCGTATTCCACACCCAGCCGGTCAGCTTCCCGCTCATTGTCGCGGCTGAATTTCAGAAAAAGCAACTGCATCCCCTGCAGGGCATAACCCGCCATTTCCCGGAAATCTTCCGAAGCAATCATTCCCCCAATGAGTATTAATTGCCCCAATTGCTGTTTACTTTGGTTGCTTACAGTATGGCGGGCTGTAATGTGCCCCATTTCATGACCCAAAACACCCATTAGTTCTGCTTCGTTGTTAAACTGCGCCAGAATTCCGCGGGTAAAATAAATATAACCTCCCGGCACTGCAAAAGCGTTAATAACCGGCGTATCTAAAATTCGAAAGTGATATTGAAGATTGGGTCTGTGAGAAAGTTTTCCCATTTCATCACCCTTGGCCTGAATAAAAGAAAGCAACTGATCGTCCTTATATTGCCCGAATGTGGAAATGACCTGGGGATCATACTGCCTCCCCATTTCAATCTCCTGGGCTTCCGACATCAGCATCAACTGTCTTTTGCCTGTTACCGGATTTACCGCACATGATGGTATAAGCATGGCAACAATCAAAAAAGCAAAAAAATTAGTCTTGATTTTTGCTGATTTTATATTCATAACTTTTGTTTTAATTTGAATGATTATTTTTAACATTTTTGGATGTTAAATATCGAAATTATTTTCTCAGAAACGAAATGAAGTTGAATAAATGTCTGTTTTTAGTAATTGCTTTCCTTACTTGTTTTAAATCCGGAATTGCACAACAATATGCCATACCTCATATTTCAGAAAAGTATCTGGAGCAGCATGTGAGTTATCTTGCATCAGACAGTTTGCAGGGGAGAGGTTATTTTACTGAAAATTCCGGGCTTGAAATGGCAGCAGACTACATCAGAAATTATAATGAAAATTTAGCACTTGGTTTTCCGGGTGAAAGTTACTTTCAAACCTTTAATCTGCTTGCTAACCGTTTAAATAAGAACAATTCATTCATAAAGGTTTTCAATAAAAAAAAGAAAGAAAAGGCTCACCTGACCGAGCTTGCCGTATTGAATCAGGAATCTGAAATAGTTGATTTTTCGGGAGAAATTACATTCATTGGTTTTGGATGGAAGGACGAAGTAACCGGATACAACGATTACCATGATCTGGATTTAAGAGATAAAATTGTAATCTTTTCAGCCGGAACTCCGGAATCTTTTAAGGAAGGTTTTTCGCAACAGTGGAATAATCCGCAGGAACGAAAAAAAACGGATGAGATTTTTAAAGCCGGCGCAAAGGCAATTCTTTTGGTAACCAGCCCGCAGGATACTGATAAAAAAACATTTAGTCAGATTTGGAATTGGGCAGAAAGACCCCGGTTTTCATTAGAAATAGAAAAGAAAAAGGATCAATCAAACCTGGTAATTATATCTCCTTCCGGAGCTGATGCCATTTTGGGCCGAAAAGGGAAATGGGAAAATTTACTGAAACGAATTTCAAAAGAAAACAAACCCAATCCGTTTACTATACAAAACCGAAGTGTGCAGGTTCAGTCAACCCGAATAATAGAAACACTTGAATCCCGAAATATAATTGGGATAGTGGAAGGTGCCGATCCTCAATTGAAAGATGAGTGTTTGGTTTTTATGGCTCATTACGATCATCTTGGCGTAAACGAAAACGGGGAGGTTTTTAACGGCGCTGATGATAATGCATCGGGTACGGCTGCGCTGCTCGAGGTGGCCAGGATATTTTCGGAAATGACCGAAAAACCCCGGCGAAGTATTGTTTTTCTCTGGGTAACAGCCGAAGAAGTGGGTTTGATTGGCTCAGAATTTTACAGTAAAAATCCTGTTTTTCCGCTTCATAAAACTGTTGCTTGTATCAATCTCGACATGGTTGGCCGGGTTTATGAACCGCGTGATTCGGTTTGGAACCGTTCGCCCAAACTGGTAAAAAATTTCAACGAACTTTATGTGTTGGCAAATAATTACAATCCAGAACTGAAAAATATTACAAATTCGGTATTTGAAAAATTGGGGTTGTTGCCGGATTATTCTCTACCCAACTCTTTTTTTTATACCAGCGACCATTACCACTTTCACCGGAATGAAGTGCCCATCCTGAATTTTTCCACCGGTTATACCGCCGATTATCACCGGGTAACCGATACTGCAGACCGTATCCGGTATGACAAAATGAAAAAAGTAGCTGAACTTTGTGTTTTGGTGGGAATGGCCATTGCTAATGAATAATACAATTCTGAACCGGAAAACTTTGGATGTATTTATTACAACAATTCAAATCCAATTTTACATAAAAGCAAGAAGGCTTTACAACAGAATTTTCTCATTTGTAAAGCCTTCAAAAATCAGTTAGATTCACTCAATTTGCACTAATCTGACCCCGGATTTCACCTCCCGGATAAGCGTTTGTGTGAACATTTACGTAAGCATTCCCATCTTCCAGCGCACTGATTAGATCCTCAAAAGATGCTCCGGACAGCGGACCAACCAGACTACTTTCAGTAATCACTCCCTCAGCCAGAATTCCATTGGTTCTTCCTTCAATTAGAGCCGCCGGCGGACCTGAAGGATATAACCATACAACAACGGGCCCGTTTACACCGCTTGGTGCCAGGTGAATATGCGCCATTCGCACATTTTCAATGTTTGCCACAATCAATTTGAATTGAAGTTCACTACCATCTTTGCTCAGTTTAAAATTGGCCTGGCCGGTGGCTCTTGTATTAGCAGCAGGAACCTCCTGTTCACCAGTTAAATGTGCTTTAAAAGTTTTCACTTTTTTAGCACTTTTCAGTGCCAAATCGTCATCAAAATTTTCCTCAACCGTTAAAGAATTACAGGAAGAAAAAATCAGAAAGCCCGCAGAAACAATAAAAAACAGAAAATTTTTCATACCTTTTGAATTTAAATTAATACCAGAATATCACTCAGAAAGTTACGAAAAATTTAAAATAAAAGACAAAAAAGTATTAATTTAATTTTTAAAATGAATTATAGGTATAGGCGCATAGGTATCCCAAAAATTTACCTTTGCTGAATGAGAAAAGAATTAGATTTCAAGGGTGTGAATGCAATAGAATTCCATAGACG
>JAWLCW010000005.1:79201-259208 GCA_041686935.1 Mariniphaga sp. | reverse complement strand
CAACAGAAGATATTTTGGCGAAGCTATGTTTGACAGACTTTTATTGGTTGGAGCAACATCGAAAAATGAATTTAGGTACAGAATACGATAATCATTAATTTTTATTTTAACAATCATCATTATGGTAACAGCATGTACCCCTCAAAAAAGCAAATCGCCTGATAATTGGAGCGAAAAAGAGCTCAGCGATTGGTTCAGCAAAGGTGAATGGAAGCAGGGCTGGAGTGCCGTGCCCGATGAATCGGTGAATCAAAAAGAGTTTGCCCGTTTGTATTATGAAAACCCGGAACGCTGGGACAAAGCCTTTAAGTTTTTGAGTGAACAGAATCTGGCCGGACTGGAAAAAGGAAGGGATGAACTGGAAGGCGCCGATTTATTTGTGAATATTGACGAATATGTTACACGAAACGAAGAAGATGTTCTGTTTGAAGCACATAAAAAGTACGCAGATATCCAGGTTTTGATTTCCGGGGAAGAAAAAATCGGAGTTTTGCCACTTGACGAAACATCTGTCACTGTTCCTTACGACGAAGAAAAAGACATCATGTTTTTAACTGCGGAAAAAGAAAATTACCGGATTGCAAAGCCCGGAACGTTTTTCCTGTTTTTTCCGCAGGATGCGCACCGTCCAACGGTGAAATCGACTGAAAGTATTCCGGTCAGAAAAATTGTGGTAAAAGTGAGGATAAACTAAAAAACCGACTGCCATGAATCCGGAACAGTTTTACTGGATAAATCCGCCACAGAAATTTACACTGGATAATGGTATTTTGAAAATTCAAACCAAACCAGAGACCGATTTCTGGCAGCGAACGCATTACGGATTCAGCAAAGCCAATGCACCGGGATTTCTCACTAAAATTGAAGGGGATTTTACATTCTGTGTAAAAACCTGGTTTCAAACAAAAAACCGGTACGACCAGTGCGGGGTTTTACTCTACATTGATAATGAAAACTGGGTAAAAGTTTCGGTGGAACACGAAACCGAAAATTTCGCACGGCTGGGTTCGGTGGTTACCAACCTGGGCTGGTCCGATTGGGCAACCATCGATATTCCCTTTCCGGTAAACGAAATGAGTTACCGTCTAAGCCTGAAAGGTCAGGATGTATTTATTGAAAATGCTGAAAAGGATTCCGAATATAAACAAATGCGGATTTTGCACCTGCACAAGGCAGTTCAGGATGCCGGAATTGGCGTTTACGCGTGTAGTCCGCTCAAATCAAGCTTTGAAGCCGTATTTTCTGAATTCAGCCTTGGTCCCTGCAGTTGGAAAGTTCATTAGGATGAAAAACTATTAAACCAATATAAAATGCTCAAATCCAATAGAATTTCAATCATTTTCATGCTTTTGCTAATTGTTTCTTTCATTGCAAAGGCACAATCTGCAAAAGTTCCGGGAGTAGTAGTCAATCATATTCCCGCTCATACACTTGTATATATCGGCTCCCCGAGTATTTGTATTTTGCCCAACGGCGATTTTGTGGCTTCTCACGATCATTTTGGTCCGAATTCTACCGAACACGAAAGGGCAGTTACCGCTGTTTACAAGTCAAAAAACAGAGGAAAATCGTGGGAAAAGATTTCGGAAATCAACGGACAGTTCTGGTCGAACCTGTTTGTACACAAAAATGTGCTGTATATTATGGGCACATGGAAACACCATGGCAATTTTATCATCCGGCGGTCGGATGACGGCGGAGTTACCTGGACATCTCCCATCGACAGTGAAAGTGGTTTACTTCTCGAAGGCGAATACCACACCGCACCCATGCCGGTGATTGAGCACGATGGCAGAATCTGGCGGGCCGTTGAATATGCCAAATCACAAACCACGCGATGGGGAATCCGATATAGTGCCATGGTTATTTCGGCGCCGATAAATGCCGATTTACTGGTTGCTGCCAACTGGACTGCAACCAATCCTCTGCCCCACGACTCGGCTTACCTGGATGGAAATTTCGGTGGCTGGCTGGAAGGAAATGCAGTAAAAACACCCGATGGAAAAGTAGTGAACATTTTAAGGGTAGCCACCTCCGAACCGGGACGAGATATGGCGGCAATCGTGGACATAAGCAACGACGGTAAAACCGCCACTTTCGACCCGGAAACCGGATTTATGGATTTTGTAGGTGGCGCACGTAAATTTTCCATCCGGTACGATGAGAAAAGCAAAAGATACTGGACACTGGCCAACATGGTTAAGGAAGACTTTGCACACATCAGGGCGGCAAGCGTTAGAAATACACTGGTATTGAAAAGTTCACCCGATTTAAAAAACTGGACGGTGCATAAAATTCTGCTGGAACATCCCGATGTGGAAAAACACGGGTTTCAGTATGTGGACTGGCAGTTTGACGGCCGGCATATTATATTCCTTTCGCGTACAGCTTACGACGATGAGTTTGGCGGTGCCAACAATTTTCACGATGCCAATTTTTTGACATTCCACCGGATTAAAAATTTTAGGAAACTGGGAAAAAAAGTGTTGCTGCAGGAATTTTGAAGTTTCACCTTCAGGCAGATGCCATCTTTTTGTTGTCATCAGAAGAAATCTCACGTATAGCGTTTTCACGTTGTGCCTTAATGTTCTCCATCATTTTTTTGGCTTTGCGGTTTAGTAATGCACGCGCTTCAGAAAAAGAATTAATATTCCTGTAAATTTTCAATATTTTGATTTTCGGATTGGGTTTGTCAACTGATTCGTAGTAAACCGGTGAGTTCAGCTTTGGCTTTTCATGCGGAATAAGTTTTTCATTTTCAAAATCATAGGAAAATTCCTTGTGCTCGGCAAAAACATATTCGAGGTAAGTACGGTCGAATTTAATTTCATAAAAACGGGTGTAAATCAAATAGACCTTCCCATCGGGCAATCCGTAAAACTGCACCGGGGTTTTAGATGGAAGATATGTCATGCTTGATTGGTGGATTAATTTGACAAATGATTCCATAGTGGTCAATTTTAAGATTACAGAACACGTTTCTTCTCTCCAAAAAGCTTTCGAAAATACTATATTTCTTTAAAGCGAACATCAAAGAAAATGAATTTCAGTTTTTTAGCAAAAGAATTCAACATTTTTTTCAAATAATTAACTGATTAGATGTTCAAGACTAAAAATCAGTCAGTCAACTAAAACAACCCTTCAATATCGCGTTCAATTCCATTGTCGCGCGGCCGATCATTCTGTTCTGCAAAATTCCGGAAACGCCAGGTAAAGGAAAATGTCATAACCCTCGATTCGTTTACAAACTCACGTTTCTGGTAAAAGGATTCGCTGTTGGTTTCCAGAGAGAAGTGCCGTGTATTCAGCAAATCACTAACATTAAAACTGATTGTACCATTGTTGTTCAGCACATTTTTTCGGAGCCCGAGATTCATACTGAAAACCGGATCAATTTTTCCCTGCGGAATAATTCTTGGGCCCCAGTAATTGGCCGAAACCTGTGTTCGGAACCACTTTGGAATATTCACGTTACCGAGTAAACTTATTGTCCATGAATAACTTTCGTTGCTGTAAGGATTCCCCTGAAGTTCACCTTTCACCATGGAATAGTAATAATTTCCTGAAAGGGTAACATCTGCATTTGAGCTAAAGGTGTAATAATTAATCAGTTCAACTCCGGTGTTATTCACATTATTTGAATTGTTCCAGGTAACCATCGCACCCTGGTCGAAAGGAACAAACAACCGTGAAATTCCGTTTCCGGTTTGTCTGTGAAAAACTCCGCCGGTAACCATATATTTTTCCCATGAACGGATGTAGTTCATTTCAAAATTGCTGGTAAATGCCGGTTCAAGATAGGGGTTTCCCAAACGAAGGTTATAAAAATCCTGTGCGTTCAGAAACGGCATCATGGATTCGAGGCCCGGGCGCTGGATTCGCCGGCTGAAACTTACCTGCAAATCGTGGTTGGGCGATAATTCATAGTTTATAAAAACACTTGGAAAAAGGCCAAAATGATTTTTAATTGTGGTGGTGTCGGTGGCCGGAATAAAAATTTCGTCATTCAAAAATCCTTTCCTCAAACCAAACTGCTGAAATGTTTTCAACGTGGTGTATTCAGCCCTCAAGCCCGCCATATAATTGAACTTTCCACCATTGTTGTTTCGGAGAATGAGGTAACCTGCATGAACATTTTCATCGCGGGTAAACCTGTTGTTAATGGGCATACCATCAAGTACAACTTCTTCGTAAATATTGGTATTCAGATTCAACTGTCCGAAATTCTGCGATCTGTCGTCATGCCGGAGGGTGCTTTTTAACCCGGTTTCCAGTTTCGCCCACTTTCCTAAATTTTGACTGTAATCCAGTTCAAAAACCAGCAACCGGGCAGAAAGCGGACGTTCATAAAACTGATCCTGCAGTTTTTCACCAACTTCATTCATATTTTCATTGAAATATTGCTGATTAAAATACTCAATCCTGTCCTGCGAGTCCCAACTGGCAGTGGCATTGGCAGAAAGCGATTTACCGTTACCGTGGTTCCAGTTATAGCCGGCGCCAAACTCGTAATTCACTCTGCTCTGGTCTTCTTCCAAAAGCCTGACATACATGCTGTCCAAAACCGGAAGGGTGGAAAAACTACGGATATTGTAGATTCTTTCCCTGTCGCGGTTTCGTGCATTTACTGTTGAGAATACCCGGGCACTGCTGTTTCCGGTTAGTTCATACTCGGCGCCCACGCGAACGAGGTGCGAATGGTTGAAATTTTCAGTGTAATAATCCTGGTCCACAAAAGGTGACTGTGAACCGGTGAACCGTTCGCTGAAACTTTTATTCTCCTCCCAAAACTCCTGGTACTGGTAAGAATAGTTTGAAAACAGGTTCCACCTGTTTCGCTGAAGGTTTAAGTTCACTCCTCCTGTGTATTTGTTCCCGGTTCCGGCTGAAAGGTTAAACTGCCCGTTAAAACCCTGCATTCTTTGCTCTCTGAGCACCAGATTAATGATGCCACCGATTCCTTCTGCATCGTAACGGGCCGATGGATTGGTAATCAGTTCAATGTCTTTAATGGCATTGGCAGGAAATTGTTCCAGAATGGATTCATTGTAATCTGACGACAGGTTTGTCGGTCTGCCGTTTATGTAAATCAAAACGCTGCCGCTACCCAGCATCGAGATATTCCCTTCTTCATCAACCTGAACCGAAGGCAGTGTTTCAAGCAATTCCATGGCAGTACCTCCCTCTGCAAATGTCATGTTTTCAACATTATAAATCCGCCGGTCCGCTTCGCTTCGAAACAAAGTTGCCGCGGCTGTTACACTTACCTCATCAATTTGTTCCATAGAAGGATTAAGAAAAATTCTCCCGATATTTTTTGTTCCGCCATCAATGTTTAACGATTCATAATGAGGGCGATATCCAACAAAACTGATTCTGAGGAGATGATCTCCGGAAAGAGTGGTTTTCAGGTTAAACCTGCCGTCATATTCTGTAATTCCCCCTGTATATATTGTACTGTCAGGCAATTGAAGCAAAGCCACCTGGGCAAATTCAACCGGATCGCCGGTGCTTTCATCTTTTACCAAACCCGTAAGCCTGTTTTGAGCAAATGTATTGGTTAACAAATAAATAGTAATTACAAAAACCAGAAATATTTTTTTTGACATCTTTATCTTTTCAATTTTACTATCAAACCGGTTACCCGGCAAACCATATTAAGTCAGGGTTACATATATATACATACTTGTACTTTGTTTGGTTTAAAGCCGGAACCAGCTTAACAATTTGTTATGAAAAATGTCGGAAATGAAATGTTAAATACTGAAACAGTTCATGCCATTGACTTTTCTGGAATATCAGGGATTTATTTTCCAAACTTTATCTGAAAACGGCAAATATTCAGGTAAAGCGGCTGAGCCATACCAATTGTACAATTCCACATCAAGCAATCCCGAATTTATTGCCGGATCGGTTTGCAATAATTCATTTGCCTCATCAAAGTCGGCCACATTATTCAAAATAAAAATGCCGCGGTAGTTATTTGCATTTTTGCCAAGCGGGCCTGCAACTATAAGTTTTTTTTGCTCAACAAGCCTGTTAATATTGTTCATGTGTCCACGGAAACTTTCGCTGATAAAAGCCTTATCTGTTGTCTGATTCGTACCTGTTTTAAGAATGACCAGAATGTAGCTTTTCATTCCGTAATCATCCGCTCCCAGTTTTCCAGCCAGTTCAACATCATAATTCGGATTGGCAATTGCAGAATCAGTCAGGTTTAATGATGTATGTTGTTTTTTCATTAAGTACTCATAACTTTTTTGAATACCACCAGAAACCTGCACAAGAATATCAGATTCTGAAAGTTTTCTGTAAACAATTTTTTTGGGAAAATCATGATTGGGATTTTCAAATATATAAACACTGTCCGATTTTGTTAATTTGAATTCAATTCCCCTTCCCTGATTCTGGTTTAATACTGTCGCAGAATAAATGACATCGTTCGCAGTTTTATAAATATCCAGGAATTCTGAAACAATTATTTTACTATTTTGCATCTTATAGGAAAATCCTTTCATCGCGTTGTCATTCAGAACGTTCCATTGTTCGTAATTCCCGTCAATCTCTGTTTTCCATGTCCCGTCAAGAAACCGTGGAATGTCTGATTGTCCGGCAGCAATACACACCGGAAGCAAAAACAAAATAGTAAGTAATTTTTTCATATTCATGATGATTGAACAAACGATTAAAAATAAAGCAATTTTTAAAAACTTTAAATTTAATTGTCAAGATATTTTTTACAGGATTTTTTTGAAGTTCGATTTGTTGCGGAATCTCAACACAAGGCCTGAAACCATGCACGGCACACATTAAAGAGGCTGCCTTTTTGAGACAGCCTCTTTTCTGTATTATATGGAATGGCAAATTATTGAGCTCTTTCAAGCCTCAGCGTTTCTGTTGGCGGGTCGCAAACTTCTGAGGGCCCAAAATACTGAATGGGACCGGGATAAATATAATGCGTGCCAAAAGCCCATTCTCCGCGTTTCGAAACAAAATATTTATACGGTGCCCCATCAAGCTCAACCAGTGCTTTCTGAATTACAGGTTTCATGTGGCCGTGTCTTCTTTCCATATTCATCATCATGGTAATCGGAACACCACCGGCAATCCATTCTTCGGCTGGTGCTGTTAAGTTCCGAACCGACGACATGTAGCCTGTTTTGCCTTCAGAAACCAAAACCGATGCGGTGTAACCCAATGAATAACAATAGTCGGCATCGAAATTAGAAGGTGCAGCACAGCGTCCTTCATAACCGAAAAAGTGATATTGGGTACTGAATTTACCGGCAAATTTTCCGGCTTTTTTGAGTTTGGCAAGTTTTTCGGTTACCATTTCGCCTAAAAGTTTTTCAGTTTCTATCAAAGAAACCTGAACGTTTCCGTGTGGGTCACGGTCGAGTGTTAACTGATTGGCAATACCTGACGGAAGCGATTTTAAAACCTTTGCCGAATCTTTTGAAAGTTGCGAGGCAACCCACTCCAGCCGATGGCTTTTCCTCAACATTTTAAACTCTTTTTCTGTTTCGGTGCCTTCGGCAAGTAAATCACTCAATTCCGCAATTAAAATTTTCATTTCCGGAATAAACTCAATTAATCCTTCCGGTATAAGAGCCACCCCAAAGTTTTGGCCATTTTCTGCACGCTGGGCAATTATTCCGGCCATGTATTCCACAATTTCATCAAGTGTTTGTTGTTTTGCAGCAATCTCTTCAGAAATAAGGGTAATGTTGGGTTGGGTTTTCAATGCACATTCCAAACCGATATGTGACGCCGAACGGCCCATTAATTTTATAAAATGCCAGTATTTTTTGGCTGAATTGGCATCGCGCTGAATGTTTCCAATGAGTTCGGAATAAACTTTTGTTGCTGTATCAAAACCAAATGATGTTTCAATCATTTCGTTTTTCAGGTCACCGTCGATGGTTTTGGGGCAGCCGATAACACTTACACCGGCATTTATTCGTGAATAATATTCGGCCAAAACACATGCATTGGTATTTGAATCGTCACCGCCAATAATAACAAGGGCATTCAAATTCAAGTCTTTGGCAATTTCGAGGCCTTTGTCGAACTGCCACTCCTCTTCCAGTTTGGTACGGCCCGAACCAATAATATCAAACCCGCCGGTGTTGCGGTATTCGTCAACTATTTCTGCTGTAAGCTCTGCATATTTATGATCGACCAGTCCGCCCGGACCAACCAGAAAGCCATACAATTTACTTTCGGGATTGATTTTTTTTATCCCGTCAAAAATTCCCGAAATCACATTGTGCCCACCGGGAGCCTGTCCGCCAGACAAGATAACTCCCACATTCACAGGATTTTTTGAATTACCATTTTCGCCTTCCTCAAACGATATCAAAGGCATTCCGTAGGTATTCGGAAACAATTCCGCAATTTCTTTCTGATCGGCAACCGATTCTGTTATGGCGCCTTCAACCAGTTTAACTATACCCTTTAACGATTTGGGAAGTTTGGGCTGGTATTTGGCCCTTTCTTTTTGTAATGGACTAATATTCATTTTTGTTGATTTTAATTGTCATTTACTGCTGCATCAAAATTAACGTATTTTGCTCGTTTAAGTTATTGAAGAATTTTTTCTGCGGGCGATTTAAAGAAAAATTAAAAGGGTTCAGTTTTTCATTCGATGTTTATCGGTCCGTTTTTTCCATTTTTCCAAAGCAAGCTTTTGCAGGTCTTCTACTTTATCTGATTCGTCCACAATTTCGAGTCCAAGTAAAGTTTCAAATAAATCCTCCATGGTAACCAGGCCTACCACACTCCCAAAATCGTCGGCTACAACAGCCAGGTGTTGTCTATTTAAAATGAGGGTATCCATTAGTTTAGCCACGGTAAAATTATCTTCAACAAATAAAATATCGCGTTTAATTTCTGCTGCTTTCACTGAATGTTTGTCCTGAGCAAGGTTTTCCAAAATATTATCTTTCAGAATAACGCCGGTAATGTTATCGGGATGCTCGTGGTAAACCGGAATTCGTGAAAACACCATCGGATTTAATTCCTTGTAAATTTCATTCATGGTTTCCTCTTCGTCCACCATCATTATAACTGAACGCGGGGTCATAATGTCGCGCACTTTCAGGTTTTCAAGCCGCAGGAGATTCTGAATAATGGATTTTTCTTCTTTATCCAGCGCACCGCTTTTCAACCCTACGTCGGCCATTGCAGCAAAATCGGCACGACTAAACACACTGCGCCCCTTTTCTGTTTTTACCATCATCGTAATTCCTTTACTCAGCCAAACAAAAGGCGCCAGCACAAAAAGTAACACGCGAATAGACCTTACAGTAAACGGGGTTAGTTTTTGCCAGAAAATAGCTCCGAAAGTTTTAGGAATTATTTCGGAAAGAACCAGTATGGCCAATGTCATAATTGTGGCTATTATCGATTCATAAGTTATGTTGATAAACCCCAGATCTATTTGATTCGTTCCGAATAATTTCCCTGCTTCAACTCCTACCCCCAGTGCGCCAACTGTGTGGGCAAAAGTATTTAATGTAAGAATAGCAGAAAGGGGTTTGTCGATATCATCTTTCATTTTGTTAAGCAAATGACCGATGGCAGGTTTTTCAGTCTGCATTCTGCCTACAAAAGAGGGAGTGTTGCTTAACAATACCGCTTCCCACATCGAACAAAAAAAAGAAACAACAATGGATAAAGTAAAAAATAAAAATAACGCTGCCATATTTTGTTATTAATCCCCACGATGATAAATTGCTTTACGGCTTTTTTATATTTACAAATTCATCTTCCGGGTACTTTTCAGTTTACGAAAATAGATATTTCAGACATCATTTAAAATGAATGTCCTAAAAAATTTACAAAAGAAGCACTATTTTCGCAAAGTCAATTTCTATACTGTTTATTTAAAACAATTGTAAAAAACTGAAAAATCAAAAATAATGAAACATTTACACCTACTGCTCATTTTTGCTATGGCAACAAAAATAACTTTTGCACAATCCGGGGACCCCTATTACTGGCTTGAAGAAGTAGAGAATCCGAAAGCCCTTGATTGGGTAGAAAACTGGAACAAAAAATCGCTGGATGTACTGTCGTCTCAGCCAGGTTATGCCGGGTTATATGAAAAAAACCTGGAGATACTGAATTCGACCGACCGGATTGCACAGCCGGCTATCCATGGAAATTATGTTTATAATTTTTGGCAGGATCAGCAATTCCAGCGCGGAATCTGGCGACGGGCTGAATTAAAAAGTTACCTGAGTGGAGAACCGGAATGGGAAACTTTACTGAATATTGATGAACTATCAGAAAAAGATGGTATAAAATGGGTTTATAAGGGTGCCTCCGGACTTTACCCCGAATACAACAAATTTTTGGTAAGTCTGTCCAAAGGTGGAGGCGATGCCGTAATTATCAGAGAATTTGATGTTCGCACAAAATCATTTGTTGATAATGGTTTTTTTCTGCCCGAAGCGAAAGGAGGCGCAAGCTGGATTGATGAAAATACACTAATGGTTTCCACCGATTTTGGCGAAGGAGTTACAACATCGGGCTACCCAACCCAGGCAAAAATATGGAAAAGAGGAACAAATTTGAAAAATGCCCTTGAAATATTTAAGGGAGAAGAAAATGACATGGGAATCTGGGGATATGCAATGACTACAAGAGAAAAAGTTTACCTGATGGTGATGCGCCGAACCTCTTTTTATTCCGGTGATTACTATTTTTATGAAAACGAAAAGCTTATTCAGCCGCAGTTACCGGAAGACATTGACTATAACATCATTTTTAACGGGCAGGTTATTTTTCAGTTAAAATCGGATTGGAAAGTAAACAATCAAACATTTTTACAGGGTGCTGTTATCAGTATTAATTATAATGATTTACTGGCCGGGAAAAATAATTTTGATTTGCTGCTTCAACCCGACGAACGGTCAAGTGTTTCACAAATTTCGCAAACAAAAGACCGTTTACTGGTAAACATGCTGGTAAATGTTAAAAGTGAACTTTATTCATACCGCTTTGAAAACGGCTGGATCAAAGAAAAAATTGAAGCGCCTGATTTTGGTAACCTTACTTTAGGTTCAACCGATGAATTCAGCAATAAGTTTTTCTTCAACTTTCAAAATTTTTTAGAACCCAATACGCTTTATTTCGCCGACGCAGAATCAGGTGAAATAAGTAAAGTGAAATCACTTCCTTCCTGGTTTCCAACCGAAAATTACAAGGTGCAGCAATTTGAGGCCATTTCAAAAGACGGAACACGGATTCCATATTTTGTAGTACATTCAAAATCAATGAAAATGGACGGTAACAATCCCACTTTGCTTTATGCCTATGGTGGATTTGAAGTACCTCAGCTCCCCCGTTTTTCGGCTGCAACAGGGGTTTCGTGGCTTGAAAAAGGGGGTGTTTATGTGCTCGCCAACCTGCGCGGCGGAGGCGAATTTGGCCCAAAATGGCACCAGGCCGGATTAAAAGAAAACCGGCAACTGGTTTTTGACGATTTTTATGCCGTTGCGGAAGACCTCATTGATAAAAAAATTACTTCGCCCAAAAAACTGGGGATTTATGGAGGCAGCAATGGAGGACTTCTTGTAGGTGTAGCTTTTACCCAACGACCCGAACTTTATAATGCGGTGGTTTGTGTAGTTCCCCTTCTCGACATGCAGCGTTACAATAAACTTTTGGCCGGCGCCAGTTGGATGGCGGAATACGGAAATCCGGATATTCCGGAAGAATGGGAATACATCAGCAAATACTCGCCCTATCACAATTTAAAGGAAGGAAAGAATTATCCCGAGGTTTTCTTTACTACTTCCACCCGCGACGATCGTGTTCATCCGGGACATGCGCGTAAAATGGTTGCCAAAATGAATGACATGGGATATAAAATTTACTATTTCGAAAACACAGAAGGCGGACACGCCGGCGCTTCCACAAACGAACAGCGGGCACAAATGAGCGCGCAACTGTATTCATACCTGCAAATGAAATTGATGGATTAACGGGGCAGTCAGCTTTTTTGAAGGTGAATTATCAGCATTTTTAACCTCTAAAAATCAGTTTTTTAAATGCCTGAGTTCTTTCACTTTCAACTATGTTTGCATTATACAAACCCGGAATATAAAACCAAATAGACGCTTTTGAAGGTTATTTAGTAATCCCGGTATGACGCGCCGGGATTATTTTTTTGCCTTTATTTTTCAATTGCTGCTTAAAAACCTTTGCAATTCAACTTCAAAATTCAATGCGTAATTGACTGTTGTTAAATGCCTTACCATTTCTTTCGCAAAATAAGGAACCAGCATTACACCTTTTGTTCCCAGCCCGTTAAAAACCGATAAGTTTCTGTATTTGGGGTGAATGCCCAAAACCGGACGGCGATCAGAAACTGCCGGACGGATTCCTGCCCAATGTTTTTCCAGAGAATATTCAACTGTTACCAACTTTTCAAATCGTTCAATTATAGTCAGTTTTCCCTTTTCTGTTGGCTGTTCATTCAAGTCTTTCCATTCATAGGTTGAGCCAATTTTAAAGCGGTGATTGCCCACAGGTAAAACAAAAACCTGCTTATTCAGAATAAATTTTTCCGACAGATCGGGCGCATAAATCAACAAAATCTCCCCTTTTACCGGAAGCAGTTTGATAAACGAAAAAAGCGGATTGTCAGCCAAATGAGCTCCTTCGCTAAACACCAGTTTTGAAGCCTTTACATTTTCAGCTTCAAAATATTTTGCTTCAGGGTCAAGGTTTTTGATTTCGAAATCTGATTGAATCAAAACACCTTGTTGCCGGAAATATTGATCAGAAAGCTCCAAAAACAGTTTTAGATTTACATAACCCGAACCGTTTACAATGCCATATCCGGCAGCCGGATGCAAAAGTTTTTCAGGACTTTCATCTGATATTCCGGAAATGAATCTTGAAAAATGCGGGTCTGCTTTTCGTTCATTCCACAACTGTTTTTCCTGTTCCGACAAAGGCTTTAAAATGGGTTTCTCAAAATAAAACCGGTCGCCAAGCAAGTTTTCCAGTTCCATGTATTTCTTTTTCATTACAGGAAGCAACTCATCGGCCAGCCAGCTTTTGGTAAGGCGTTTAAAAACCAAAGGATTAAACATTCCTGCTGCAATTTCTGATGCCCGTGATTTTTTATGCGAGGCTACAATTGCAAAATCCAGTTTTTTCTCCATCATTTCAAAAGCCAGCATTGTTCCGGCCAAACCGTTTCCAACAATCAGAAATTCAACCGATTTCATTATTATCAACAAGCATTTTAACGGCTTCTGCCGGGTCTTCAACGGGTAACTGGCAGGCGCCTTCGCGGCAAACATAAATTAATGTTTTTCCGTGTATAAAACGATCTTTAAACAAGGGCAAATTATTTTTTTGAGTTGTAAAAGCCCAAACTACATTGGGGTAAAATGAATCCTGCATCTTCATAAATTTACCCTGTGCGTTTTCACCACAAATAACCACTTCAAAACAGGGTTCGGTGAGTTTAATCATCAAATTGCCCCAATTGGCAAATGCCTGCGGGTATTTTGGAAATTGAGGCGTAATGTGATGAAGCATTTTTTTGACTGCCGTAAGGTATTCCGGCTTACCCAGCAAAAGATACAACTTATGAAGATTATTGGCCATTACCGAGTTTGCTGCAGGAATTACATTGTCTTCATTTTGAAAATGGTTGGTTAATATACCATCATTATTCTTTTCAGAAAAAAAGAAAAGTCCCGAATCACTATCAAAAAAATGAGTAAATGTATAATCCAAAAGTTTTTGTGCTGCTTTAAGCCAGTCGTTGCTGCCAGAAATTTCGAAGAGAGAAATAAAAGCCTGTATTACAATAGCATAGTCTTCCAAAAATCCGTCAACAGAGCTACTCCCGTTTTTCCAGGTATGAAAAAGTTTACCGTTTGGTTTCGTCATATTCTCCAGGATAAAACGGGCATTTTTAAGAGCCAGGTTTTTAAAGCAGTCATCACCAAACGCTTTGTATGCATCTGCAAGCCCCTGAATGACCAATGCATTCCACGATGCCAGGGTTTTATCATCCAAGCCCGGACGAATTCTGTTGGAGCGCTGTTCAAATAATATTTTTTTCCATCCGGTTAATTTCTCCAATAAATCCGAATGATTCAGTCCGGCCTTTCGGGCAAATTCTTCCGGGCTATATTCGCGCAAAAGAATGTAATTGCCTTTTTCCCAGAATCCCTTTGAATTCACACTAAAATAATCTGAAAACAATTCAAAATCGCCTTGTAAAATTTCCTTGAGCTTTTCTGTTTTCCATACATAAAACTTACCTTCTTCACCTTCGCTGTCGGCATCCAGCGAAGAGTAAAATGCTCCGGTGTCATCCATTAGCTCCCGTTCAATAAAATCAACTGTTTCGTAAACCACTGTTTTAAACTCGTCACTTTTAAAATGCTGATATGCTTTTGAATAGGTACTGATTAACTGTCCGTTATCGTAAAGCATCTTTTCAAAGTGTGGTACTTTCCATTTTTCATCTACAGAATAGCGGGCAAATCCGCCGCCAATTTGGTCGTAAATTCCCCCACGGGCCATTTTCCCAAGGGTAAGTTTCACGAAATCAAGCACATGGTTGTCATCTTTCAAAACGGCATAATGAAGCAAAAAAGATAAATTAACGGGCATAGGAAATTTCGGATAACCCATTCGTCCACCGTTTTCCATATCAAACCGTTCTTTCCAGTTTTCAATGCTTCGCTCAATTAGCCTGGCATTAGCCGGAATAATATTATTTTCCAACACGGGCAATGACGAACTTGAGATACCCTGTTGGAGGCTTTCGGCATACTCAATGGTTTTTTCCCGGTTTTCGCGCCAAAACTGAGCAACTGATAAAATTGTTTTTATCCAGGTTTCTTTTGGGAAATAGGTTCCTCCCCAAACCGGCCTCCCGTCGGGCAAAGCAATCACATTCAGCGGCCAGCCTCCCTGAAGACCCATCAGATGAACGGCAGTTATGTAATAGTGATCCACATCGGGCCTTTCTTCTCTATCCACCTTAATGCAAATAAAATTTTCATTCATTACTTCGGCCACCTTTTCATCTTCAAAACTTTCGTGCTCCATAACATGGCACCAGTGGCAGGCAGAATAACCGATGCTTACCAAAAGCAATTTGTTTTCTTTCCCTGCCTTTTTTACAAGTTGTTCGCTCCAGGGCTGCCAGTTTACAGGGTTATGTGCATGTTGCAGCAAATAAGGAGATGTGGAGTCAGTCAGTGCATTTGTATATTTTTCCATTTTCAGTTTTTATTCCGAATTATTTTCTTTAAATCCTCAAACAAAACAGGTTGAATATAGTTCTGGAATCTA
Organism: Mariniphaga sp.; assembly: GCA_041686935.1. Taxonomy (GTDB): domain Bacteria; phylum Bacteroidota; class Bacteroidia; order Bacteroidales; family Prolixibacteraceae; genus Mariniphaga. Next base: position 243,869 of record JAWLCW010000005.1, on the reverse strand, counting down.
ATTTCTTCCTTTAAAGGAATTCATTTACATTGGAGGCAGGATAATATCTTTAAAAGTATTTCACTTAACCGACCTTCAAAAACAGAAAAATAATTGTCGTTTTCTCTGAAAATTGTAACTTTCAAGCCGAAAAAATAAGTGAAAAATCATGTTGAAACGAATTGCAATTATACCGTCACTTTTAGTTACCGCCATCTTGTTCTGGGGTGCATCCTGTTCAAAAGATGATCCTGAACCGCGAACACGGGAAATGGAATGGGAAGAACTTGACGCATGGATGAAACGACTTGAAAACGAGGGACACGACATTGATACCACCGATTTGACTATATTTTATATTGTCAGAAAAAAAGGCGATGGGCCATTTCCCAAAATTGGAGACGACTGCACCATTTCATACATTGGGTTTGCTAACGGAAACAAAATTGAAGATTCAAATGATATACATTCAAACGGAAAATGGCGTTTTGTTTATAAACCACCGCATGATGTGGCCGGATTCATAAATGCGATTGGTTACATGAACAAGGGTAGTGAAATTGAGATGTACATTCATTCCGATTTTGCATTCGGCGCCAAAGGAACGGCCAAAGTGCCGCCATATACAACCCTGGTTTACAGGGCAACCATGCATGAGATGAATCCAGCAAAATAATATTCCAATCCAGGGAATTTACAGAAATATTGTTTCCTTTTTTCCGGTTAACAACGGGGTTTGAATTCCGTTATTTTCAACATTATTTCAAAACAAAAATTTCAGCCATAAAAAACTTGTTATATAACATTTCCAATAACAACCTATTCTACAACATATATTGTTCGATATAAAAAAAATTGATTGTAACTTCGAATGGTTAAAACATAAACGGTAATCAATACATCCGAAAAATGGAAAAGTTTATTAAAAGTTTTATGAAAACCATTACCTGCTGTAATCTCGAAACCGGTGACTTTCCGGGGCCGGTTGTTACCATTTCAAGGCAGTCGGGTTGTTCGGCCCAGCGCATTGCAATCAAACTCTCCAAAATCCTTACCGGGTACAGCTATATGTCGGACACCAAAACCGATGCCGAGTGGAAATGGGTAGATAAAGAAATTTTTGAAGAAGTGGTGAACGACATCATTGAAGAGGTTAAATCGGGTGAGTACGATGATACCGATGAAGCTGTGAAAATGCTGGGCCAGGTGGCAAAGGCGTTTTCAAACGAAACGATTTATGATATTTCAGATGACAGACTGATTGATACTTTTAAAGGGGTTGTTTGCAGACTTGCCTGCAAAGGACGCACAATCATTGTCGGACGTTCGGCCGGTGTAATCCTGAGAGAAGTGCCTAACAAACTGAATGTAAGGCTTGAGGCTCCTATGGAGTGGAGAATAAACCGCATTATGCAGTTGCGCGATTTTACGCAGGCAGAAGCCGTAAAATATGTAAAGGAAATGGACACCAAACGCGACACCTTTATTGAAAGGATTATAGGCAGAAAAGCTACAAACGACGATTTTGATGTAATCTTCAACTACGCATCGCTGCAGGACGATGAAATTATTGATGCCATAGTGAATATCCTGAAAAACAAAAAAATTGTTGCCCATTACGAAGATTATTAACCAGATAAATCTAATTTTGAAGTTGAAATAACTTAATTACCAATTAAATTCTCTCACCTTGCAAAAGCTGCTCATTAAAGGGCAGCTTTTTTTACAACTTTTTAAACCAGGAACCGGCTTCCCTGAGTTCGGAAACTTCCGGGGTTTTTACCGCAAAGTCGAATCCTGGTTGCAGGCTGGCCGCGCCAATTTCGCCCGATTTGTTTACCGCAACATATCCAATCTGGTGCTCCTCGTAATCCGCAACTTTTTCAGTAATTCGCTGAATGGCAGCAACGCAGGCTTCCTCAGGTGACATTCCGCTGCGCATAAATTCCACAACCAGGAAGGAACCCAACGTTTTCATTACCAGTTCGCCCGAACCGGTTGCTGCTGCACCGCCAACATCGCCATCCACAAACAGACCGGCGCCAATTATGGGCGAGTCTCCTACCCTGCCGTGCCGCTTAAAAGCCATACCACTGGTAGTGCAGGCTCCGCACAAACGTCCGTTTTTATCAATTGCCAGCATACTAATGGTATCATGATTCTCTTCCAACTGGTTTTCTATGTTAATTTTAGAACTGAATTCGCGTTCCTCTTTTTTCCAGTTTCTCCATTTTTTACGCATTTCCCTTGTCCGCAGCTTTTCTTTTTTAAAACCGTTCTCCAGGGCAAACTTTTGAGCGCCTTTTCCGCTGAGCATCACATGCGGTGTTTTTTCCATCACCATCCGGGCAACAGAGACCGGATGTTTGATGCATTGCAAATAAGCGACGCTCCCGGCATTTCCTTTTTCATCCATAATGCAGGCATCGAGTGTAACTTTTCCACTGGCGTCGGGAATACCGCCATACCCAACAGTCATCACATTCGGATCAGCTTCTGACACGCGTACTCCAGCCTCCACAGCATCCAGTGCATAACCTCCATTTAAGAGAATTTCCCAGGCAGCATCATTAGCCGGCAATCCATGCCGCCAGGTGGAAATAACCACCGGAAATTGGTTCAGGCCCGAAAACTGCCCGGCACCGGAATATTTTACCAAACCCAAACCTGCAATTCCCAGGGAGGCTGTTTTTAAAAATGAACGGCGTGTTGCTGACATCTGAAAAATTTTTTGGTGATTGTCAAAAATAGAAAATTAATGGCTATTCATGCGAAAAATCCTGAACCGTTTTGCGGTATTTGGAGAATGCCACTGCCCGGGAAATGAAGCCAAGATATTTTCCATCTTCAATAACTGCCAGATTATAGCGGCCCGAGGTTTCAAACTTTTCGGCTACTTTTTCCATACTGTCTTCAGGTGAAATAAACGACTCGGGCATGTACATTAAATCCTTCACCATTACCTTATCGTAAAGTTCGTGTTCAAATATGAGAGTCCGTACGTCGGCCAGTTTTACCATTCCTTTAAGCGTTCCGTCTTTATCTGCCACCGGGTAAAGGTTTCGGTGCGAAACAGATATCGCCTTAACCAAATCGCGTAAAGTTGCATCAGGAGCCAGTACCTCAAAATCGGTTTCAATAAGATTGCGAACATTCATCATACGCAAAACCGTTTTATCTTTATGGTGAGTCAGCAGGTCGCCGGTCTGTGCCAAACGTTTGGTATAAACCGAATAGGGTTCAAATTTCATAATGGTTACATAAGCCACAGTTGAAGTAATAATCAACGGAATAATCAATTCGTAACCTCTGGTCATTTCGGCCGTTAAAAAAATGGCTGTCAGCGGTGCATGCATTACTGCCGCCATCATTCCGGCCATACCAGCCAAAGCAAAATTATCGCCGGGAAGTTCAAATTTTCCGGTTGCATTAATTAATAAAGCAAAAAAATACCCGGCAATAGCGCCCATAAAAAGTGTGGGGGCAAAAATACCACCTATACCACCCGAACCTGTGGTAGCTACCATGGCAATAACCTTAAAAATCAATATTCCCGATAGAAAAACCAGAATAATATAAGGACTGTCCTTCCATCTGAAAAACATGGAGTTATGGAGCAAATCATTGCCATTCCCGTTAAAAATCATTGAAATTTCGCGATAACCTTCGCCCCAAAGCGGAGGAAAAAGAAAAACCAGCAAACCCATAATTGAACCGCCAATCAATAACCTGAATGTCCAGGATTTTATGGTTTTAAACTTTGCTTCCAGGTACATGGTCATTCGTGAAAAATAAATAGCAACCATACCCGTAAATATTCCCAGCAAAATGTAAAACCAAACGGTATTCCCGGAAAAAGGATGTACCTGTGCAAAGTGTAACAACACATCCTCGCCCATAAAAAAGTATGAAATCATGGTGGCTGTTACTGCTGAAATAAGCAGAGGAATAAGAAATGCCATGGTAAGGTCGAGCATCAGCACTTCGAGGGTAAATACAATTCCGGCAATAGGAGCATTAAAAATACCGGCAATGGCGCCTGCTGCCCCGCAACCAATCATCAGGGTAATGTATTTGTAATTCAGGCGAAACAACCGGGCGAGATTGGATCCAATAGAAGCGCCGGTGAGTACAATGGGCGCTTCGGCCCCAACCGAGCCGCCAAAACCAATTGTTAGTGAACTGGCCACCATAGAAGACCAGGTGTTGTGCGTTTTCAGTCTGCTGCTCTGCCGCGAAATGGCATACAGTATTTTGGATACTCCATGCCCGATATTGTCCTTTATTATATAACGCACAAATAAAACAGTAAACAGAATACCAATAAACGGATATACGAGGTAAAGGTAGCTGATGGAATCTACTTCAAACCAGCTTGTAAGTTTTTCAGCCACAAAATGAATAAGATTTTTCAGAATAAGGGCAGCAAGGCCGCTAACAATTCCAACCACAAAGCTCAGCAGATAAAGAAATTGCCGCTCGGGAAAACGGGCAATGCGCCATAAAATGAGCCGCTGTAGCCAGTGCCGCGAGTACCTTTGCCATATAATGCGAATCTTTCGGAACATTCCAGCTTTTGTTTTCAGGGTGTAAAAGTAGCAAATCAAAGGTTTTGAAGGGTAACAGAAACAATAACTTTTGAAATATGTTAATTTTAATCTACAATATTGTAATTTCGGTTGAAAATGAAAAAGGCTATGGATATAAAAATAACAGGAGCTTCGGGATATCTGGGACAAAGAATAACTGCCGAACTCAGGAACCGCGGCCATAAAGTTTCACCTGTTGAAAGAGAATTACTTTACGGCCCGGCTGAAAACCTTGCCCAGGAATTGAAAGGAGCCGATGTGGTTATAAACCTCGCAGGGGCTCCCGTTTTGCAAAAATGGACTACGAAAAATAAAAAAGTGATTTACGACAGCCGTATAGTTACCGTTCGAAACCTGGTCCGCGCATTTCATATTCTTTTCCCCGAAAACCGTCCCTGCAAAGTGATTTCTGCTTCTGCCACCGGAATTTATGCAACCGGAAAAACGCACAGCGAAGAGAGCTACGATTTTGACACCGGTTTTTTGGGTGAAGTGGTAAAAGACTGGGAAGCAGCATGGAACAACCTTCCGGCAGAAGTTCAGCTAACCGTATTCCGCATTTCTGTAGTGCTTGGAAAACAATCGGCAACCATACAAAAAATGATGCTGCCTTTTAAACTGGGCATTGGCGGAAAAATAGGCAACGGCAAACAACCCTTTCCGTTTGTGCACGAAACAGATATGGCAAATGCTTTTTTATGGGCAACAGAAAATAACAATATCACCGGAATTTTTAATCTGGTTGCACCGCAGCAAATAAATAATGGCGGCTTTACCCGTGTATTGGCAAAAAAAATAAACCGGCCGGCATTTATCCCTGTTCCGCCTTTTGCACTAAAACTCTTTTTTGGAAAAGCTGCTGAAATGCTCACAAAAAGTCCGGCTGTTGTTTCTGATAAAATTCTGGAAGCAGGATTTGAATTCAGGTATCCAACAATTGAAGAGGCGTTGAAGGAAATTCTTAAGTCTGAACAGTGATGGTTTTGAAGATTCTTATTGGCTAAAAAACAAAATTTCTTTTTAGCAATTTCGTTTTAGAACTCCGGCACTTCTTTCAAAAACCGGTAACTGTTTTCTTCGTAATCAATTTCGCATACAAAATGCTGCAAACCATTTGAAACCACCACCCTTTCCACTTTCAGAGCCATGTTGTAGCGCACAACCTGGTCGAACGTTTCCTGCGAAATTTTTACGCCGGGAGCTTTAAATTCGGCAATGAGCAGCGGCTGGCCGCTTCGCCTGTACACCAGTAAATCGAACCGGAAAAGTTTCCCGTTCAGTGTAATTTGTTTCTCAACAGCCATCAGCGATTCCGGGTATTTTTTTTCTTCAATGAGATAACGCATAAAATGTTGCCGCACCCACTCTTCGGGTGTCAGCAAAACAAATCGCTTACGCACCAAATCGAAAATATATTTTTTCGTTCCTTCTGTTTTTATCCTGAATTCGTAAACGGGTAAATTTAATTCCTGCATCGGCTTTTTTCGCTACTTAACTTATAAACAAATATTGCAGGCCAACCGGAAAAATGTACTTTTGTATTGACCTGCTATTTTGAACAAAATAAACGATTCTGCTGTAATTTTAGGGAAATGAAAACAAAAAAAGAAATTGTAGATAACTGGCTTCCCCGCTATACGGGAAAAAAACTGGAAGATTTTGGTGAATACATTCTGCTCACCAATTTCGCCAACTATGTAGAAAAATTTTCGCTGCGTTTTGAAGTGCCCATTGTGGGTAGCGATAAAAACATGCCAAACGCCACGGCAGAAGGAATTACCATCATTAATTTTGGTATGGGAAGTCCCAACGCAGCAACCGTTATGGATTTACTTAGTGCCTTGAAACCCAAAGGCGTTTTGTTTTTGGGTAAATGCGGCGGCCTGAAAAAGAAAAACCAACTGGGCGATTTTATCCTGCCTATTGCCGCCATCCGGAATGAAGGAACATCCTCCGACTACATGCCGCCTGAAGTGCCAGCTCTGCCGGCATTTAATATTCAACGGGCGGTTTCTCATGTGCTTCGAAACTCTGGCCACGACTATTGGACAGGAGTGGTTTACACCACCAATCGCCGGGTTTGGGAATACGACGAGAAGTTTAAAAAATACCTTCAGAAAACCCGGGCGATTGCCATCGATATGGAAACGGCAACGCTTTTTACTGTGGGATTTGCCAATAAAATTCCAATCGGGGCGCTGCTTCTGGTTTCTGACCAGCCCATGATTTCAGCCGGGGTAAAAACCAGCGACAGCGATAAACTGGTTACCCTGAAATATGTGGATGTACACATTCAGGCCGGAATTGATGCACTTCTCGAAATCAAAAACAACGGACTTTCAGTTAAACACTTAAAATTCTGATATGGAATTTGAAGCCATCATGCAAAACCTGAAAAAAAAGGTTTACCATCCCATTTATTTGCTTCAGGGTGAAGAACCCTATTTTGTCGACCAGGTTTCAAACTATATAGAAAAAAATGTGCTTTCCGAAGCTGAAAAAGGATTTAACCAAACCATTTTTTACGGGAAAGACACCGAAGAACAGAACATTGCTGAAACTTCGTGGCGCTACCCGATGATGACAGAAAAACAGGTAGTTATTGTAAAAGAAGCACAGAGTCTGAAAAAAATTGAAAACCTGGCTCCGTATGCCGAACGGCCTATGTCCTCAACCATTCTGGTGCTCAATTACAAATACAAAAACCTGGATGCCCGCACCAAACTTTATAAAGCCATCAAATCAAAGGGCGTAATTCTTACTACAAAAAGATTATACGAAAATCAGGTGCCGGCCTGGATAGATAATTACCTGAAACAACATAATTACACGATTTCTCCCCAGGCTTGTCAGATTTTAACTGATTCGCTTGGTACCGGACTCAGCAAAATTGCCAACGAGTTGAACAAACTGGTGATTGCCGTAAAAGACACCAACCGGATTACTCCCGAACACATCGAAAAAAACATCGGGTTGAGCAAAGATTTTAATGTGCTTGAACTGCAGGATGCCCTTGCCGCAAAAAACGTACTTAAAGCCAACAAAATCATCAACTACTTTGGCGCCAACCCACAGCAGAATCCCATACAAATGACCATTGCCACGCTGTTTGGCTATTTCTCCAAAATTTTTGCCTACCATTTTTTAGCAGACAAATCGGAACAGGGCGCCATCAAAACCATGGGCGGTCACCCTTTTTATATCAAAAAAATTATTGCAGCATCTAAAAAATACAATCCTACAAAGTTGTATGAAATCATGGGCATTTTACGCGAATACGACCTGAAAAGCAAAGGAATGGGAGTTTCCACCCTAACCGATCAAGCTGAGCTGCAAAAAGAAATGATTTATAAAATTCTACACTGATGATTACATATATAATAATAGGAATAACCGCCGTTGTGTCGTTTCTGGCGTTTCAGAATGTTTCGCTCATGGAAAAACTTCAGTTCAATGCAGCGCAGGTGGTTCACCGGAAACAATATTACCGGTTAATTTCACATGCGTTTGTGCACGTAAGCTGGACCCACCTGATTGTAAACATGCTGGTCCTTTATTTTTTCGGAAGAAATGTGGAGAGCTATTTTGGCTACTTTTTCGGGAATAAAGCTGTTTTCTACTTTATCCTGCTCTATTTGGGCGGAATGCTGGCATCCAATGTCTGGAGCCTGATAAAACACCAAAACGATTACTACTACAACGCTGTTGGCGCTTCCGGTGCGGTTTCAGCCGTGCTGTTCACTTTCATTTTTCTCGATCCGTGGGAAATGCTTTACCTGTTTGCCATTATCCCCATCCCGGGAATTGTTTTTGGTGTAGGCTACCTCATCTATTCCTATCAAATGGGCAAACGCAAAACCGACAATGTGGCCCACGACGCACATTTTCTGGGAGCCGTTTTCGGTTTCATTTTCCCAATTATTTTAAGGCCTTCCCTATTTAGCCGGTTTATTGAACTTTTGCCAAATTTCTAAAAAATATGAACCATCATATTTTTCTCGACAAACTTACTGCAACAATTGGTGCGCTGGCAACCGGAAAAAAGAAATTTTTCAGTCACAGTCAGGAATCCCAGCCTTTTTTTGAACTGGTTGAAAAAACGAAAATCAAATTTCCCGAAACAATTCAGGAAGGAACTTATGAGCTGGCGGCCGAAAGTCCCATTGGAATTTTAGATCCCGCATTCAAAATCGTAAAATGGTATGGCAAAGATTTTCCGGTAATCATTTACCATCACGGAAACAACGAACGATCTTTCGATTTAAGAAAAAGTGCAAAAAACACGTTTTACCAGATTTTTGTAAACACAAAGGAAGAAATTCAGGCAAATCTGATTGTAGTCAGGGCGCCATTTCATAACAGTTCGCTTAAAGACTATCAGAATAAAATGACTGATTTGGAGAATTTTGCAGCGATGATTGCCACATCAGTAAAATTAAACGAAGCGCTGATTTCTGCATTGCACCCTAAAGGATGCGATAAAATTCTAACCTCGGGAATCAGTCTGGGCGGTTGGGTAACCAATTTGCACCGAAGTTATTTCAATACTTCCACAGCCTATGTTCCTCTGATGGCCGGCACCTTTTTGGGAGAATTGTTTATTCGAAGCAAATACAAAAAACTTACTGCTGAAAATGCGCTAAAAAACCCTGGTGCATTAAGAAAAGTTCTGAATTTTGATGGCGCTTTTAAAAAAGTAACAACACTAAATATTTTTCCATTGTTGGGACGGTTCGACCAGTTTATTGAATACGATGTGCAAAAAGAAAGCTACACCGGGCATTCGGTAAAAGTAATTGAAAACGGGCATGTAACCGGAGCGCTGAACACAAAAGCCCTCAGAAACCATGTTTTGGATGTACTTCGGAAAAGCTAAATTCCAATGCCGGTCAAACTGAAAAAATGGACGACAACGCACAACCTTGAAATCCTGAAGGTTTTAAAAGGAAGAAGCAACGTTTATTTTGTTTGGAATGGTGCAAAAGGTCTATTGGTTGACACCGGCAAAAATTCTTCCTGGAAAAAGCTGAACAAAAATCTTCTACGATTAAATGAAGAAGGTAAATCCATAGACTTTCTGGCACTTACTCACACTCACTATGACCATTGCCAGAATGCTGCATCAATTCAGGCGCAGGAAAACTGTAAAATTCTGGTAAGCAAAAAAGAAGCAGAATTTTACAGAAACGGATTTACGCCGCTGCCTTCGGGAACGTTCGGATTCTCCAGGATTATTGTTGGTTTGGGAAAACGGCTGAACACAAAACATTTCAGTTACAAAGCCTTCGTACCGGATATTTTAATTGAAAATGAATTGGAATTGCAGGAATTTGGCAGGCTGATTCGCATCATTTCAACGCCCGGTCACACTGAAGGTTCTTTAAGCATTTTAGTTGACAAGGAAATTGCTATTGTGGGCGACACACTTATTGGTACTTTTAAAAATTCAGTTTTTCCGCCTTTTGCCAACGATGTGCCGGAAATGATAAAAAGTTGGGAAAAACTCTTAAAAACCGGTTACCGATTATTTCTACCTGGCCACGGTGGGGAAATCTCATGGGAATTGCTAAAGAAAGAATGGCAAAAATACCTTCAAAAATTTATATGTAAACCACAAAATCTTTGATAAATTTTGCAATTTAATGAGATTGTGGCATTTTTAGGGTGAACTCAAAAAAAAACCAAAAATGAAGCGAGAAAAAAACCATTTACGCAATCTGGTTACTATTTTATGTGCAGCTTTTATGGTGAAAAACATCAAAGAAAACAGAGTATGACTTCATTCAAACAAAAAATAAAAGAAGAAACTTCTCGTATTTTGGGAAACGCAACCTCCCGGAAAAGTGAAATATTAACTGAAGAAGAAATAATTCACCTGCCTGCGCCAATTCAAAAGTGGCTGAAAGTTTCGGGAGCAGTTGGCAAAGAAAAAGCCCGAACTGTTGCCTTGAAACAAAGCTTTTTGATGAAACTGAAACCGGAACAAAAAAAATGGAACCAGGCCGTTACCCAGCAGTTTTTTAATGCCGAAAACCCGGCATTTATCTGGACGGTGCGTTTGAAAATGGCTCCCTTTGTTTCAGTGCTCGGGCGCGACAAATTTATCGGTGGCAAAGGCGAAATGCAGATGACGTTGAACGGACTTCTCAACCTCGGAAAAGAAACCGGCGAAAAAATGGACGAAGGCACATTGCAGCGCTACCTTGGCGAAACCGTTTGGTTTCCTTCCGGAATGGTAAGTCCTCATATTTCATGGGAAGAATTGGACGCACATTCCGCAAAGGCAACCCTGAATTTCAAGGGAACAACCGGTTCGGGCACTTTTTATTTCAATAACGAAGGGTTTTTCGAAAAATTTATTGCTCTTCGTTATATGGGAAATGCAGCGGATGCAAAGCGTCACGAATGGGTAATAACCGCGCAGGAACATGCTGAATTTAGCGGTATTAAAATTCCATCGAAAATGGAAGCCACGTGGATGCTGGATTCCGGACCATGGACGTGGCTCAAACTCGAAATAACAGATATCAGTTACAACACGGAGCATGTGTAATTCTGCCCGTCGTTTCCTGACTAACAAAAAAAATTAAAAGGATGACAGAACCAAAACCGCGAAAAAAAATCCAACTTTCATTTGTATTGTATTATTGTATTATTGCGATTTCTATTCTGGTGGGTTCGTGTAAGAATGGCGTAAAAAACGGAGAATTAATTTTTACCGAAGCCAGGCCGGAAAGCGGATTCAACTTCCCTTATTTTCTTTTTATTCCCGATGACATGAATCATGAAGAAGAGCTGGTTTTGATTGTGGAGCCCAACAATTCAGGTTTTGTTAGTGATGACCTTGAAAAGCATATCGAAAAAGCCAAACGAACTGCCAGTCTTGAATTTTACACCGGAAATTACGTCGCCCGGAAACTAAAGTATCCGCTGCTTGTCCCGGTATTTCCGAGACCCGAAACCGACTGGAAAATTTACACCCACGCTTTCGATCGCGATGTAGTCCGTCAAAAGGGAAATGATTTGGAACGAATTGACCTGCAACTTTTGGCGATGGTGGAAGATGCCAAAAAGAAACTCGCAGAAAAAGGATTCCGGCTAAACGAAAAATTCCTGATGACAGGCTTTTCGGCTTCAGGAACGTTTGTGAACCGGTTTACGGCAGTTCATCTCGATAAAATTTTGGCTGCCGCTGCCGGCGGGCTAAACGGGTTGCTCATTCTTCCGCTGGAAAAACTGGAAAACGAACCGTTAAACTTTCCGCTGGGTGTGAATGATTTTCAGGATTTGTTTGGAAAACCTTTTAATACCGAAGCATTTAAAAATACGCCGCAATTCCTTTACATGGGTGAACTGGACGATAACGACGCCATTCCTTACGAAGACGGCTACGATTTGGATGAACGGGAACTGGTTTTCAATCTGCTTGGCAAGGAAATGCAACCTACCCGCTGGCAAAAATGCAGGGAAATCTACGAGCGGGAAAACGTAAATTCAACGGTAAAAACTTTTCCCGGAATGGGTCACGAACAACCCGAAGCGGTTAAAAATGAGATTGTGGAGTTTTTCAAAAATTACATTGATTAAAGAATGTCGCATTTTTCCAATTTTGATTAGCTCCCGAAAAATATTTTTGTCGGGTCAAATCAAAGTCAAATTTTAAAAATATCAGAAAATGGAAAAAATCATTTCATGGGTGGAAATCCCGGCAGAAAATTTCGAACGTGCAGTAAATTTTTACAACTCCGTTTTTAACCTCGGTTTGGAAGGAATGGATTTCGGTAAAGAAAAAATGGCCTGTTTCCCGTCCGGCGAAGGCGCCATTTCGTTGGCCCCTGGCTTTAAACCGTCGAAAGACGGCGTGATTGTGAGCCTGAACACTGGAAAAAATCTGGAGGCCACACTCGAAAAAATCGTTGAAAACGGTGGTTCAGTGGTTCAGCCCAAAACAAAAATCGAAGCCGAAGGGCGCGGTTGGTTTGCCCTGTTCACCGATTCCGAAGGCAACCGGATGGGACTTTACGGGGACGAGTAAATTATGAGTTTACAAACAGCATATCCCTCTCTTTACCTGGCCCCGTTCATAAAAAAATACTGGGCTTTGGAGAACTGTTTGCCGGCAGGCGAAAAGCACATTCAGCGCATTGTGCCCAGCGGCCTGCCGGAACTCATATTTTACTTTGAACACCGGCCAAAAACCGTTGGAAATAAAAAATCAATTCCGGAAAACACCTGTATTTCCGGGCAGCAAAAAGGATTTTACGATTTGGAGGTTTCCGGTAAACTTTCCCTTTTTTCCATTCTCTTTCAACCACACGGGGCATCTCTATTTTTTGATATTCCCGTAAATGAGCTGTTCGCTCAAAATGTACCTTTGAAATTTATTGTAAAAAGTGAAGCTCCAGAGCTGGAATCAAAGCTATCAGCGGCAGAAACGTTTCTGGAAAAAGTTAGGGTAGCTGAAAAATTTTTGTTAAAAAGGCTGGCTAAAAACTACAAACACCACGAATTTAGCAGAATAAATTCCTGTCTTTCGGAAATTAATCGCACGAAAGGACTGGTTTCCACCGAACAACTGTCGGAACTAACCTGCCTGAGCCGCAAACAGTTTGAACGAAATTTCTCTGCATTTGTGGGAACTTCGCCAAGGCAATTTCTGAAAACAGTCCGATTTCAAAATGCGCTGCACACCAAATTCAAGCAGAAATCGGTTTCCCTCACCCAACTAGCCTGCGACTGCGGGTACTACGACCAATCGCACATGATAAACGATTTTAAAAGCCTTTCCGGCTTTACTCCCGGCGAATATTTTGCCTGCTGCGAGCCGTATTCCGATTATTTTGAATAGGACAAGTACTAAAAGAATTCCATCTTTATATCCTTTTCATTATAACTGTTTGAAAAAGTCATTTCCTTTGTCGTCAACCATAATGAAGGCGGGCCTGTCCGCCACAATAAATCCCACAAATTCAAAAGTTGACTACAACTGCTTAAAGAAATCATTCCCTTTGTCATCAACAATAATGAAGGCGGGAAAATTCTCCACTTTAATCTTCCGTACCGCTTCCATTCCTAAATCCGGGAAATCTATTACCTCAACTGATTTTATGCTGTCTTTTGCAAGAATTGCTGCCGGACCGCCAATGGAACCGAGGTAAAATCCGCCATGTTTTTTGCAGGCATCGGTTACCGCCTGTGAACGGTTTCCTTTGGCCAGCATCACCATCGAACCACCGTGGCTCATGAACTCATCCACATACGGATCCATCCTTCCGGCAGTTGTCGGTCCAAAACTTCCCGAGGCCATTCCTTTTGGCGTTTTCGCCGGTCCCGCATAGTAAACAGGGTGGTTTTTAAAATACTCTGGCATGAGTTTGCCTTCGTCGAGCATTGTTTTAATTTGTGCGTGGGCAATGTCGCGGGCCACAATCAACGTTCCGTTCAAATTCAGCCGGGTTTTCACCGGGTGTTTGCTCAACTCTTTCAGAATATCTTCCATGGGCTGGTCGAGATTAATGTCAACAGCCGGCTGCAAATACGGTGCTTCTTTGGGCAGAAACCTTGCCGGATTTTTCTCCAGTTCTTCAAGGAAAATTCCGTCGGCAGTAATTTTTGCTTTGATGTTGCGATCGGCACTGCAACTCACTCCAAGCCCAACCGGACAGGAAGCTGCATGGCGAGGTAACCGGATTACGCGAACATCATGCACAAAATATTTCCCGCCAAACTGGGCTCCGATTCCACTTTCACGGCAAATTTGCGTTACTTTTTCCTCCCATTCCAAATCGCGGAAAGCCTGGCCGCCCTCGTTTCCTTCGGCAGGTAAATTATCGTAATAACCGGCAGAGGCTTTTTTTACTGCTGCAAGCGTTGCTTCTGCCGAAGTTCCGCCAATAACCAGCGCCAAATGGTAAGGCGGGCAAGCTGAGGTTCCTAAATCGTTAATCTTCTCCTTCACAAATTTGGTGAGGTTTTCTTCGGTTAACAACGATTTGGTTTGCTGGTACAAAAAGCTTTTATTGGCCGAACCTCCGCCTTTTGTAATAAACAAAAATTCATAAGAATTCCCTTCTTCAGCATAAATATCGATTTGCGCCGGCAGGTTGGTACCGGTATTTTTTTCTTCGGTCATGGTAAAAGGAACCACCTGCGAGTAGCGCAGATTTTTTTCTTTAAACGTATCGAAAATTCCCTGTGACAAATGTTTGGCATCGTTTACACCCGTAAACACATTTTCACCCTTTTTCCCCATAACAATTGCAGTTCCGGTATCCTGGCAGGTTGGCAGTTCACCCTCGGCCGAAACAACCTGGTTCAGCAACATAGTGTGTGCTACAAAACGGTCGTTGTCAGTTGCTTCGGGATCTTTCAGAATTTTTGCCAGTTTTTCAAGGTGAGATGCCCGCAGATAAAACGACACATCGGTGAAAGCTTCTCTGGCAAGGAGTTCCAAACCTTCGGGAGCAACTTTCACTAATTTGCGTCCATCACATTCCACTTCTGAAACATAATCTTTGGTAAGCAACCGGTATTGTGTATCATCTTTTAAAATCGGAAAGGGTTTTTGATATCTAAAATCCGTCATTTTTTTTTGTTTTAAATTGAATGTTCTGCAAAGATATAACTTTTGAGGTTTTGCTCTGAACAATTCTGGCTTGCCCGTCACGTTTAACAAAATTTTCTAAATTTGGCTTTGAATTGATGTTAGTTCTGTTAAAAATTAAAATTTGACTCAATGAAACAGTTTTGTCTGGTTTTTACAATCATCTTCTCCTTTCAATACGCCCTGGCTCAAACGGGCTCCCTCACTGTTAAAACCCGCATTGCAGAAGAGATTCAAAACGATTTTAAATCTTCCGGACGCATTTTTTTGTTTGTAAGTTCAAGTATGATGAGTGAACCCAGGAGAAATACCTGGCCCAATAAATCGAATAAAATATTTGCCACTAATATCGAAAACTGGAATCCCAAAAGTGTATTTACTTTCGATGCAGCCACGGAGCTTACCAAATCGGTTGAAATTTCACTCGGTGAACTGCCACACGGAAGTTATACCGTACAGGTATTGTGGGATCAGGATCGGGAGGAATCCCAGATTAATGCCTCCGGAAATTTATACAGTGAATCGGTGCGCATTGAATTTCATGGGGATGAATCATTGGAATTGCCGCTTAAATTCAAAATTGAACCACAGCAACTTGCCGAACATCCGCTGTTAAAAGAAGTTGAATACAGGAGTCCGGTGCTTTCAGAATGGTGGAATAAGGAAATGCGCATAAAAGCTGCAGTTTTGCTTCCTTCTTCTTTTTACAACGAACCAAACCGCAGATACCCGGTGCGCTACAATATTGCCGGTTATGGCGGGCGCTTTACCCGTGCCAACCGGTTTGTACAGTGGGACCAGTCGTTCCTCAACTGGTGGCAATCGGATGAAGCGCCGCAAATCATCAATGTTTTCCTTGATGGCGAAGGACCATTTGGCGATTGTTACCAACTCGATTCGGAAAACAGCGGGCCTTACGGAACGGCTCTGATCGAAGAATTGATTCCGTTAATTGAAATTCAATTCCGTGGTGTTGGAACACCGGAAACCAGATTTTTGGATGGTTGCAGCACAGGCGGATGGGTATCACTGGCTCTGCAATTGTTTTATCCCGACTTTTTTGGCGGATGTTTTTCTTACAGTCCGGATCCGGTTGATTTTGAAAACTTCCAACTCATCAATATTTACCGCGATGAGAATGCTTTTATAAACGAGCATGGCTACCTTCGCCCAATAGTCAGGGATATTTCAGGCGAGCCGGTGGTTTCACAAAAGGATTTTATTCAGTTTGAAAATGTGTTGGGATGGAACGACACCTACACTACATCGGGCGGGCAGTTTAGCGCCTTTACCGCGCTTTACAGTCAGAAAGGAGAAGATGGCCTGCCCAAACCGTTATTCGATCCGCATACCGGCGCAATTGACCACGAAGTGGCTGAACACTGGCGCAAATACGATCTGAAATATTTCGTGGAAACCAACTGGGAAACCCTGGGCCCTAAAATAGAGGGAAAGATTTGGATTTGGATGGGCGACATGGATGAGTTTTACCTCAACCCTGCCCTGCGTGCATTTGATGAAATGCTGCAAAAAATTGATAACCCGAAGTCAGACGCCGTTATTCAATTTACTCCCGTGACAGGACATTGCAGCGGATACAATAACCGTGAGGTTTTAATCCGGATTCAGGAAAAATTGAGTTCAAAACAGTAATCACAAGTATATAATTTGAAACTCCATCTCTGTTTTCTTTTTCCGAAATTCTCTATTTTTGAACAAATTTAAAAAACCATGAAGCAATTTATTTTGGTGTTTACAGTTTCCCTCCTGTTTTCATGCCACACAAATACCCCAACCGAAACACAGGAAGGTGAAAGAATAACCTGGTTCACACAATTGGCATCCTGTTTTAAAGATCCTCCCGCCGAATATCGCACAGCGCCTTTTTGGGTGTGGAACAACGATGTTTCAAAAGACGATATCGACCGCACTTTACTGGCATTTAAAGATCAGGGGATTGGAGGTGTTTTCCTGCATCCGCGTTACGGGCTGATTACGGAATACCTTTCAGATGACTGGTGGGAACTGGTGGAGTATTCACTGAAAAAAGCTGAAGAACTGGATTTAAAACTTTGGATTTATGATGAAAACTCGTTTCCAAGCGGTTTTGCCGGAGGCCATGTGGCTGCGCAAATGCCCGAAGCCAATAGCGAAGGAGTGGCATTAAAACCTCACTATATCAATGTACTGGAAGTACCTGATAATCTGGAACGGGTAAAGCATATTTTTAAAAAGGAAGGTGATTCCTGGCAGGAAATCACGGAATCAGTAAAAACAGAGTTGGGCAAAAAAGGTGAATACTGCCTGCTCCATTTAAACGATTACGAAACTTCTAAATGGTTTGGCGGATATTCTTATGTTGACTTGCTGAAACCGGGTGTAACCGAAAAATTTATGGAAATAACCATGCCCGGATATGAAAAAACACTGGGGCATGAATTTGGGAAAAGGGTTCCGGGCGTTTTCACCGACGAACCTAATACAAATACCCGAAGCGCCGGTCCGATACGTTATACTCCCGATTTATACGAACAATTTGAAAAGCATTGGGGATACAGGCTTGAACCGCATCTCATGTCGTTAATAACCGAAACCGGCGACTGGAAAAAAGTCAGGAATAATTACCAATCAACCATTTTACAGTTGTTTATTGATCGCTGGTCGAAACCCTGGTACAAATATACCGAAGAAAAAAACCTGGCATGGACCGGTCATTACTGGGAACACGGCTGGCCAAACCCCAAGGAAGGACCGGACAATATGGCCATGTACGCCTGGCATCAGGTTCCGGGAATTGATATGCTTTTTAACTCAGAAAAAGAACGTCCCGACCAGTTTGGAAATGTACGAAACGTGAAGGAACTTTCATCGGTAGTCAACCAGTTTGGGCGTCACCGGGCCCTTAGCGAAACATACGGTGCGGCCGGATGGGAACTGACATTCAACGACATGAAACGACTTGGAGACTGGCAGTATGCTCTGGGCGTAAACCTAATGAACCAGCACCTCTCTTACATGTCGCTGGCCGGTGACCGAAAACACGATTTTCCGCAGTCATTTGGTCCGCATGCTCCGTACTGGGGTGTTTACCGTTATCAGGCCGATTACTTTGCACGCCTTTCACTTGCCCTTTCTTCCGGATTTCAAAAAAATAATATTCTCGTAATTGAACCCACAACAACAGCCTGGATGTATTACAATCCGGCTGCTTCAGAAAACCAGGAAATGAACCGGGTAAAACATAAGTTTGAAGATTTTCTGAATCAACTGGAGCTTTTCAAAGTTGAATATGATTTGGGAAGCGAAAACATTATTAAAGATCATGGCAGAATTGAAACTGGAAAATTTATTGTAAATAAGGCTGAATACCAGACAATAATCCTTCCGCCCGGACTGGAAAACACAGACAGTAAAACATTTGAACTGCTCAGGGAATTTGCCGGAAATGGAGGTAAAGTTATTCAGTTGGACCAAAACCTGCAGTTTGTTAATGGAAATAATCAAAATTTTTCTGAATTGCAGCAAAACGAAAGCTGGAGTTATCCGGTTCAAATCAACCGCGAATTCATGATAAAACTGGCTGAAAATAAAAGAATAAAATTTGAAAATCCAGACAGCATCAAGGGAAAGGTATTTCACATGCGCAGGGAATTCGACGACGGGCAACTGCTCTTTCTGACCAATTTCCATAAAGAAGAAACATCCGGGCTGATTATCCAAATGGAAGGGAAATCGGTTTTGGAATTAAATGCACACGACGGCCACATTAAGCCGGGAACTTTTAAAAGAAAAAGCGGGAACGTGAGTTTCAGTGTTGTACTTCCTCCATCGGAAAGCCGGTTGTTTTTTATCTCTAATAGACGAGGAAAAAGTGACGGCAGTGCTGAACCGGTTTTTGAACTTTCACCTGCAAATGGCAAAACGATTGTTTCAAGGGTAAATCCTAATGTTTTCACTATCGATTATGTGGAACTAACCCTCGGTAAGTACAAACAGGAGCCTATGTACTATTACACAGCAGCCAACGAAATATGGAAAGCTCACGGATTCCCCGATAATCCATGGGTTTCATCCAGCCAGTTTAAAACAGAATTGGTTGATGCAAATAATTTCCCGGCTGGAACCGGTTTTTCGGTAACCTATCCGTTTTTTATTGAAGATGAATTTGATTCCGCCGATTTGCAACTGGTGGTTGAGCGCCCGTGGCTTTATCAGGTTGAGGTAAACGGAAAAAGGGTTTCAACCGATGGAAATATTACATTTCTCGACCCTGATTTTCATGTTTTTCAAATAACAAATCTGGTAAAAAGTGGAAAAAATGTTATCGTGCTTAAGGCATCGCCGTTTTCTATATTTTGCGAGCTCCAGCCTGTTTATTTGCTGGGAAGTTTTTCAGTAATTCCGGCCGAAAACGGATGGAAAATTACGAACGATCAAAACCTGAAAATCGGATCATGGAAAGAACAGGGAATGCCATTTTATGGTCAGGTAGTGGCCTACACCAAAAATCTGGATGCAAAAACCGAAGGTACTTATGCGGTAAAACTGCCCAAATGGGAGGGAACCGTGGCCGAGATTCTTGTAAACGGAGAACACCAGGGTATTATTCAGCTTCCAACTGACATAATCAAATTTCATCTGCCTTACGGAAATCATAAAGTCACAGTCAAGGTAGCGGGAAGTCTGAAAAATACTTTGGGACCGCATCATAATGTAACAAGACGGGGAATTGTAACTCCCTGGAGTTTCAAATATGCACCGGATGAAAAACCTCCGGGCAGGGAATACGACCTGCTTAATTACGGGCTAATGCAGGATATGGAAATTTACATGGTAAAAGAATAACCGGCTATTCAAACCTCAGCGGCTGCGGAGGAAGCGGACGGAAACTGTAAAAATCTTTTTTAAGTTGCTCTTCCAGTATGAAACCGGTGAAACGCATGTCTGACGGGGGAAAAGGATAAAATGCAAGTCGTAAATGAAAAGTTTTAAATACCAGATTTTCGTTGTGGATGCGCATTCCGAAACCTAATCCGCTGTAATACCTTTCAGTAAAAATGAGTGTCCGGTTTGAACCGATAATACCTACATCGGCAAATCCGTACATAGCCATATTGAACTTGTAAAATTCCCGGCGAAGGAATAAAACATATTCCAGATCAAGGCTAAGACGTTGTTTTCCCACAGCCTCTCTACTCGAAAATCCTCTGATATGCTCATTTCTGGTCAAAGTAAGATTTTCAATTTCAAACCTTCGGATTCCAAGCATATAATTTCCACGAAGGAATAGCCTGAACCTTTTTCGACCCGCATGAACCTGCCTCGATATAAAATTCAGGCTTCCCTGTATTTGCCCCTGCTCATAATCGCTATCTTTAAAATATCCGCCAATTCCGGCAGCCAGATAAAGGTACCCCTGCCTGTTTACCAAAAAATTTCCGTTCGACAGGAAAAGGTGGGCATAGTGGCGGTTTCCAAATTCGTTGGCATCAAATCCATAAACAATCTCATTCTTAAAGCCTTCGGGAATATCCTCAGTAATTCCGTAACTGTAAACCAATTGGTCCTGCAAATACCTGCGCTGTGTAAAAGTTATTCCGGTCATATAAAAGGTGCTGTTGGAAAAATACTGACTTTCATCTTCCAAAGGGACAGGTCTTTGGTAATAAGTTCGGTTATAAATTCCTGCGGAAAGCACCATTTGCGAGTTTTGGTAGTGGTTGGGTTTAATTTGAAAACTTCGCCCTCCCCATGCACTCAAAAACGACAATTCCATTGGAATGGCAGTTTGAATCGGATCATTATCAAAAATCCGATCGGTGCGGTACATTCGCAATGCCGAACCACCATATCCCCATTTAATGGAAGGTGTAACAAACGGTTTGTCCATAATAAAACTGAATCCTTCTTTTTTGTATGTATTCATGTAGCCCGCAGCAATATCTATAAACTTCCCCCTGATGTTATTGATCTTGTAAAAGGTCTCCAGTCCGGTATATGGCTGCCGGTTCAGATGTCCGACAAACCTGAATGAAATTTCATGCCCAACTCCAAAAATATTCTGGTTGTACACTTCAAGCGCTGCAGAATTACCGCCGTCAACACCTCCTGATACACCTAACGAAAATCTGTCTTTGGTGAGAACAAGCACTTTAACGAGTCCCTTGTAAACTGTGTCCTGTTCCAGAATTATCCTGACATCCTGAATGTAGGGTAGCGACCTGATGATTCGTTCGTTTTCATATAAAACTTCAGGATCAAGAAAATCGCCGACATTAAAAAGAAGCATCTTTTCAATTGTTTTCATATTCGACCGCGAATGAACTGAATTAGCGGCTTTTTCAACAAACGATTTTGCTTTCCTTGTTGTATCTTCAAATGTAGGTCCGAAAACTTCAAGTGGCTGAATTGAAATCTCAGAAATAATCTTTCCTTCCAGTTTACCGTAATATTCCAGCGAAAATGCTTCCCTGTCAACATAAGGCCTTGGAGGTGACACCAAAAAATCATAGATGAGCCGTGTTAATGTTTTTTGTTTTGCTTTGTATTCGAGGCTGTCGTAAAACTGATTGTATTTTTCAGAAATATCGTTTTCTATGGCAATGGTGTCCGGTTGGTTTGACTGTGCCATTGCCCTGATGCAGGGAAATAACAAAATCAAAACAAATACTATCTGTGTTATTAAGAAACGGCTTCGCATAATCAATTGCCACTTGTAAACAATAAATGATTGCTTTATTTTTTTCAGAAAAATAGCGATTTTCACAACTCAACTACAAAATACCTGCTGTTAATTTAAGTTAAAGAAGTAGTCCGGTGATTACTGGTATGCAAAAAATCAGGTAACAAATCCTGTTTTCTTTCTTTACAGAGCTCCGGTTGTTTAAGAGTTAATTTATACTTTTGCCTTGTGGGAAAGCTGTATAAAATATATAAACGAAATATCTACGGGGTTATGGGAACCCTGGTATTTCATATTTTGCTCGTTTCATTGTTTCTTTTGGCAGAAGTTGATATGAAAGGAACTGTTCAGGAGGAAGAATTGCTAATTGAGTTTCCTGACTTTTTGCCTGAACCTGAAATCCCGGATCAGATTGATCAACAAGAGGGAGAACCGATTCCGAATGAAGCTGCTGCCCCATTGTCGCAAATGCAAAGCAGTCGTACAAATGTAGCATCCAACAGGCTGGCACAACCCGAAGAATTTTTCGATGAAGA
This sequence comes from Mariniphaga sp., assembly GCA_041686935.1. Taxonomy (GTDB): domain Bacteria; phylum Bacteroidota; class Bacteroidia; order Bacteroidales; family Prolixibacteraceae; genus Mariniphaga. The sequence continues at coordinate 221,480 of JAWLCW010000005.1, read as the reverse complement.
TTACCTTCGCGAGGTTGAGGCTGCACGGCAACTTGTTGCCGACGTAAACAACCAGCTTTCAAAAGAAACAGTAAGTCTCGATGATATAAAAATGCCCGTGCAAACAACTGAGGGAATGGACCCGGAAACTATTGAAAATGTTATTTATACGGGTGAAAGCAATATTGTTTACTACCTTGAAAACCGTTACCACCTGCGGTTACCCATTCCTGTATATCTTGCACAAAGCGGCGGGACTGTAATTGTTGATATTACTGTGAACCGCCAGGGTCAGGTAACACAGGCCGATCCACGTCCAAATCCGGCAATCAGGGATGAGCAGATATATCTTTATGCAAAAGCTGCCGCATCACGCACAGTTTTCAATGCCGATCCCTCAGCGCCCGATCCGCAACGGGGGACGATCCATTATACTTTTATTCCGCAATAGCAAAATGTTAAGAAATAATTTGAATTTCTTTAACATGATTTAACAGTTTAGAGTTTGCCAAAATCAAAACTGCCGTTATATTTGTGGTACGTTTATTTTCATAAGTTTAGGTTTAGTTAGGTTAGTTAGTTTAATGAGAAAAGGATGGGTTGTTGAGCCCATCCTTCTTCATTTTATTTATAAACATCCACATAAAAAACCGGATTTCACCCCTCAAATTCTAAATTCAAATTTCATTTTAATACACACCCGTGGTATTTATTTTCAACTAAATTATTTTGCCTTTAAACAATAAAAATCAATGTAATTTGAATTAAATTTAGGCCCCTGAAAAAGACAATAAAATGAAGCGGCCTTTTGAAATCTGGATTTTAATTCTATTACTGATAATTCTATCCCTCAACGCTTTATACGGCGGAGTTGGTTTTATTCTGAAACCTGATGGCTCTTTAATGGGCATAAACGCAACATGGCTTGAGGATTCTCCGTTTTCAAACTTTTTATTTCCCGGAATTCTGCTTATTCTGTTCTTGGGAATTTTTCCCGCCATCGCCCTTTTTGGCATTTTCTCGAAAAAGCGTATCAGGTTGTTCGATACATTAAATTGTTTTCCTGAAAAACACTGGGGCTGGATTTACGCGATCTTCAGCGGAATTGGTGCCAACATTTGGATAATTGTTCAGCAGCTTATTACCGGGTACTTTTTTTTGCAGCCAGTAATTGCAGCAGTTGGCATGCTCATTATAATTACCAGTCTTCTGCCCCGGGTTCAAAAATATTTTACAACCGAAACGAATCTTATTCAGTGATTAAATTAATCAGACGCCATGACAAGTTTTAAAAGCCGGGTTTTCAATTTTATGATGCGAAACAGCCATTTGCTTCGCGGAAAACTAAAAAAGGAAACATTCACAATGGATACTTCCATTGAAAAATTCAGGGAAGAATGCGAAAAAGGAGCGGCCAGGTATGCAAAAATTCCGAAAAGCATTCAACTTAAGGAGCAAAACATCGAAGGAATTAAATCAGAATGGTTAATTCCGGCCGGGGCAAATCCTGAAAAACTGATTTTATATGTTCACGGTGGTGGCTATGTTTCAGGTTCATGCTGCGACCACCGGGGATTTGTTTCGAAATTTGCGCAATTTACCGGTGTAACAAATCTCATTTTTGAATACCGGCTGGCGCCCGAAAATCCATTCCCGGCAGCGTTGGACGATTCGGTGAAAATATACAAACGGTTGCTGGCTTCGGGATTTCAACCTGAAAATATTCTGATGGCAGGCGAATCGGCAGGCGGCGGATTGTGCCTGGCAACTTTACTTGCATTAAAAGAAAAAAACATTCCCCTGCCCGTTGCTGCCGTTGCCATTTCACCCTGGACCGACCTGACCTGCTCCGGCGAATCGTATAAAACAAAAAACAGAATTTCACCGGCGCCCCTAAATTCATGGGATGTTTTCAGCAATCATTACTGTGGAAGCACGGCTGCAAACCATCCGCTTATTTCGCCGTTATTTGGCGATTTAAAAGGGCTGCCACCGCTTTTTATCAATTCAGCAGTAGATGATGAATTGTTTGACGATGGAGAAAAATTCAGCATAAAAGCAAAAAACGAAGGTGTGGATGTTACCTTCAGGGCAGGCATTGGAATGGTTCACTGTTACCCTTTGCTGGCTCCCATGTTCCCTGAGGCCACTGAAGCAATGAATGAAATTGTGGAGTTTGTAAAAATTCATTTAAAAACAGTTAACTGAATAAACTTATAAATCATGAATTCAAAACTTGCCCGCATTGGAAGAAACGCTGTTTACCTTAACATTTTCGGGATTATCTTTTCGGGTCTTGTATTCCCTGTTATAACAGCTATTTTCTATCCGCAACCGCTGTGGCAAAGTCCCGAACTTTTTATCGAATCTTTTCATCCGCTGCAAACCGCTACCTTTTTCTTTGGCTTTTTTCTGGTCATCGGGTCGTTACTCACATTTTTGGTCTTGTATCTCACTTCAAATGAAACAAAAAAGATATGGGCATTGTCGGGCCTTGCAATCAACATTGTTTTTACGGCCATTGTTTTTCTGAACTATATTATACAAACCACTTATGTTCCCTACCTTGCCACCAACAATCCGCCCGAAGCATCATCCGTTCTGGCGGTTTTTAGTATGGCCAATCCGGGTTCTTTTGCATGGGCGCTCGAAATGTATGGCTGGGGCGGAATTGGGTTATCCTTTATTTTTATGGCATTTATTTTCGAAAACGAAAAATTGCAACGAACGTTAAAAATTCTTTTTCTCATTAACGGAATAAGCAGTTGTGCGTCTGCCATTTTAACATCAGTTGATATGAACTGGCTGTTTTCTCCAGCCGGATTTGCGGCACTTATTGTCTGGAATTTGCTGGTTTTGGTTATTGATATATTTCTTCTTCAATATTTCAGAAAAAAAATTTAAAAGATGACAAACAAAATTATTCACCAAATTCGCCAGGCCCTTATCGAAAACAGTGACGAAAAAACAAGATTGGGTAGTCAGCGCTATTTTAAGGAAGCTATAACAGTTTACGGGGCAAAAACGGCAACCGTAAAAAAAATCAGCAAAGAATTTTTTTCCAAAATGAAAGACAAGCCAAAGTCTGAAATCTTTGGTTTATGCGATATATTTTGGCAATCGGGGTACCTGGAGGAGTCGTTTATCGCCTGCGACTGGTCCGACCGGTTGCAAAAGCGATTTGAACCGGCAGATTTCGACGTTTTTGAAAGATGGATTAAAAAGTACGTGAACAACTGGGCCTCGTGCGATACGCTTTGTAACCACACGGTGGGCAATTTTGTAATGATGTACCCTGAATTCATTGGAAAACTGAAAGAATTTGCCCGTTCAGAAAACCGGTGGGTAAGACGTGCATCAGCAGTTTCGCTTATAATTCCGGCCCGGAAAGGACTGTTTCTCTCCGACATTTTTGAAATTGCCGGTATTCTGCTCACTGATAAAGATGATATGGTTCAGAAAGGTTACGGCTGGATGCTGAAAGCCGCCAGCCAGGCCAATCAACAGTTGGTTTTTGAATTTGTGATGCAGAATAAAACAGAGATGCCCCGAACCGCACTGAGGTATGCCATCGAAAAAATGCCTGAACAATTGAAGAAACAAGCCATGCAGAAATAAGTAAAAACTGACTTTTGTCATTTTTTTCCTATATTTGGAATCGCAAAAAATTTCAGGATAAAAAATTGGAACTTTTATCGTTTTTTATTGTTAATTTTTGTGATAATTTAGGAGAAAAATAACAATCATATAAAAGAAATAAACATGTTTGACGCAGACTTGATCAAAAAAGTTTATGAGCATTTGCCCACCAGGGTAAAAAAAGCCAAAGAAAAACTGAACCGACCCCTCACCTATGCCGAAAAAATTCTTTATTCCCATTTGTTTGAAACCCAGTCTCTCGAAATTTTCGGGCGGGGAAAAGATTATGTGGATTTTGCTCCCGACAGGGTTGCCATGCAGGATGCAACGGCCCAAATGGCATTGCTGCAGTTTATGAACTCCGGGAAAGAAACCACGGAAGTTCCGTCAACTGTACATTGTGACCACCTCATTCAGGCGCAGGTTGACGGAAAAACCGACCTAAATGTGGCGTTTAATGCCAATAAAGAAGTGTTCGACTTTCTTGAATCGGTATCCAACAAATATGGAATCGGATTTTGGAAACCCGGCGCCGGCATCATACACCAGGTTGTGCTGGAAAATTATGCATTTCCTGGCGGAATGATGATTGGCACCGATTCGCACACACCCAATGCCGGAGGGCTGGGAATGGTTGCCATTGGTGTTGGAGGCGCCGATGCCGTTGACGTGATGGCAGGTATGGCCTGGGAGTTGAAAATGCCAAAACTCATTGGAGTAAAACTCACCGGAAAACTGAACGGCTGGACTGCACCAAAAGACATTATTCTGAAAGTGGCCGGAATTCTTACTGTAAAAGGAGGCACCGGGGCTATCATTGAATATTTTGGCGAAGGCGCCGAATCGCTTTCTGCCACAGGAAAAGGAACTATATGCAACATGGGAGCCGAAGTGGGCGCTACCACCAGCCTTTTTGCCTACGACGAAAGCATGGAACGCTACCTTAGAGCAACCGGAAGAGCTGAAGTTGCAGAAATGGCAAACCAGATTAAAGATGTTTTGTCTCCAGACCCTGAGGTTTATCAAAATCCTGAAAAATATTACGACCAGCTTATTGAGATTAATCTTACAGAGTTGAAGCCGCACATTAATGGCCCGTTCACTCCCGACCTGGCAACACCAGTTTCAAAAATGAAAGAAACAGCAGAGAAAAACGGCTGGCCGCTCCATGTTTCAGTGGGGTTGATAGGTAGCTGCACCAACTCGTCGTATGAAGATATTTCACGGGCAGCGTCCATCGCAAAACAGGCTGTAGATAAAGGATTAAATGCCAAATCGGAATTTACCATAACACCTGGCTCTGAACAGGTTCGATATACGATTGAACGCGACGGGTATATTAATATTTTTGAGCAAATGGGAGGCAAGGTTTTTGCGAATGCTTGCGGGCCCTGCATTGGACAGTGGGCCAGGCCCGGATCAGACAAAAATGAAAAAAACACTATCGTCCATTCGTTCAACCGAAACTTTTCAAAACGAAACGACGGAAATCCGAATACCCATGCTTTTGTAACTTCGCCTGAACTGGTAACTGCACTGGCCATTTCGGGCAGACTTGATTTCGATCCTTTAAACGATACGCTAACCAACGAAAAAGGCGAAGAAATAAAACTTGATCCGCCAACTGGTTACGAACTACCGGTTAAAGGATTCGATGTTAAAGATCCCGGTTATCAGGCTCCTGCAAAAGACGGCTCAAAAGTGAATGTTGTTGTAGAACCGGATTCGAATCGTTTGCAATTGCTTGAACCTTTTGAGCCATGGAATGGAAAAAACATTGCCGGAGCCAAACTGTTAATTAAGGCTCTGGGGAAATGCACCACCGACCACATTTCAATGGCAGGTCCCTGGTTGCGGTATCGGGGTCACCTCGATAATATTTCCAATAATCTGCTTATTGGAGCAATTAATGCGTTCAATAACGAATCGAATAAAGTTAAAAATCAGCTTACCGGAGAATACAGTGAGGTGCCTAAAGTACAGCGGGCATACAAGGTTGCCGGAATACCTACTATTATTGTTGGCGATCACAACTACGGCGAGGGTTCTTCCCGCGAACACGCAGCCATGGAGCCGCGCCATCTTGGCGTTCGCGCAGTCATTGTAAAGTCATTTGCCCGAATTCATGAAACCAACCTGAAAAAGCAGGGAATGCTGGCACTTACTTTCGACAATGAAGCCGATTACGAGAAAATAAAAGAAGACGACACGTTCAACTTTGTAGATTTAAATTCATTTGCACCTGACAAGCAACTTACACTGGAGGTCGTTCATACTGATGGTTCTAAACATACAATAAAACTGAACCACACATACAATTCTCAGCAGATAGAATGGTTTAAAGCCGGATCGGCACTTAATCTGATACGAAAACAAAATTAATAATAGTTTACATGCAAAAAATCAAAGTTCAAAATCCTGTGGTAGAGCTCGACGGAGATGAAATGACGCGGGTAATCTGGAATTTTATTAAGGAAAAACTTATCTTGCCCTATCTCGATATCGAATTAAAATATTTCGATTTGGGTATGGAAAGCCGCGATTCAACGGACGATCAAATTACTGTTGACGCAGCGCACGCTATTCAAAAATACGGAGTAGGTGTAAAATGTGCAACTATCACTCCGGATGAAGTAAGGGTAGAAGAGTTCGGGTTAAAACACATGTGGAAATCGCCAAACGGCACCATCCGTAATATCCTGGGAGGTACTGTTTTTCGCGAACCTATCCTCATTAAAAATATTCCCCGTTTGGTTCCGGGCTGGAAAAAACCTATTTGTATTGGCCGTCATGCTTTCGGAGACCAGTACCGCGCTACCGATTTTGTAACCAAAGGAAAAGGAAAACTGACCATCTCTTTTACTCCCGACGACGGAAGTGAGCCCATTTCACACGAAGTGTATCATTTTGAGGGCGACGGTGTGGCCATGGCCATGTACAACACCGACGAGTCTATTTACGGATTTGCCCGCTCGTGTATGAATCAGGCAATCCTGAAAAAATGGCCGCTTTACATGTCAACCAAAAACACCATTCTGAAAAAATACGATGGCCGTTTTAAAGACATTTTTCAGGAAGTATTTGAAACTGAATACAAGGAAAAATTTGAAGAAATTGGTATCACTTACGAACACCGTTTGATTGACGATATGGTTGCCGCAGCCTTGAAATGGGAGGGCGGATTTGTGTGGGCCTGTAAAAACTATGACGGCGATGTACAAAGTGACACCGTGGCTCAGGGTTTTGGCTCACTCGGACTCATGACTTCAACACTGGTAACACCCGATGGAAAAACCATGGAAGCCGAAGCAGCACATGGAACGGTTACCCGCCACTTCAGACAGCACCAGAAAGGGAATCCAACTTCAACAAATCCCATCGCTTCTATTTTTGCCTGGACCCGAGGACTGGAATTCCGGGGAAAACTGGATGGCAATCAGGAACTGGTGAACTTTGCCAACACCCTGGAACAAGTTTGCATTGAAACCGTAGAATCAGGGAAAATGACAAAAGACCTGGCGCTCATCATCCACGGAAAAAATCTGAAGGAAGAACATTACCTCACCACACAGGGATTCCTGGAAGCGCTTGATGAAAATCTGCAGAAAAAACTGGGTGCATGAAATGAATAAAATAAAAATCATAAATGGAAAGCTTAAAGTACCCGACCAACCGGTGATCCCTTTTATTGAAGGAGACGGAATTGGAAAAGATATCACCGGTCCTTCGCAAAGGGTAATTGATGCCGCAGTGGCTAAAGCTTATGACGGTCATCGAAAAATTAAATGGCAAGAGGTACTTGCCGGCGATAAAGCTTTTCGAAAAACCGGAAATTACCTTCCGGATGAAACCATTGAGGCATTTAAGGAATACCTGGTGGGTATTAAAGGTCCTTTGCAGACCCCGGTTGGCGAAGGAATCCGATCCTTAAACGTTGCGCTTCGTCAAATACTTGACCTGTTTGTTTGCCTGCGACCGGTGCGCTGGTTTAAGGGTGTCCCCTCGCCTATTCGTTATCCTTCGCTGGTTGACATGCACATTTTCCGTGAAAATACCGAAGATATATATGCCGGAATAGAATATATGACAGGAGAAGTGGATGCCAAAAAACTGCTTGATTTTTTGGTGAAAGAAATGAAAGTTGACAAAATCCGGTTTCCCGAATCGTCATCATTTGGAATAAAACCCGTTTCAAAAGAAGGTTCCGAAAGGTTAATCAGGGCTGCCATTCAATACGCCATTCTTCGTCAGCTACCTTCGGTAACCCTGGTGCATAAAGGTAATATCATGAAATTTACAGAAGGTGCATTCAAAATATGGGGATACGATTTGGCTGAAAAAGAATTTGGCAAACAGACATTTACCTGGCGCCAATTTGAAAAGATTAAAGATGAAAAAGGACAGCTTGATGCAGAAACCGCTTTGGAAGAAGCACAAAATGAGGGGAAGATTATTATAAAAGATGTAATTACCGATGCCTTTTTGCAGGAGTCGCTGCTGAAACCTTACAACCATTCGGTAATTGCCACCATGAACCTGAACGGTGACTACATTTCGGACCAGTTGGCAGCCATGGTTGGAGGAATTGGCATTGCACCAGGTGCAAACATAAATTATTTAAGTGGTTATGCTATTTTTGAAGCGACTCACGGAACGGCACCCGATATTGCCGGTTCAGGAAAAGCCAACCCCAGTTCACTTATCCTTTCGGGTGTTATGATGCTTGAATATTTGGGTTGGTACGAAGCGGCCGAACATGTGTACGACGCAATGGAACATGTGTTTGCCAAACGCAAAGTAACATCTGACCTTTATGCACAAATGGAAGGCGCCAAATTACTTTCAACTTCTGCTTTTGCAGACGAAATAATAAAAAACATTCATTAACTGGAAATTAATAAAAATCAAAAAAATAAAAAGTATGGAATACATTAAGTATCGGTTTTTTCAAAAAGCAAGTAAGTGCTCCAAAGAGTTTCAGCGAATCAAAAATGAATACTCTGACAAGGTGATTGCCAAGGTAACCCTGGGGCAGGTATTATCAGGGATGAAAGGAATACCTTTGCTGGTTACCGACACCTCAAAACTTGACCCAAACGAAGGTATTCGTTTCAAAGGCTATTCAATACCTGAACTGCGTGAAAAACTGCCCAAAATTTCTCCCGACGGAGAACCACTTCCTGAAGGTTTATTCTATCTCATGCTGATAGGTGAAATTCCAACACAGGAAGACGTTTTGAATTTATCGAAAGACTTTGCCACCAGGGCTCACGTTCCCCAGCATGTTTTCGATGTAATTGATGCCATGCCAAAGAATTCACGACCAATGACTCAGTTCAGTGCTGCCATTTTATCCATGGCTACCGAATCCATTTTCCAGAAAGCGTACCGGGCTGGTGTTAATAAAAAATATTATTGGGATTCAACCTATGAAGACGTTATGAATTTGATTGCCCGCCTGCCACATCTTGCAGCCTACATTTACCGCCGGAATTTTTACAACGACAAACACATCGAACCAAACCCGCGTCTCGACTGGGCAGGTAACCTGGCGCATATGATGGGCTACGATTCGGAAGATATTCACCGCCTTTTCCGTTTGTACATGGTGATTCATGCCGACCACGAGGGGGGAAATGTTTCAGCACACACAGCACATTTGGTAGGTTCAGCGCTTAGCAATACCTATTATGCTTATGCAGCAGCTATGACCGGTCTGGCAGGCCCTTTACACGGATTTGCAAACCAGGATGTAATATTCTGGATGTTCCAGATGATGGAAGACCTGGACACCGAAACTCCTACTGATGAGCAAGTTGCATCATACATTAAACAAACGCTTGAAGAAGGTCGGGTAATTCCCGGCTACGGTCATGCTGTTCTTCGGAAAACAGATCCGAGGTTTACTGCGCAACAGGAGTTTGCAGAAAAATATATAAAAGACGATCCACTGGTAAATCTCGTAAACCAGTTATACCGGGTTGTACCACCAATTCTTTCCAGCATTGGAAAAATTCAAAACCCATGGCCAAATGTGGATGCATACAGCGGTTCACTTTTGTACCATTACGGAATCAAGGAATATACGTTCTATACCGTGTTATTTGGCGTTTCCAGAGCACTGGGTGTTCTGGCATCTCTAATTAACGACCGTGTTTATGGTCTTCCCATCGAACGGCCAACTTCCCATCCGCTGGAATGGTTCCGCGACCAGGTGGATCAAGAAAATGGCGAAAAAAGAAAATGCTAATCGTTTAGTTTAAATTTATTTAAAGAGGCTGTTTCAAAACCGAAATTGCCTCTTTTTTTTTACCATCATCGAAAAAAACATCATTATACGGATTCCTGACTTTTTATAAATCTTATTTCAATTTTGAGAAATAAATTCTATGGCTTTGGAACTTCCCGGCTTTAAATAATTCTATAGGGTAAAAGGCCGTTTTTGCCGGCCTTTTATTGCCGGCGAAATCATCGACCCCGATGCCGATACCGGCGGCTCCAACTTACAAATTGCCTCGTCAACCGGCTGGCTGGCGGGAAATTCTGTGTTAAAAAAACGTTTAGCCAGTGGCGGTGAAAAACGCTTTAATTTAGATTGCAGTTACCTGAAATTAATAAAAAAAACTTTTCGTTGCCATTGTTATTCAGTCTAATCATTTTTTTGGTTTTTAGCTCATTAAAGTTAAAAATTAAATTTATGTTTTCGAATAGCAGGCGGGAATTTTAAATATTTAGTGTACAACACGATTTGGACCTGCACCGGTTAAACAAATGAACCTGCCATTTGTAATGTTTACATACGGTTGGTATGTTGAACTTAAATCCGGATATGATGAAAGCAAAATTTTTACATGGCATCATTTTTTTCTTAGTGTATGTTCCGCTCAGCGCTCAGGTACAGTTGAATATCCAGTCATTTGCCACCGGACTGGCTGACCCGGTTGCCATTGTAAACGCCGGCGACGACAGGCTTTTTGTAGTGCAACAGCGTGGATTAATCCGGATTCTCGATTTGGAAGGAACGGTTTCCGGCACCCCGTTTCTTGATCTTTCAGGAATTGTCAGCCAGTCGGGTTCCGAAACCGGATTGCTGGGCCTGGCCTTTCATCCGGAATACCACGAAAACGGTTACTTTTTTGTGAACTATACCCGTGCTTCGGACGGAAGTACGGTAGTATCGCGTTTTTCAGCCGACGAAAATAATCCGGACCTCGCCGACCGGGAAAGTGAAATCCAGTTGTTAACAGTGGAGCAGCCTTACTCCAACCACAATGGCGGACAACTGCTTTTCGGGCCCGACGGCTATTTATACATTGCGCTTGGCGATGGCGGAAGCGGCGGCGATCCTCAGAATTACGCCCAAACCCGCAATTCGTTTCTGGGGAAAATTCTGCGCATCGATGTTGATGTGGACGATGAGACAGGTTACGGAATTCCACCTGACAATCCTTTTTTGAATGACGAAACAACCCGCGATGAAATCTGGGCGTGGGGAGTAAGAAATCCCTGGCGCAACAGTTTCGACAGGTTAACCGGCAATTTCTGGATTGCAGATGTTGGTCAAAACAGCCGGGAAGAAATCAACTTTCAGTCAGCCGGCAGTTCAGGTGGTGAGAACTACGGATGGCGGTGTTATGAAGGGAACCAGCCTTACAACCAGTCAGATTGCCCGGAAACGGAGAATTATGTATTCCCGGTTTTTGAATACAACCACGAAGGCTCGGGTTGCAGTGGTTCCATTACCGGCGGGTATGTTTACCGGGGAGCGCTTTTTAACGAAATGTTTGGCGTTTATATTTTCGCCGATTACTGCACAGGAAATATTTATACCATTTCCCAAAATTCAGCAGGATTTGAAGGTGAACAGCTATCAGATTTTAATGAAAGGGGAATTTCTACTTTTGGCGAAGACCGGTACGGGGAACTTTATTTTGCCAAAAAAAACGCCGGTGAAATTTATAAAGTGACTGAAACAGGCGACTGTAAACCGGTGGCAAAAATTCTGGCAAATGATTCCACTTTTGTGTTGGAACCCGGAAGCAACATCAGGGTTGAGGCATTATATCATCCAGCTCTGGAGTATGAATGGCGAAAAAACGATGAACCCGTTACCGGAGGGAATCAGTTTGAACTTGATATAACGGAAGAAGGGGTTTATACAGTTCAGGTTACCAATCCGGAAACCGGGTGTACGAATATTTCCGCTCCCGCTGAAGTGACAAGAGTGCCAACTTCGGTGGCTGTTAAAGCATTGGAACATGTAAAAGTTTTCCCCAATCCGGTAAAAAACATGCTGTTTATCGAAGGTTTACCGATGACCGGTAAAACTTCTATCAGTTTGGTTGATTCAAAAGGAAGTGTTGTAAAAAAGTTGAATGTATCTGATCGAAACTCCATCCGGATTTCGACTCATGAACTCACTGCAGGAATTTATTTGTTGAGAATTATCTGCAATACTGAATTGTTTCAGGAAAAAATTATTGTTTCTGAACGTTGACCATTTGGAGCAGAAACCACTGGCTAAAATACTTTATACCAAAATTTAAGCACCAGGTTTATTTGTCAATTCTGTTTTACGCTTGTTGAAGTATTCCAGAATTTCTTCTTTAGTCATTTTGGCTAACTTTTCGCTTATTTTATTTCTTTGCTGACGCATATATTTCACAGCGTCAAATGTTTTTTCAGTCGTTTTCATAATTTTTAAATTCTCTGGGTGAACGAATTTCCAGTTGTTTGTAACCGTTTTTAATATTGATGGAGTTATAACCGCTTATCTTCTGAATGTTCACTATATGCTTGAAGTTCCAACTTATCAAAAAGTCTGCCCGATTGATGGTTGCCAATGCTATGTGCAAACAGTCAGCAAAACTTGTTTTTCCAACCACTTTTTCTGTTATGTATTCTGTTGCAAGGTCAATAACTTCGCCAGTTGTCTCCAAAAACTCTGTATATTCTGCTTTAAGGTTTCTAACCAGTTTTTTTACTTTTTCTGGTGCATTTTCAAGTTCTTCCTGCGTGACTGTCGAAAAAAGTAAGATAAACTCTTTGTTTCTTATTCGGTCGAACAGAGGAATAGTGTGTTCAGAGAATTCATCATCAAAATAACCCCCGAAAACTGAAGTATCTATGTATATCCGCTGTTTCACAGTCCAAAATTACGATTTTTTCTAGTTATGATTGTTATTTTTTTAGCTTCTTCCATAGAAAAAATATTATCTGAATTCAAGAATATACCGCTGTACTTTTAAACTGGTCAAGTTTGACTTTTGGTTGGAACGTCCCTGAAACATAATCAAAACTTCAAACAAAAAATAATCCTACCTTTGAACCTGCAATAAAAAACTCGTTTACCAACAGCAAAAAAGGAAAGAAAAATGGCGGCAAACCAACCACTGGCCGAACGACTGCGGCCCCGGAAACTTGACGAATACATCGGGCAGGAGCACCTGGTGGGGAAAAATGCCGTGCTGCGTAAAATGATTGAATCGGGCAACCTCTCCTCGCTCATTTTGTGGGGACCGCCGGGTGTGGGAAAAACCACCCTCGCCAAAATTATTGCCAACACGCTCGAACGACCTTTCCACACGCTCAGTGCTGTAAACTCAGGCGTAAAAGACGTACGCGAGGTAATTGAAAAAGCCAAAAAGCAGCAGTTCTTCAATAAACCCAATCCCATCCTGTTCATCGACGAAATTCACCGGTTCAGCAAGTCGCAGCAGGATTCGCTGCTGGGCGCTGTGGAAGATGGAACTATCACGCTTATAGGCGCCACCACCGAAAACCCATCCTTCGAAGTCATCTCCCCGCTCCTCTCCCGCTGCCAGGTGTATATTCTGGAATCGCTCAGCAAAGACGGGTTACTGAAGCTGGTTGACATGGCTGTAAAAAAAGACACCGAGCTGAAGAAAAAGAGCATCACTCTGAAAGAAGATACCGCCTTGCTCCAATTCTCGGGTGGCGATGCACGAAAACTCCTGAATGTACTGGAACTGGTGGTGCATTCTGAGCAAGGAGACAATGTAGAAATTACCGACGACAAAGTAACGGCCTGCCTGCAACGAAACCTGGCTATGTACGACAAGCAGGGCGAAATGCACTACGACATCATTTCGGCATTTATTAAAAGCGTGCGCGGCAGCGACCCCGATGCGGCGGTGTACTGGCTGGCCCGCATGATTGAAGGCGGCGAGGATGTAAAATTCATCGCCCGTCGCTTGCTGATTCTGGCTACCGAAGACATCGGACTGGCCAATCCCAATGCTCTGCTGCTGGCCCAAAGCACGTTCGATGCCGTGCATCAGATTGGCTACCCCGAGGCGCGGATTGTGCTTTCGGAATGTACCATTTACCTGGCCACCTCACCCAAAAGCAATTCGGCATACATGGCCATCGACGAGGCTTTGGCATTGGTACGAAAAACCGGCAACCTGCCGGTTCCGCTGCACCTGCGCAATGCTCCCACCAAGCTCATGAAAGAAATCGGTTACGGAAAAAATTACAAATACGCCCACTCTTATGATGGCAATTTTGCGGAACAGGACTTTCTTCCGCAGGAAATTAAAAACGAACGGTTTTACCGCCCCGGCAAAAACCAGTCGGAACTAAAAATTCTGGAACGGTTACAAAAGTGGTGGGGAAAAAGATTTGGAGGTTAATATGATACAACAACTTGAAATAACATTACCCCAGTTCAAACGAGGTTACCATTTAATCACTTCGCTGATTGAAAAACAATTGCCGTCGCTTCCGGAGAATGGCTTGCTGCACATTCTGGTGAAACACACGTCGGCAGGAATTACCATTAACGAAAATGCCGACCCGTCGGTGCGCACCGATTTTGAATCGTTCATCAACAAAATGATCCCGGAAGACGATCCGGTATATATACATACCTACGAGGGAAGTGATGATATGCCTGCCCACCTGAAGTCGTCGGTGATTGGCGCTCAAGTAACAATTCCAATTACGAATCACCGACTCAACCTGGGCACCTGGCAGGGCATCTATTTTTGTGAATTCCGCAATTACGGGGGAAGCCGGAAGTTGGTGCTGACTGTTTATTCGTGATTGAAGGAGACTGAAATTCCAATCAACAAAATACAAATCCCAAATAATATTCAAAACCCAATGACTTAAATTCCAAATAGGTTCATCTTGTTTATGATTTTGTGCTTTCGAATTTGGAAATTATTTGTTATTTGAAAATTGATGCTTGAAAATTTCACAATACTCAGCGGCAATTTGCGAAATCTGCGGGAGATAACCATAACCTGAGATTTATTGTTTTTTGCGTGCAATAAAAACCCTATTTTGCCGGCTGAAACAAACCAAAAAAGTATGCAACGAAATCTTTTAATGGGGGTTGAAGCCATTGGGCAGGCAGCCATAGATGCCGGAATTTCAGGCGTTTACGCTTACCCGGGCACCCCGTCAACCGAAATAACGGAATACATTCAAAATAACAAGCTGGCACGCGAAAGGAACATCCACCGCGATTGGTCGGCCAACGAAAAAACGGCGCTGGAAGCCGCACTGGGCATGTCGTATGCCGGCAAACGGACCATGGCCTGCATGAAGCATGTGGGCCTGAACGTGGCTGCCGACGTGTTTATGAACATGGCCATAACCGGCATTAACGGCGGGCTGGTAATTACCGTGGCTGACGACCCGTCGCAGCATTCGTCGCAAAACGAGCAGGACTCCCGCTTTTACGGCAAGTTTGCCATGATTCCCGTGTTCGAGCCCTCCAACCAGCAGGAGGCATACGACATGACCTACGAAGCGTTTGCATTCTCAGAAAAAACCGGACTGCCGGTAATGATGCGCATCCCCACCCGGCTGGCGCACTCACGTTCGGGTGTGGTGCAAAAACCGGTTCAAAGTGAAAATAAACTCAAACTGCCCGAAAACCTGATGCAGTTTATGCTGCTTCCGGCTTACGGAAGAAAATATTACCAGAACCTGCTCGACAAACAGGGTTGGCTCACCGAATTGTCGGAAGAATCAACTTTCAATTCCTATACCGAAGGAAAGGAAAAAAGTCTGGGCATTGTGTGCTGCGGAATTGCATACAACTACCTGATGGAAAACTACCCCGAAGGCAACTGCCCCTACCCGGTGGTAAAAATTACACAGTACCCTGTTCCCGAAAAATGGTTGCTGAAACTGGAAAAAGAGTGCGATGAACTGCTGGTTGTTGAAGAAGGTTATCCACTGGTGGAAGAACTGGTCACCGACTTTTTCGGGAAAGGAACCAAAGTATCAGGAAGATTGAACGGAGCGCTTCCGCGCATGGGTGAACTCAATCCCGACCATCTGGCTAAAGCGCTGGGCAGAGAGCTGGAAGAACCGCTTAAAATGCCCGATACACTGGTGGGGCGGCCACCGTCGCTTTGTGCGGGATGCGGCCACCAGGACACCTACGAAGCGCTGAACGAAGTGCTTGCCGATGTGGGCAACGGACGCGTTTTCTCCGACATCGGTTGCTACACCCTGGGAGCATTGCCGCCTTACAACACCATCAACACCTGCGTGGATATGGGCGCCTCCATCACCATGGCCAAAGGCGCTGCCGATGCCGGACTTTCCCCGGTATTTGCCGTGATTGGCGACTCCACGTTCACCCACTCCGGAATTACCGGCCTGCTCGACTGTGTGATTGAAAAATCGAACGTGAACATCCTGATAGTGGACAACGAAACCGTGGCCATGACCGGCGGACAGGATTCGTCGGCCAAAGGGCGAATTGAAAAAATCTGCGAAGGCGTGGGCGTGGCTCCGGAGCACATCCGGCTGTTTGTGCCGCTGAAAAAGAACCACGGTGAAATTGTAAAAATCATTCGCGAGGAGATGGCATACAACGGCGTTTCGGTGATTATCGGCCGCAGGGAATGTGTGCAACGCATAGCAAAAATGAAACGGCTGCAAAAAAAGAATGCGGCAAAAGACTTAAAATAATCAGCATATAAAACATTGATAATATAGTCGTTATAACTCGTATTGAAAAAATATTCCAAAATATTCCTTGCGTCATAGCGACTTTGCGGTAAAAAATTAAACTATGAAGACAGACATTATACTGGCAGGGGTTGGCGGTCAGGGAATTCTTTCCATTGCCGCCTCACTGGGCGCTGCCGCCCTCAACGAAAACTATTACCTGAAACAGGCCGAAACGCACGGCATGAGCCAGCGCGGGGGTGCCGTGGTTTCGCACCTGCGCATTGCCGACCACCCCATCTGGTCCGACCTGATTCCAACAGGCCATGCCGACCTCATCCTGTCGGTGGAGCCCATGGAATCGTTGCGCTACCTGCCCTACCTTTCGCCAAAAGGAAGCCTTGTGACCAATACAGCCGAGTTTGTAAACATCCCAAATTATCCGGAGCTGGAAAAAACTTTCGATGAGCTCAGCAAAAAAATCAACATCGTCCGCATCGATGCCGACCAGATTGCCAAAGAAACCGGCAATCCCAAAGCCTCCAACATGGTAATGCTGGGCGCCGCCTCGCCGTTCATCGCCATTCACGAGGAAATCATCATCAAAGGCATTGAAACCATTTTCAAAGCCAAAGGCAATAAAATTGTAGAAATGAACATTGAAGCTTTCAAAGCCGGACGGGCCTTTTCCCTGAGCAAAAGCTGAGATGACTTATTCATCAAACAACCAAAGTTCATAAGAACGCGTCCCCCTTGGCGAAAATTTAGCTTTGAAAAATGGATGATGTCTGCCAAAGCCACGAAGTGATTCTTCCATTGGAATCGCTTCGCGGCTTCGGAAGGGGAATCGAAGGGGGATTCAAAACTGAAATATTGTTTCCTTAATACCCGGCATAATTTATTCTTCGGATTTTTCTTTAAGCTGCTTTAAAAACCGGTCAAAATCCGATTCAAACAATCTGTCCTGAATAATCCTGTATTTTTCGAATTCGCTTTCGGCATGGGCTTTTGCCATTTCTGCTGTTACTTTTCCTGCGTCCTGCAATATTTCCCTGTCCCACAGTTTTAAAAAACCACCGAGCCGACTTTCCCAATCTTCCATTGTCATTGGTATTTTGCGCATAGCCTGTAATTCTGCCATATCTAAATAAGCCGATACAATTCGTTGCATTTGCCCCAACTCATATTCAGAAAGATAATTTTTGGCTACGGTAACATCATATTTGTGTATTTTACCTTTTGGAGCCCCCTCCCAGGTAGTTAGCCCCATGTTATCTTCTTGATGGTCAGATCTGTTAACGATTACCTCAGCTGCCGTATTACCGTGAATGGCATAGTGCATTTTATTTTGTACCGCAGCAAAAAAACGTTTTGTAGCCGTTGCTGTTGGGTCGTAATCTATGGAGGTTGCATAAATATCGGTTACTTTCTGATAAAATTTTCGCTCCGACAAACGGATTTCCCGAATCTTTTCAAGTTGTTTTTCAAAAAATTCATCGGTTAGGGTACCGCCATTTTTTAAACGTTCTACGTCCATTGTCCAACCCTGAATGGTATAATCTTTTACAATCTGGTTTGCCCATTTGCGAAACTGTACAGCCCGTTCATTTTCAATTTTAAACCCCACAGCAATTATTGCTTGCAGGCTGAAGTGATCCACTTCCCGTTGCACTTCCCTTTTTCCTTCGGTTTGAACTATTAAGTATTTCTTAATAGTTGCCTTCGGCTCCAATTCATTATCAGAATAGATACGTTTTAAGTGTTGGTTAATTGCAGGCACAGAAACATTGTAAAGTGTTGCCATCATTTTTTGAGTAAGCCATACATTTTCATCCTCGTAGCGCATTTCAACACTTGTTTCCGAACCACCTCCTGCAGCAATAAAGGTTAAATATTCGGCTGCTGACGAACGAACTATTTCCTGTTTATTTTTCTTTTTATCAGCCATCGCTATTTTACTTTTTCAGTTTCTTCAATTTAACTTTCTCATCGGCAGTTTTGAAGGTTATTTTACTTCTTTTCCTCCGGCCGGTACAACTCCACCCAGTCACTTTGGTATTCCTCAATCACCACCGGAAACAACTGCCCCAGCTCTTCGGCGGTCATTTCGTGGAGTGATTTATTTGATGTCAGCCTGAGTTTTTCATTTATTTTAAATATTCTTAAACCAATCTGATTTTATTTTAACCTCTTCCACCAACTCAACTGTCACTCCCAAATTTAGCTCTTTAAGTTTTTCTGCGAAATCGTTACCATCAATTAAGTCAATAGGTATTGCACCATCTCGTTGTGCTTCTTTTTTTGCTTCCCGGGAAAAACTTCCAGTTGTCATTATCAGCCCTTTGTCCGCTCGTCCACTCATTGCGCCTCTAAAATCCCTAATTACTGAAGATGAAACAGAACCTTGATATCGTTTAGCTTGAAAAACTACATGAAATGAAAGAACACCACCAAGTCTAATCATTCCTTTTCCATCAATTCCACCATCATTTGTTTTGCCTGTAACTTCTACGTTTACAAAACCTAATTCCCTTAAAAGCCTTTGGCAAAGTCTTTCAAATTGGTCTGGGAGTATGGCTTTTATGGTGTCAAGCAATTTATCTTGCCAAGAAAACTCTTCTATCTCTTCTGTTGTACCTTGAAGTTCGGGTGAACAATTTCCTTCACTTTTCTTTTGAAGCCGCTCTTCCCTATCTTTTTTTACGACGAACTTTTTAACTTTCTCCTGGTTTACTTCAGTTATATTTTTCCCTTCTTCAGACAATGCCCAAACACCTCTCGAAGAATTTTCAAGCAGACCATACCTTTTAAGATAGTTTCTTGCCCAAGCAAGCCTATACGTCAATTTAGTAGTACTTTCTCGGTGTATTTCATTAGTCGCTTCTTCAGATAAATTTAGAAGTTGAGCAACCTCCTCCTCAATTTCACTTATCGCACCTGAACCTCCAAGTTTTTTCAATGCTTTTAATGTCGGGTTAAAAAGGTCGTCATATTTATATTTAAAGTATTTGTCCATAATTTCTTATCTTTTAAAATTTAGATTAAAACGTTTAACAATATGGCCAGTGGCGGTTTGCGGGCTTCGTCATTATCCACCGTTACAAACCTTGATGTGGGGCAGAAAGATTCAAACTCCCACAGTTCCCGCCATTGGCTATATTGCGTGTTCTGCGTTCGTGCTTTATTCGTAATTGTATGCGTTTTTTGTTATCATGTTATCTATTTCTTTGGTTGTTACTACAGCTCTCAATGTTTTCACTTTTGATTGAATTATAATTGGGGTCTTTTTTATCTTATTTTTAATTTTATCATTAAGCCAATTAATATTCCAAAGCTGTATTTCATTATCAGAAAGAAGCTTACAGATAGGTTCATCATAAATAATTGAAGTATCAATCTTAACAGTAAGTCTTTGCAACCATATTTTTAGAAATGTTGAATTTGGAATTTGTTGAAACTTCGAATAAATCCTTTTCAAAATTATTTTTTTATCATCCTTAATTTTAATCTGTTTAATTAAAAGAGATAATATCATTATAGATGTCGGAACTACTCTTGGATTACGATATGCAATTTCTGTAACTAAACTTATCAAAGACTCAATATTTGAATCATCTTTTTTATTTTTTTTCAATACTTCTAAAAAATCTCTCATTTGAGTATCTAAAGTCCCTGAATTAGGAAATTGCTCAGATAATAAGAATAATTGAATCAACCATTTTTGTTTGTTTTCCGCAATACGCCTATTTGCAATCCAATATCGTTTATCAGGTTTTAAAGAACTTTTAATAACATTGTCTGATGCATTAGTTTTACTGACATTAAGTTTTAATCCTAAGTCAGAAAGAATTTCAGATAATGCTTTTGTAATTTGTTCTGCTTCAAATGGATTGTTTGTAAAAATCCTATAATCATCTCGATATCTTAGAATTTTATAATCAGAAATGCTTAATTCGTTTATTTTGTGTGTTAGCAACTCATCTACATATCCAAGAACTATTTCAGCAATGAAATCCATTAGAGTACTTCCTTGTGGAATCCCATTGGTTTGTCCATAACTCATGTCTTGTAAATGGTTATCAATTGCGACTCCTATTAAAGAATTCTTTGTTCTATTTTCTTTCTTTTTAGCTTCAGTTTTTTCATGAATAGCCCAACTAATCGAATGAGTATAAATTGAGCCATAGCAATCTGTAATATCAGTCTGCAAGAAGTAGTGATAATCAAGTGAAAGAGTAATTGACTTTTGTTCAATCATTTGCCACCAAGTGAAAATTTGAGATTCTTTATCTGTTTTTTCTTCACTACCTGATACCATCGGTAAACTGTGGCATTCTATTCTGTCATTCTCTTGATAGTTAAGAAATCTTTTTTGTATTAATTCCCAATTATCTTTATCTGTAATACATTGAACAAGAGAAACATAAATTGCAGGATTTATTATTTGAAATGGTCGCCAAGCATATTTTCCATCTTTATTATTTAAAATATAATAATTTATATCATCAAAGTCTCTTGGATTTGTTGTTCTATAATCTGAAAGTTTTTTTCCGGACAATTGTTTGTCAAGCAAGTTCAATAAATTCTGAAACGAAAAGTAAGTTGGAAGGTCAAAATTCACATAATTCTTTTCTTTCAAAAAGAACTCTCTTGCTTCAATTTCATCTAATTCAATTATACTTTTCATTCCGTATTTCCTTATTATTAACTATTTACATTTTTGATATTGGTTCTTGAAAATACATTAAATCAATCCATTGTTTAACTTTATCAAACCTAAATCTATATATACTGCTTTTTGTAGTATCTTTTTCACCATGAGTAACTAAACCAATTAAGCGCACCCTTGTGTCAATAATCGGTGCACCACTGCAACCTTTAAATCTCGTATGGTCATTTATTGGTGCTCCTAAATCCATTTCAATAAATTCTTCACCAACTGATTTTATTGGCAAATTCCAATATAACGCTTCTTGAAAATCCAAAATTCCGTTTTCCAATTTTGGTCTAATCCTACCATAAAACTACATTGATAATTAGTATCAATCTGATAGTCATCATCTGCAAATAATAAAGACTTCCCGCCTTGATTAACTGTTATCTTACCAATACCATTCAAATCGAATTCTCTCTTATCCTGAACAATATTCTCCAATAAAGAAATTTCCCTAAATGCAATGTCCAATTTATCTCCACCCATATCTGGATTTTCAATACAATAAACTAAATCTTCAGCATCAGGCATTTCTTCAAAACTTATCTTTGTCAGGTATGAGAAATTACCAAGGTAATAAACTTCAGTTTCATTATTTTTTATTCTACCTGTCACAATTCCAACGTTTTCTTCAGGGTAATCAGAAAAATGAGAAACAGTACAAATGAAAAATCTTTCCTTATTTTTAATAATAACACCTGAGCCAATTGAAATTGGTTTTAAATCCTTGAGATTACTTCTAACTAAATGAATACAAGAAGTTACTGTTAAATCTATTATTCCCATTTTTTCATCAATTTTTTAATGTAGCACTGAGACTTTTAGCATGACGCACATAACGTATGTAAAACCCGAAGAGTTGGTTTATATCTCTATTATCGGGTTGGAATACAATGCCAAAAAAGTTGTGTAACCCATCTTTTCCGTTAAAAAATTTCATCCGGCGCACCCCGGCGTGGTTTTCACTAACTCCAACTAACTTTTCCCAATCTTCACCGCTACCGAAATTTTCGGGGCCTGGAAAAATTTTGTTTCTTCGTGTTATTTCAGGTTCTGAATTCAATTTTTGATTTATTTAGGGTTTAAAAATAAGCATCTTAAACGATTTGTCAAACGATAAACATAAAAAAATGAGCATCAAAAAACATTGCATAGCCGCTGTTCTTGTTGTGATTATCCTCTTCATCTCGTGCAAAACCGCGCAAAAAAATCCGTTCTGGAACAACGGACAGCCAGTTTTTGAAGTGCAGCAACTGGTTTCCAACGAGCGGTTTCCCAATGTGGTTACCACTACCGACGGAACCATTGTGGCTACCTGGGGAAGCGAACATTTCAGGGTGCTCCGCAGCGAAGACGGCGGCCAAACCTGGGAGCCGGAAATTACCGTGGCCCATCCCGGATTTCAGGGCGGCGGCACCACCGTGGATGAAACCACCGGCCACATCCTGGCTTTTGCGGAGGGAGGACACCCGCCTGCCCCGCTCACGATTTACCGCAGCCGCGACCACGGGAAAACCTGGAATGCGGAGGAGGTGACCATCCGCCCCAACAGCCTGGGGCATGTCCCGTCCATGCACATGAACGAGCACGGCATCACGCTGAAGCAGGGGAAATATGCCGGAAGGCTGATTCGCCCCTCGCGCTGGTACGGCAGCGGCAACGGCCGGGAGTTCTGGGACGAACACTACACCAACGCCATTTACAGCGACGACGGCGGCAAAACCTGGCAGGCCGGCGAACCGTTTCCGGCTTATGGCGCCGGCGAAGCAGCCATTGCCGAACTTTCCGGCGGAACGCTTTACTACAACTCACGGCGGCATAAATCCACCGACGGGCTGAACCCGCGCCGCAGGTACATCGCATACAGTTACGACGGCGGCCAAACGTGGGAAGATTTATGGATAGATGAAGACCTGCCCGACGGCGCCCAGCACACCGATTACGGGTTAATGGCCGGGCTGGTGCGCCTGCCGGTTGAGGGGCACGACATCCTGCTGTTCAGCAACATCGATGTTCCGGCCGATAAAAAGGACGAAGATGTTCCCTTTGAACTGCGCACCTCACGCCGCTTCAACGGCACTGTGTGGGCCAGTTTCGACGGCGGCAAAACCTGGCCGGTAAAACGTGTGGTTGACAAAGGCAGCTTTGCCTATTCGTCGTTAACCGCAGGTCGTGCGGGAACACCTTCTGAAGGTCTGATTTACCTTTTCTACGAAAGCGACGGCGGCGGCAAAATGGCCCGGTTTAATCTGGCCTGGCTCACCGGCGGCAAGGACTGGAAAGAATTTGTCCATCAATAATTAAGTCCAATTTTATTATCAACATTTAAATCCATTATTATGAAAACAAAAACGTTAGTAGTATTAAGCGTGGTTTTCTTTTTCATCTCTTTTAAACCAGCTTTAGGGCAATCGCCCGTTTTCTCAGGAAAATGGAAATTGAACAAGGAAAAATCAACCGCTCAAAACGACCAGCTTTTTCTTTCGAAAATGACGGTTTTACAGAAAAACGACAGCCTTTTCACCAACCGGGTTTATGAAAATGGATACGGAGAGGCGTATCCGTTCCAGGAAAACCTTTCACTCAAAGGTGCAGAATCAAAAATCACGATTTACGATATGCCCAGAAAAGCAAAGGCTTCCCTGTCGGAAAGCAATAAATCAATTGCATTTGAATCAACCACAACATTCTACGGAAACGGCGGTGCAGACGACCTGAAAACAAAGGAAACATGGTCGGTTGAAAATGACGGAAAAACCCTGAAAATGGACTATTCAACGAGCTACTCCGGCGGAACAAGCGATGGTACGCTCTATTTCGACAAAGTAAAATAAGTGCCGGAAATTCTCAGCGAGTTTCAATGACTGGTGGCCGGAGTCCGATAACCGAAACCGTAACTTACTTGCACCCTTTGTCCCCTTTTATAAGGGGGACAAGACCCGATTTATCGGGTCAGGGGGTTTCAATGACAGGTGGCCGAAGCCAGATGCCGAAAGCGGGAAGCACTAAGTGGGAAACCATGATTAGATGTACAGTGCACCCAACAACGATAACCCGAGAACAACGACAACAATAACAACAATGACAACAATGACAACCCGCCACATCTGACCAACTCCCCAACCATTTCACCATTCTTCAAATTTTTCAATTTCCACATTCATCCATTTACCCAATGGCAGATGAACAGTGACTAATGACCAATGACCATTGACCATTGAATAATGAATTAATTTCCCAAATGCCTCACCCTGTTTGTAATTTTGAATTTCCGGATTTGTGGTTTATTTGATAATTGGTTCTATAAATTTGATATTTGATTTTTATTGAATTCTTCCGAATTTAAATATCTTTAGGGCAAACCAACAAAAAGCCTTTTTATAATGAAACGAAGAAATTTTATTAAAACCACCGGACTGGTGGCTGCCGGTACCGGACTGGCAGGAACGGCAACAGCCGGAAACCTCCTGAATACCACAAAAAACAAACTTCCCCGCTGGAAAGGTTTTAACCTGCTCGATTATTTCTCGCCCCGGGGAGGTGGAAGCCGTTCAAATACCACCGACAATGATTTAAAATGGATGGCCGACTGGGGCTTCGATTTTGTGCGGCTTCCCATGGCCTATCCGCGCTATGTAACGTTCGACCCGTCGAAAGACATTACACCCGACGAAGTGCTGAACTTCAACGAAAAAGAGATGGACAACATCCAGACGCTGGTGGACAGGGCCAACAAGTATGGATTACACATGAGTCTGAACCTGCACCGCGCACCGGGTTTTTGTGTGAATGCGGGGTTTAACGAACCCTACAACCTCTGGCAGGACAAGGAAGCGCAGGACGCTTTTTACGAACACTGGAGTATGTGGGCCAAACGGTTTAAGAACTATTCTTCCGATAAAATCAGTTTCGACTTGGTGAACGAACCCTGCACCCGCGAAGACATGAACGACCAGCATTCGCGCAGGGGATCCATTCCCGGACAACTTTACCGCGAGGTGGCCAAAAAATCAATGGAGGTAATCAAACAGCATAATCCGAACCACATGGTGATTGCCGACGGGAACAACGTGGGGAGCGATGTTATTCCCGAAATTTTCGACCTCGACATCGGCCAAAGCTGCCGGGGATATTACCCGCACTATATTTCGCATTACCGGGCATCGTGGGTTTTTAAAAACCCGGATGATGCACCCACTCCGGTGTGGCCGGGCGAAATAGATGAAAGGCATTTCAGCCGGAAAAACCTGGAAGAATTCTATGCTCCCTGGATTGACGCTGTAAACAAGGGCGTTGGGGTGCATTGCGGAGAGTGCGGATGTTACAGGGAAACCCCGCACGACGTTTTCCTGGCCTGGTTTGGCGATGTGCTCGATGTGCTGACAGAGCGCGGGATTGGTTATGCTTTATGGAATTTCCGCGGCGATTTCGGTATTATGGACTCCGGCCGGACTGACATTGAATACGAAGACTGGCACGGCCACAAACTTGACCGAAAGCTTCTGGCTTTGCTGCAGAAAT
Source organism: Mariniphaga sp. (assembly GCA_041686935.1). Classification (GTDB taxonomy): domain Bacteria; phylum Bacteroidota; class Bacteroidia; order Bacteroidales; family Prolixibacteraceae; genus Mariniphaga. The sequence goes on along the minus strand of JAWLCW010000005.1, from coordinate 195,691 downwards.
ACTAAGTTATATTGACTAATGGGTAATACGCTTCAAATTACAACCTGTGTTTCATCAAAGCTTTGTCCCCTTGTGGCGTTAGTGCCACAGGGGGACGAGGCCAGATTTATCTGAACGGAGGGGGTCTGTTCCCCTGGCCTGCCTATTCAATTTAATTTGCCAGATACAATTCAGTAAACTTTACTAATCTACACCTGTTTTTTTTCTTTCTGAATTTTGTATTCAAAATACAATATCTTATATTGCCGGAAATTTTGATGCATGATTCAACATTCCGATTTAAGTATTCCGGTTTACAATAAGCTCAAAGAAATGATAATTGAAAACGAGCTGAAACCCGGAGAAAAACTCCTTCAGGAAAAGCTGGCTGCCCGGCTGGGCGTTAGCCGGACTCCCCTTTTAAAAGCATTGCAAATGCTTGAATACGATTTTCTGGTGGAAAGCATTCCGCGCCGGGGTATGTTCGTTAAAAAACTTTCCATCGATGAAATGCGCGATATTTACGATGTACGTGAAGGTATTGAAACCGTTGCCGTACGACTGGTTGCAGAACGGAGAAATGAAAAACAACTCCGGCAGTTAAAGTCCATCTGGAAACCATTTACCGAAGGCGCCCGCATTGATGTTGAAAAGTACAGGAAAGCAGACGACCGTTTTCACGCCCTTTTACTGGAATTTTCACAAAACAAAATGTTGCAAAAACTTTACAGTCATTCACTTTTACAGGCACGTGTTGAACAAATGGGTCTGGTGCGGGAACCGGAAGAAACGTTGCCCGACCATCTGGCCATATTAAATGCCATTGAAGCCGGCAATGCTGAACTGGCAGAAAAAGAACTGAAAAATCATTTGCGTAAATCGAAAAAACTTATCGGTATTAATTTTAAAAATTAAAAACCATGTTTAAAACAGTATTCTTACTCATTTTTTTATTCGTCTCCCCTTCTATTTACAGTCAAAACTGGTTTGAGTTTAAACCCAATTACGATGAAAGCAAAGTTCCTGAATTTGTAATTCCTGATCCGCTGACATCGTTTAATGGCCGGAAAATAAAAAATTCCCGGCGCTGGGAAAGAATTCGCCGGCCGGAATTGCTTGAATTTTTCACCAACAATGTTTATGGAAAGGTACCGGGCAAACTGGAAATTTCCAAGTGGGAAGTGGTTGAAGAAAATGCCAATGCCCTGAACGGAAAAGCCCGGCGGAAACAGGTGGACATTGTATTCAACAAAAACGGAAAAACGCTTTTTTTCAATGTACTAATATATCTGCCGAAAAATGTGGAAAAAGCCCCGTTGTTTCTGGGATACAACTTTTACGGCAACCACACGGTTTGCAACGACGTAAACATCCGCATATCAGATGCATGGGCACGCGACAATGAATCGTACGGAATTTCAAACAATCAGCTTACCGAAAAGTCGAGAGGCGTGAGTAAAGAGAGCTGGCAGGTGGAAAAAATTATCGATGCCGGATACGGGCTGGCTACTATTTATTACGGCGAGATTGACCCCGACAAAGACGATTTTACCGATGGCATCCATCCGTTTTTTTATGTGGACAACCAGCAACGTCCGGGAGCTGCCGAGTGGGGCTCCATTGCTGCCTGGGCCTGGGGTTTGAGCCGAGCGATGGATTACCTGGACCAGGACGAAGATGTGGATGCCTCGAAAGTGATTGTTTTCGGCCATTCGCGGCTGGGAAAAACATCTCTGTGGGCCGGCGCAACCGATGAACGTTTTGCGGCTGTTATTTCAAACAACTCAGGCTGTGGTGGCGCAGCGCTTTCCAAACGCCGGTTCGGCGAAACGGTGGCCCGCATCAACAATGTATTTCCGCACTGGTTTGCCCGCAATTTTATGAGCTACAACCAAAATGAGAAAGCCCTTCCTGTGGATCAGCATCAATTGCTTGCGCTCATAGCCCCCCGTCCCATTTATGTGGCCAGCGCCGAAGAAGACCTCTGGGCCGACCCGCGTGGTGAATTTCTTTCAGCCTATTATGCAACACCGGTGTATGAATTGTACGGTAAAACGGGAATGTCTTCGGATGAAATGCCGGGAATCAGACAACCTGTTCTGAATACTTTAGGTTATCACATACGTCCGGGCGGTTATGGCGTAACGGCCTACGAATGGGAGCAATACATCGAATGGGCAAACAAACAGCTTTTTAACAGGTAATTTATATCGAATGCACTTCAACTAATACATAATCCAAATTAAACTTCAAAAGTCTATGAAAAAATGGTTGTTTCTTTTTTTGATTCCTTTGGCATTTTCATGCAATAATCAAAATCAACATCGCGAAAAAAATGGTTTTGTAATGATTGAAGCAGAGCATTATGTTTCGCAAAGTGAGGACGAAATTAGAAAATGGTACATTATTGATTCCGGATTTTCAGAAAATATCCAGGGATTTAATAAAAACTATTCCTCTTCAGCCAGCAGCGGGAAATACCTGATGTTGTTGCCCGACACCCGGGTTACCCATGATGACAAGCTGATTCAGGGGGAAAACTTCACCAACGAGCCGGGGAAAATGGCCATTCTCGATTATCCCGTTTATTTCGAAAATCCCGGAAAATACTATGTGTGGGTAAGCGCATTCTCAACCGGAAGTGAAGATAACGGGCTGCATGTTGGAATTAACAAACAGTGGCCTGAAAGCGGAGCCCGCATGCAGTGGTGCGATGGCAAAAACCAGTGGACATGGGCGAGTAAACAACGGACCAACGAAGTGCATTGCGGAGTTGAACGCCTAATTTATCTCGATGTTCCTTCCACCGGACAGCACACCATTTCATTCAGCATGCGCGAAGACGGATTCCGTTTCGACCGGTTCGCTCTCACAAAAAATTACATTCAACCTGAATAAAATTCCTGTCAATACTGAAAAAACCATTTAAAGCAGATTAGGTGATATTTTTTAAAGCATTATTTTCATCAATAAATATTTATCCATGAAAAATAAAAATCAGCAGACTCAGTTCAACACAAATGTTATCTTCTTTCCTACCTTGTTCACGTTTCTTTTTATCTTTTTGGGAGCCTGTGCAAAACCTCAGGCAGAGCAGGAAAAGCCGACAAAGCGAAAAACCGAAGTGACCATAGTTGGCGACCAATTTTATATTAACGGCGTGCCAACCTACCAGGGACGATCGTGGACAACTTCCAAAGGAGAATCGTTTCCGGTAGAGGGCCTCTTAATGAATTCCAGAATGGTTCAGGGAATTTTTGATGATTTGAACCCTCAGACCAGAGGACAGTGGGCCTATCCCGATACCAAACAATGGGACCCCGACCGCAACACACGGGAATTTATAGAAGCAATGCCTGCCTGGCTCGAACATGGTTTATTAAGTTTTACCATAAACCTGCAAGGGGGTTGCCCCTATGGCTACTGCCGCAATCAACCCTGGGACAATTCGGCATTTGCGCCCGATGGTTCGCTGCGGGAAGGGTTTATGAACCGCCTTGAACTGATTCTCGACAAAGCCGATGAACTGGGTATGGTTCCCATTGTAGGATATTACTACTTTGGCCAGGATGAAAACCTTGTGGATGAGGAAGCCATTAAAAAAGCTGTGGTGAACGCCACCCAATGGATACTTGACAAAGGATACACCAACGTAATCATTGAAATCAACAATGAATGTAATGTTCGGGCATACGATCATGCAATTTTGGTTTGCGATCGTGTGCATGAACTCATCGAAATTGCCAAAGCCATTGAAAAAGATGGCCGTTCACTTTATATCAGCACATCGCTTGGCGGCGGCGCGGTTCCTCCTTCCAATATAGTAGAGGTTTCCGATTATGTTTTACTTCACGGCAACGGTGTAAGAGATCCGGAAAGAATGGAAGAAATGATAAAACAGGTGCGGGAAATGGAGGTTTACAACAATGTGCCCATTGTAAATAACGAAGACGACCAGCCCTGGCGGGTCGATGCGCAGGGATGGGAAGAATACGGAAACACCATGGTTACTGCCGTGCAAAACTACGCCTCGTGGGGATTTTTCGATTTCAGACTTGAAAGCGAAAATGCCCTGTTCAACGAGGGATTTCAAAGTGTTCCGGTAAACTGGCAAATCACCTCAGAACGTAAACAGGCCTTTTTCGATCTTCTTGCAGAAATTACAGGATACCCGGGCACACCAAAACTTGTAATGGAATGGTCGGATGAACCCGGGAAAGTAACGGTTAAAGTTGAAAATGCCGGTAAATTTCCTGCCATTAACGAAGTAAGCCTGCTGATTAACAACAAGGTTGTCGAAAAACTGACCAATGGCCCATATAATTTCGAGGTAACTGAAATGCCGGAGCATTGGCATCTTGTGAAAGCCAGGGCAAAATACCAATCGGGGGAAAATGAGATTATCATTGAAACGCCCTCATACGAAAATCCGTGGTGGTTATACGGTGGGGCGAGCAGAAACTAAACAACCATTATCGTTTTGAAATACCATACAGAAATTTTAACCAATGACTAAAAGATTCAGTATTCCCGCAAGGGCGGTTCTTGTATTTCTGACTTTTTTGCATACTGTAAACCTTTACATTGACCGGGCTGCTATTTCGGCCGGCAGAAATTCGATGGTGGCAGACCTCGGACTTACCGACATCCAGTTTGGATGGGCAATGGCCATGTTCACCCTTGGCTATGCGCTGTTTCAGGCTCCCACAGGGCATTTTGCCGATCGCCGCGGACCGCGGTTTGTGCTTACAGCCATTATTATTTTCTGGTCGGCATGTACTGCCCTTACGGCTTCGGTAAGAAATTATATTCAGTTGCTGGTAGTCCGTTTTATTTTTGGTGCAGGTGAGGCAGGCGCATTTCCGGCTTTATCAAAAGTAGTTTATAACTGGTTTCCCTTAAAAGAGAGAGGCATCGTTCAGGGAATAAATTTCTCGGGGTCGCGCATTGGCGCCGCTTTTACATTACCGCTGGTTGCCTGGATGATTTCAGAAATTGGCTGGCGCTGGTCTTTTATTATTGTAGGGCTTGTGGGTGCGGCTTATGCCGTTTTCTGGTATTTTGTTTTTCGCGATAAACCGGAGGATTCCAAATGGATAAACGACAGTGAAAAAGAATTTATAGTTAAAAACAGGCAACAGCCCACAATTGGTGAATTGCCACCATTTTCGCTAAAGGTTCTTCTGAAGTCAGGAAATATGTGGCTGGCCATGGGCCAGTATATATGCAGCAACTTTACGTTCTATTTCACCCTGACCTGGATGCTGCCCTATATTGCCGACCGGTTTCAGGTTGATATTGTTCAGGCCGGCATGTATTCCATGTTCCCGCTCCTTTCCGGCGCGCTCGGCAATTGGGTCTCGGGCTGGCTGGTTGATTTCATTTATACTCGTAATGGAAACATGAAACTTTCCAGACGGGTACCTGCCATTATCGGTTTCTCCCTGGCAGCCCTGGGTATGGTTATGGTTACGATGGTTCAAAGTCCGGTAATAGCTGTCTTGTTCATGTCAATTGCCATTTTCGGCGCCGATATGACATTAAGTCCTTCCTGGTCATTTTGTATCGACATTTCAAAAGAACGCGCCGGTGTAATTTCCGGCACCATGAACATGGCAGGAAACCTGGGTGCATTTGTTACCATCATTGCCTATCCGTATTTATTTTCAGCAACCAACAGCCACGTGCCTTTCTTTTATATATGTGCAATCCTTTCATTATTGGCAATAATTATGTGGTCGTTTATGAATCCGAACAAAGCGCTGTTTAACCACGCGCAATAGGAATAAATAGTATAAGTATGAAATTAGCATTAAATACACTGGTTTACGAGGTGGGCGACAAAGGCCCGGAAGAATCGCTGAGATCGGCGGTTAAGTATGGATTTCGCTATATCGAATACGCCGGAATCAGAAAAGGCAATCCCGTTACGATGACGAAAGAACAGAGAAAGGAAGCCGTCAGGATTGTGAAGGATAATGACATTCACAGCACACAAATGCTGATGGTGGCCACAAAAGATTCTGCCCATCCCGACCCGAAAAAACGGGATGCCGTTTTCGATTACATGAAAGCGTGTGCCGACTTCCAGATGGAATTGGGCGGACGGCAACTGCTGGTTTGCTGGGGCGGAGGGCTTTACGAACTGGGCACTTCCCCCGAACAATCGTGGTTGTACATGGTTGAAAACGTTGGACGGTTTGCCGAATGGTGCCTCGACAAAAACCTGCTGGTGGGCATTGAACTCGACCCTCATGTTTATTTTATCTGCAACAATACATACAAGCTGGCAAAAGCAATTGAAGATATTGGGTTACCCAATGTGTATCCGAATGTGGATGTGGGGCACCTGGTAATAACGCGGGAGGAGCCTGAACAACTGGAAAAACTGAAAAGTCGTCTGCTTCATGTTCACTTGAGCGAAACAGAATCGTTTGCCCACACCAACAGCATTTTGGGAACTGGAGTTGTGGATTTTAAAGCGTATATTGATAAACTAATTGAGCTTGGAATTGAAGAAAATTGCATAAAATTGGGAGAACCATGTGTAGCGGGTATTGAAATGGGCAGCGAAGCCAGCGGGGGATTTGTGGAAAACCCGGATTACTGGGTAGAGGAAAGTTTAAAGTATCTGGCGAATATTATGCCTGAAGTAACAAGATAAAAAATACCACATAGACACATAGGTCACAATAGTTTTCTATGTGCCTATGTGGTTCAAATCAAAAATAAAAGAATATGAAAATTTGTATTGATTGCGACGATGCGGCTTTTAACCTGAAAAAGGTGTTGTTCGATCATCTGAAAGGCAAAGGCATTGATATAACGGATTTAAATTATTCGGCAACGCACAAAAATGCCATGTATCCCGAAATCGGGTACAATCTGGCAAAAGAAATTCAGGCTGGAAATTACGACCGGGGAATCAGCATTTGCGGTACCGGTTTGGGAATGGCCATGATTGCCAACAAGGTGGAAGGCGTTTTTGCCGGAACCTGTCACGATGTTTTTTCTGCTGAAAGACTTAGAAAAAGCAACGACGCCCAGATTATTACCATGGGCGAGCGGGTAATCGGCCCCGAACTCGCTAAAACAGTTATCGATGCCTGGCTGGTATCTGAATTCCAGGGTGGCGATTCAGCTCCTAAGGTTCAGCAAATGCGCGATTTGGAGAAAAATTCATTTCATCCGAAAGATTAAGGTTACGGTTTTACTTTAAACAGTGATTCAAAACATTTCTCCCCTTTTTAAAGGGAGATGTCAAATACAGAGGTGTGAAGATTAATCAATTATAACTAATAAATAATAAATTATACGCCATGCAAAAATTTATAAACGACCCATCGAAAGTAGTTGATGAAATGCTCGAAGCCTATGTAAAAGTGCATTCCGATCTGGTTGCTCAAACCGAAAATGAACGGGTTATTAAATACAAAAATGCGCCGTTACAGGGGAAAGTCGGAATCGTTACCGGCGGAGGGTCAGGCCATAAACCGGCATTTGTGGGTTATGTTGGCCGGAATATGGTGGATGCCGTAGCTGTAGGAGAGATTTTTTCATCGCCACCGGCTCAAATGTTTTACGATGCCATTAAAGCTGCCGATGGAGGCAAAGGCGTTGCAATTCTTTATGGAAACTATGCCGGCGACAACATGAACGTGGCCATGGCCATGGAGGAAGCCGAAGATGAAGGAATTCAGGTAAAAAAAGTGGTGGCAAACGACGATGTACCTTCGGCCCCCAAAGGCGAGGAAAACAAACGCCGCGGTGTGGCCGGCGAAATACTGATGTGGAAAGTGGGAGGCGCAAAAGCGGCCATGGGCGCTTCACTCGACGAGGTTATTGCCGCCGCCCAAAAAGCAATTAACAATACCCGGAGCATGGGAATTGGCCTATCTCCGTGTACCATCCCCGAGGTTGGGCACCCGAATTTCACCATTGAAGAGGGCAAAATGGAGGTGGGAATCGGACACCACGGCGAACCGGGAATTGAAATTGCCGACCTTGAACCGGCAGCCAAAATTGCCCAACGCTGTTGTGATGTCATTTTACCCGATTTGCCGTTCGAAAGTGGAGACGAGGTAGTTGTACTTGTTTCCGGATTGGGTTCAACCCCGGTAATGGAACAATACATTGTGTATAACGATGTGGAAAAAATCCTCAACGAAAAAGGAATTAAAATTTATCATTCCTACGTGGGCAATTACTTTACATCGCTCGAAATGGCAGGAATAACCTGCACTCTGATGAAACTCGACGATGAATTAAAAAAATGCATCAATTACGAATGCGACTCGGTGGGGTTGCGCCAGTTTCAAATTAAAAAAAGATAACATGGAAAATAAAAGCAGAAGATCATTTCTGAAAAATTCAGCCATTACAATGGCCGGGGCCGGAATATACACAACAATACCCCGAAACCTTTACGCATCAGCATCTCCCTCCGAGCGAATCAACATTGGTGTAATTGGAGTAAACTGGTGGGGTACAGAAAACATGCAGCACTTGCTTAGGGCAGACAATGGAGTACAATGTATTGCCCTGTGTGATGTGGATCAGGTCCGGCTGAAGGAACAAGCAGCCGTGCTTAAAAATGAATTCCCCGGGAGAGCAGGCAGCATAAAGTTTTACGACGATTTTCGCAAGCTGCTCGGCAACAAGGATATCGACGGAGTTATCATTGCCACTCCCGACCACTGGCATGCTTATATGTTTGCCGAAGCATGCAGGGCCGAAAAAGCCATTTATGTTGAAAAGCCTGTTGGCCGAACCATTGCAGAATGCAGGCTGATGGTTGATCTGCAACGCAGGTATAAGAATGTGGTAACTACGGGGCTCTGGCAAATCAGTCTGGGATATTTCACCGATGCATTCAATATATTAAAAACAGGCATATTGGGCGATGTTTACAAGGTACACTGCTGGATACCAGGCAATACCAATCCGGTTATTTACGACCCCGCGCCGCAGTCCGTGCCCGAAACGCTGGATTACAACATGTGGATTGGTCCGGCACGTTATCGCCCATACAACAGTAACCGGTTTCACCGGCAGTGGAGGAATTACTGGGATTTTGGCGGGGGTCAGCAAACGGACTGGGTGCATTACCTCGATTCGGCATTCGATGGTCTACTCGCACTGGGCCATCCGAGAGAATACCCGAAAACAGTTTTTTCGGTTGGTTACAGGCATCCCGAAACATTGACCGAAACACCGAGGGTTCAAACTTCAGTTTTTCAGTTTGACAACTACCATGTGGTTTGGGAACAGCAAAATACCAGGCTTTATAACAGACCCGACGGAGTTGCCTGGATTGGAAGCAACGGCACCCTGGTTTGCAACCGGACCGGATACGAGATAATTCCGCAAAACGATGCAAAAGGGAACCCGCTGATTAAGCCGGAAGTTGTGACCGGTCCTTACGGCAATCAACACAATCACATGATCAACTGGGCCGAATGTATCCGGACCAACAACCCGAATACCAACGGAACGATTGAAAAGGGAAGCTATGCAACAGAAGTGGCCTGTATTGCCAATATTTCGAACCGGTTGGGCGGTATAAGTCTCAACTATGATGCAAACAAAATGAAGTTTCGGAACAATCCTGAAGCCGATGCTTTCATTCGTCCCGATTACCAAAACGGATGGGAGTTTCCGAAGTTATGACAGGAAAAAAATGATTTAGCCCGGTTTAAAACCGGCATGTAAAAAATGAAACGATAACAGAAATTATGAAAGTTTTTTCAAACAAAGAGGGTGCAGTCATTATCGAAAACCTGGTAAAAGCCATACAGGAAAACAAACAGTATCTGAGCGATATTGACGGATTGATAGGCGACGGCGACCACGGCATAAACATGAACAAGGGATTTACTATGTGCCGGGAAGAACTGGAAAAAAATCCGGGCGATTTGGCATACTCCGCCAAAATTTTGTCAAAAATTCTGATGATGAAAATCGGCGGTTCCATGGGGCCGCTGTATGGAAAAATGTTTAAAGGTTTTGCCACCGAACTGGAGGGTAAAAATGAAATTGGCATTGAGGAATTTGGAAGCGCACTGAACGCAATGCTTACTTCGGTTCAGTCCATTTCACCCGCCCAGCCCGGCGATAAAACATTGATTGATGCACTTCATCCGGCTGTTTTGGCCTATAAAAAGGCTGCTGCCGAGGGTAAAAGTTTTACAGAAACGCTTGATGAAATGAAAAGTGCCGCAATAGCCGGCCGCGATTCCACCAGGGACATGGTTGCCAGGTTAGGCCGTGCCAGCCGTCTCGGAGAGCGTTCGCGCGGGGTACCCGATGCAGGTGCAACATCATGCTGCATCATTCTCGAAACAATGGCCGAATCAATAAAAGAGTTTCTAACATAATCAAAGAAAAAAAGAGAACATGTCTGAAATTAAACAGGGAGTTATTATCGGATTTTTAGGGAAAACACAGGACCGTTTTTCGGAATACCAAAAACCGGTTACCACAAAAGAGAAGCTGGAAGTGGTTTCAAAAATTGAAGGTTTTACAGGGGTGGAGATGGTTTTTCCGTATGAAAACGGTGAACCGGAAGAAACCAAATCTTGGATGAATGAATACGGGTTGGAATTTGCCGCCATCAACGTAAATGTTAAAAAGGAAAAAGAGTGGGTGCCTGGCGCACTTTCGCGGCCCGAAAAAGCCATTCGCGACCGCGCTGTTGCTATGATTAAAAAAGCCAAAGATTTTGCAAAAGCCGTTGGTGCGCCTCATGTTACCTGCTGCCCGCTCAGCGATGGATACGATGTACTGTTTCAAATCAATTACAAAACAGCCTGGAATTATATGGTTGAAACCATTGGCGAAGCGGCTGACCACCTGCCGGAAATTCCGCTGTTTATCGAGCCGAAATATTCCGAAACGCGTGTACATTGCCAGCTCGACACCACCGCAAAAGCTTTGTTACTGTTAAAGGATGTAAAATGTGAAAATACCGGAATCACCCTTGATATGGGCCATTCATTGCAAAGCCAGGAAAACCCGGCACAGTCCTTATCGTTGATCTACGAAAGTGGATTTGATGCCTACATTCACACCAACGACAACGATACCAAAGCCGACTGGGACCTGGTGGGCGCCAGCCGTCATTTTCTGCACTATGTGGAATTAATGTACTGGGCTCAGGCATACAATTACAACAAGTATTTTACTACCGATGCCTCTCCACGCATTTTCGATGTACTGGAGTTTTTTAACCGCCATTCCGAAATTACCATCGGCGCGTACGAACTGGCCAAAACATTAAACCGCGAAAAAATATCGGAAATGATGCGCACCGAAAATTACAGCGGTCTGATGAAAATGGTTAATAAAGAGATTTACAGAATTTAATTTCAAAAATCAATAAATATTCAACATGAAAAAGTTAATTGCTGCTGTTTGTATTCTTTTATTTGCGGGTTCCTGCACAAATCAACAGGCCGGCAAAACTAAAAGTCTTTTTAATGGAGTTGATTTAACCGGCTGGCATGTGGATGTCCCCGCGATGGATAATGATCCGGATGCCATTAATCCGTTTATTGTGCGTGACGGAATGCTGGTGAGCCTTGGCACTCCGCAGGGCCATCTGATTACCGATTCGGTTTTTCAAAACTACCGGATTGAAGCTGAATACCGCTTTCCGGGCGAACCGGGAAATTGCGGGATTTTAGTTCATGCCTCTACTCCCCGGGCGTTGTACAACATGTTTCCCAAGTCGCTGGAAGTGCAGATGATGCACGAAAATGCAGGCGATTTCTGGTGCATTGTTGAGGACATTACCGTGCCTGACATGGAAGATCGCCGCGGTCCGAAAGATGAATGGGGAATTACCGAAGGGAAGCGTCGCAGGATTTTAAACCTGACCGACGGTTCGGAAAACCCGGTCGGCGAATGGAACAACATGGTTATTGAATGTGTTGGACATGAAGTGAAAATTTGGGTAAACGGCGACCTGGTCAATTACGGATACAACTGCACAGCCACCAATGGACAAATTGCAGTTCAGGCCGAAGGCTCCGAGGTGGAATTCAGAAAACTGGAATTAACTCCTATTGATAAACTTACACCAACAGAATAATTTTTAAATAACCATACAATGAAAAACCTGACCTTATTTTTCCTGTTTTTCTTTCTTTTTACCCAATCAAAAGCCGAAGAACCGTATATTTTACATGACGGCGAATTGAAACAATGGCATAAAGTTACGCTGGTAATTCCCGGTCCGCTAACTTCGGAGTATGCGAAAGAAAATCCCTTCCTGGATTATAAACTGGAAGCTACATTCACAAAAGGAAACAAAAGTTACACTGTACCCGGTTTTTTTGCAACAGTCGTAAATGCCGCCGAAAACTCGGTTGAAGAGGGAAATATCTGGAAAGTGCGGTTCCGGCCTGATGAACCCGGCGAATGGAAGTACAAAATTTCGTTCAGAAAAGGAAAAGATATTATTGTGAAAGAAAATAATAACCATGGTGAACCGATCGATATGCTCGATGGGCGCGAAGGAACTTTTACCATTGAGCCTTCGGATAAAACGGGTGACGACTTTCGCGCAAAAGGGCGTATTGTTAACGGGGGAAAAGGCTACTTCAAATTTCAGGGTTCCGAAAATATATGGATTAAAAATGGCGCCGACAGTCCGGAGAATTTTCTGGCTTTTGCCGACTTTGACCAGACTTCGCGTTTCAGCCTGAAAACAGAAGTGCGTGAAGGAGAAGCCGACCCGAAAAAGGATTTACACAAATACGAACCGCACATGGCCGACTGGAACGAAGGCGATCCCACCTGGCAGAACGGAAAGGGAAAAGGAATAATCGGTGCGCTGAATTACCTTCATTTTGCAGGGGTGAATTCAGTTTACATGCTGACTATGAATATACTGGGCGACGGGAAAGACGTTTGGCCTTACACAGATCACAACGAACGGTACCGGTTCGACTGCAGCAAACTCGACCAGTGGGAAATCGTTTTCGACCATGCCCAAAAGCTTGGCATCATGCTGCATTTTGTTTTGCAGGAAACCGAAAACGAAACGCTGCTCGATAATGGATTCACCGATGTACAGCGGATGGTTTACCTGCGCGAACTGATTGCCCGGTTTGGCCACCACCTGGCAGTTACCTGGAACATGGGCGAGGAAAACGGCCCGGCCAACTGGACTCCCATCGGACAGACCCACCAGCAAAAGGTGGACATGGCCAATTACCTGAAAAAAATCAATCCGTTTCCAAATATTGTGGTGGTACATACCCATGCTGATGACCATCATCAGGATGAATACCTCACTCCATTCCTGGGTTTTGAAAACCTCGACGGGCCCAGCATGCAAATCGGCAATCCGGCACGCATAAACCAGCGCATTGCCAAATGGGTAAACGAATCTGAAAAAGCAGGTAAACGCTGGCTGGTAAACCTCGATGAACTTGGTCCGCACTGGAAAGGCGTAATGCCCGACTCGTATGACGCAAATCACGATACCGTACGAAATCAGGCACTTTGGGGAGCCTTAATGGCCGGAGCCGGGGGCGTGGAGTGGTATTTCGGTTACCGGTATCCGCACAATGATTTAAACCTGGAAGATTTCCGCAGCCGCCAAAACTGGTGGAAACAATCAACCATTGCCACGCAATATGTGAACACCTTGCCGGTTGAATCCATGAAACCGGCCAACGAACTGGTGAACCTTGAAAATGCATTTTGTTTTGCCAGTCCGGGTGAAATATATGTGATTTACCTTCCAGTGAAAGCAGGAGAATGTAAACTGAAGTTGGATTCAGATAAAACCTACAGCGTAAAATGGTTTAACCCGAGGGAAGGCGGAGAGTTGAAAGTTGGAAATATTTCCGAAATGAAAGGTCCCGGAGTTGCCAGTATCGGAAACCCGCCGGAAGAAAAAGAAAAGGACTGGGTGGCTGTAATTCAGTAGCAAAATTTATAATCGGATGAAAGGGGAAAGTAATACGACACGCTTTCCCCTTTATTCATTTTTTTTCTTTTTCCATGCAGGCCGAATGAATTCATTTTCATAAATTTGATCAGAATACAGATAAATAAATCTTTTTCTGAAAAATGAAAGGAGGCAATCATGAATTCAAGAACAGAAGAAATCAGAGAGAAACTGGAAACAGCAAAGTATGAACTTTTTAAAAACCGCAATGTGGTTGCTACCGGGATCGGTTACAAAAAGGTAGGGGGAAAAATCACATCTGAGCTTTCCATTATTTGTTCGGTAGATGTAAAAAAGCCGAAAAACAAGCTCGACAGTAAAGACCTGATTCCCGCTTTTATCCAGGATATTCCTACCGATGTAAATCCGGTCGGGGTTTTGCGGGCATTGCAATCTCCCACCGGGCGGTTCAGGCCTGCACCAGGCGGAGTAAGCATCGGACATTACCTGATTACAGCCGGAACCCTGGGTTGCCTGGTAAAAAAAGTGAATGATATTTACATTCTTTCTAACAATCACGTGATAGCCAACAGCAATGCGGCATCTTCCGGAGATGCTGTAATTCAGCCAGGACCGCATGACGGAGGCCAAAATCCGGCGGATAAAATTGCAGAGTTAAGTGAATTTGTTCCGATCATTTTTGAAGATGGTGGCGATGGCGGTCCAACTCTTCCTCCTTGCGAAATCGGATTAAAAACTGCAGGCTTTTTAAATACACTTGCTTCCTGGATTGGCAGCACAACAAGACTGCGCACTTTCCGAATTCAACAAACTGAAAATAAAGTGGATTGTGCCATTGCAAAACCCGTTAACCCGGAAGATGTTATAAATGAAATCCTCGGATTCGGACAGATTACAGGAATTAAGGAGGCAGAACTGGACATGCAAATTAAAAAAAGTGGGAGAACTACCGGATTAACCTATGGTACCATAGAACAAACAAATGTCACGGCACGGGTGAGTTACGGAGTGAATAAAACGGCACTTTTTACCGATCAGTTGCTGGCAGGCGCAATGAGCCAGGGTGGAGACAGCGGTTCTGCAGTATTGAGTGAAGACAATCATCTGGTTGGATTGCTGTTTGCCGGAAGCGATACAACAACGTTAATGAACAGAATCGGTAATGTTTTCAGTGCCATGAATGTTACATTGCCATAGAATAAAGAACCGGATATCGCGTATTTTTCAGATTCAATAATTCAATCTGTTAGAAATTTTGCCATGAAGGACCCAATGAAAATTGCTTTAAAAGTTAAACGAAAAAACGAAAAAAAATGGCTCCGTTTAAAAGGAGTTGTTGCAGTTGGAATTGGCAGGATTGAAGAAAAGCCAGGCATAATTGTTTCAGTGGAAAATAACAGCGACATTCCCAACATTAAAATCCCCGCTTTAATAGAGCATGTTCCAATAAAAATTCAATCCGTGGGCAGAATAGAAACTTTGTAATTCTACTTTTTCAATCTTATAAAAAATTGTTTTACAAAAATTGAAGGTTTTACACCGTGACTTCAGCCGTTAAAAGATTAAACGCTAAAGCTGGTAAAGAGAGGCGGGAAAGCTAACACACCGGGCTAAAGCGCCGGTGAAAAAAAGAAGGTTTTACACCGTGGCTTCTCCCGAGGGGATTCCTTTGGAAAGCCCGGTGATTGCAGAGAGCACAACAGATAAACCAGGCTTCAGCCGTTAATAGATTAAACACCTAAAAAAAGGAGAAAGCCAATCATCGGGCTTCCCATCGGAATCCTCCAAAGGAGTCCTTCGGACCTTCGATAAAAGCGCCGGTGAAAAAGAAAAAAGATTATTCCCTGATATAAACCCGATTTAAAACGAAGGATTTGTTTTCACACTAACAAATCATTCATTAGAATTTAACTAATTCCCTGGCCTCCACTCCGCTGTTTGTAATCTTTACCGGCAGAATTTTCCCATCCTCGTCAAACTCCATTTTATCGATGCAGGTAACCCGGTGGTGTGGCGAAGTTTCGGTGAGCGGACGGCGGTGATAAACCACATACCACTCGTCGGCGCCGGGGATGTTAAGTACCGAATGATGCCCGGCGCCGGTTGCCACTTCCGGGTCCTGCTGCAAAACGGTTCCGACGCGTTCAAACGGACCGAAAGGATTATCTGCAATGGCGTAAGCCACACGATAATCGGGGCCGGTCCAGCCACCTTCCGACCACATGAAATAGTATTTCCCGCTGCGCATGAACATCACCGGGCCTTCCACATAACCTTCGGGAGTCACTTCCATGTACATTTCGCCGTTGGGAAGTGGCTCCAGGCCGGTGAAGTTACCGTTCAGTTTTACTACGTTACAATGGCGCCATCCACCGTAATACATATAGTAACTCCCGTCCACATCGCGAAAAATAAACTGGTCGATGGGTTGTGCGCCGTTTACGTTTTCGTTGATAAGCGGTTTCCCAAGTATATCCGTGTAAGGTCCCTGCGGTTGGTCGGCAACAGCAACACCTATTCCGCCCACCTCTCCGGGATGAACATCGTTGGCAGCAAAAAAGAAGTAATATTTATCGTCTTTTTCAATCACACCCGGCGCCCACATGGCCCGGTGCGCCCATTTAACTTCAGAAGTGTCGATGATATTTTCATACTTTGTCCAGTTCACCAGGTCGGGCGACGAGAAACAATCAAATTTCACTTGCTCTTCGTACGGGGCAGAAAACGTGGGGAAAATCCAGTATTTGTCATCGTACACAATTACTTCGGGGTCGGCATACCATCCTTCGAAAACCGGGTTGCCTGACCACTCCTTCTTCTCATTCTTACCTGAATTTTTACAGGAAACAAAAAAAACAAGCAGACCTGACAAAAAAATTAGTTTCCGCATAGCTATTTATTCAGAAAATTGGATATTTCAAGGTTTGCTTTTCTGATTCGCTCTTCCAGTAGCTTAACTACCTTTCGGTCGTAGGTCATCAATCCGTTCACTTCTACCTCAACGTCAGTGGTTTGCGTATAAACAGCACCTGAGTATCCATTAAAAATCAGCTCTTTTAGCCTATCTGTCATTATAATATAGGCATCAGTAGCTTCTTTTGAAGTTTTGTACTGAACGTAACCCCAGTTGCGATCCTGTTCCCACAGGTGACCTTCCATCGCCAGACCGATTCCACCATATTCACCCAGAACATTTACCCGTTTCGAATCATACAAACCCATTATCGGATTCGGGTAATTGTGCATATCCAGGATATCTCCCACCTCGTAGTGGTTTCCACCACTTGCTGAATTGATTAAACGCGAAGCATCATAATTTTTGGTCCACTCCACAATTTCGGTCGTCTTAAACTGGCCCCATGCTTCGTTAAACGGCACCCAAACCACCACACTCGGATTGGAATAGCAAAGGTCCATAATTTCTTTCCACTCTCTGCGAAAATTTTCCTCCGATTCAGCGCTCCTCACTAACTCAAGCCCGTTAAAATAGTTGCGCGACTGCCACTGGGGTGAGCGGTCACCGTTAGGCATGTCCTGCCATACCAAAATGCCTTCGCGGTCGCAGTGGTAATACCAGCGGGCAGGTTCAACTTTTACATGTTTGCGAATCATGTTGAAACCAAAATCTTTGGTTTTTTTGATGTCGTACAGCAACGCTTCGTCTGTGGGTGCGGTATATAATCCATCAGGCCACCAGCCCTGATCGAGTGGGCCAAAATGGAAATAGTCCTGGTTGTTCAATTGCATGCGTACAATCCCGTTTTCATCGCGTGCTGTTGAAATTTTACGCATCCCAAAGTAGCTTTTTATCTTATCGGTTGTTTTTCCATCGCGCTGAATGGAAACTTCCATTTCATAAAGAAAAGGGGATTCCGGACTCCAAAGTTTGGCATTTGGAACGGCAATCAGCACTTCCTGTCCTTCTGCTGCTTTACCTGTTCCTACCACGTTTCCGTTTTCCAAAACTTTTACCTCAATGATGTCGGATGATGTTGCACCTTCAGTATCGGCAAAAACCGAAATATTTTCACCGTCAATGTTCGGAACGGTTTTCAAGTGGGTGATGTATGCCTTTTCAACCGGTTCAATCCAAACCGTTTGCCAGATTCCGGTTACTGGTGTGTACCAGATTCCGCGGGGCTCATTCACCTGTTTTCCGCGGGGCTGAAATCCTTTGTCAGTTGGGTCCCAAACTTTTACTACCAGTTTTTGATCGCCGCTTTTGGTTAAAAACGGGGTTATATTGAAACCGAAAGGCGTATAACCTCCTTTGTGGGTTCCAACTTTAATGTCGTTCACCCACACATCGGCTTTCCAGTCAACCGCACCAAAATTAAGCACCACATTTTTATTTTTCCAGGTAGTAGGAATGATAAAAGTACGGTGGTACCATAATTCCTGATCTTCCCCTACCCTTTCCAGAACGCCCGAAAGGCTCGATTCGATGGGGTACGGAACAAGGATTTTCCCACCGAAAGCGGCAGGCATGTTGCCACCACGATTAGCCAGGGTGTAATCCCATAAACCGTTGAGATTTAGCCACTGTTCGCGTTCCAGTTGCGGGCGCGGATATTCGGGCAGCGGATTGGCCGGATCGATTTTTTCGGCCCATTCGGTTTTAATCCGGTCGCCGGCAGGTTGCCAGGATTGGGCCGTTACAGCACATAGAATTGCTAAAAAGAAAATGGATGCTAAATATTTTTTCATTTGGTTCAACGTTTAAATTTTCAAAAAAGGCAAATGGATGATAAAAATACAATCATTTGATTGGGAATGGATAATTCTATGCCACATTTTTTAATGCCTTCGTTTTACCCTTCGGTTAACAACATTTCAAAATATTCCACTGTTTTCAACAGCCCTTCGCGGAGCGGAACAACAGGTTCCCAACCACCCAGTTTTTCGCGGGCCCGCGTAATGTCGGGTTTTCTTTTTACCGGGTCATCTGCTGGTAATGGCAGGTAAACAATTTTTGATTTTGAACCGGTAATATCCAAAATCTCACGGGCAAGCTCAAGCATGGTAAACTCTCCCGGATTTCCAATGTTTATTGGCCCGGTTACCGAATCATCCGTGGCCATCATGCGAACTATTCCTTCAACCAAATCGCTTACGTACTGAAAACTTCGTGTTTGTGTCCCATTGCCAAAAATGGTAATATCCTTGTTTTGCAAAGCCTGCACAATAAAATTGGAAACTACCCTGCCGTCATCCGGCTCCATTTTTGGTCCGTAAGTATTGAAAATACGTACAATTTTAATACGTACATTGTTTTGCTGGTGGTAATTTACAAACAACGACTCGGCGCAACGTTTTCCCTCGTCGTAGCAGGAACGCACACCAATAGGATTCACATGCCCCCAATAGTTTTCCGGCTGTGGGTGTATTTCAGGATCGCCATAAACTTCGCTGGTTGAAGCCTGAAGGATTTTTGCCCGTGTGCGTTTGGCCAGCCCAAGCATATTGATGGCACCCATAACCGAAGTTTTAATGGTTTTGATTGCATTGTACTGGTAATGAACCGGTGAAGCAGGGCAAGCCAGGTTATAAATTTCATCCACCTCAATATAAAAGGGCATAGTCACATCGTGCCTGACCACCTCAAAATACGGGTTATCAATTAGGTGAACAATTTTTTGTTTTTTACCCGTAAAATAATTGTCGAGGCAAATGACTTCATTGCCCCCGTTTAAAAGATATTCACAAAGATGTGAACCCACAAATCCGGCTCCGCCGGTTACCAGAATCCGTTTCATTGTTTAGTTTTTTATTGATTTTCGTCCAATTGGATAATATGAAAATTTCAGTTCGTTAAGTTCAGCCGGATCATAAATATTACGGCCGTCAAAAATCAGTTTGTTTTTCAGCAGTTTTCCAAGCACTTTAAAATTTGGCAACCTGAATTCCGGCCACTCGGTTACCAGCAATATGGCATCAGCGTCAATACATGCTTCGTATTCATCATTTGCCAGGGTAATTTTATCGCCAAGAATTCGTTTGGCTTCGACCTTTGCCACGGGGTCGTAGGCTACAATTTCGGCTCCGGCTTCCAGCAGTTTTTCAATAATTACAAGCGAAGGCGCTTCACGCATATCGTCGGTTTTGGGTTTAAAAGCAAGTCCCCACAAGGCAAACTTTTTACCTTTTAAATCGCCGCTGAAATGTTCTTTTACCTTGTTGAACAGAATGGATTTCTGCCGGTTATTCACTTTTTCCACCGCTTTTAAAATATCAAGAGAATATCCTTTTTCATCGGCAGTGTGAATAAGCGCCTGCACATCTTTGGGAAAACAGGAGCCGCCATAACCGGTTCCGGGATACAAAAATTTGTTGCCGATGCGCGGGTCGGAACCAATTCCCTTGCGCACAGCATCGATATCAGCCCCCAAAATTTCGCATAAGTTGGCAATGTCATTAATAAAACTAATTCGGGTGGCCAGCATGGAGTTTGCTGCGTATTTGGTCATTTCCGAAGAGGTTATATCCATAAACAGAATGGGGTGGCTGTTCAGCAGAAACGGCTGATACAACTTTTTCATCACTTTCTGTGCTTTTTCCGAATCAGTACCAATCACAATGCGGTCGGGCCGCAAAAAATCCTGAACAGCGCTTCCCTCTTTCAGAAACTCCGGATTGGAAGCCACATCGAACGGGATATTAACTCCCCTTTTTTCCAGTTCATCCTGAATGGCTTTTTTCACCTTTAGCGATGTACCAACCGGTACGGTGCTTTTGGTTACCACTACCATATAATGATCCATGTTTATGCCAATTTCGCGGGCAACATTAAGCACATATTTCAAATCTGCACTTCCATCCTCATCTGGTGGTGTTCCAACAGCAATAAATACCACATCAGAATTTTCGAGACTCCCGGCTAAATCAACGGTAAACTGCAGCCGTCCTTTTTCCATATTTCGTTTAAAAATATCTTCAAGTCCGGGTTCGTAAATCGGAATTTGTCCGTTTTTTAATTGTTCAATTTTTTTTTTGTCCACATCTACACAAACCACATCAACTCCTGTTTCGGCAAAGCAAGTCCCCGAAACCAATCCAACATATCCTGTTCCTGCAACTGAGATTTTCATATTTTAAATCATTCTGAATGGATTAAACGAATTCAAAAATATCATTTTTTAATGGTCTCCGGGTAGTTACCAACAAAAATCTGCAATGTTCACTTTTTTAACCCAATTTCTTGCTTGCTCTTTAAAAAAATAATTATTTTCAACAACTCAAAGAGAGAAGATTTTCAAAAGCGAAAATCATAGTTTTTAATTTCGGGAAGAAAAAAAATTATTATGGACAATGAATTTGCAAATGGCAAATCCACACAAACTGAAACACAAACGCATAAAAGTAAAAAAGACCTGATTGCAGAAATCGAACTTTTAAATGCAAAGTTAGATCAGAATAAAAAAGAGCTTCAGGAAGCAAAAATGAATGCAGAAAATGCGATGCGTTCCAAATCGGAATTTCTCGCCAATGTTTCGCACGAAATCCGCACTCCGCTCAATGCCATTCTGGGTTTCAGCCAATGGCTGTTCGAAAACGCACAAAACAATCAGCACCGCGAATACCTGACAACAATTTTACAAAGTGCACGAAGCCTGCTTAATCTGCTAAACGACATCCTCGACCTTTCCAAAATTGAATCGGATAAAATAAATATTGACCTCCATCCGATAAATTACCTGGAAGTGATTAACGATATCAAACTGGTATTCCAGAAAAAGGTGGAAGAGAAAGGACTTTCGCTGGAAGTTAAAACAGATTCCTCGGTTCCTGATTATATTTTTATGGATGAATTGCGGTTCTACCAGATTCTTTTTAATCTGGTTAGCAATGCCATAAAATTTACTTCAAAAGGGCAGATTCAGGTTTATGCTCATGCAGTTAAAACCGAAAAGGAAGATGAGGTAAACCTTATTGTATCTGTTAAGGATTCAGGTATTGGCATTGAAAATTCGCAGCAAAAATATATTTTCAATTCGTTTACCCAGCAAAACGGTCAGAGCAACAGAACTTACGACGGAACAGGTCTGGGACTGGCAATTGTTAACGGATTGCTGAAAAAATTAAACGGGAGCATTAGTTTGAACAGTAAAATTGGAAAGGGTTCGGTTTTTACTGTAACATTTCATAATGTAAAAGTTGACTTTGCTGATAATACCCGGGTTGAATCGCTTAGGGAGGGAGCAGCCATGAAACTGGAGCCATGCACCATAATGATTGCAGACGATATAAGCTACAACACACTTGTACTAAAACAACTCATTAATTCAGAAAATGTTACTTACATAATAGCAACTGATGGAACTGATGCTATTGCTAAACTGAAAACGGAAAAACCCGATCTAATTTTTATGGATATCAGAATGCCCGGAATTAGCGGATTTGATGCAACCGAGATTATTAAACAGGACAACGAACTGAAACACATTCCGGTTATAGCTTTTACCGCTTCTACTATAAAAGACCATAATAACAGGATAAACAGCCTTTTCGACGGGTTTCTTCAAAAGCCTGTTTTCAAAAAAGACCTTGATGCTATTTTGAAAAGGTTTCTGAAATTCAGCTATACAGAAGAACTGGCTGATAAACCGGCAAACAATATAAAAAACAACAAAATTTTGTCGGAAGAAAGTTTGGCGGCTTTACCGGCTATTTTGGAATTGATTCGGAATTCTTTTCAGACAAAGTGGGAAACAATAAAAGACAACCTCATTATTTTTGAAATTGAAGCCTTTAAAAATGATTTGCAGGAAATGGCATCCAAATTTAGTTTTACTCCGTTTTTGAATTATTGTTCGGAACTGGATACAGGTCTTAAAACCTTTGATGTTGAACTTATTGACCGTAAACTGAAAGAATTTCCTGAACTAATCTTCGACCTGGAAAGCGTTTATCAGAAAATGATTCATTAATTTTGGGGGTTGTATTATTAAAAATGAATAAAAAACTCACAGAATTTATTGGATATTTCAGTCCGGAAAACCTGAAAAACGACCGGAGAATTATAATTTTTGCGGTATGTTTGCTCATTGCAACCATGCTATGGTTTTTAAATGCTTTGGGTAAAGATTATACCACAACCCTCACTTATTCTGTAAAATATGTAAATCCGCCCAAAAATCTGTTTTTGGCCAATGCGCCTCCGTCAAAGCTTGAATTAAATGTACAAGCCCATGGGTTTACTTTGCTCAGACATAAACTGGCTTTTTCGTTTTCACCCATAGTACTTGATTTAACAACAATTAGCCAGAATATGAACCAGAGTTCAAATGAAATTCTGGTTCCTTCCGAAGTACTGATACGGCGCATCGGAACCCAAATTAGCAAGGAAATTTCGGTTAATGAAGTTTCACCCCCTGTCCTTTCACTGGTTTTCGACAGCCTGGAAACAAAAGTAATTCCAGTAATTCCAAGGGTTTCAACTGGTTTTAAACCCCAATTTTTCCTGAAAGGAATTATTGCGGCAAAACCCGATAGTATAAAAATTTCCGGTCCTGCCGGAATTCTTGACACGCTTACATTTGTATATACGGAAAACAGAACTTTCTCTGGTCTGGAAGCCAGTGCTGAACGGATTTTAAATGTTATACATCCCCGGAATACCAGCATTTCGCCCGAAAAAGTTACTGTTCATATTCCGGTTGAAAAGTTCACAGAAAAGGAACTAACTCTTCCGGTTAAAGTTATTAATAATCCGGATGACGTGGAACTGAAACTTTTTCCGCCGCAGGTTTCCGTCTTATTTTTGGTTGGACTGAGTGAATATGAAAATGTAACGGCATCCATATTTACGGCAAGTGTTGATTACAACCAGGTTCGGGCTGGAGACGCCACACTGGTTGTAACTGTGGAAACACAGCAACCATTTATTCAGTTAATGAAGGTTTCGCCAAATTCTGTTGAATATTTAATTGAAACAAACAACTGAAAAACTACTGGAATGGCCATAAAAGTAGGAATAACAGGAGGAATAGGCAGCGGAAAATCAGTTGTTTGCAACGTATTTAAACTGTTGGGTGTACCTGTTTTTGAGGCAGATGATGCAGCCAAAAAACTATATCTTACCAGCAATGAAGTAAAAACAGGATTAATTCAGCTTTTTGGCGAAAACATCTACACTCCGGAAGGAATTCCTGACCGAAAAAAACTTGCATCTATTATTTTTAACAGCGATATTCAAATGGCAAAAGTGAACGAACTGGTACATCCGTTTGTTCGAAAAGAATTTGAAAATTGGAAAAAATTTCACAGGAACGTCCCTTATGTTATTCATGAAGCAGCCATATTATTTGAAAGCGGATTTTACAAAATGATGGATTTCACTGTTCTTGTAGTTGCGCCGGAAAAAGATCGCATTGCTCGGGTGATGGCCCGCGATGGTGTTACAGAGCAAATGGTGCGAAAACGCATGCAGAAACAGTGGAGCGACGAAAAAACACAAAAACTGGCCGGGAAAGTGCTGGTTAACGACAATAAAAATCTTGTAATTCCTGAAATTATCCGAATAGATAAAAACTTAAAAAAACATGGGAAAATTTGGTAAATGGATTGGAGGAGGACTTGGATGGGCTGTTGGCGGTCCCATCGGTGCAATTTTCGGATTTGTTGTGGGTTCAATCATTGATGGCAGTTCATTAGAAATCCAGACAGGAAGAACCACCGGATACTCAGGCCGTACAACGGCCGGAGGTTATGTAATGAGCCTGCTGGTTTTGGTAGCCGCAGTAATGAAAGCCGATGGAAAAGTATTGAAATCGGAACTGGATTACGTAAAAAAATTTTTGGTGCAAAATTTTGGCGAAGCCTCTGCCAGCGAAGCCATCAAACTACTGCGCGATTTACTGAATCAATCCATTCCTGTTAATGAAGTTTGCCGCCAAATCAGACAAAACATGAACTACTCTGCCCGGTTACAACTCCTTCACTTTTTATTTGGCATTTCAAACGCCGACGGGCATGTGGATGTTAAGGAACGGCAACTTATTGAAAACATTGCCCGCGAAATGGGAATTGGCACAAGTGATTTTGAATCCATACAGGCCATGTTTGTTCGTAACATTCATGCCGATTACAAAATTCTTGAAATTGAACCTGAAGCCACCAACGAGGACCTGAAAAAAGCATACCGCCGGATGGCTATGAAATACCATCCGGATAAGGTAAGCCATTTGGGCGACGATTTTCAGAAAGCCGCAAAAGATAAATTTCAAATGGTAAATCAGGCTTATGAAAACATTAAAAAAGAGCGGAAAATTGCATAGAGTTCTTTCCTGAAATCGGATTAGTCTTTAAAATTAATACAACAGATATTGCTTCTTAATAAAAAATCATTTTTTTTACAGATTGAATCCAAATAAAAAATATGAAAAAATCATCACGTCGGAGTTTTATCGCCAAATCACTTGCTTTGGGAGCCACCGGATTAATGGCACCCTCAATATTTACTGATCAAACGGTAAAAGCAAATTCCATTCTAATTCCGAAAAACGGAATATCGCTGGCACAGTGGGCTTTGGTGGATGAAGTGAGGGAAGGCAAATGGAAAACACTCGACTTTCCGAGGGTTGCCCGTGAAGAATTTGGCATTGACGGAATTGAGTTTGTCAATACCCTGTTTGAAGGACCTGTCACCATGAATTATCTGAACAGGCTGAAAAAAAATACTGAAGACCATAGTATTACGTGCGTTCAAATTATGTGTGATGCTGAAGGTGATGCTTGTTCTCCCACCAAAGAAGGCAGAAAACAATTCGAGATTAACCATCGGAAGTGGATTGATGCAGCTCAATACCTCGGTTGCAAATATATCCGAATCAATTGCGTCGGGCAAAAAGATGTAAATAAAGACGAAGCGTTGAAATGGTCGGCCGAGACGTGTAATCTGTTACTCGAATATGCCATACCTGCCGGGATAAGTGTATTGATTGAAAATCATGGAGGTGTTTCCAACGACGCTGACTGGATGGTAGCCTTAATGCATGAAGTTGACAACCGTTATCTCGGTATCCTTCCCGACTGGCGGCAACCGGGCGGTGAATTTGACAATGTAGAATACCTTAGAAAAACACTTCCTTATTCAAGGGGAATGTCGTTCCGCAACCAACCTACAGAGGAACTGTCTGCCAAAATGATTAAAATGGCACATGAAACCGGATTCAGGGGATGGTATGGTATAGAATCGGCCGGTCGGGAAAACGTAAAAACCAGCAAGGAATTATTGATAAAATATCTTCCTGCCATTTAATATTCAAACTCTTAACCAGCTACTTCCCTTTTTAGAAAGGGAAGTAGAGGTATTGTAATTCTGTTATTTTGAGAGAATTGCTCCTCAGGCCGATTTTGCCGTTTCTGATGCACAGCCTTCACGGTATTCGGCAATTATCTGTTTTACCTGGGTTGGCGCCACCCGTCCAAAAACTTTTTCACCAACCATAACCACAGGCGCCAAACCACAGGCGCCAACGCAGCGAAGGCAATTTAGCGAGAACTTTCCGTCGCCGGTCGATTCACCTACTTCCACCTTAAGTTGCCGCTTAAATTCACTCAAAACCTGCTCGGCGCCGCGCACGTAACAGGCTGTTCCCATACAAATGGAAATGGGGAACTCTCCCTTGGGAATCATGGTAAAAAAGCTGTAAAATGTAACCACTCCGTAAACTTTGGCTACAGATGTTTTCAGTTCTTTGGCAATTACTTCCTGAACTTCAGCAGGCAGGTATCCCAATTTATGCTGAACTTTGTGCAAAACATTAATCAGTTCACCCTCGCTGTTGTTGAATTCGGCACAAACATCCTTAATAATCTGAATTGTATTTTCTGCAAGTTTTATTTTTGGCATGAGTAATAGAATTTTATGTTCTGTCAAAATATTCGGTATGTAACAAGTGATGCGCTTTTTCACTCAGGGGTTTACCCAAAAATTCTTCATAAAGCTGAATGATGTATGGGTTTTCATGCGATTTGCGAATCTTCTTGTTGCTATCTTCCTGGTAAATGGCTATCTGGCGTTTTTTCAAAATTTCTGCATTCCCGTGATGATAAGGCTGCCCACCGCCGCCGATACAACCACCCGGGCAACTCATAATCTCTATGGCATGAAATTCACTCTCACCCGATTCGATTTTTTCCAGCAACCTTCTTGCATTCCCCAAACCGTGGGCAATACCAATCTTCAGCGGGAACCCGCCAAAATCAATGGTTGCCTGGCGGATACCGTCCATACCGCGCAATTCGTGAAAATCAAGTTTTGGCAAAGGTTTTTTGGTATATAATTCATAAGCTGTTCTTACAGCCGCTTCAATTACACCACCGGTTGTACCGAAAATTACGCCTGCACCGGTCGATTCACCAAGTGGCAAATCAAATTCTTCGTTGGGCAACCGGTTAAAATTAATGTTGGCCAATTTTATCAACCCGGCAAGTTCGCGTGTTGTAATGGCATAATCCACATCCGGATTGTCATTCACTTTAAATTCATCGCGGCCACATTCGTATTTTTTTGCCACACATGGCATAATGGAAACCACCACCAAATCTTCACGTTTAACGCCCATTTTTTCAGCAAAATAGGTTTTGGCAATGCTGCCAAACATTTGCTGCGGCGAGCGTGCCGTTGATGGAATATCTTTTAGTTGCGGAAACTGGTGTTCGAAAAATTTAACCCAGGCCGGGCAACATGATGTAAGTATGGGTAGTTTGACGCTTTTGTCTCCCTCCAGAAAGCGGGAAAGCCTGTTCAGCATTTCGGTGCCTTCTTCCATAATGGTGAGGTCGGCGGCAAAATCGGTATCAAAAATATAATCGAAACCAAGCCTGCGCAACGATGCCACCAATTTGCCGGTTACAAGAGTGCCAGGCTCCATACCGAACTCTTCTCCCAGTGCAGCCCGCACGGCAGGGGCCGTTTGAACAATAACGGTTTTGGAAGGATCAGAAAGTGCTTTTACAACATGAGCGGTTTGGTCCACTTCTGTTAAGGCACCGGTTGGGCAAACGGCCACACACTGACCGCAATAGGTACACACCGAATGGTCGAGGTTCATTTCAAATGCCGGTGAAACCACCGCATTAAATCCCCGGTTTATAGCCGACAAAACGCCAACTGTCTGCACTTCGTTGCACATCATTTCGCAGCGGCGGCACATAATGCACTTGTCCACATCGCGGATAATCGCCGGCGAAGTATCTTCGCGGTAAGTTGACTGTTCGCCTTTATAATGAATCTCGCGGATTCCCAGGTGGTGGGCCATATCCTGCAGTTCGCATTTACCCGATTTGGCACAAATTAAACAATCGGCCGGATGGTCTGAAAGAATAAGTTCCAACACAATCTGTCGTGCATTTATTACCCTTATGGAATGAGAATTAATCACCATACCATCACCCACTTCGGTGCAGCAGGCAGGTGCCAGGTTTCTTCGTCCTTTCACTTCTACTACGCAAATGCGGCAACCTCCGGGTTTGTTTTCAATATTCAAATCATCCAGCTTCATGTGACAAAGTGTGGGTATATGTACACCCGCACTTGAAGCTGCTTCCAAAATGGTAATCCCTTTTTTTACGACTACCGGTTTATTATCTATGGTTAATTGTACTGTATCCATTTTATCTGTATTTCTCTATGAAAGTTTAATTGCGTTGAATTTGCATTTTTCGTAACACACGCCGCATTTGATGCAAAGCGACTGATCGATATAATGTGGCTGCCTGCGTTCGCCGGTAATGGCGCCAACCGGACAGTTGCGGAAACAAAGGGTGCAACCGGTACACAAATCATCAATAATATCGTATTTAAGCAATGCTTTGCATTGACCCGAAGGACATTTCTTTTCGTTTACATGTGCCAGGTATTCGTCCTCAAAGTTTAAAATGGTAGATAATACCGGGTTTGGCGATGTTTGCCCGAGGCCGCAGAGCGAAGTATCTTTAATTACATTACTTAAAAGTTTCAACCGGTCAATATCTAATTCCTCCCCGTTTCCATTGGTAATTTTTTCAAGAATCTCGTAAAGCCGTTTATTCCCGATACGGCATGGCGAACATTTTCCACATGATTCTTCCAGTGTAAATTCAAGATAAAATTTGGCAATTCCAACCATACAGTCGTCTTCGTCCATTACAATCATTCCGCCTGAGCCCATCATGGAACCGGCAGCCAGCAGGTTATCGTAATCTATGGGCGTATCGAGAAAATCTTTGGTCAGGCAGCCACCGGAAGGCCCACCGGTTTGAACGGACTTAAATTTTTTACCGTCTTTTATTCCACCTCCTATATCGTAAATTACCTCGCGCAAAGTTGTTCCCATTGGAACTTCAATCAGGCCAACATTATTTATTTTTCCGGCAAGTGCAAATACTTTTGTGCCTTTTGAATTTTCGGTTCCGATTTTGTTAAACCAGCCAGCACCTTTATTTATAATAACCGGAATGTTGGCAAATGTTTCCACATTATTTACATTGGTGGGTTTTCCAAGGTAGCCTGATACCGAGGGGAACGGCGGTTTAAAGGTTGGTTCGCCCCTGAGCCCTTCCATGGAATGTATAAGCGCAGTTTCCTCGCCGCAAACAAAAGCACCGGCGCCCAATCGAATATCGATTTCAAAATTAAAACCGGTTCCCAGTATATCCTCGCCAAGAAGTCCGTATTCACGAGCCTGATCGAGTGCAGTCCGAAGCCGTTCAATGGCCAGCGGATATTCTGCCCTGATATAAACCAAACCTTTGTCGGCACCAATGCAGTAACCACAAATGGCCATGGCTTCGATCACGGAATGCGGGTCGCCTTCAAGGATAGAACGATCCATAAATGCGCCGGGGTCACCTTCATCGGCATTGCACACCACATACTTTTGATCTGCTTCCGACTTGCGGGTGATTTCCCATTTTAAACCGGTTGGAAAACCACCGCCGCCGCGCCCACGCAAACCGGATTCTTTAATTTCATTAATGGTTTCTTCGGGTGAATATTCAGTAAGGCATTTGCCCAGTGCCATATATCCGTCGCGTGAGATGTACTCTTCTATACTTTCGGGATTAATAAAACCACAGTTGCGCAGGGCAATGCGCATTTGCTTCTTGTAAAAGTCCATCCCTTTTGAATCGGAAATCTGCTCCTGGGTTACCGGATCTTTGTAAAGTAACCGCTGCAGCGGTCGTCCCTTAATCAGGTGTTCTTTTACAATTTCTTCAGCATCAGAAGGTTTAACGTTCACATAGAAGGTATTATCCGGCAAAACCTTTATAATGGGGCCTTTTTCACAAAATCCGAAACATCCTGTAAAAACAACCTGGGCCTCATCTTCCATACCCACTTCATCGATCCATTGCTTCAGCGATCTTTTTATTTCATCACTTTCCGCTGCCTTGCAACCTGTTCCGCCACAAATCAGCAGATGTATTTTATAATCGGTCATATCTGATTGGTTGATATTTGTTAATTTTTATTCGTCAATAGTTTTGAATGTTATTGGTATCACTCCATCAATAAGCTCGCCCCGTTTAATGTAAACGTCAATAATTTCTTCAGCTTTTTCTTTATTAACGAAACCGAAAACTACGGGGTCTTTGCCCGGAAGGGTAATTTCAACGGTGGGTTCAGCATAACAATATCCCATACAACCGGTTTGTGTAACAACGGCATCAATTGCCTGCTGCTCAAGTTCTCCCACAAAATACCTCATGGTTTCCTTGGCTCCGGAGGCTATTCCGCACGTAGCCATACCCACTTTTACCTGAACCACCTGTTCCGGATGGTCGCTATTTTCCCTTAGTTTGATTTTAGACTGAACCTCATCCTTTATTTTTCGGAGATCTGCCAGTGTTTTTATTTTTGTCATAGTTGAACGGTTTTATTATTACTTCTATTTACTTGCTTTTATTTCATCAAGGTTATTTATAATCATTTCAATTATACCCTGTCTCACCTCTTTTTGCCTGAGCGGAATCCCTTCGAGCATGGCAATCACTTCTTTCGAATCTATCTCAAATAAGCCTTCGCCTGAACGGTGCCGGTATATCAACCGGATTTCCGGATTACTCAACAAGGTTAAAAACCAGCTTTCCCAAATGTCGCCCAAAGGTGGCCTGTCCAGATGTTCAAGCTGAAAAACAGCCTGAACTTCAGTACCTTTACCTGGTTCTGACCTGATTTGAAAAGAACCGTTTGTTGCCTCAGCATTTTGTTTTAACAGTGATAACCCAAGGCCTACTTTCCGGGTTTTTCGTGATGTAAAGAACGGATTGGCTGCCTGCTCCAAAACTTCCCTGCTCATTCCGATGCCATTATCGTTTATCTTCAGGGTGTAAAGGTTATTTTTTTTGTCTTCATCAACTATGATTTCAATCAATGTTGCCTTTGCACGCACCGAATTCTGAACAATATCAAGCACATGATCGGAAATGGTCTTCATGGCAATTCACAATATCGGTTATCCTGCTGATTCAATGCTTTTTTTATTTCTGAAAAGCTAATTTCCTCCAAATTGAAAACGGTATAAATTTCGCCAATTTGTTCGGGATAATGAGCATCGGAATTGCGAATAAAGGCGGTTTTATTTTGTATAACATATTGTTCTTTAACATGTTTTTCGGTGGCATGTCTCGAAAGTCCCAGTGCATCGTACTTTAACGAGGGCGGGATAAACCCCAGATGGCTTAATATTCCGTTAACAGAACGGTCAACATGCGCCGGAATAAAAATTCCGTTCAACTCATAAGCCCGTTTCTGAATTTTTTCTATGCCCACCTTCAAAGCTGCCGGTAAAAAATACGAAACCAATTCCAGAATATTTTCGTCTTCGTCAATCACTGGTTGATAACCGAAATATCCATCCGGATTGGGTATTCTGGTCATATTTTCATCAATATAAATCTGAAATTGGCTGAGCTGTTCGGGCAGTTCAAAAAAAGCAAGGCAATGCACTTCTTCTTTGGTCGTTATCTCAACACCCGTTAATGTGAATATTCCCTCTTTTTCAGCCAGCTTTTTAACAAGCAGGCCATGTTTTGTAGAATTATGATCGGTAATGCCAATAATATGCAGGCCGCCGGCTTTTGCTCTTTCTACAATGGTTTGCGGAGTCATTTCCAAACTGGCACAGGGCGACAACAAAGTGTGAATATGTAAATCGGCCCTGAATTTGTTCATGGCAGGTTCAAATCAGCAAAAAGATTTCCGGCCATTTCAAAAGTACCCATGCCAGTTCCCAAAAGTGGAATTCCCTCTTCTTTACTCCGCTCAAGGGTATCTTCGTCAGGCTCCAGGCCCTTAACAAGAATAACTGCGGCCAAATCTTTTAATGAAGCAATGGCCATAACATTCTGGTGCGTTTGCAGCGTAATCCACACCTCGCTTTCAGCGGCATTTCCCATTACATCGCTTAGCAAATCAGAAACGTAGCCTCCGGTAATTTCCATTTCCAATCCCTGCTCGCCGGCAAAAACTTTTAACCCGTATTTTTTAACCAATTCAGAAACCTTCATTTCGTCCTCCTTTTTTATTGCAATCGGCCTCAAAGCGCTTTTCACCCCAGATTTTTTCCAGGTTCTTATAAGCTTTTTCCGATTTTAATTTTTGTTCTTTTACATATTTTTTTTGAAGAAATACACAATCAGTCATCCGTCCTTTTCCCTGCACAATATCTTCGGCAAGTGCATGGCAGTTTGGTGCTCCACAACCGCCACAGTCAATACCCGGCAACTGACAAAGAATATTATTAATCTTCTGCATTTTTTCCAGGGCGCGGGTCCTGTTTTCATCCAGCACAAAAACAGGTTTCGGTTTAATTTTTTCTGTTATCAGCCTGCGTTTTATCGCTTCTTTGTCAAAGCCCCCGGTATTTACCTGGCTGGCCCTGGGATAACCTGCAGCTCTTTTTTGCAGGCGTTCAACGGTAAGAAAACGGTTTCCTGTGAGTAAAATTCCACCGGCACACCCCTGATTACACGATTTCAGTTCCAGAAAATCAAATTCAGGAACTTCATCGTTTTCCAACCGCTCAAGAAATTTTACCACATTGTGAATGCCGTCAATTGCCATTGATTTTTTTCTGAACCAGGAAGATTCTCCTCTTGGGAGGCTCCATAAAATCCCCTCCCTGCTCAAATATTTTCTGAAATCCGATGTATCTGTATATTCCTTTGCCGGAATCAGTTTCATTATACGGTTATATAAATCTTTCATGTTAATGATTCCTGTTACAATGGACTCTCTCTCGGCCACCGGCTGGTTTACTGCTGCCATTTTTGCCGAGCACGGCGAAACATAAAAAATTCCTATTTCATTTTCGGCTGCACCTTGCTTTTTAAGTTGTTGAATGGCAAAATGAGCGGCCAAATCATGGGGGGCTTTCCGCGGTGAAATATTTCCAGCAAGAGATGGATATTTGCATTGAATAAGACGGACAACTGCCGGACAAAACGAAGAAATCAGTGGTCCCTCTTTTACTTCCTTTCGACTCTCTTTCACAGATTCAATCAACCATTCAACCGGCTGTTCCACCTCAAAAATATGTGTAAAACCCAGTTTTAAAAGTGCCTCGTAAATGCGGCCTTCGGAATAAATTTCGGAAAACTGACCAATAAATACCGAAGGAAACAAAACCACACGGTATTTATAGGATTCAATCTGATCCAGTTCATCATGAACCACGTAAAAAGCATCAACAGGACATGCGCGAAGGCAGTTGCCGCAGTCCACACAACGTTCGTCATCAATTACAGCAATGCCATTCACAATTCGAATAGCCTCCGTCGGGCAAATCTGCATACAGTGGGTACAGCCAAAACATTTTTCTGCATCCACTTTTAAAGCATGGTATTTTGGTTTTTCGCTCATGAATAATAACACCTAAAAGTTACGGTTGTTCCCTCTCCTACCTGGCTTTCAATATGGAGTTCGTCGGTATTTTTTTCAATGTTCGACAAACCCATTCCCGCGCCAAATCCCATCTCCCTGACTTCTTTCGAGGCCGTTGAAAAACCCGGCTGCATGGCTTGTTTAATGTTTTCAATTCCTGGCCCGCGGTCTGATACCACTATCAATATTTCGTTTTCGTCAACTATTGCCTTTACTTCTCCCTCCCAGGCATGTGCAGCCACATTCACCTCTGCCTCGTAAACCGCAACCACAATTCGTTTAATACTCTTTGCATCTATATTAAGTTGCTTCAATACCTTTTTAATCTGGCTCGAAGCTTTTCCTGCATTGGAAAAATCTCCTCCTGCTATATTAAATGTCAGTTCAAGCGCCATTAATATACCGCTTTTAAACCGTTTGTATATAAAATGCCACTGGCTTTGTAAATTGAAAACGGAGTTTCCATAAGAATAAGTCCGTTTTCGTTTGCCAGTTCAATCATTTCAGAAGTTGCCTTTTTGTCTCTGGCAAGCAAAATGAAATGAATATCGGCCATTTCTGCTGTCCGGATAAGCTGAAGGTTGGCAAGTCCGGTAATCAGAAGAATATTTTCTTCGTCGAGTATAAGTACGTCGCTCATTAAATCGGAACTGAACGCTTTTTCCGGGTACAGTTCATTCCTGGTACTGGTTGTAACAATACGCGCCTCTGTGTATTTTACTATATCACTAATCTTCACGGTTAGTATTTAAAATTGGTTAAAAAATCTTTTCAGCAAAGATAAAGGAAGATTCAGGCCAATTTATGCTAAAAATCAAGAATTCCTGTTTTTAAATAGATTTAAAATGAATGTAAATAAGGTTTTTATTCATTATTTTTCCGACCAAATTAAAACCAAAAAAAACTGAAAATGATTTACGACAAAAAGTCTTTTCTTCCAGGCAACATTGACGATCCTGAATTTTACCAAAAGATTTTTGATGCATTGCCCATTCCCATTTTTTACCGGGATTTAAATGGCGTTTACCAAATGTGCAACAAAGCCCACGAAGAGTTTTCCGGAAAACCCAGGGAACAGATTATCGGGCAATCGGTTTATGACATCCACACAAAACACATGGCCGAAATTTATTACCACAAAGATAAGGAACTGCTGGCCAACCCCGATATTCAAATTTATGAAACGCAGGTACGCCAAAAAGATGGTTCACGAATGGATGTGGTTATCAACAAGGCGGTTATAAAAAGCAACGAAGGCGATATTGTGGGCATAGTAGGCTCAATAAACGATGTAACAAAACTGAAAAAAACAGAAATGCGGCTGGAAAAGGCACAGGAATCGATGGAGATTTCATCGCACATGCTGCACAAAATCAACGTGGGAATACTGATGATGGACGAAAATCACAAGGTGGTTGACTCCAACGAAAGTTTTGCCCGGCTGATGGGTGAGGAAACATGGGAACTTTTTGAAACAATTCCGGGGTTAAAAGGCGCCGATGTGGAAGTTCTGGTTCCCGAGGTTATTTTTAAAATGTTGTCAAGTATCCTTTCATCGGGCGAAGAAATGCTGGAGCGCGACATCAAATACAGCAATAAACTGCTGCACGTTTCAGTAGTTACACTTTACAAACAAAAAGTAGTTGGGGCAGTTATCCGCGATATGTCGGCGCCTTTGCTTGTTCGCGATGAAATAATAAACCGGGCCCAGCGTATTAAGGAACAAAATATAGATACCGTACAGAAAATTGCCCACCTTTTGGGGGGAAATGCTGCAGAAACAGAAGAATTACTTAATTCAATCATTCAATCGTACAGATATGGTGACGACCAATAATCCCAATTATCACGTAGAAATTGATGTTCAGCAAAAACGGCCAAAAGGTGAAATTGCCTGTGGCGATGTATTTATGTCGGATATTTTTAAAGAAGAAGGACGAACAATTATGGTTTTAAGCGATGGCATCGGCCATGGAATAAAGGCAAGTGTTTTGGCCACACTTACTGCAACCATGGCACTTAAATATACCCGCTTCCATACCAAACCCGAGATTTCGGCACGCATTATTATGGAGGCGCTGCCCAAAAGCAGTGACGGAAAAGAAAGCTATGCCACATTTACGATTATTGAAGTGGAAACCGACGGAATGGTGCGCATAATCAATTACGATAATCCGCCTGTATTAATTATCAGAAACGGACAGTTGTATCAGCCAAAAGAATTTGATCTGGAAGTTCGCGGACGCGAAAATTTAGGAAAACTTTTACGGTGTCGCGAATTTACTGCCAGAAAAGAAGACCGGATAGTCTTTTTTTCTGACGGGGTAGCCCAGTCGGGACTGGGAAATAAACGGTATCCCATGGGCTGGGGAACAGAAAACATCTACGAATTTGCTCTCAATCAGGTAAACCGGATGCCTGATATTTCAGCCGCAAAACTTGCACGCAAAATCGTTAATCAGGCCAGCATGAACGATAATTTTGAATTGAAAGATGACACATCCTGCGGAGTAATTTACTTCAGGGAACCACGGAAATTTATGCTGATTACCGGACCACCTTTTTATAAAATTAAAGACTACGATTTTGTGGACCGTGTAAAAAGTTTTAATGGAAAAAAAATAATTTGCGGGGGCACAACAGCCGAAATTATTGCCCGGGAACTGGACATTGATGTGGAAATAGAACATCTGGCAAAAAATCCTGAAATGCTTCCTCCCGTTGCGCGAATGGCGGGATTTGAAATGGTTACTGAGGGAATTCTCACTCTGGGAAAAGTAGAGGAAATACTTGAAAGTTACAACAGCGAAACCCGGTTACAGGATACTCCGGCTGAAAACGTCGTGAAATTGTTATTGCAACATGACAGCATTGAAATTATCCTTGGTACCCGAATAAACTGGGCACACCAGGATCCGGAACAGCCACTGGAACTGGAACTAAGAAAAATAGTGGTAAAACGAATTATAAAAATTCTGACCAACAAGTTTTTTAAGCATGTTGAAATTGAGTACCTCTAAAGAATCTTCCTGTTTTTACAATTAGATTTACTTAATCAGATTTTTCACGTTGATAAGTGAAATATTCTTCCATTAACTTCAATTTTACCAGATTAGGAACCGGACCAGGTCCCGGGGTATAATTTAAATACATAACTACAGAATTATTTTCTGAAAATTCGCGCCAAAAGGGTAACCCGTCTTCATTTGGATCTCCTCTTTTGGCAAAATTGGTCCAGTATTTCATCATTATTTCCGAAAGAATATAATCTTTTTCAGAGTTATGGTTTTTATCCAAATGTCCGAAAACATAACTCAACTCTGCTCCGTGCCCGGCGCCTCTTGGATTAATGGGCGAAAACGGGGAAACGCTCTGCTGCTGATCGAAATAATAGAAAAACACTTTCGATTGACCAGTATTCGACTGAAGACGTGCCCATGCCCATGTTGGCCATGCAAATGCTGTTTCCCGGAAAATATCGGCTGCGGAAGTAAACGTTTCCTCTTTGGTATTGGCCGGGTATTCTTCCAGAATTCGGTTTGCAAAGGGTCCAAACCGTTTTCTGATTCCCTTTTGGTATTCTTCCGGGTCTGAAGGTCGGACAAACATGGCCCCTTCATCTGAATTGGTTCCGATGATCACATTTACATCGTTGTAATTCCCTGATTCATACAACTTGTATTGATCGCCCAAAATAATGCAATTGTCAACTACCGGCCAGAATCCTCCCATTTGAGAAAGCGGATCGTCCGCCCATTTTTGAGGATTAACTTTTCTCAATTCAGCAATGGATTTAACACCCATTCGATTCATAAATTCCACTCCTGTTTTTTCAGCGCCTCTTAAAAGCTGAATTCCATCGCGGCGGGAATCTATAAAGACAGGACCGAAATTTCCACCACTTTGACTAATGGCTCCCGAAAATAATCCTTTGGCCAAAGGAGAGGCACACAACATACTCACGGCAATTCCTCCGGCCGATTCCCCAAAAATGGTCACTTTTTCCGGATCTCCCCCAAATGCGTGAATGTTATTTTGCACCCATTTCAGTCCGGCAATCATATCAAGTAATCCGTAATTACCGGAAATATTGTTTTCCGTTTCGGCACTCAGTTCAGGATGAGCCATAAAACCCAGCGGACCAACACGGTATGCAACACTCACCAAAACCACTCCCATCTGAGCCAGGTTTTCACCATTATATAATGGTGTTGAAGTGGAACCCAGTGCAAAACCACCTCCATGTATCCAAACCATAACAGATAATTTTTCTCCAGACGATTTTGCCGGTGTCCAAACATTCAGATACAAACAGTCTTCAGAATATTTCTGTTCTGAGGGTCCTGCCGCTAAGTAGGATATTTGAGGACAAGGCAAAGCAAATTTATCAGCTTTTAATACACCAGTCCAGGATTGAACGGGCTGAGGAGCCTTCCATCGTAAATCGCCAACAGGAGGTGCTGCAAAAGGAATTCCTTTAAATGTGGTTATTCCATTTTCTACAAAACCTTGCACTTTTCCACCTTCAATCTCCACTTCCTGAAAACTCTGGCCACACGAAAATAAAGCAGAATTAAAAAGTAGTATGAGAAAAAGCAGTTGTCTTTTCATTTTGAACTGATTTGTTGCCAACTTATAAATACCTGTAAATTTAAAGCTTCTATTTCTGCAGCCTTCAACTATTTTATTTAAAAAGCAGCGGCACAAATTCAGAAAGATAAACCCGCCAGTTACGCCAGGTATGACCGCCGTCGCTTTCGCGGTATAAATATTCCATTCCAATATTATCCAGTTTTGCACGGTACTCTTTTCCGGCATCATACAGGAAATCTGTTTTTCCCATCCCAATCCAATACAACTCATATCCGTTTTCCATTTGCTGTTTCAATGTTTCGTCAATGTTGTGATACACTTTATGCGAAACATTCTGATTAGGTAAAATAGCAGCAGAAAACAATCCAACATAATCAAATGTGTTGGGATAATAGCGCGATATGTGCAACGAGTGGAAACCGCCCATGGAAAGCCCGGCAATGGCCCGGTTTGATTTCTCGGTTTTTACACGGTAATTGTTTTCCACAAATTTCATAATGTCGGGGAATGATGCTTCGTAATTGCCGTCCATGGTGTTGGGCACCATAAACTGCGGCTTGTAGAATCCGCGATTGCCCTCGCCCGGTGCAGCCGATTGTGAAACATTTCCGTTGGGCATAACAACAATCATTGGTTTGGCTTTTCCCTGTACAATCAGGTTGTCCATAATCTGGGCCGTCCGTCCTAAAGTTATCCAGGCTTCTTCGTCACCACCGGCGCCGTGCAGCAAGTATAAAACCGGGTATTTTTCAACACTGCTTTCGTAGCCCGGAGGAGTGTAAATGGTAAGCCTGCGCTGTTTTTCAAGCGTTGGCGAATCGTACCATCTACGGGCAACAGTTCCGTGCGGTACGTTATTTACTTTATATAAATCAGCCTGTTTTCCTTCGATAATAAAAATGTTCATTACCGTTGCCACATCGCGCACAATAAACGGGTTATTGGGATCGGTGGTACGAAAACCGTCAATAATAAATGAATAGCTGTACAACTCGGGTTCCAGCGGTTCGGTGGTAAAACTCCAGATGCCGTTTTCTCCTTTTTGCATGGTTACCGAACCGGGAGTCCACCCTTCTGCAGGCATCCATTCGCCTGCAAGTTTTACCTCTCTGGTATGAGGTGCATTTACCCTGAAGGTAACTGAATTATCATCGTGAATCTGGGGTGAAACTATTTGTTCACCTCCAAAAAGTGATTGCTGAGCAA
Organism: Mariniphaga sp.; assembly: GCA_041686935.1. Taxonomy (GTDB): domain Bacteria; phylum Bacteroidota; class Bacteroidia; order Bacteroidales; family Prolixibacteraceae; genus Mariniphaga. The sequence goes on along the minus strand of JAWLCW010000005.1, from coordinate 156,122 downwards.
ATGATGTGATTGCCATAAAATAAAGACTGAATAAAATGAAGATTGATTTTTGCATTGGTTAAATAAATTAGTTGAACAGTTTCTGGAAAGTCTCTTTCAAAAAAGTTTTCAGTTCACGAAAATAAACATTCAAAAACAAAGAAAAAATTTTTTGTGTAAAAATGACACAATATTTATCATTCAAAGCTTCAATACAAAAATTAAAACCCGGATTCATCTTTATAGGAAATATTTTCCAGAAAGACGAATTCGGGTTTTCTCAGGGAAAAATGCTATTTAATTTTTCCGACGGGTGCGAGTAACCTGCTTGTTTATTTTATACGAAAAACCAACAGTTATAAATTCCTTTAACTGCAATTTAGGTTTTTCATCAATTTTCACATCATTGGCATCGTACACTGGAAATAATACCTTCTCATCGTAAATAAAGTGAACCATCATGCGCATGTTAATGTGGTCTGTAAGGCGCATAACAAAAATGTTTTCCCAATTGAAATCAAGATTTCCAAACGGTTGTCTGTAGTTAATAAACATTTTGTACTTGGTTTCCCATGTGATATCTGAAGTGATGTTTTTACGGTAAAAAATATCGGTATTCAAACCCGGTTCCCAGTAACTTCGTTTCCCAGTTTCTATTCCAAAATTGGTCTGATCGATCTTAATCGTGTCTCGCACAAAAACATTTTTTGCTGTTAAAGGCGAAAGAAACAGAGAGAAGTTGTTGTTGGGTTTATAATCGAGCCCCAGCTTAAAAAAAGTACGTGCAGGAGCCATAAAGGCCGAAATGGGATCGGGATTGGACGATTTTGGATATCTGTATCCGTTAAAAAACTGGGTCTCATAGTTAAACTCAGAGCTATAATACCACTTTTTAAAAGCACTAACACCAAAACGCGAAGTAATTTCAAATTTATCGTCGTTTTTCTGAAGCTCTGCCCCTTCTCCCCCGGGTCTGATATAACCATTACGAATTTCACCCGAGTTTTCCCACTTTACTTTTCCGTCGTGACGCGAATAATTGGCATATCCCTTCAGAACAATCTGCAGAGAAAGCGCACTTTGCCCACCTTTCTTCCAGTTTTCAAGGTAGGTTTGTGTGAACCCCACATTTCCATCTCCGCCAATCCTCCAGGGAGTGAGCACCTGGTACCGTTGCTGAACATTGGATAAACCTGAAACACCCCGGTTCAGTGTACTGAAATCAAACTCTTTGGTTTGCCGCGGCCTGAATCGGCTGAAAGTTACCCCATCGTCAATAAGCAGTTGCATCGTGCGCTTATCCTGGCTTTTCACCATAAGGCGCAGCGAATCGTTTTGTTCGTTTTTCAGCCAGATTCTTGAAAAATAGGGGTTTTCATTTTGCAGTAAAATGGACGATTCTTCACCCAGAAGATTGGTCATTGTCACCCGGGTTGAATCAATAAAATCAGCATATTCAGCGAGCTCACCAACCACTGTGGCAATCGATCGGTTTACTTCCCAAACCACCGAGTCATTATACTGTTTTAATACCTCGTAATTATTCACTCTAACTGAATCAGTCAGTCTGTGTTGAAATCTGGCAAACTCCAGTTCGAACTGCCGCCGCCGGTAATCTTCAATAACCGAATCGCGGAATGCATTCATCACTGAATCATTGTAAGCTTTTCGTTTTTCTTCTATTAAACTCACACGCATGCTGTCGAGCTGCAAAAACCGTCTGAAATCCTCCGGCGATTGCATCATTGAATCAGGAATAACATCGGGAAGATCAAGACTGTCGGGCAACTGATATACACCTGTATCAAACAAACGACGGCCTTCGCCGGGGGGAATAACGCCTGCTTTTTGTTCCAGTCCGGTAATTAAACTGACCGGAACAGCAAGTTCATCCTCAAAATATTTCTTTTGCAGTCGCTTTTGTATTCTTTCCAAATCATGCCTCACTGCATCCGAAGGATAATACCCCGGAACCTGCAAACTGTCGGATACATGCTCCGGCAAACGGTAAACAAAAAGATAAGAATCATCTGTCTGTGTATGTTCAATTTGTTTTAAAATGGAATCGAGGGGTTGCTTTTGAATAAACCGGATTAACCCAAGCACCGAGCGACCCGTTTCGGGTTGTGCAATATGCCACAATGTATCTTTTTCAAAATATTGTTCAAGTAACCGAATTCCCAGATCAAGCGACCGGAAATCTTCCTCCTCTCTTTTATCCTGTGCAGACACTTGATTAAAAATGAAAAATGCAAATAGGAGCAAAACAAAAAGTTTACTTTTTCCTGAAAACATAGTTTATTGTATTTATAGCTTTTTTTGTCAAAACGCAAAAATAGTATTTATGTTATTTTGCAAAGAAAATAATGAGCCAAAAACAATAAAAACAACCGCTTTTTGAAAAAAGTTAAAAAAACGGATGACAGGAAAATATGCTTTTGATTGTTTTTGTATATACCATCATGTTGTATATTTGCCTGTACAAAACCAGACTAAAATGATTTCAAGAAAAGAAGCAGTAAAACTACTGGAAGAAAACATAACCTCCGAAAACATGCTGAAACATTGTTATGCATCGGAAGCTGTTATGCGGGCGGTGGCAAAAAAGCTTGGGAAAAACGAAGACGTATGGGGAATTGCAGGCCTTTTGCACGATATTGATGCAGAGATTACAAATGCCGACCCCAAAACCCACGGACCTTATGCCGAAAAACTGCTGAAAGGCAAAGTTACTGAAGAAATGCTCGATGCTATTGTAATGCACAACGAAATGGCAACCGGGAAGAAGCGCATTACCGAATTTCAACATGCACTGGCTGCCGGAGAAACCATTACAGGACTGATTACCGCTACAGCGCTGGTTTATCCCGACAAAAAAATAGCCCCGGTAAAAGCCAAATCCATTACCAAAAGAATGAATCAAAAAGCTTTTGCCGCATCGGTAAAGCGCGAAAATATTCTGGAATGTGAGAAAATCGGAATTCCGTTGAATGAATTTGCTGAACTGTCGCTCAATGCCATGAAGGAAATTGATAAGGTGCTGGGATTGTAATCAACATTGAAAAATCAATACTTTTCGTCAAAAAATTTGTGGTTTCTGCCTCAACTCAAAAATATTCCGCAAAGGATTAAAGAAATAATCAAAAAACAAAGAAAGTTATCAACAGGTATTTAAACAAAAAAAATCCATCGGTTTTCCGATGGATTTTTTGCGGAGAGAGAGGGATTCGAACCCCCGGAACCTCTCGGTTCAACGGTTTTCAAGACCGCCGCAATCGACCACTCTGCCATCTCTCCGGGCGCGACAAAAGTAGAACTTTTTTTCATTCCTGAAAAAACTTCCGGTTAAAAAAATACCAAAATACTTAAAAAAAAAGGGGGGTTAGAGTTGTTTTTTTGAAACTTATTTCAGAATTTAGCTAAAACTTTTTGAAGGGTTCTCTGAAACTATTGATTTTACAGGTATTTTGGGAAATGCTGTTTCCCGAAACCGGGAGATATAATAAATTAAAAGCAATATAATTTACTTATTTACAACAATTTAGTTTTTCATTTAAATTTTTTAACTTATGAACAAAGCACAATTAATTGATGCAATGGCCGCCGGAGCAGGCCTGACAAAAGCTGATGCAAAAAAAGCTCTTGACGCTTTTATAGGCGCAACAACTGATGCCCTTAAGGGTGGAGACAGGGTAGCCCTGATCGGATTTGGTACTTTTTCAGTGAGCGAACGTGGTGCTCGTACTGGAAGAAATCCACAAACAGGAAAAGAAATTAAGATTCCTGCCAAAAAAGTGGTTAAATTCAAAGCCGGAGCAGACCTGGCTGATGCAGTATCTTAACTGATTTAGGATACTAAAAAATTTAGGGGAAGCAATTTGCTTCCCTTTTTTTATTTTTGCGATGTAAACAACAAAATATGCAAAAAAAACTAATAGCCTGTTTATCGGAATTTGTAACTCCTGAAAGATTGCTACTTTTCGACAAGGTTTTGGAACAAAGAACTTCATATCTGACTGTAGTGCTGGAGGACATTTTTCAACCCCAAAATGCCAGTGCAGTATTGCGCAGTTGCGATTGTTTTGGCATTCAGCATGTACATATAATTGAAAACCGCAATAAATTTACAGTTGACAGAGAGGTTGATTTGGGTGCTTCTAAATGGCTGAGTATTCATAAATACCACAGGAAAAAAAACAATAGCTTTTTCGCAATAAAATCATTAAAAAAAATGGGGTATCGCATTGTGGCCGCCACTCCACATAACAACGAACAGCTTTTACCTGAATTCGATTTATCAAAAGGAAAAACCGCTATTGTTTTTGGTTCTGAAATGCCCGGAATTTCAGAAACTATTCTGAATGAAGCTGACGAATTTGTGAAAATTCCAATGGTTGGCTTTACCGAAAGTTTTAATATTTCGGTTTCAGCGGCAATTGTGATGTATCAACTGTCAGAAAAAATGAAGAAAGAAGAAACAATTGAGTGGCAGTTGAGTGATTCGGAAAAAGATGCAGTTAAATTACATTGGCTTCGCAACACCATAAAACGAAGTAAATTAATCGAACAGCGAATTCTGGCAGAACAGGAACTCAACAATATTTAAAAGTTTCTATTCGAATGTCAGCATTTCTTTCAGGGCAGCCAGGGAAATCAACTTTACTCCCTTTTTTTTCCAATGTTCAAAGGGCAGTGGAATATTCGGAAGCTCCTTTATGGCATCTTCAACCACATAAACTTTTTTGCCCCTTTTGGCCAGGCTTCTCACTTCAGCATCCACACATACATTAGTGGCTACCCCGTAAACAACAACCGTTTCAGGTTTTAATTGCTGCAAAATAGCGTCAGTCATCGGATTTCCGTCAAACACGTCGAAAGCATCTTTTCTGATTATAAAATTCCGGTGTTCATTTCTGTTAAAAAGTTCCGGAGTAATCAGGTATTCTTTGTCCCAGTCGAATACCACCGGGTCTTCCGGATCTGTTTCCCGGATATAATCTGCACCACGTGTACCCGCCATACAATGTTCGGGAAATGTATTTATAAAATCAGGTGATGAGTCAAGTTCCGCTGAATTGGCAAAGTGATAATCAGCCGTATTTACTACCCTTATTGATTTTTCTTTTGCCATTTGGGTAAGCTCCTTCCATTGTGGGCGTAAATTTTCAGCGCCATCTACATACAGTTTTCCGCGCGGGTAAACGAAATCAATCTGGGTGTCCACATTCCAAAATAAAACGTTTGTTAAATCCATCATTCCTCCTTTAAATTCGTTCAAAATACTATTAGTGTTTCTTCACAATAACACCCTAAAGGTATTTATTATGAATGGGGCAGGAATAAGTATAATGTTAAAAAATGATAACGCAAAACACTTACAACCCGCTTTCCAGAAATGAAACAAATTCATTGGCATCAAATGTTACTCCCAATTTATGTTCTGTTCCGTCCGGTTCAATAACCACATGGAACGGGATACTGTTTGTCGTATACTTGTCAATCTGAAAATCGAGGTTCTTTTTGCCCATGGTGTCTTTCACTTTTCCATCCACATTGGAAGTTATCCACTCCCCTTCTGGCAGTTTTGTACGATCGTCTGTGTAAAGTGCAATAATAATATAGTCTTCCCTAAGCATTTTTAACGCACGCGAATCTGCCCAAACGCTGTTTTCCATTTTCTTGCAATTGGCACAGGCATGTCCTTTAAAAACCAGAAAAACTGGTTTTTGCTGCTCTTTTGCACATGCCATTCCCTGTTCATATTCAAAATATCCGTTTAACCCATGCGGAAGATGAAGTTTATCGGTATATTTTGCGGTGCCGCACAATTCATTCTGAACAATTTGTCCTGAAACCGGTGAACCACTTTGAAAATAGGAATGACTAGCACTTTGGGGAGGCAGTAAAGCGGAAACAGATGCCAGCGGCGCCCCAAATAATCCGGTAAAAAGGTAAATAACAAAGGTGAACGTAACAACAGAAAGAATCAACCTTCCGGTACTTAGGAAGGGCACATCGCTGTCGTGCGAAAATTTAATTTTACCCAGGAAATACATGCCCAGCAAAAAGAATAACACAATCCAGATGGCCAGGTAAATTTCACGGCTTATAAAATTCAAACCGTAAACCTGGTCTATATTACTCAGGAATTTTAATCCGAATGCCAGCAAAATAAAGGCGAAAACGACTTTAACAGAGTTTAACCAGCCACCCGATTTGGGCAACTTGTTCAGTGCCGACGGAAAAATTGCCAGCAAAGTGAATGGCAATGCAAAAGCCAGTCCGAAGAAAAACATTCCGATCAGCGGTCGCATTCCACCATCCTGAACGGCTTCAATAATTAGTGCCCCAATAAACGGCCCAGTGCATGAAAACGATACAATAACGGTAGTCAATGCCATAAAAAAGGCGCCAACCAATCCACCCTGTTCAGCTTTCGAGTCGGTTTTATTTACCAAACTGCTGGGTAAAACAATTTCGAATGCACCGAAAAAGGAGATGGCGAAAACCAGGAACAAAAGGAAAAACAACAGATTTGGAATCCAGTGTGTACTTAAAATATTTCCTACGTTCGGGCCAAATAACCCAAACGTAAACAATGCTCCCAGCAAGGAAAAAATGAGTAAAATGGAAAATCCAAAGAACAAGCCGTTTTTAATGGCTTTCCCCCTGTTTTCGCTTCCCCGCATAAAGAACGAAACCGTCATTGGAATCATAGGAAAAACGCAGGGAGTTAAAATGGCAGCAAATCCGGCCAGTGCCGAAATCAGAATAAAAAGCCAAAGTGTTTGTCCGCTTGACGAACCGCCAGATGAAGTACCCCCGCCAACCTCGCCTGCACTAACTGGTGCAACTCCTGCCGGACTTTTCGCACTTCCATTAAATTGAAAAGTAAATTCAATTTCATTGGGAGGAAGGCACATTTCATCGTCGCAACCCATAAACAGCACATATCCTTTAATTTCTGCCGGATCATCAGATTTTAATCTGATTTTTTGAGTTAATGTAGCTCTTTCGCTAAAAAACCGAAGATTGAGCTGAAATATATTATCAAATTTTTCAACCGGCTGGGGATCTTTTTCAAGCTCACCTGCAAAATCAAACAACGTTGAATCTTCAAAAACCACCTGTGTTGCTATGGGTCCTCCTTCCGGCAGGTAAGTGTCGTATAAATGCCAGTTTTCATCAATACTGGCTTCAAAAATAAGTTCAACATCCCTGCCATTCTGTTTTGAATCGAATGTCCATTTGATGGGCTCAATTATCTGACCCAACGCCGAAAAAGCAATAAAGTAAGTTAAAACTATAAGTGTCAGTCTCTTCATTTTTTTTGAAATTTTGTATTAAAAAACATCTACAAATGTATATAATTCAATATAACAAACCTCGTTTTTTATTGTTTCCCAAATAATTTTAATACCGAAAACTTACGAAAAAGCCGGCTTTTTTCAACCGGCTTATTCCTATAAAATTATCTCCTCCATATTTTCATCGAAAAAGTGATATTCCAGGAAAGTAAGCGAACTGTTTGGCTCTATTTTCACCCATTTAAAAAACTGAAAAAACCAACGGTTCCGGTAACTTTTGATACCATTGGTAAGGTAAGCAGCAATATAAGGATGAACGGCAACGGACAATTTTTTCTTGTTCAAATCTTTGAGAATATATCTCACCTTGCTGTCTAAATCATCCACAAATAAAACGGTTGGCATAATCTTTCCGCTTCCGTTGCACGTAGGACATTTTTCGGCTGTTTCAATAATTTCCTCAGGGCGAACGCGCTGCCTGGTGATTTGCATCAGACAGAATTTGCTCAGCGGCAAAATATTGTGTTTGGTCCGGTCGTTGGCCATTATCTCCTTCATGTGGTCGTACACTTTCTGACGGTTGGCCTGCACGTGCATATCAATAAAATCGATAACAATAATACCGCCCATATCGCGCAACCTCAATTGCCTTGCAATTTCATCACAGGCTGCCAGGTTAACTTCCAGAGCACTGGATTCCTGATCGCCGGCTGTTTTTGCACGATTTCCACTGTTTACATCAATTACATGGAATGCTTCAGTATGTTCAACAATTAAATAGGCGCCGTTTTTAAACGAAACCGTTTTCCCGAAAGAAGCTTTAATTTGTTTTTCTATGCCATAATGTTCGAATATCGGACGACGCCCCTTGTAAAGTTTGACAATCTTTTTTTTGTCAGCCTGAATGCTGCCAATGTAATCAGTTATTTCATTGCAAACCGGCTGGTCGTTAACAATTATACTGTTAAAATTGGGATGGTAAATATCTCGGAGCAGGGCTGTTGCACGGTCTATTTCGCCAATTATCAGCGATGGAGCGGGCGCCCGTTTCAATTTGTGAAAAGAAGTTTCCCATTTATCAACGAGTCCGCGAAGTTCCTGGTCGAGGTCGGCTACCCTTTTCCCTTCGGCAGCAGTTCTCACAATAACACCGTATTTCCTGGGTTTAATACTCTGAATAAGTTTTTTAAGCCGGCTTTTTTCTTCATTCGATTTTATCTTTTGAGAAACCGATACTTTATCGCTAAACGGCATTAAAACCATAAACCTTCCTGCAATGGAAATTTCGGAAGTCAACCGGGGACCTTTTGTAGAAATAGGCTCCTTGGCAACCTGCACCAATAATTTTTGTCCCACTTTCAAAATTTCAGTTATTCTACCCTCTTTGTTAATGTCTGGCTCTGACTGAATTTTTGAAATGGAAGTAATTTTATTTTTCCTTGAAGAAACAATGCGCAAAAACTTATTCAGGGTAGAAAACTGAGGCCCCATATCGAGGTAGTGCAAAAATGCATCTTTTTCGTAACCCACATCAATAAAAGCTGCGTTTAAACTGGGCATTATCTTTTTTACTTTTCCAAGATAAATATCGCCAACAGCAAACTTAGCTCCGCTTTTTTCCCGGGTTAATTCAACAAGCTTCTTATTTTCCTGTAATGCTATGACTATTTCGGAAGGAGTGACATCAATTATTAAATCACTACTCACAACCTAAATATTAATACTGTTAAATTTATAAAATGTACTTTATAAACAGATTAAACCTAAGGTAAAATTACCTTAGGTTTAACCAGTTCATTTACCTAATAGCTAAAAAAAACTATTTTTTCTTTTTATGCCGGTTTTTGCGCAATCTTTTTTTGCGCTTATGAGTGGCCATCTTGTGCCTTTTTCTTTTTTTCCCACTTGGCATAATTTCCTACTTTACGTTGTTTTTAACTTTCGACACAAATGTTTTCGCGGGTTTAAACGATGGAATGTTATGTGCCGGAATAATAATGGTAGTGTTTTTGGAAATATTCCGTGCGGTCTTTTCAGCCCGTTTCTTAACTATGAAACTACCGAAACCACGGCAATAAACATTTTTACCACTAGCTAAGGAATCTTTTACAGTTTCCATAAAGGCTTCAACTGTCTTTTGAACAGTTACCTTTTCAATACCTGTGTTTTTCGAGATTTCATTTACAATATCTGCCTTTGTCATGTCTTAAAATATTTAAATATCAATAAATTAATCGGATAATTACGGTTTGCAAAAATATAAATATTTTAATAACCCAAAAGCTTTTCAAAAAAATTATTTTTGTTTTTCTGAAAGATTTAAAAGGATTTGCAAAAAAATGAGTGATTTTTTACATCTTGTTTATAATTGGTACATTAAAAACCAGCGAAACCTGCCTTGGCGCGAAACCAGCGATCCCTACAAAATATGGGTATCGGAAATTATCCTGCAGCAAACCAGAGTTGAACAAGGAACATCTTATTATCAACGTTTTACCGAAAGATTCCCAACAGTGCATGACCTTGCCGGTGCAACTGAAGAGGACGTATTAAAGTTTTGGCAAGGGTTGGGTTATTACTCGAGAGCCAGAAATATGCACGCGGCGGCTAAAACCATTTGCAATAAATTTAACGGAATATTTCCTTCCAGCTATTCCGGCATCCATTCTCTTAAAGGAATAGGCCCATATACTGCTGCTGCCATTGCCTCCATTGCTTTTAATCTCCCCTATCCTGCCCTCGATGGAAATATTTTCAGATTACTTTCGAGGTATTTTGGGGTTTTCAATCCGGCAAATACGTCTGAAGGCAAAAAGAAATTTCAGAAAATTGCCGGTGAAATAATGAACGAGAATAACCCGGGAATGCATAACCAGGCACTTATGGAATTTGGTGCATTGCAGTGTATTCCAAAGTCGCCAGACTGTTCGGTATGCCCGCTAAAGTCTTCCTGTTATGCCTTTTTGCATAATTCTGTGGGAAGTCTGCCTGCAAAAAAACCAAAAGTCAAACAACGCACCCGCTTTTTCTGCTATTATTATTTTGATTTTGAAGGAACTACCTGGCTCGAAAAAAGAACCGGAAACGACATTTGGCAAAATCTGTATCAGTTCCCGTTACTGGAAACAGCCAGTGAATTGAGCGAAAAAGAGATTTTAAACCTGACCCCTCCATTTATTGATGGTCAGGGTTTCAATATAAAATCTGTTTCATCGCCGCTAAAACATATACTCAGTCATCAAATATTGTTTGCGCGCTTAATTCACGTTGAAATTGAAAAAAGTACTCTGCTCTCCGGTAATTTAATTCCCGTTTCAGAAGAAGATTTCCCAAATTATGCAATTCCCCGTCTGATTGAGCTTCTGGTTGAGAAAACAGAAATTTTTTAAAATTATATTCAAATAAATGTTAAAACTTAAAACCAGAATTTGTATTTTTAGAACCGTTAACCAAATAATGAAATAAATATGGCAATTAACAAAGTTATTTTAGTAGGAAATGTAGGTAAAGACCCTGAAATCAGGCATCTTGATTCCGGAGTTGCAGTTGCAAACTTCCCCTTAGCCACATCAGAGAGCTACATTGCCAAAAACGGCGACAAAGTTGAAACAACCGAATGGCACAATATTGTTGTTTGGCGCGGACTGGCTGATGTGGCGGAAAAGTACGTAACCAAAGGCCGGCAGTTGTATATTGAAGGAAAAATAAGAACCCGCTCGTGGGATGATAAAGACGGCAACAAACGTTACACCACCGAAATTGTTGCTGATGTATTGCAGTTGCTGGGATCCCGACCGGACAGCCAGCAGGGTGAAAACAATAACACTCAGTATGGAGGCAGCCAGTCAGAATCAACCGGTTTTAAAAGCGCAAACGAACCCGAGGTTGAAGAGCCGGGTGGCGATGATGATTTACCATTCTGATTTTACCAGTTTAAATTGAAATGAACGCAGGCGAACTGAAGTTACCTGCCTAAAAAGTTTACAATTACCAACTGACTTAAATTTTGGTTGGTGACCCTTCTTTTATGCTTTTTGTTTCCTTAGTAGCTGATGAAATTAAATAAAGCCTTTATTTTTGCGTTGTATAAAGGAAACATTTTCACAATGAATTATAAGCTTTTTCTATTGATTCTGGCAATCCTCGCATTTGGCTGTAAAGAAAAATTCACACCCAAACCCCGTGGTTTTTTCCGAATCAGCTTTCCCGAAAAAAATTACAAACCGCTGAATAACAAGTTTCCATACCAATTTGATGTTGCCGGATATGTGCATGTCGTTCCCGACATCCAGAATCCCGGTCAGCCCTGGTGGATAAATCTTGAAGTTCCTGAAAATAAAGCCGAAGTGCATATTTCATATTATAACCTGCAAAACAATAATAAACCAGCACGGGAACTGCTGGCCGGATTTATGGAAGAAACCCGCGAACTGGCTTATAAACATTCCATTAAAGCCAATGCCATTGAAGAACGTATTTTTGTGAATCCTGAAGATGAGGTGTTCGGAACCGTTTACCACATTGAGGGAAATGCAGCCTCTCCCATCCAGTTTTTTCTTACCGACAGCACCCGTCATTTTTTGCGCGGTGCACTATACATCAGGGCTACGCCCGATATCGATTCATTAAAACCTGTAATCGAGTTTCTTGAACGTGATGTAATCCATCTCATTGAAACAACAAAATGGGAATGATGCTTGTTGCAAAAATTCTGGATATTGAAATTGGAAAACTGGGAATGCTGAAATTGGCAGAGCCTGCTGAAACCTTAATCCAAAACTTTCATTTTTCAGAAATCGAAAAAAAGGAATTTGGCTTAATTAAAAATGATAACAGAAGAAAAGAATACCTTGCGGTGCGCATTCTGCTGGAAAAATTGACTGGAAAAAAGTCGGAAATCATTTATAACACAAACCGAAGACCCGAATTGAAAAATCAGTCCTTGAATATCAGCATTTCCCATTCGCCAGATTTGGCCGTGGTGCTGCTGTCAGAAAAAAATGCGGGAGTGGATGTGGAAAACATCCACCGGAACACCGAAAAAGTTGCAACCCGGTTTCTTTCTGAAACGGAACTAAATGACATCAGAAAATCACCTCAACCAAATCTTCAGCGTATGTTATACTGGTGCGCCAAAGAAGCCGCATTTAAGTTTTCATGTGAGCCTGAAACCGAATTCAAAAAACATATTTCCATTTACTATTTCGAAATCAATCCGAAAGGGGGAATGTTTTATGGACAATTGTCAAAAAATTTGCAACCTTTAAAATTGGTGTTCCATTATTTTTTTAATGAAAACAATGTGGTTGTGTATTGTGTTGAAGAAGAAAAAATATAAAATATGAAGAAACCGGAAAACCATATACTTGTCATTTTTGGAGCATCGGGCGACTTAACCAAACGCAAACTGATTCCTGCATTATTTGATTTGTACCAGCAGAAATTGCTTCCAAAAAAATTTGCGGTTTTGGGAGCTTCACGCACCGAATTGTCCGACGAAGACTTCAGGAAAAAAGCAGATGAATTTTTGCCATCGGATAAGGAAACGGCAGATTTTAAGAAGAACTTGTTTTACGAACCGGTTTCCCCCACCGAACCCGACGATTTTAAAAGATTAAAAAAGCGGCTGAAAACACTGGAAAAGGAAAGTAACATCGAATCCAACTATATTTTCTACCTTTCTACTCCCCCATCGGTTTATGAAAATATAGCCCAAAACCTGGCCGACCAAAAACTGAGCAAGTCTGGTAAATATTTTCGAAGAATAATTGTGGAAAAACCTTTTGGAACTGATTTGGAATCGGCCCAAAAATTAAACGAAAATTTGCTGCAATGTTTCGATGAGGATCAGGTTTACCGTATTGACCATTACCTGGGAAAGGAAAGTGTGCAAAACATGCTGGTTACGCGGTTTGCCAACGGCATTTTTGAACCGTTGTGGAACCGCAATTTCGTGGAAAGGGTTGAGGTCACTTCGGCAGAAAGTCTGGGCGTGGAAGGCCGTGGCGGCTACTATGAACAATCAGGGGCTTTGCGCGATATGCTGCAAAACCACTTGCTTCAGTTGGTAGGTTTTGTGGCGATGGAACCGCCGGTTGTAATTGAAGCCGATGCCATAAGAAACGAAATTGTAAAGGTTTTTCAGTCGTTGCGCCCGATAACTGAGGAGCAGGTTGCCGATTTTGTGGTCAGAGGCCAGTATATTGGTTCAAGCATAAAAGGCAAGCAGGTAAAAGGCTACCGCGAAGAACAGGGCGTTGACCCGAATTCGCGCACCGAAACCTTTGTGGGGATGAAGTTTTACATTGATAACTGGCGTTGGGGCGGCGTACCGTTTTACATTCGCACAGGGAAAAAGCTACCTGCGAGGGTTACCGAAATTGTCATTCACTTTAAACAGGTGCCGCATCATTTATTCATCAACATGGATATTCCCGGTCCGGTTGACAATCAACTGGTTATCCGTATTCAGCCCGATGAAGGAATTTTACTGAAATTCAGAATGAAAACGCCAGGCGCGGGGTTCCAGGTGCAAACGGTAAACATGGATTTCCACTATTCCGATTTGGCAGAAATCCGTCTGCCTTCTGCTTACGAGAGGCTGCTTCTCGACTGCATGCAGGGCGATGCCACGCTTTATTCACGAGGCGATGCAGTGGAAGAAGCCTGGAGATTTGTTCAGCCCATTCTGAATGCATGGAAAAGCAACTCCGCAATTCCCGTTTACGGTTATCCTGCCGGAACCTGGGGACCAGAAAATTCAGACAAGTTAATTGAAAATGGAGAATGGCGCTATCCCTGCAAAAATCTTTCTGACGACGGCACATATTGTGAACTCTGAAAAATATTTTCATATATTTAGTCATTAAATTCTAAAATTATGGCAGCGTCAACAGAGGTAAAAATTTATCCAAAACCAAAAAAAGTGTGCAAGGCAGTGGCCCGCGAAATCAGAAAAATGACAGAGGGCTCACCAAGACCACGATTTGATATTGCCCTTTCGGGAGGAAATACGCCAAAAAAACTGTTTAAAATTCTGGCAAAAAAACATAAGGATACTATTCCGTGGGAACATATTCATTTCTGGTGGGGAGACGAACGCTGCGTATTGCCAACAAGCGACGACAGCAATTTTAAAATGGCCAATGATTTTTTGTTTTCCCGTGTACCGGTCCCTTCAAAAAACATTCATCGCATAAAAGGGGAAAATTCACATGAAGAAGAGGCTAAACGGTATGCTGCAGAGATGAATAAAAACCTGAACCACCGGGAAGAAGTCCCTGTATTCGATTTAATTTTGCTCGGTTTGGGCGATGACGGCCATACGGCTTCCATTTTTCCCGACCAACTGGAAATTTTCGAAGAAAGCCGGAATTGTGTGGCCACCAAACATCCGCTTACCGGCCAAAAGCGTATTACACTAACCGGAAGGGTACTAAACAATGCAAGCCGCGTGTTTTTTATTGTTACCGGTGAAAGCAAATCAATGCGTTTGGCGGAAATTATGAACAACGATGGAGCGGCTAAGCTGTTGCCGGCCTATTATATTGAACCTAAAAACGGTTCACTTATCTGGTTTGCCGACGAACCGGCAGCCTCGAAAATTACCTGACGGGGTTTAAGTTCAAAACTTCTTCCCCGAATTTTATTGTTTCGCTGATTACTTCGTCAACCGAACCGGAAGTCAGTTCGCAGGCAATCACATGATCTCCGGCATCAGGGAAAGCTACTTTTACCCTGCGGTCATCATAAATACCCAACTGTTCGAACATTTTCAGCATGGCGCCCACTTTCACGGTTTCGTCCTGGTTATTTTCATCTTTGTAATAATAGCCCAGAAAAACCGGTACGGTCACCCGGCTGAATGTCTCTTTTTTCATGGTGGCGTCAACCAGTTGCTGTAGGAAAACCACGGCTTCCATCCGGTATTTGCAGTACCAGTACTGACAATCTTTCGATTCAAAATTTTCATTTGTAACCCGGTATTTTCCTCCGGTAACTTTCCTGCCTATTTGCAGTCCCCAGGGTTTTGAAAGCAGAAATGCTGCCCCGTTGTTTATTCTGATGTTGGGCGAATACAAAATCAATCCGTCCACATATTCCGGGAAATCGGCTGCGAGTTGCAAGCCTAAAGTTCCACCGGTTGAAGTACTCATGATAATGACTTTTTTTCCTAAAGTACGCGCTACCATTAAAGCCTCTTTGGCCGATTCCCATAAATTGTCGGGAGTCATGTCAATCAGTGGATCCTCCGTTTCCAGTCCGTGCGAGGCAAGCCGGGGAAGGTAAGCGTTCATACCGAAATGGCTGGCAAATTCCACATTTGCCGGGTACCCTTCGTACCACGAAGCTGAAAAGCCGTGCAGATACAGCAAACAGTAATCTGTTCTATTCTTTAGCGAATCGTTTGCCCAAACTATCCGCGATTCATTATCGGACCTAACACTAAATTCCGCCTCTTTTTCAGCAATGTAAGTTTCCATATTTCTCATACTTGCCGACAATGACGGAAGATTCTTGTCCAGCTCCGGTTTGGGAGGTTTTGGTCCCAGCAGGTATCCCGCCACCAAAATCAGCAGGAGAATCAGCAGGTATCGTTTTAGTTTTTTCATTGTTAGCAATTTTTGAAAATAAGAAGAAATTATGGTGTTCTCTTTATTTAATAAACAATTCCAACCTATACCAAAACTCCTTTTCTAAAACCGGGTCTTTGGTTCTTTTTCTGAATGCTTTTTTAAAAGATTCGCCAAACGAAACTTCCATCAGAGCATATTTTTTAATTCATTGATATCTGAAGAAGATTCCAATTTACCTGATTTCTCCTCTACCCGGGTCTTTGCGTAGTTAGAAGCTATTTCATTTCTTCTTGATTCGGCAATGTTATTTTCTAACAAATTTTTTAATTCTACTTTTTCTTCCATGGGTAAACTGTAAATTTTATCCACAATATCATCAAACCGAAATGCGAATGTTTTCATATCAACTTTTTTACAAATATAATGTTTTTTGAAAAGCTTTTTTAACGCATTCAATTCCCGTTTGACTGTTTTTAACCCGGGCCTGTCAAAAGGAAAATAAAGAACCAAAAGAGACCAGAATAAGTTCCTGGCATTTCGGGTGCTACGGGTGGAGCGATCTCCGAATCGCTCATTTATTTAATCAGCGAATCGCCCGCCTGAAAGACAAAGTCGGGCAGGAAATCCGCTACATCAGTTTAACCCAAATCAGCGGATTGGAATCCGCTGGACCCGATACAACCATCTAAAAATCAATGGTAAGTTGCACAGGTTCCTTTCTCTCCTCGTGCTGAAAATTGGAAAAGGTTAATCCCAGAAGACGGATTCCTTTGGTAAACTTTTCGGAATGAAGCAACCCTTTTGCTTCTGCTTCCAGTTCATTTTTGGTTGAAAACCAGCCGCCGGGATTGGTTTTGCTGCGGGTGTGCTGTTCAAAGTCGGAATACTTGTATTTCAGGGTTAAGGTTTTGGCTTTGGCATTCGACCGTTCGTAACGCTCCCATAGGATATCTGCAATTTGAAACAATTCCGATTGAAGCTCATTTTCCAGGAAAAGGTCGGTAGAAAACGTTTGTTCGGCGCCAACCGATTTTCGTTCGCGGGATGGTTCTACCGAACGGTGGTCAATTCCTCTGCAAATTTCATAGTAATAACTACCCGATTTCCCAAAAAGCCGAACCATTTCAAAACGGTCTATTTGTTTCAGATCGCGGCCAAACCAGATTCCCATTTTGTTTAGTTTTTCAGCAGTCACTTTTCCAATGCCAAAAAATTTGCGGACTTCAAGGTTGTCGATAAACTCCTGTGCTTTTTCGGGTGTGATAACAAAAATTCCGTTGGGTTTATTCACGTCGGAGGCCACTTTAGCCAGAAATTTGTTGTAGGAAACACCGGCAGAAGCGGTGAGTTTGGTCTCGCCTAAAATTCGTTTTCTGATTTCCTGCGCAATGAGCGTAGCCGAAGGTTTTCCTTTTTTGGCGTATGTTACATCCAGGTATGCCTCGTCGAGCGAGAGGGGTTCCACTAAATCGGTATATTCAAAAAATATTTCCCTGATTTGGTTTGAAATTTCCTTGTAGCGGGTAAAGCGGGGTTTCACAAAAATCAAATCCGGGCATTTACGTTTGGCCACTTTCGACGACAACGCCGATCGTACCCCAAACTTCCGGGCTTCGTAGCTGGCCGCAGCCACCACGCCCCGTTCCCGCGAACCACCAACAGCAACCGGTTTGCCTTTCAACTCCGGGTTGTCGAGTTGCTCCACCGATGCATAAAAGGCATCCATGTCGATGTGGATGATTTTACGGATGTCCTCCAATATCTAATTTAAATTTCTTCCTTTACAATAGTCAAACCTTCCATAAAATAAACTACTTCAGCTTTTTCCTGCGCTTCGGCAATGATGCGGTGTGCCTCTTCTGCATCTTCATCATGATCGTGATCATGTTCTTCTTCTCCATGTTCGCGGGCCGGGTTGTGCGCATCGGCTTCAGTTTTTACCTCCTTAAAAATACCGGTAATGGTGAGGTCGCTGCCCATTTGTTCCTGGCTAAACGCACCTATTTTCTCTCCGGCTTCTACCCGAATGTTAAAATCCTCGTTGCTTCCCATTAAAAAACAACGGCCTCCTCCCTGCTTGCAAACGTGCATCACAGTTCCTTTTATGGTTACTTCCCTGCCAACCAAATCAACAGCATTTGCATAAAGTTCATCCACCGAATAAACTATTGCAGATTTTTCTGCATCTTCAGAAGTACTTTTACTCTGCTGATTTCCACAACTGAAAAAAAGTGCTGCAATAAAAGTGTAAAGAATAATTCGTTTCATTTTCCCTATATTTTAGTTTTTCAAAATTCAAATATACATCAAAGCAAAGAATAATGGCACAGCGAATCCGGCAATTGTCCACCACCAACCCCAGCGACCAAAACCGCGTTTCCCTTTCAAAATGAACAAACCTGAAACAGCAACAAAAAGCAGAATTACGGCCATTGCGTCGCTCACCCATTTCCAAAGAGTGCCGATTGTTGCCTTATGCAGCTTGTTCATCTCAAAAATTATTGGACGTCTTTGCAGGTAATTCATTGCGCCCGCTCCTGTTTCCGGGTTAATTACCACTTCGCCGTTTTCAATAAAAATTTTGATATTCCCCTGATTTGTAATGTAATGTTTTTTAAAAACGACATCTCTGTCAAGTTCTGCCAAAACATTTCTCAGCAAATGTTCCGTTACATTGGTTTCCGGTCCTATTTCAGTTTGAAAATCAAAAAAGAAAATCCTGTAATCGGGATTAAAATCATGCCGGTGGTTTAAAAAAATTCCTGAGAGGGAATAGACAATGGTCATGCCTACAATAAAATAACCCAAATCGCGGTGTAAAATTCGTAATAACTTGCGTACTTTCATCAACTCCGGTTTTAATATTTTCCGAAAAAAACGTCTTCAAAAATGATGACCTGTAATTCCGGTTTCCAAACAATAAAGCCGCAAATATAAAATTTACCTTATGATTTTATATGGTTAAAAAATCAAAAAAGACTATTGAAAATAAGATTATTTGAAGAAAGAATTAGAAAAATGCCCATTGTCAGGTGGCACAAATTTCATAACTTGTATCACGAAGTGCAATGGGCTCTGGTTTTATCACAACTTAGATGGATGCCACCGGGTAATGACCCGGTGGCTTTTTTTGGGACAATGATTTTTCAAATCCCATTTTTTTCTACGAACAAATGTTCCGAAATTTACTTCGAATAAAACTCATTCAGTGTAATTACATCGTCTGAACTGCAAACCGGGCATTTCGGATTTTTGTCGTTGTAATCGTTAAAACTTGCCTGACATGAATTGCATTTATACCAGTTTTCATCAAAATAGATGTCTCCACCCCTGAAAATGATGTCGCGTCCTTCTACAAAAGCAGTTGCCACTTTATTTCGGGCCTCTTCGTAAATACGGGTCAGCGTGGGCCTGGAAACATCCATGTGCACAGCAGCCTGTTCCTGTGTAAGGTTCTGGTAATCGAGCAGCCGTATGGCCTCGTATTCTTCGAGCCGAAGAATGACTTCGTTAGATTTACGGCCGCGAACGCCATAAACCGACATACCTTTAATTACAGGGGGCACCTGAATTCTTCTGTTTCTTTTTCTTCTGGGCATGTTAAATCGAATTAAGTTTACTTAATAAATAATGATCAGCCAGTACCAGGGCGGCCATGGCTTCCACAATGGGCACTGCGCGGGGCAAAACGCACGGGTCGTGCCTTCCTTTTGGATTAATAGTTGTTTCGTTGCTGTTTTTATCTACAGTATGTTGTTCTTTCAGCAGTGTTGCAATGGGTTTAAACGCCACGTTGAAATAAATGTCTTCTCCGTTGGAAATACCTCCCTGAATGCCGCCGGAATGGTTGGTTTTTGTTCTAATACCTTTTTCAGTTTGAATAAATACATCGTTATGTTGCGAACCGGAAAGTTTTGTTCCCTCAAAACCGGAACCGTACTCAAATCCTTTCACAGCGTTTATTCCCAGCATGGCAAAACCAAGGTCGGCATGAAGTTTATTAAAAACCGGTTCGCCCCAACCGGCAGGAACTCCCTGGATAACACAAGTGATTACACCGCCCACTGTGTCACGATCTTTGGCAGCAGCTTCAATACGCGCAATCATTTGTCCGGCAGTTTTTTTATCAGGACAACGCACCAGGCTGTCTTCAGTTTTGGAAATATCCAAATCAGTGTAAGGTTTCTGCAGTTTTATTTCGCCAACCTGCGAAACAAAAGCCTGTATGGAAACACCCGGTTTGGTCAAAATTTGTTTGGCAATACCGCCAGCCACCACACGGGCAATGGTTTCACGGGCCGAAGAACGTCCTCCGCCCCGGTGGTCCCGGGTTCCGTATTTTTTTATGTAGGTATAATCCGCATGAGAAGGCCGGTAAACATCTTTTAAATCGTTGTAGTCGCCCGAGTGCTGATCTTTGTTCCAGATGGCAAATGCAATGGGTGTACCCTGAGTTTTTCCCTCAAACACACCGGAAAGAAATTCAACCTGGTCGGGTTCCTTACGCTGGGTGGTAATTTTCGACTGACCGGGTCTGCGACGGGACAAATCATTCTGAATAAGCCCGATGTCAAGTTCGAGCCCGGCAGGACAACCGTCAATTATACCGCCGATCCCCCGTCCGTGAGATTCTCCAAAAGATGTCAGCCGAAATATTTTCCCAAATGTATTCATAGTGTAAAAAACCCCGTTTCCTTTGATATTCAGCAAGAAAACGGGGTTAAATTAATTATTTTGAACCAATAATCAAAATCAATTTTAACAACCACATCCGCATCCGCCATGATTATGGTCGTGATCGCCGGGGCCGCAACTGTCATCGCCGCAACCTCCGCTGCCACAGCCGCAACCACCTCCTGAAAGAATCTGAGCCAGTTCTTCATCAGAAGGCTCGCGAACTTCGAGAACTTTTCCGGCAAAATAAAGATCTTCACCTGCCAGTGGATGGTTAAAGTCCATTTTAACTGTTTCGTCGTCTATCTCCAGAACCAGCCCATTCAGGCGTTGCCCGTTACTGCTCATCATAGGAACGGAATTTCCGATTGCAATAAGTTCATCGTCGAATTTACCGTCAACCAAAAAAACGTGCTTAGGCAGTTCCACAATGGCATCCTGATTTACATCACCATACGCATCATTTTTCGATAACCGAATGGTAAAAGGCTCTCCCTGCCTGAGTCCGGCCAAATGCGATTCAAACTTTGGCAGCATTGCTCCTGCACCATAAAGGAATTGCAATGGTTTCTCAGCAGTTGCCTGTTCAATAACCTCTCCCTGGTCATCGTCAATTCGTAAATCGTAGGTTAAAGTAACCATTGAATGTTTTGATATCTCCAGCATAATTTCTTGTTTTTTTAAATAAACTGCAAATTAACTGTTTTTACCGGACAGAACAAAATACCTTTGAGTCTTTTTATGTAGTTTTAAACAAAATTTCAAACAAAAAGATTGGTACTTTTCAAAAATCATTCACTTTTTTAAAACCTTGCGGGAAATTATTTCGCTGCCAGCAGTTATCCTTAAAATATAAATACCTGACGGAAAGCTTTTTAGACCGTAAAAAGTAAACTGCTCATGCCGGTTTAAATTCTGTTGGATAACCTGAACACCGCGCGAATCAATAATAACTATTTTTTCTGCAGATTGCGGAATATTTGTTACCGTAAGAACATCAGCCACGGGATTTGGGAAAATATTCACTTCATCCCATTTTTCTGTAACGGGAACGGAAACCGGAGCGGAAAAAATGACCCTAAAAGAATGCCATACTTTTTTTCCGTTTGAGGTGCCTGAAATGGTGACAACAGCTTCGCCTGTTTTTCCTGAAGTTACATTCAAAGCCAGCATTGTTTTTTCAGGTTCACCCGGTTTCCCTCCTTTTACCAACGAACCTTTAAGCAGAGCCGGATTATCAATAAATTCAAGTTTAATCTGAATTTCAGAATCAGGATTGTCCGGATCAGTAAAAACAGAATCCAAATCCACATAAAAAACTTCACTGGAAGTAAAATCATTGGTAATGGTTGCTACCGGCTCCTTAATAACCGGCGGCAAATCCTGGTGATTAACCCTATCGATACAAAAATAGGCCGGGGTATTCATTCCCCATGCCCCCACATCGGAAGACGACAAACTGAACCGTAAAGCTGAAATTTCACCAAATGAAGTAAAATCAATCCATTCCCAGGAATCAAGAATGTAATCTTCCTGGTTGTTTTCAAATCGGTAATCTGCCAGGTAATAATCCAGCATGCCGGTTGTGTCGCCATTTTCTGAAATTCCGGCAATGGTCAGTTTAAACCAGTCGGGATCATTTCCGGTTTCGCCGCCAAATTTTTTTGAAAAACCGTCGCCGTATTTCATCGACCAGTAGGAATAGGTAGAATTGGTAACGTATAAACCTGAAATGGCAGCAGATTCGAATTCAATTTCGGAATAGCCCGAAACATAAGAAACTGCATAAGCAGCGCTTTCCAATGCTCCTTTGCCAGGAATGGCGCTGTACTGGCTTCCAAAACCCGAATTTTGAATATCAGTTACTGACGAGGCGGCAAAACCGCTCCAGGCTCCCCAATCAGCATTGTAACTGTTTTTAAAATTAAATCCACCGCTTGTAAAAAAACCCTTTTCATCAGATCCGTTATAAAAACTTTCTTCTTTCAAATCCAAATCTTCCATTCCGCCTTCGGCCAAAATTTCAGGTAATTCCGGGTCCGTTCCGTTAAAATCGTCCAAACAAAAATAGGCCGGTGTGTTCATTCCCCAATCGCCCATATCAGTAGATTCCAGACTAAAATTTAATTCTGCAACCACACCGAGTGATTTCAAATCAACCCACTCCCAGGTATTCACAATGTAATCCTCGTCAGAGTTTTCGAATCTGAAATCGGCCAGAAAAAATTCAGCTTTTGCCGTTTCATTTCCCCTGATGTCAATCCCGGAAACAGATAGTTTGAAATAATCAGGATCAGTTCCGTTTTCACCGCCGAATTTTTTTGAAAAGGCATCTCCATCGCGCATAGTCAGGCAGGTATAGGTTGAATTGGTCACAAAAAAACCGGAAATTTCAGCCGGGTTTTCAAGTTCCATTCGCAACCCTCCCGAACCAAAAACCACGGCATAATTCTTTGAATTATTTACTCCACCGGCTGTTATGGCGCTGTACTGGTTTTGCCAACCAGCCGTTGAGGAGTCCTTCAAGTTTGAAACTGAAAAACCGCTCCAGCTTCCCCAATCGGCATTGTATTCGTTCGGAAACCAGAACCCGCCACTGTAAAATCCGCCGGAACCATCGGAACCGTTGTAAAACGAACCGGCTTCCAACTCCACATCATCAAATGTTGCAATGTGCTGGGCATTTGCAGTAAACAGGGCTGCCCACAGGCCCGCAATCAGGTAAAAATTCTTCATTGTAAAATTTTTTTGTTGTGAAACAATCATTTTTTAATGGAACAGAAAATCCGAAGGATTTATGCCCGTTTTAAACGAATCTATTAGCATACCACCTTGCGAATAGCGGTAAACCACTGCATCCTGGGTGTAATCGATGGCGTCGGCAACATAAATTTCACCACTACGTGAATCAACAGCAAGGTGGTAAAACAGTTTTTCATTTTCAGTGATGAAAGCCGAATCGGGAAGGTGACGGCTGTTTACGGCCATTTTGAAAATGCCTTTGTTCAGGTAATAAAGCGAATCGCCGGCTGCGCTCATTTCCAAACCCGACGAAAACATGCCTTCGCTGAACCGATAAATCTGTTCCATGGTGCGTGTTGCCGGATCGATCCGAACCAAAGCCGAAGGTTGTTCCTCAACCGGCATATTGTCATAACTGCCGCCGCAAAGTGCCCAGATTTTCCCGTTTTTATCCACCCGCAAGTCTTTGGGTTGCGCCGGAACTTTCATTTTGTCAATCAGTTGATCGGTTTCAGAGTCAATCACCAGAATGTGCTCCCCGTTCACCCAATGGGAAACAAAAACATATTTTCCAACCTGAATCATCTGTTCCGAAGTATGCTCCTCCAAATCAATTGTTCCGTTAATTTCCAACGTTTCAGGGTTAAAAATGGTGATGTGACCGGCATATAAATCGGAGATGTATGCTTTTTCATCTGAAATAAAATGAATGTAACGAGGAGAGACCAGGCCGGTTATATTTCTCTGAAATTCAATCGTTCGGGAATCGGAAACTACAATTTTCCCTGAGTTGTTCACCACAATAAACAGCGAATTTCCATTTCGGGCCAGCGACTGAACCACATCGCCCAGCGGGGCATTGTTCCGCGACTGAAACAAGTGGTTGGTCACCTCTTTTTTTTCGGGATGATAGAACGAAAGCGAACCGTTTCCGTACATAAAATTTCCTTCGCAGGCAATGAAAATGCCGTTTTCGGTATCGAGGTCGAAAAAGATGGTTTCCACCGGCTCGTCGGTACACGACCAAACCAACATAAAGAGAAATGTTATTTTCAGAAATTGCTTCATGATTTCCTGTATTTTAATGCCACCGAAAAAGTGTAAAACCGTCCCGGCATAGCCCGCCATAAAATGCTTTGGTAATTCTGGCCGAACAGATTGTCAACGGTAAATTTCATATTGAATGAAACGTCATTCAAATCTACCTTTTTGTCCACCGCAATTTTGCTCAGAAAATAAGGATTGAGTACCTGTTCGAAAGGCGATTCCCGGTTACTTGATTTGGTGAACCGCTTCCCCACCCCGCTGAAATCATACTTCAGAGTAAAATTTCGCCAGGTGGTGCTGAAATAAAACCCACCTTTGTGTTTCGGAATGTAAACCAGTTGTTTTCCCCGCGATTCGTCCACCGAACGAACAGCGTCCAGATTTGAGGTTGCCGTGAATGCATAATTTCCGCCTGAACGAAACCTGAATTTTTTCCAGTCGAGTGCAGCATTAAACTGATATTCAGCTCCGTGCGATAAAACATCTTTCACATTACCGGCTTCCCAGAAATAAGCGCCGCTGGCCGAAGGTTGCCACACTATCCAGTTTTCAATTTTCGACAAAAAGCCGGTCAGCTCATTCCTGAAAACCATTTGTCCGAATACAAAATCGCCAGCCAGAGAAAGTTCGCCGGTATAACCGTCTTCGGGTTGCAGATTTGGGTTTCCGCCCGGAAGCCAGTACAAATCATTTAGCGAAGGTTTGTGGTAATTCCGCGCCAGGTTGGAGCGCAAAATCACCGGCAGGTTTCGTGAAATCTGCCACTCAACCCCTGCCGACGGTATCAGCGGAACCACCTTTTTGTCGTAATTCTCGGAACGCAACAAAACGAACGCGGCAAACCGGTTCGATGGTTTAAAATGCAGATTGAGCAAGAGGCTGGTTTCCATGCGGTCTTTTTTGTAACCACTGCCAGTCTGGTTGTCGGTCGCTTTTACCTGATGGTAATTGGCGTCGAGGCTGACCGTTGCCCACATTTTTTCATCAAACTTTCTGAAAATACGCAGGTGATTCATCCAACCGGTTTCGGCACTTCGCGAGTCCTCGTTTACAAAACCAAAAGCCGGAGTTGCCCGGTAATAGTTAAGCCGGGTAGTGTTCAACCCTGTAAAAAACTGGTAGTTCAAGCCGTCGGAATATTTTTTCCAGTCGTACTGTGCCCTGAACTGTTCATCCTTTTGGTACTCCTCGCGCTGGCTTCCCTGGTACGACATCAGTTGCGGCAGGTTCCGGTCGCTTTTCTGAAACCACAACCGCAGACTGGAAACCTGGTCGTTTACATGCCGCAGGTAAAATTCCTGCAGGATTCCGGCTTTCCAATACTCCGCATTTTTCAGCGTGTCCGTCCTTTTGGGAATCACGCCCGAATTGTAAAACGGAAAATCATTTTCGGAGCCATCGTAAAACACCCGCGTAGAGGATTGAAACTGCCTGCCTCCAAACTGCATTTTTAAAAATCCTTTTCGCGAATGAAAAGAGCCGGTTTCAGCCAAACCTTCCAGTTTAAACGCAGAACCCCAGTCAGGTGAATTTTCAAGATGAATACTGCCGCCCAAACCACCGCTTCCTTTGGTCATGGAACTTCCCCCGTGCAGCAGATAAACCTCGTCGGTAAAAAACACGGGCAGCAGCGACAAATCGGCCATTCCGCGCATGGGCGAGTTCAGATTCATGCCGTTCCAAAGCACCTGCGTATGTGAGGCTGCCGTTCCCCGAAAACTGGCCGTTGCCGACGAACCCCGGCCATACGATTTGATAAACACCGGCGAATAATCCGAAAGCAGTTCCGAAAGATCGGCGGTGAGAAAGGAAACCAGTTGCAGCGAATCGGGCCGCGTAATTTTGAGGCCGGCTTCTTCCACTTTGCGTTTGGCCAGCACCTGAATTTCTTTAATCCGCACCGTATCGGACAAACTCTGTCCAGCGGCAAATCCGCAAACCAACAGTAACAAACCACACAACAAAAATCTCAACTGCTTCATTTTTTGATGATTTTGTGCGTTTCTGTTTTTGTGCCCTGAACCAACTTCAGGTAATAAATTCCTGTTGGCAAACCAGTCAGACTAAGCCGCTGCAAATTCGGGTTAATCTCTTTTTCAAACACCATTTGTCCGCCGGATGTAAATAGTTTTAATACGGATATAAAACCCCCTCCATTTTGAAGACCTTCAACAATCAATTCACTTTCAACCGGATTGGGATAGACCCGAAAAGCTTGATTTGCTACTGGTGATATCCCCGTGATTATTTTTTGGGAAATCAAAACGGCGTCAACACCAGACGAAATTACCAGCGGTGGTTCGGATTCAAGAGTAAAAACAGCTTTTCCGCTATTGTCCGTGTAATACATATTTCCGGCAAAAATTTCAGCATTGGCAACCGGCACAAAATCAGTTTCCATAACTTTGCCGTTGGAAAAGCTGCATTCGGTTTGGCTCAAATGAACTTCAACTTCATCACCTGCCGACGCTGAGTCGGAACCGGCCAACAACCGGGAATAAATCCAAGGTTCGGTAATTTTGGAAACATGGTACAAAGCCACCGTGTCTCCGGCAGAAATCTCTTTTTTATCGAAATCATTCAAAAAAGGTTCATTGTTCATCCGGGCAATCCATGCATGCGCAAAGGCTTCCGGCTCGGTTTTTCCGCCCCATGCATTGTAAAACCATCCTTCACTTTCAACGGAATGTAAATAGACTTTTCCACCGGCTGCATCATCGTCTCTGAAAACAAAAGGCACATTTGCTTTTTGCAAACCTGCCGCCAGAGCGTGAAAAAGGGTTGGTTTTTCTATTCCTGAGTAATCCTTTTGCCGGTTTTCCACAAAAGCGTTTAAATCGCCCATTCCAACTTCAATCCATTGAAACGGCAACAGGTTCTCGTCTTCGGATTTCAGGGTAAAGTAGATCCGGATTTTATCATCGGGAGAAAGCACTTTTACAGTAACCTGACTTTCAACCTCAAAACCTTCCACCAAAAAAGTTAAAATTGTTTCACCTGACTGCAGGGCCACGAAAAAAGTTTGTCCGTCCCTTTCCATAATTTCTCCAACAGCCGGATTTGAAGAGGTGAACCGCACCGGAATTTCCAGTTTTTCCTGTTCGTTATCAAAAACCTGTGCAGCCAATTCCAGCGTATCGCCAGGATAAACCGATGAAAAATCAGAGAAAAGCCGGATGGTTTCCGGTTTAACCACTTTTAGTGTTACTGTTTCAATTTCGGTTTTGGCAGAAATCCGAATTTCGGCTTCACCTGTTGTATATGCGTTTAACCACCCGCTGTTTTCCGTTTTAAGAATCTCTTCATTCTGAGAAGAAAAAGAAATAACTGTTTCCGATTTTCTGCCTTTTTCGAAATAAACAGCTTCAAGCTGAATCGAATTTCCAACCACAATTTTTGATGGATGGGAATAAACCACCAGGAGATTTTCTTTCCCCGAAATGGCCGGATTAGGTTTTACTGCTTCCACCCAGGCCACATCGGTGGAAATTTCGCCCAGCCAGCCGGCGCTGACCAGACTGCCCGAAACAATTTTCACAAAATGGATGGAATCCAGTTCCACATAATTCCCCAGAGAATCGACTGCCCACGAAATGTCGATGGGGTCGCCACCGGCTCCTTCAATTTCTTTTGTGTAAGGATTATCAGGAACAGACAAGTCAATCCCCTGTCTGTGCGGATGGCTGTCGGCATAACCGAAAGCCGGCGGTTTCACTGTTATTTCCTGGTTGTTGGTAAAATTGATTTCGGTTGTGAGCAGTGTTCCCCGAAAAGTTACCGAATCGCTGGGGTATTGCGGAAAATATTGTTGTGTTGGATAATATTCCTGAAGGTTAAAACTGTTTGCTGTTATCCGGCCTGTTTCTCCTGAATTGTCTCTCCAAAAAACATCCCGGCTATCGGTTTTAAAATACGTAACTTCGTAATTCTGAACCGTTTTTGGATGAAAATGGTGGCTGCCTGCAATCTCGTACCAGGTATCGTCGGGCAGGCCGTTTTGGTTTTCATCCTGCATCACCCAAACCACGCCGGGTTCCGATGAACCTGTAAAGGCGTTCCCGAAAAGGGTAAAATCAATCCCGTAAGGATTATCCGGATGATTGATGCAGGCTTCTTCAAATCCCAAAATTAAATAACCGCCAAAACTACCCAGTGATACCAGACTGCTGAAGTTTTCAGTCATTCTTTGAGCGGCCTGCGGAGTTCCAATATTTTCGATATTGATGTGCTGACCCGGTGCAGGGCGGAATTCCCACAGTTTTGAGGCAGAATTTTGCGCAAGGCAAACCAGCCCTAAGAGTACGAATACGGATAAAATCGTAATTTTTTTCATTCCCCTTTGTTTTTAAACTGAACACGGGGAAATAAAACGTCAGGTAATGAAACCGTCGCTTTTATTCCCGAAAGCATTTTTGAAAATGGCAGGTCTTCTGGCTTGCCCCAATTGTCGGCTGCCTTCCCGTCCCGCTCCCGATAGTTACCGGAACGGAACAGTGGCAAAGGTTGCCGTCAACATGAAAGGCTTACAGCTGCGGGTACAGCTCCGGTTTTTCACCGGATTCCCTTTTGTAATAAACCATTTTCGCTGCAAAGGTAATAATTCGGAAACAAATTCCTATTTAGAATGTTTCTAAATAAATTTTTATATTTTTGCTGCAAACAAAAAAATTAATAAAATGAAGATTGGCAAAATCTTAATCACAGCAATTTTTTCAGTGTTAATTGTTCATTCTTTTGCACTCGATAATACAGATGCCGTAATCATAGGCCACGTGGTTTCAAGAGGTGAGCATATTCCTTTTGTAAATATTTATCTTGAGGACACAAATTACGGAACAACCACCGATGTTACCGGACACTACATGATGGTGGATTTACCCGAAGGTGAATTTGTTTTGGTAGCCAGAATGGTAGGCTACAAAATTCAAAAAAAACCGGTCACACTGAAGGCCGGTGAAACCATTGAGGTTAATTTTGAACTGGAGGAAGATGTTCTGCGTGTGGGCGAGGTAGTTATTACAGGCACCAAAACGTTTAAACGCCAAACCGAAAGTGCGGTTATTGTTAATGTACTCGATTCGAAAACCATAAAAAGTGTGGCCGCACAAACCGTTTCGGAAGCCTTGAATTTTCAGCCCGGGTTGCGCATGGAAGTGGATTGCCAGACGTGCAATTACACGCAATTGCGTATGAACGGACTCGGGGGTGCATACAGCCAGATACTTGTAAACAACAGGGCGGTTTTTAGTCCGTTAACCGGGCTTTACGGGCTGGAGCAATTGCCTTCGGAAATGGTTGAACGCATCGAAGTGGTTCGCGGCGGAGCGTCGGCTCTTTATGGTTCGAGCGCCATTGGCGGAACAGTTAATATAATTACACGGATGCCACAACGAAATTCGTATGAAATAACTTCCAACAATTCCGTAATTGAAGGCGGGGCGGCCGATTTTAACCTGAATGGCACACTCACTGCACTTTCGCAAAGACGAAATGCAGGAGTTGCACTTTATACTTCTCACCGCCAGCGCGATTTATACGATCATAACGGAGATAATTTTTCTGAAATGCCCGCTCTGTCAAACAACTCGTTCGGTTTAAATTCTTTTTTTAAACTGGATGCCAAACAGGAGCTTCAGTTTAATTTTTCGAGCATGCACGAATACCGGTATGGTGGTGAAATGGTGGATGGTCCTGCATTTCTTGCCCGGCAGTCGGAAGAGCGCACCCACGATGTGTTAATGGGAGGCGCCGATTATGAAATCACCAGTGAAGATTATCGTACATCGTTTGTTTTGTACACTGCCGGACAATACGCCAAAAGAAAACATTTTACCGGGATTGCTCCTGATGATCCGGCAGAATTGCAGGAATACAACAACAATCCGCCCTACGGCAACTCAAAAAATTATACCTTGCAGGTTGGAGCCCAACTGAACCATACAGTACTGGATTTTATAAAGGGGAACAACACATTCACATTCGGAACGGAGTATGTAGTGGATGATGTTTACGATGTAATTGAAGCGTACGATTATTTAATTGATCAGAATTCGAGAAATATTGGTGCTTTTGTTCAAAGCGACTGGGAAATTACCCGGAAAACAACTTTGCTGGCGGGAATAAGGGCCGACAAACACAACTTCGTTGACAACCTTATTGTAAATCCGCGGGTTTCGCTGCTTTTTAAACCTGACTTAAATACGCAGCTTCGCGCATCGTGGTCAACCGGTTTCCGCGCGCCGCAGGCATTCGATGCCGATATGCACATTGCTTTTTCCGGTGGTGGTATTCAAACCATCAGCCTTGCGGATGATCTGAAAGAAGAACGCTCACAAAGTCTGAGCGCATCCATGAACTGGGATAAACCCACAGAAAAACACATTTACGGATTTACCCTCGAAGGTTTTTACACCAGGCTAAACGATGCTTTTATTTTGGAAGAAGTGGGCAGAGACACCGAGGGTAATTCTCTCATGGAAAAACGTAACGGCGGTTTGAGCAATGTGTATGGCGCTACCTTTGAAGCACGGGCCAATTACAACCGTAATTTTCAGATAGAGGCAGGCATCACATGGCAAAAAAGCCAGTACGAAGAACAGGTTGAATGGTCGGAACAACTGCCGGGAGTAAAGGAATACCTGAGGACTCCGGATACATACGGTTATTACACCGTCACCTGGACTCCGGGAAACCGTTTCAGTGCGGCGTTGTCGGGCATTTACACCGGCTCCATGCTGGTGCCGCATTACGGACTAGCCGGAGACCCGGGCACACCTGAGCAGGATGTGCTGTTCAAATCGCCTGAATTTATGGAAATGAACCTGAAACTGGGTTATATTTTTAACATGCGCCGTCTCGACTCATCCATAGAACTGTTTGGGGGAATCAGCAACATGTTGAATCATTTCCAGAACGATTTCGATACCGGCAAAAACCGTGACAGCGCCTACATTTACGGGCCGGCAAAACCGCGGACGTTTTTTATCGGGCTGAGGATTTTCAACTGATGGGTGGAGCGAATTCTGATTTACTCATTATTGATATCGTGGATTTTTCTGCGTACAACATTCCGCTGATTTGTCTAATCCTCCTTTTATGGAATGCGCGGTTTGGAAACCTCGCCACCCAATGGTTCATTAATGCTGATGCAGTGAAATCCGCCACTGAACCGGTTTAAATCATAGGCCGAAACCGGAATAATCTCTTTTGAGGGAAAAACTTTCTGAAATATTCGGATCACTTCATTTTCTTTGGCCTGAAATGCTTCGCGGTTTGAATCATCTGCAACATCAACATAAGATGGCAGGATAACCAGCGAATTGGTAACAATAAAATTCATGTAGCTGGTAACTGCCGCCGTTTTTCTATTTCCTTGCGGGGTGCGTTGTTCAAATAGTAACAATGGGGCGTAAGGAACCTGTATCACGTTAAGTTTATTTCCATCCTGATCGGTTGATTCCAAAAGAATCCGGTAATTTTCGTCGAGCCGCTTTTTTGCTTCTGCCAAAATAGGATGCAAACCGGCCTCTTCCTCTGAAACTCTGCTGATTAAAACAGTTTGTGCATCGGCAAAACGGCAAAATTCGTCCACATGTCCGTTAACGCCATTTGGATAAATGTCTTGATAAATTGGCCCGGTAAACTGGCCGTCATCCTGCGGAATGCCCTGTTTAAGCCAGATAATCTTTTTCAGATGAAGGGCGTTTTTTAATTCAGCCTCAATCACCTCTTTTGTTTTTGGCTTATTCTCCGTCAACTCATGCGATTCAACAAGAATGGCTGTACCTTTCCCGTTTACCTCCCGCGAGCCTCCGGTGCTGTTTAGCGGAATTTGAGTCAGTGGAATTTTTTGCTTTTCGGCTATCTGATCAACAAATTTTAGCCGGCTCCTGAAATACAAAAAATTGACCAGTTTCTTTTTTCCCCTGTTGCTCACCAGATACACCGGGCCAAAATCCCTAAGCCAGGCATTTGCAGGTATCCAGTTCAACGAAACAAAATCAATGTTCTCAGGGTTACTTTCGTATTTTTCAAGAATCATTTTAATATTCGTCTGGTCAGCATTTTCTTTTACAAAAAGTGTAACCTTGTCTTTTTGAGAAATGATTCCGGCAAGTTTTGGAACGATTTCATAAAAATCGGTAGTCCATACAAAGCAGGTTGAGGCAGACGGTTCGAAATCGGCCGGATGATAAAAAGTTTCAGATTCTTTTGCAGTTGAGCAGGAAAAAATTACCACACACAACATGGAGATTGCAGTTGTCAGGAATAAAATGTTGCGTATTTTATTCATTGAAAATACATTCAGACTGGTTTTTTATATTCTTTCTCAGGTAATTTTAAGGCTCGTACAACTAAAAATATTCCGGCCAAAACAAACGGCACACTCAGCCACTGCCCCATATTTAGAGACATTGTTGCTTCAAAAACTTCCTGGTCTTCCTTTATAAACTCGATGAGAAACCGGGCGGCAAAAATCAGGATAAAAAACACACCTGTCAGCATTCCCTCCTTGTTTTTGGAGCGGGTACGCCAATACATATACATCAGTATTCCGAAAGAAATAAAATAGGCCAGTGCTTCATAAATTTGGGTAGGATGTTTTGCAACCGTTTCACCATTGCGTTCAAAAATGAATCCCCAGGGCAAAGTGGTTTCAATGCCGTAAATCTCAGAATTCATCAGGTTCCCCAACCGGATAAAAGCCCCAACAAGTGCGGTGGGCACTACAATTCGGTCGATGGTCCACAAAACATTCCGTTTGGTTATCAGTTTGGAATGAATCAAAAGTGCGATAATGATTCCAAGAGCACCGCCGTGACTGGCCAGCCCGCCGTGCCAAACTTTAAATATTTCACCCGGGTGTTGCGAGTAATACTCCCAGCCGTAAAAGAAAACATGCCCCAAACGGGCGCCAACAATG
The DNA here is from genome assembly GCA_041686935.1 of Mariniphaga sp. GTDB lineage: Bacteria > Bacteroidota > Bacteroidia > Bacteroidales > Prolixibacteraceae > Mariniphaga. Next base: position 122,874 of record JAWLCW010000005.1, on the reverse strand, counting down.
GTGGCAATAATAATGTAGAAGAAAAGGGAGTCAATCCATTTCTGCGGTACATTTTCCGATTTGAGCATTTTTTCGCCGATATAATAGCCGATTAAAAACCCGGAGGCAAAAAGCAGTCCGTACCAGCGTACAGAGAGCGGGCCTAAATTAAATAACTCGGGATTGGCATTCCAGTGGATAAAGTTCAACAGGTGTATCATATAATTTTTATTTGTTATTTATAAAACGCTGACATTCATTCCGTATGCCGTCAGGTTGATTAACTGAGCAAACTTTTTATTGGCCTCTCCCGTGGCAGTGTTTGAATTTTTTTCCGCTACCACACGGACAGGGATCGTTGCGTCCCACTTTTTTCTCTACCCTTACCGGTTGCGGTCTCGAAGGGCCTCCGGTTTGGGTATTTGCACCCTGCATCGGGTTTTCCACTCCGGGCATGTCCGATTTTTGGGTTCTGTACCGGCTCATATCGGTGCGTTTTCGTTCTTCGGCCTGTCGCACCTGGTCGGAACTCTGAATCGGAATGTGTCCTTTCATCAAGGTGCTTACCACATCCTTGTTCACCTTGCTGATCATCATTTTAAACAAGTTGAACGACTCGAACTTGTAAATCAAAAGCGGATCTTTCTGCTCGTATGTGGCATTCTGAACCGACTGTTTCAGATCGTCCATTTCGCGAAGCTGTTCTTTCCAGGCTTCGTCAATGGTATTGAGTACCACCTGTTTTTGGTATGATTTCGCCAGCTCCTTGCCCTTATTCAGGTAAGCTTTTTCGAGGTTGCAGATAATCTGGAAAATCCGCTTTCCGTCGGAAATGGGGACTACAATATTTTTATAAACCTGAGATTTGGTTTCATATACATTTTTGATAACCGGGAATGCCTGTTTTGAAATCGATTCCACTTTACGGTTATAACCGTCGATCATCTTTTGATAAATCCTCTCAGTTATTTCATCAATTGTAAGTTGTTTGAACTCCTCCCGGGTAACCGGCGATTCGATGGACAACAGCCGCAGCAATTCCATGTTGAAATCCTCGAACTGATCGGTACCGTAATATTCGTTCACCAACTCTTCCACCGAGTCGTACATCATGTTCAGCAGGTCAACATCAAGCCTTTCACCGAACAAAGCGTGTTTTCTGCGTTTGTAAATCACCTCGCGCTGCGAGTTCATCACATCGTCGTATTCCAGCAGCCGCTTACGAATACCGAAGTTGTTTTCCTCCACCTTCCGCTGTGCCCGCTCGATTGATTTGGAAATCATGGAGTGCTGAATCACTTCACCTTCTTTCAAACCAAGCCGGTCCATTACGCCCGAAATACGGTCGGAGCCAAACAGGCGCATTAAATCATCCTCGAGCGAAACGTAAAACTGCGACGAACCGGGGTCACCCTGACGACCGGCACGACCGCGCAACTGGCGGTCAACCCGGCGCGAATCGTGTCGCTCGGTACCCACAATGGCCAGTCCTCCTGCCTTTTTCACTTCGGGTGCAAGTTTAATGTCGGTACCACGGCCTGCCATGTTGGTGGCAATGGTAACACCGCCGGAACGACCTGCTTCCGCAACAATCTCTGCCTCCCGTGCATGCAGTTTGGCATTCAGAACATTATGTTTGATTCCGCGAATTTTAAGCATCCGGCTCAGTAATTCCGAAATTTCAACCGAAGTGGTACCTACCAGCACTGGTCTCCCGACCTTGTTCAGTTCCACAATTTCATCGATAACTGCATTGTATTTTTCCCGTTTGGTTTTATACACCAGGTCTTCCCTGTCGTCGCGGACAATGGGACGATTGGTGGGAATAACAACCACTTCCAGTTTATAAATGTCCCAGAATTCGCCTGCTTCGGTTTCGGCGGTTCCTGTCATACCGGCCAGTTTGTGGTACATGCGGAAATAATTCTGCAGGGTAATGGTAGCGAAGGTTTGAGTAGCCGCTTCCACTTTCACCCGTTCCTTGGCCTCGATGGCCTGGTGCAGCCCGTCGGAATACCGGCGCCCTTCCATGATACGCCCGGTTTGCTCGTCCACAATTTTTACCTTGTTGTCAATCACCACATATTCCACATCTTTTTCAAACATGGTGTAGGCTTTCAGCAACTGGTTGATGGTATGCACCCGTTCCGATTTTACGGCATAGTCCTGCAGCAGTTTGTCTTTCTTCTCCAGCAATTCTTCGTGTGACAGTCCGGCATTTTCCAATTCAGCCATGACTGATCCCATATCCGGCATCACAAAAAAGTCAGGGTCTTCGAAACCTTCCGAAATCAGGTCAATTCCCTTATCGGTAAGTTCCACCGAGTTTTGTTTTTCTTCAATCACAAAAAAGAGTGGGTCGGTAACAATGTGCATGTTTTTGTTGTTATCCTGCATGTAAAAATTCTCTGTTTTCGTCATGAGATTTTTCATGCCTTCCTCGCTCAGAAATTTAATTGTCGGTTTGTTTTTGGGAAGTCCTTTATGTGCACGGAGTAACAGCAAACCGCCCTCTTTTCTTTCTTCATCGGTAACGTTTTCTTTGGAAAGCAGTCGTTTTGCTTCGATAAAAATATGGTTTACCAAATCGCGCTGGGCTTTGTACAGTTTTTCCACATAACCTTTCAGTTCTTCAAACTGCTGGTTTTCGCCTTTGGGAACCGGCCCGGAAATAATCAACGGCGTACGTGCATCGTCAATCAAAACCGAGTCCACCTCATCCACAATAGCATAGTGGTGTTTGCGCTGTACCAAATCTTCAGGGTTAATAGACATGTTGTCGCGCAGGTAATCGAAACCGAATTCGTTGTTGGTACCATAAGTAATATCGGCATTGTAGGCTTTCCGTCGCGCTTCGGAGTTGGGCTGGTGTTTGTCTATACAATCCACCGTTAACCCGTGGAATTCGAAAATGGGTCCCATCCACTCGGCATCGCGTTTCGACAGGTAATCGTTTACGGTAACCAAATGCACCCCGCGCCCGGCAAGGGCATTCAGGAATACCGGCAAAGTGGCCACAAGGGTTTTTCCTTCACCGGTTGCCATCTCGGCAATTTTTCCCTGGTGAAGTACAACGCCGCCAATAAGCTGCACGTCGTAATGCACCATATCCCAGGTAATTTCGCTGCCTCCCGCCATCCAGCGGTTTTTCCACAGGGCTTTTTCGCCCTGCACTGAAATACTGGCTCGTGTGGAAGCCAAATCTTTATCGTAATCCCTGGCGGTAACTTCAACCGTTTCGTTTTCGAAAAACCGGCGGGCGGTTTCCTTAACTATGGAGAAAGCAACCGGCAGAATTTCATCTAAAACCTGTTCGATTTTTTCATCTATGGTCTCTTCCAGTTTGTCAATCTGCTTGTAAATCTCCTCGCTATCCTGTATTTCAGCATCTTCTGCTTTTTCCTTCAGTGCGGCAATCTCATCTTCTTCAGGCTTTATCCGCTCCCGTATGATAGCGCGCAATTTATCGGTTTCATCCCGCAATTCGTCATTCGACAGCGACATAACCCGCTTATATTCCTGTTTGACCGATTCCACAACAGGATTGATTTCTTTAATATCCCTTTCCGATTTATTCCCGAGTATTTTCCCGAGTATTTTGGTCACAAATGCCATATTGCAAACTTTTAAGTTTTTTAAAAACAGATGCAAAGTTAATCAATTGTAAAGGCTTAATCAGAAAAAGAGGACAAATATTTGCAGAAAATAGGCTACTTTTATCATTCTAAATATATTGTTTATGAAGTGTAGCGTATTCTTACTGACAACGTTTTTATTCTTAAAAATTGTTGCTGCCCAATCTCCAATTCCGGGAACTATGTCTGATTTTATTGGAACAAACACTAATGTAGCAGCTTACGACAACGGGTATCTGACCGATTTGTCGAAAACAGTAAAATGGATAAGGGAATACCACAGTTGGGCCCATTACGAAGCAGCAAACGATTATTTTAAATGGGATAACATAACCACAACCCCGCACAATTACACCTGGCCCGATCACAATAAATTTATGGATGCGTGTCGTGATTTGGGAATTGAAGTTTTAATTGATGTGCTGAACAAACCCCAGTGGGCAGGTTCATCGCCGGTTCCGAATACTTCAGGTGATGGTTCACAGGCGGCAGATTATATGGAAAAACTTGATTTTATGGGCCAACTGGTAGCCCGCTATGGTTCGCAAAAACTGCCCGATTCGCTGTTGAAAACTGCCGATAAAGTTTCGGGGCTTAATTATATCCGGTATTTCGAAGATGAAAACGAACCCGATTACTGGTGGGAAACACCACTTTGGCCGCCCGAACATTATGCTGTTTTCTGCAACGCCGTGCACGATGGCTTTGGGGTGGAAACAAGTGAACAATACCCGCTGTTGGGAATAAAGTCAGTTGACCCGAATGCCAGACATGTTCTTGCCGGATTGGCCCTGGAAGATACAACTTACCTGACCCGGATGTTAAAAGCTTCAGGAGAAAGAATACCATTTGATATTCTGAATGTGCACATGTATTGCACCGACCGGAACAAAGGCTATTCGCCTGAAAATGAAAAATACGGATTTGAAAAAGGATTCGAAAACTTTTTCAGATGGAAAAACAACAATCTGCCCGAAATGCCGGTATGGATTACAGAATTTGGCTGGGATACCTACAAATCGCCCGATAACAAACATTCCTACATCTGGGCGCCCTTCGAACAGCAGGCTAATTACCTGTTGCGATCTTATTTTATCCTGATGAAAATGGGTTTTGAAAAAGCTTTTATGTTTATGGCTGCCGACGGGAACAGTCAGAATGTGCTTCAATACTCGTCAAGCGGGTTGTTTACCGATAAAAACAGCGGTCACGGGAAAAAAGTTTCTTATTATTATATGGCCACCCTGCAAAATATACTGGGAAATTATTCCCTGAAGGATATTCCTGCTTACGCCCTGAAAACCGGTGAAAATGAGGTGTATTGTTTTCGGTTTGAAAACCCGGTTAAGTCGGACGCCATATATGTTTTCTGGGCCAGAAAAACAGGTTCCGACGGAGATTCCGGAATTTCAGTCAGTTATTCCTTCGATTTGGGATATACACCCCAAAAGGCTTATTCCGTACTTCCGAAAAATTTTGATGAAAATGGCGACACGGTTGAAATAGAGGCAGTGGGAAGCAAAATTAACCTCACTTTAACGGAAACGCCTCAGTTTGTTGTTGTTTCCGAAATGAAATCCGGATCATCATCCGGCAAACAAAACTCCGGTTCAAAGCTTAAAGTGGAATACAACTCATTGCAAAAGGGGCCAACAGTTTCCGTTTTTAACGAGGTTAATGAACCGGTTAATTTATCGGTTTTCTCACTGAATGGAAAACGGGAAAAAATTCTTCTCAAAAACAGCTACTTAACCGGGAAAATCAATATCAACCCGGGAGAAGATTTGGCGCCGGGTATTTATTTTATTGTATTGGAAACCGGCAAAAAAAGATTCATTGAAAAAGCAATTATTCAATAGCCTCCAAATTCACAAACAAATCCTTCACTAATAAAGAAATACGTTTCATTTCCTTTTTAAATGCTGTAAACTCATGGCTTCACTAAAGGAAATCGTGCCAAAAAATGCAATATTTATTACATTATTGAAAGAAATATTGTATTTTTAACGGAAACTATTTAATGGCATGTCACAAATAATATACATATTTGTACAGAATAATAACAGAAAATTAACAATTGGTTTTTTATTCACATTTTTAGTCACATTTAAATTTTAAGTACTATGAAATTAAAACTTCTACTTCTTTTGATGATGTTAACCGGCATGCTCTATGCACAAGAGCCCTACCGCAGCCTGATTATTTCAGAAGCACGAATGGACGGACAGCCTGACAACCACGTGGAACTCACCAATATGGGCAATCAACCCGTAAACCTGAGCGAGTTCAAGTTTGTTCTGATGCGTCCGTGGATTCCTGAGCCGGTTCTCGATGTGTGGAACGATCCTTGGGTACCGGAAGGTAACCGGATGTTTATGTTACCTGACAGGGTACTCCAGCCCGGAGAATCATTTGTATTAACCAGCGCATACGACTTTGGGCCGGAAATGTACAAAAGACGCGTGGATGGATTTGAAGGCAACCAGCGGCCAAAACAAATCGAAATTTACGATTTGGCTGATTTCCTGATTCATATCAGGGAACCCAAAAGCCCGGAATACCCGTGGGTAAAAGACAGCGTGACTACCAGTGAACGGTATGGCGAAAACTACCAGTGGGTATGGGAAACCTGGGCCGGCCGTGGCTGTTTTATGATTGAACACCACTTTGCAGAAGGAGACTCTGCGGTAATTGACCAGGTTGGTGGTGTATTTGATGATGATGGCCGCAACTTCTCAAATGACGGCTACGATGTGGCAGGTGTTGCCAAAGCAACCGGAAACTCTCTGCTCGTGCGTAAATTCAGTGTTAAAACCGGAAACCTCGACTTTGCCAACGCCCGTGGTGTAGGAGCCGAAGACTCTGAGTGGATGCCGGTGGAACGCCCCAGCGGATACAATTCATGGCGTGACTTGTGGTGGACAGTAGGCAACCACGGTGCGTATGTACTGGATGAAAATACCCTGGAATCGGACGTGATTGATGTGGATTTTGCCGGGAAAACACTTACCGTGCCATGGGGAACACGCCGTCTCGACGACATTATGCGGCACATGGTTAAAAAGCCCGGTATCGCATGGAATTACCACTTGAATCCAAATCATGCCGATTCACTTTACCGGTCGGCGAAAACCGGCGATAAATTGACAGTTTATGTTTTGGGCAATACGATGCAAACAGCAACGTTCGACATCATTGTTGCCGAACCAACTGCCGATGCCAATGTGGTGGTTCCAATTGCACACGTTAACGCACAGGAATATACCCGCGGCGGGCCTATTGTTACCAACACCCAAAACGGTATTTTAGGCTGGCCACGTGTAACAAAACATGATCATGGAACCGACACCATAACAGGAACATGGTACGGACTTCCACATGCCACCCGTACAGATACGTTATTGAAGTACCTGGAAAAACCATCCAATGCAACCTGGGAGTTTGTATGGGTTGACGGTGTTGCAAGGCCCGACCTGAAAAGTGGCGACAAATTAAAGGTTACCTCACAAAACGGTACGGTGAAAGAATATTTTATTCAGGTTCAAGGCTACGTACCAAGCCACAATGCTTACCTTTCCTCCATAACCTGGCCTGATATTCCGAACCAGTACAAGCCTTATTACACAGTCCTGGGGTGGAAGGGAGACACCATTGCCGGGTTTAACTCAACTACTTACAATTACCGGATGCCTGTTCCCGCTGATTACGATGGAATACCGGCTCTGATTGCAAAAACGCAGCAACTGAATGCCAAAGTGGAGGTAAAAAGGGCTGTTTCGCTTTCAGGAAATGTACAGGATCGCACCATTTCTTTCCATGTTGTTGCCGAAGACGACAGCGTGAACATTACGTATAACGTGGAACTGGTTAAGGAAAAAGATCCGGCAAAAATGCAGCCTTATCACGGTGAACCATTCTTCTCCGAAAAAATATTCTGGGATCAGTGGAGCAACAGTTTCCTCGAAATTGCCAATCCGGGCAACCAGCCGCTCGATTTAAGCGATTACATGATTGCCATGCAGTGGAATGTGAATCCTGCCGGTGTTGTAGAATCGCGTATGGGTGTGGACGAATGGATGGACCGGTATGACAAATATGTACCCGGTTATAAATGGGTGGATGAAACACAATGGGCAGTAACACCTGGAATCCTGGTTCAGGATTTGGGGGTAAACCCGATTATTATGCCCGGCGATGTATTTTGTTTGGGTTCAATACATACCGATGCCTTTACTGTTGTAAGCTGGCTTCCTGATTACGTATGGCCTGTTCCTGCTCAGTTGGATGTACAGTTTAATAACTACACCGGATTCCAAACATACCAGAACCCATGGGGTGAAGCCCTTAGCGGAGACGGTAAACCCATGCGTAAATGGATGAATGCCAGTTTGTACATGTGGAAAATACTAAACGATTCCATCAAACTTGGCCTGAAACCGGCCAATGACCCGCTCGATTTTGAGTTGATTGAAACCTTTAGTATGGCAGAGGAATCAGATTGGGTAATTGGTGGTGTTGCTGGTGCTATGATTACAAACTGGATGCGGAAACCACATATCTACCAGGGAAATACCGGATTTGGAGAAGCAGGTTCTTTTGGCACCGACAGGGATGATACGGAATGGACCTGGACCAACCAGGCTTACTGGGCTGCACGCAATGCCGGCTGGCCACAGGAAATCCTTTACATTGCCAATGACCTTGGACAACATTTTATGAACGAACCTACTCACTACAAATCTACCGTAACTTCAGTGGTTTATAAAGTGAGTGAAGGGTATTCCATGGAAGAGGAAATCAGGGGAATGACACCGGGAACTACGGTAGGAACTTTCCTGAGTAACCTGAATAAAGCCGATGAAAAACAATCACTGACGGTGATGTCGGGAGACACTGAACTGGGAATGGACGATATGCTCAGCCTGAACGATGTTCTGGTTGTTTTATCAGCCGACAGTACCAATACATCGCAGTATATTCTGGATGTGAATGAAGAAGGGTTAAGCTCCAATGCAGTGCTAACTTCCAGTTTATATGAAGTGGTTATTGAAAGCGACCCTAAAAGTGCAACAGCAACTGCCGAAGATGGTTCAGGATACATTACCGGCTTTGAATACGGTACCCAGTTGCGTACTGTTTTAAATAACGTTACTGTTCCTCCGGGAGCCAACTTAAGCATTATTGACAGCGAGGGCGCTTATGTTTCTCTCACGCGGTTAAACTATGACACGGCTTATGTAAACGTAACCGTAAATGCCAATACCTACTTTGATGTGGTGGCAGAAAATGGTATTACACGAATCCTTTATCAGTTGCAGCCGCGCTCTTCTGCAAACGATGCATTTATCCTTTCAGATGTTTATGTGGTTTCGCAAAGTGAAAACCTGGTAAACTTTGTTCCGCGAGGCACAAATGTTCAGGTGTTCCTGAATAATGTTTTCCCGTCACTCGGTGCAACAGCAATCGTTGTGGATAAAATGGGATTTGAAAGAACAGAAGGTACACTTTACGATGACGACAAAGTGGTGGTTACATCAGCAAACGGATTGGTTACAAGAGTTTACCACTTGGGTATGTTGCGCAGCCAATACGTATCTCCACCCATGTATCTTGCCTACATATTGTCGAATATTTACAGTGTTGATCAGGTAAATTACATTGTTGACGGTCCGTCTGAAAGTACAACACTTTCTGAATTCTATGCACGGATAACTGCCTCGATAGGTGCAACTGCCGTTGTTGTTGATGCCGGTGGAAACCAGAAAACTGCAGGCAACCTGGCAGTTGGCGACATGGTTCAGGTAACTTCTGCCGACGGTAGAATTGTTGTAAATTATCAGATTGATTTGGGCGTTTTTGCTGGTATGCCAGTTTCCAATCAGATAGAAATTTACCCGAATCCAACAACCGGAAGACTGAATATTAGGGGTGCTGATCAAGGCAACCGAATTCAGGTATTCAACTCAACCGGTGCATTGGTGCGTGATCTGAAAGTTCGAAATACACTCGAAACTATCTCAATTGATGATCAGCCGTCAGGTATGTACCTGATTCTTATCAGCAATGATAAACAACTGATTGGTCGCTACAAAGCGATTAAGAATTAATTATTGATTATTAAAACGTTATAAATGAGAGCCTGTTCCAGCAGGCTCTTATTTTTTAAAATAAACCAGAATGAGCCGGCATTTTTTTTTCATTTTTACCCTGTTTCTTTTTTTTAGTTTTGGAATTTCCAGCTCCGGAACTGCTCAGATTACTCCACAGGAAGCAATTCTCCAAATGCAAAAAGGCATCAACCTGGGGAATACACATGAACCGCCAACAGAGGCAGGCTGGAACAATCCCCGTGCAGAAGAGTACTATTTCGATTTATACCAGGAAGAAGGTTTTCAGTGTGTTCGCATTCCTGTTCGCTGGGATGGTTACACCGGCAAAACGCCGCCTTACACTATTCAGCAATCGTGGTTAAACCGCATTGAGCAGGTAGCCGACTGGGGACTTGAAAGGGGACTGTTTGTCATTATCAATGCACATCATGATGACTGGATAAAACAAAATTACTCGGCAGCCAACAAAGCCAGGTTCGACAGCATCTGGACCCAAATTTCAACACATTTTAAAGATAAACCGGAAAAACTGATTTTTGAAGTACTTAACGAGCCGCATGGACTTACAAAAGCTCAAAACGACGATATGCACGCCCGGGTTCTTTCCATCATCCGGAAAACCAATCCCACAAGGCTGGTAATTTTCCAGGGACACAACTGGGGCGGGTCCGACGAACTTTTAACGGCAGCGATACCTGATGATGATTACCTCATTGGTTCCTTTCATTCATACGATCCATACCTTTTCGGACTGGAAGGTCAGGGTACCTGGGGCACTAGTTCCGATTACATTCAGCTTGAAAACAAATTCAAAGCGGTTTCAAACTGGTCTCTGGAACACAACATTCCGGTATTTCTTGGTGAATTTGGCGCACTGAAAAAATGCGATTACAACTCCCGGATGCGCCATTACCGGGCTTATGTGGAATATTCGTATAAGTACGGTTTCGCATTTGCAGCCTGGGACGACGGCGGAGATTTCCGTATTATGGAACGCCAGCAACGCGACTGGGATGAAGTAAAGGATATTCTGCTCCACACCAATTCGTTTTCGCCGGTACCTGATGCAAAAGTTTATCAGGATTCAATCATCCGGGTGTCATGGAAAATCAGAACCGAAAACCACGACAGCATTTTGGTTCAGCGTAAACTGGGAACACAACGGCATTACACTGATTTTGCCATGCTGCCTCCCGACTCTGCACAGTTTTTTGATGTGAAACCCGGAATCAACAGTTATTACAATTACCGGATAATTGCCCACTACAACGATTCGGCGGGAATTTACTCCCAGCCGGTAAGAGTCTTTTTTCCGGCATGGACGCGACCGGTAAGGGCTCCGTTTCACGGAACCCCGATGGTAATCCCGGGAATTATTGAAGCAGAAGATTTTGACAAAGGTGGCGAAGGGTTAACTTACCATGACAAAGGAACAAACAACATTACCGGGGTTTACCGGCCCGATGACAATGTGGATATTTACGACCGGATGGGAGACGGATACCATGTGGGGAATGCACTTCCCGGTGAATGGATGGAATATTCGGTAAACGTGCTGACTGAAGGCTGGTATGATGTGACTGTTTATACGGCAACCTTTTACGGCGGGGGAACTTTTCAAATCGAATTTGACACCATTTCATCGGGTGCAATATCAGTTCCAACGAGCTACAGCGCTTTAAATACCGTGCCTGTTACGTTTAAAATGTACCTCTACCCGGGAGAACAAATCATGCGTTTTACCGTGTTAAGCGATCCGCTTTTCAATATTGATAAAATGGTTTTTGAATTGGCTACCTCCGTCACCAATTCCGGAATTGCTGAGAAAAACCTGATAACAGTTTCTCAAAACCAAAACAATGAACTGATTATCCGTTCGGAATCCAATGAAAGACTTGATTTAATTAGGGTTATTACAGTAAATGGATCAGCGGTTTTAACTTTTAATAAACCAGGTACAGAAACCATCATTCCGACATCAAACTTACCTGCCGGAATTTACTTTATTCAGGGAGTGACTCAAAATGGCAGACAAACAGTGAAAACAATCATAAGGTAATTCATTTTAACAATGCATTCAATACTATCCGGCATAATTGCAGCTTTCTTAATTTTACTGTTTTCTTTTCCTGAAATGAACAGTTTCAGTGAATCATACAGGTATGCTGAAACAGAAAAGAACGAAACAGGAACATTGAAAGACAGGAACGGGAACATCATGCGGGGAACCCCAATGGTGTTGGGAAAAAATCTGAAAAGTTCGGTTGATTTTGCCACCGATATAAAAAACTGGGAAAAAATAAAAGAAAACGGATTTAACACCATCCGCGTTTGCTGGGTCGATCCGTGGTATAACGATCATGGCAGAGATTCCTGGAGTGTGGAAGAAGTGCTTCCCTGGCTCGACAAAGTTGTTGAGAATGCAGGCCTTTCAGAAATGAACCTTATCATTAATTACCACAATGTTGGACCGCAGCAGAATTTCGATACCATTTACACTTTTCACCTGGAAAAAGAATTCTGGCAGGCTGTTGCCCCCCGGTACAAGGATAACGATTTGGTTTATTATGAGTTAACCAACGAGCCAACTTTCAGAATGGGCGATTACCTGAAACCCGTGTTCAGGGAAAACCTGATGCAAATTTACAGTCAGGTAAGAAATGATGCACCGGAAAGGGAAATCCTGATGTTCAGTTTTAATACCATTCAGCCTGAAATTCTGAAAGTTGTGGAGCATTACGAAAAAGATATGGACTGGGATTATACTACCGTGGCCTACCACATGTACAATTCAAATTCCAGTGATGCAGTGAAAAAACTGATGGAGAAACACCGGGTAATTTGCACCGAATGGTTTTACCATTTTGTAAGTCTGGAAAGACCCGATTACACATTTGTCAAACAAGTTGACGGGCACAAGGAAAATGCCCAGACCCTTGAAATGATTGGCTCAAGCTGGATTGACTGGCGCGACTGGAACGACACCACGCTGAACGAACTGCTCGACACTCTGATAACCGATGCCAAACTGAAAAACTACTGGTGGAAATAAAATATGGAGTACACTATATTTTTTAATGCGCCATCAGAAATATGGATTTTTTGCACCGCGGCTTCAACCCGGTGACTAAAGTTCTTAAACAGTCAAAAAAAAGGCTTTAGCCATTAAAAAGAATTAAACGCTAAAGCTTGTAAATAGGATGAGAAAGCTAAACCACCGGGCTGAAGCGCCGGTGTAAAAAGGGGAAAAGTTTTGTGCCGCGTCTTGAATATTGGTATTTTACACCGCGGCTTAAGCCCGGTGACTAAAGTTCTTAAGCAGTCAAAAAAAGGCTTTAGCCATTAAAAAGAATTAAACGCTAAAGCTTTTTAATGAGATGAGAAAGCTAAACCACCGGGCTGAAGCACCGGTGTAAAAAGGGGGGGGGGGAAGTTTTATACCAAGTCTTGAATATTAATGTTTTACACCGCGGCTTGTCCCGAGGGTCCGAAGGACTCCTTTGGAGGATTCCTTGGAAAGCCCGGTGGCAAAAGTTCTTTAACAACTAAAAAAGGCTTCAGCCGTTAAAAAATTAAACGCTAAAGCTTGTAAATAGGATGAGAAAGCTAAACCACCGGGCTGAAGCGCCGGTGTAAAAAGGGGGGGGAAGTTTTATACCAAGTCTTGAATATTGGTATTTTACACCGCGGCTTGAGCCCGGTGATTAAGGACATAACAGCAGAGTAAAAAAGGCTTCAGCCGTTAAAAATTAAACGCTAAAGCCGGCAAAAAAGGAGAAAACGCAAAACCACCGGGCTGAAGCACCGGTGTAATAGAGGATATGCTTTGTGCCGCATCTTGAATACTAACATTTTACACCGCAGCTTGTCCCGAGAGGATTCCTTCGGAAAGCCCGGTGATTAAGGACATAACAGCAGAGTGAAAAAGGCTTTAGCCGTTAAAAACAAAATGATATGTCATATGTAAAAATTTGGATTCACGCAGTCTGGACGGTTAAAAACCGAAAACCTATTCTTGCATCAGAAATAAGGCAGGAAGTATTTGATCATATTCACCAAAACGCTCTATCCAAAGAAATTCTGATGGAAACAGTAGGCGGACATCATAATCACGTGCATTGCCTTTTTCGGCTGAAGAACAATCAAACGATTGAGAATGTGATGCAGTTGATCAAAGGAGAATCTTCTTTTTGGTTTAACAAAAGTGAATTAAGCCGCCTAAAACTGAACTGGCAAAAGGAATATTTTGCAGTAAGTGTAAGTGAATCGCAGGTTGATAAAGTGAAGAATTATATTTTAACCCAGGAAAATCATCATAAAAAGAAAACCTGGGAAGATGAATATAATGAGTTTATTGAGAAATATGGTTTTGTAGTTTTTAAAGACAAAGATTAAACGCTAAAGCTTGTTATTTGGATGGGAAAGCTAAACCACCGGGCTGAAGCACCGGTGTAAAAAGGGGGGGGGGAAGTTTTATACCAAGTCTTGAATATTAATGTTTTACACCGCGGCTTAAGCCCGGTGATTACGAAATTAACAACAAAATAAAAAAGGCTTCAGCCGTTAAAGAATTAAACGCTAAAGCCGGCAAAAAAGTGGGGAACGCAAAACCACCGGGCTAAAGCGCCGGTGTAAAAAGGGGGAAAGTTTTGTGCCGCGTCTTGAATATTGGTATTTTACACCGCGGCTTAAGCCCGGTGATTACGAAAATAACAACAGAGTGAAAAAGGCTTCAGCCGTTAAAAAAAATAAATGAAAAAAAAATGAATAACCGGTCTAAAAAAACAAAAAAAATCATCTTCCTTTCAGTATTGCTGACAGCCCTCAACCTGTATTTGGCAGCGCAGATTTTTGAAGCAGAAAACGCAATATTAACCGGCGGAGCAGAAAAAATTGCCGATGAAAATGCCTCGGGTAGTTATTATGTAGCACAAAAGGAAGGGCATCTTTCGTGGGAATTGGAATTGCAGGAGGAAGCCTTTTACAACATTTACATCCATGCATCAGCTCCTTCCGGAGGAAAAACAAACACTTTTTCCGTAAACAATGCCCGGATCGATTTCAGGCTGAACCAAACCAGTGAATTTATAACCCAAAAAGTGGTAAGCAGTCTGAAACTTGCAGCAGGCAATCATTCGGTAAAAATATTAAAGTCGTGGGGATGGATAAATATAGATTACATCGAATTCGTAATCGTTGATCCTTCCGATCGATTCAACATCAATAAATCGCTTGTCACTCCCGATCCAACGGAAAACACGGCAAGGCTTTACCAGTTTTTGTACGATAACTACGGAAAAAAAATCATTTCGGGTGCTATGACACTCAACAGCATGGACGAAATTAACTGGCTGAAAGCAAATACAGGAAAAGAGCCGGCTTTAATTGGCCTCGATTTTATGCACTGTGGAAGAGGTTATACCTGGTATAACAACGAAGAACCCATTAACGATGCTAAAAAATATTACAACCGGAACGGTATCCCGGCATTTTGCTGGCACTGGCGCGATCCGCTCCGAAACACGGAAGCATTTTACACGAAAGACACCCATTTTGATGTTTCGAAAATAAACGATACGAACTCTCCTGAATACATTGCCATGATGAAGGACATCGACTACATTTCCGGATTGCTGAAAAAATTACAGAATGAAAATGTGCCGGTATTGTGGCGTCCGCTGCACGAAGCATCCGGTGGCTGGTTCTGGTGGGGCGCAAAAGGGCCGGAGCCCTGTAAAAAATTGTACCGGCTGATGTACGACCGGATGGTGAATCACCACGGATTAAAAAACCTGATTTGGGTTTGGACCAGCCAGCAGGATGATTACGACTGGTACCCGGGAGACGATGTGGTGGATATGGTAGGCCGCGATATTTACAAAGACGGCGATCACAGCTCGCAAATACTTGAATTCAATAAACTGAACGATGATTACGGGGGCAAAAAAATGATAACATTAAGTGAATGTGGTTCATTTCCTGACGCAGACAACCTGATTGCCGACGGCGCTGCCTGGTCGTATTTTATGCCCTGGTATGGTGATTTTGTGCGCGACAGCAAATACAATTCGCTGGATCTTTGGAAAAAGATGTTTGCCCACAATTATGTACTTACCCTCGACGAAATGCCCGACCTGAAATCATACACTACACCGGAAGGAACCTGGCGAAGCGAACTGTATCCTGAAAACTGGCAGCCCGGATTTATGGATGGACAGGGCCGGTTTTTGCACGATTTTTCGTATGCCGGCTACCACCAGGGAGAAAAAGAGATTCCGTTTATCACTGAAAATGTTGTGGATGCAACCCAGCCTCCCTACAATGCCGACAATAGTGGAGAAACCTATGCCACAACTGCCATACAGCAGGCACTGGACGATGTGGGACAGGCCGGAGGCGGCGTAGTTTATTTGCCGGCGGGAACATACAAGGTTAACCCCGGAAGTTCGGATAATGCTTTGCGAATCAGATACAGCAACACGGTTTTACGCGGCGCAGGAACCGACTCCACTTTTATTTACAACGATGCCACTTTTATGCGCCAAAAAAACATTATATGGATGATGGGTGACTGGTGCACCTGGTCGAATCCAATAGGTACCACCGTAAAACTGAGGCACGATTTGCTTTACCCAACCCGTATCATTCCGGTGGAATCAACCGGCGGATTTAAAAAAGGCGATGAAATTATTTTACGCTCGGGCGAAACGGCAGCATTCATTGAGGAGCATAACATGGCCGGCATTTGGAACGACTGGGCAACCCGGGTAATGTTCCATCGAACCATCGATTCCATTGACGTGGAGAAAAAGCTCATTTACATCGACTCCCCTACCCGCTATTTTATGAAACTGCGCGACAATGTCCGGATTTACCATGCAAAAGAACATATAAAAGAAAGCGGCATAGAAAACCTTAGTATTGGAAACCGGCAAAACAGCAAATCAGGATGGGATGAAGAAGACTATTCCACACAAGGGAACGGTGCGTACGATGTCCACGCATCTCATGCCATTCTGCTAAAATACGCCCAAAACTGCTGGGTGAAAAATGTAAATACCTACAAACCGGATACAAATACAGAAGATTTTCATGTTTTATCCAATTGTCTTTTACTCGACCAGTGCCGGGGAATTACCGTGGATTCCTGCTTTTTTCAGAAACCGCAATATGAAGGCGGCGGTGGAAACGGATACATGTTTACCCTGCAATCGAACGACTGCCTGATAAAAAACAGCCGGGCCAACCACAGCCGTCACAATTACGACTTCAAATTCCCCCACAGTAACGGGAATGTGATTCACAACTGCATTGCCGAAAACTCGAAATACAGCAGTGATTTTCACATGTACCTGAGCATGGCCAATTTATTCGATGTTACAACAGTTGACGGGGATTATCTGGAGTCAACCTTTCGCCCGTGGGGAGGCAATGTGATTCACGGCTATTCGTCAACCCAGTCGGTTTTTTACAATACAACCGGGCTAAACTACCACACGAACAGAGATTATATCATCGAATCGAGGCAATTTGGTCATGGTTACATTGTCGGAACCTCGGGCGAAGCGAACAGGGTAAAACTTGATCCGGTAAACGGAACCATTAACGGATACACCTACAACACCTCACCGCGCGACTGGGCCGAAGGAATTGGGGAAGGCGAAACACTTTATCCGCATTCACTTTATCTCGACCAGCTTGAAAAAAGGCTGAACGACAGTACCGGACTTGCAAAATATGATGTTACCATAAAAGTAATTCATGAGTTTACAGAGGAACCGCTTTCAGGCTGCAAGGTAAAACTGACGGGCAATCCGAAAGAAACCAGCATTTCGGGAACAACAGTTTTTCAGGATATTTCCAATCTGTTAATCATTGATTTGGAAAAATCAGGATTTTACCCTGTAACCAACAATCAGCTAACCATTTACAGTGACACAGCGCTTGTTTTCAGGCTTACACCGGAAGAATACAACGTAACCATTAAAGTGCAGGACGAAAAAACAGGTGAAACTTTTGAAGGAACACTGGTTACTTTTAACGGGATAAACGGGGTTACAAACCAGTTTGGAGAAGTTAGTTTTCAGGCGTACCATGGAGAATTTCCTTTTTCTGTTAACAAAACATCTTATCAAAACTTAGATGGTTTGTTAACGGTTGAATCCGACACTGTTTTTATTTTTTATCTTACCCGAACAAGTGCCACACTAAAATTCAGGTTGCGTGAAGGAACTACGCCTGTTAACAATGCAATGGTAATTCTGAACAGCGATACGCTTGTTTCCACCAGTTTGGGTTTGACAACATTCAGGGAATTAACGGTTGGAGAAAATTATGCCTATTTCGTTTTCAAAGAAGGATACAACGATTTGTCAGGAAGTTTGCTGCTGGAGAAGGACACAACCATCGAATTGCAAATGCAGCCTTATACCACATCACTTTCTGATGTTCCCACAGAAAACAAAGTAAAAATATGGCCCAATCCTGTTAAAAATTTCCTGTATGTTTCAACTTCAGGTACTTCAAGCCTTGAAAATAAAATAAGAATTGCCGGGTTAAAGGGATCCTCCCTGAAAACAATTACCTATAACGGAAACTTTTTAAAAATTGATTTGAGCGATTTAAACCCCGGCATTTATAATTTTGAAATACATACGGATGGCTGGTTTGAAAACCGGCTGTTTATTAAAATCTGAACATTTTTTTCCGCATTTGCGCTTTTCAAAATCAAGACTTACCTGATTAAACCATTTATTTGAAAAACCGTATAAAAAGGCATAAATTAATCAAAAAAGTTTTATACATTTCGGAACCAATATTATGAGCTGTTTATTAGAAATACTGGCATTTAAAGCTAATCAAAAGTTCATTAATATACACTTATAAACCTTACTGTTCTTTAACTTTTCATCTTTTTAATAACTTGTAATAATTATAATTTTTTACTTTTACAAATCAACAACGTTTAATTTAAATTTAATAGCTATGAGATTAAAACTTCTACTTCTTTTGATGATGTTAACCAGTGTGCTTTTTGCACAGCAACCCTACCGGTCTTTAATTATTACTGAAGCCCGAATGGAATCAAAGCCAAACAACTATTTTGAAATTACCAACATGGGTAATCAACCGGTTCAGCTTAGTGAATTCAAGTTTGGCAGAATTGCTCCCTGGGGAGAACCTATTCTAGACGTGTATTCTGATCCCTGGGTTCCCGGTGAAGATTATTTTTTCCTTCCCGACAGAATCCTTGCACCAGGAGAATCTTATGTAATTGCCGGCGCTTATGATTTTGGGCCAAGGCAATACAAAAAAAGAATATCCGGATTTGAAGGCGATGAGCGTCCAAAACAAATTGACATTTACGATTTGGCTGATTTATTAATTCATTATTCAGAGCCAAAAGGAGATGCGACTGACAGTGTAACCCAATCTTTGGAGGGCAGCAAAGGAAATCCCTTAATTATTGAAGGATGGCACGGACGTGAATGCTGGTATTTGGAACATCATTTTGCAGAAGGTGATTCTGCTGTTATTGACCAGGTAAACGGTGTTTTCGACAATGACGGAAACAACCAGGGCTGGGGTGATGCACCCGGTGCAGGCTACGACGTGGCAGGTGTTGCCATGGGAGGACGGATTGCAAACCTTGTGAGGAAATACAAGGTAAAAACCGGCAACCTCGATTTTGCCAATGCACGCGGTGTTGGAAACGAAGACTCGGAATGGATTCCACTTGTTCGTCCCGATGGAATTAGCTCATGGCGCGATACATGGTGGACAGTTGGGAACCATGGTCCTTATGTGCTGGATGCAAATACGCTTGAGTCTGATGTGATTGATGTTGACTTTGCAAACAAAACATTGACAGTGCCGTGGGGTGTTCGCAGACTGGATGGCATCATGCGCCAAATGGTAAAAAAACCGGGAATTGCCTGGGAATACCATTTAAACCCGAACAGGGAAGATTCCCTCTTCCATTCGGCCCAAACAGGAGATAAAATTACGATTTATGTGTGTGGCAACGAACTTACAACAGCCACATTCGATATCGTAGTTTCAGAACCCACTGCTGATGCCAACATCGTTGTACCAATTGACCATATTGACATTGCTTCAGTAGCCAGAGGCGAAGCAATCAGAACAAATACACAGCGGGGCAGTGACGGAATGGAATGGACGGGATGGCCCAGGGTAACCAAACATGCACACGGAACTGATACTATTACTGGTTCCTGGCACGGACTGCCGCATGCCTTACGTACCGACTCCCTGATGAAATACCTTGAAAAGCCTGCCAATGCTACCTGGGAATTTGTATGGGTTGACGGCGTTGCACGCCCTGATTTGAAAAATGGCGACAAACTGAAAGTAACGGCTCAAAACGGAACTTCAAAGGAATATTTTATCAAGGTTCAGCCTTACGGACCAAGCCACAATGGTTACCTGGCTGCCATTACCTGGCCCGATATACCGGTCCACCACAGGCCGTTATACAACGCTATTTACGGCTGGAAAGGAGATACCATTGCCGGCTTTAACGCCACAACATTCAATTACCGCATGCAGGTACCTGCCGATGTTTCTGGAGTTCCGGCACTGGTTGCCAAAACCCAGAATTTGAATGCCACAGTTGAAGTGAAAAGGGCTACATCGCTTACCGGAACATTGCAGGACAGAACTGTTTCTTTTATCGTTACAGCAGAAGACGATAGCGTAACATTCACTTACAATGTTGAACTGGTAAAAGAGAAAGACATAAATGATATTCAAAAATATTACGGAGAACCCTTCCTTTCGGAATTTGTAAACTGGGATCAATGGAATAACTCCTTTGCCGAAATTGCCAACCCGGGAACAGAACCGCTGGATTTAAGCAATTATATGATTGTGATGCAGTGGACCAATGATCCTACAAATGCTGTTGCATGGTCAAGCGGCGCTGATGAGTGGTCGCAGCGATACAACAAATATATACCGGGTTACAAATGGGTTAACGAAACACAGTGGTCGGTTACACCAGGAATTGTGGAACAGGACCTGAGTGTTAACCCAATTATTCAGCCGGGTGATGTTTTCTGTATGGGCGATATCAGGACAGACGTTTTTGCGTTTCCAGATTGGTTGCCGGATTACAGATGGTCGGTTCCTGCGCAGTTGGATGTTCAGTTTGCCAATACAAACGGAATTAACACTTACAGAAACCCCTGGGGTGAAGAAGTTGGATGGGATTTAAGCCCTGTAAGAAAATGGAGGACATCCACATGGTTCCTGTTTAAAATTAAAAACGATTCCATAAAACTTGGCCTCAAACCAGCCAATGACATAGAAGACTTTGAGCTGATTGAAATATTTGGAATGGGTGATGGTTCTGACTGGACAATTGGAGGATGGGTTTTTGATATGACTGCCAACGTAATGAGAAAACCTGAAATTTATCAGGGAAATCCTGTTGTTCAGGGTTCGTTTGGCACCACTCCTGAAGATGCGGAATGGACATGGACAAACCGTGCTTACTGGCAAGCCCGTAATGTGGGATGGCCTATGGAAATTCTGAATGTTGGAAATGACATCGGCCAACACTTTATGTATGAACCAACTCACTACAAATCAACCATAACATCGGTAGTTTACAAAGTGAGTGACGGGTATTCCATGGAAGAAGAGATCAGGGGTATTACTACCGGAACAACGGTGGGCACTTTCCTGAGCAACCTGAATAAGGCACATGAAGACCAGTCATTGACTGTTAAATCAGGAGATTCAGATTTATCTGCAGCCGACTTGCTCAGCCAAAACGATGTTTTGATTGTTTTGTCAGCCGACAGCACCAATACCACTCAGTATTTCGTGCAGGTAAGCGAAGAAGGATTGAGTTCCGATGCAGTGCTTACTTCCACGTTGTATGAAGTTGGTATTGAAAGCGATCCCAAAAGTGCAACGGCTGTTGCAGAAGACGGCGCAGGCTACATTACCGGGTTTGAATATGGCACCCAGTTGCGCACTGTTCTAAACAATGTTACAATACCAATGGGAGCTACACTGAGTGTAATTGACGGTGAAGGTGCATACGTCCCACTGAAACTTCTCAACTTTGACACGGTATATGTTAACGTGACTGTTAATGCCAATACTTACTTTGATGTGGTGGCAGAAAACGGAGTTACCCGGATTGTTTACCAGTTGCAGCCGCGTTCGTCCCAAAACGACGCATTCATTCTTTCTGATGTATATTTGGTTTCCCAAAGTGAAAACCTGGTGAACTTTGTACCACGCGGATCAAACGTTCAAACCTTCCTTGGCAATATAGTTCCTTCTCTTGGAGCTACTGTTAAGCTGGTTGACAAAATGGGATTTGAAAGAACTGAAGGTACAGTCAGAGAAGATGACAAAGTAGTTGTTACATCTCCCAACGAACTGGTTACCAGGGTTTATCACCTCTCCATGTTGCGTACACAGTATATCCTTGAAACGACTTATCTTGCCTACATTTTATCGAATATTTACAGTGTTGACCAGGTAAATTACATCGTTGACGGTCCGTCAGAAAGTACAACACTTTCTGAATTCTATGCACGGATTACTGCCTCGATGGGTGCAACTGCCGTTGTTGTTGATGCCGGTGGAAACCAGAAAACTTCAGGCAACCTGGCAGTTGGCGACATGGTTCAGGTAACTTCCGCCGACGGGAAAATTGTTGTACACTACCAGATTGATTTGGGTGTTTTTGCTGGTCTGCCAGTTACCAACCAAATTGAAATTTACCCGAATCCAACTTCCGGAAAACTGAATGTAAAAGGTGTGGACGAAGGTGTCCGTATCCAGGTTTACAATTCAACCGGAGCGGTAATTCGCGATATGAAAGCCAAAAACAATCTTGAAACGCTTTCGCTGGAAAATCAGCCGGCAGGAATGTACCTGATTGTAATAAGCAAAAACGACCAGTTGATTGGTCGCTATAAAGCAATCAAAAATTAATACTTAAAGTTTAAATGCGATTAAAGAGCCTGGTTTCCAGGCTCTTTTTTTATGGACTAAAAATTTATAGCCATTTTTAAAAAATTGAAGTTCCGATAATCCAAACCTACTTAAAAATATATTTTTAGTTTTGTATAAAAATATTAGTTTACAAGATGTTGAGGGAATTCTGAAATAAATAATTCAATAAAGACCAAATCATGAAAAAATTTGCCCGGTACGTTGAAAAAGGAATTATATACGTTCTTATCCTGATGATGTCGATCATCCTGGTTCTGGCCACCGTTGAACTGGGATATTATCTTGTCAGAAATATCCTTCAGGCCGATTACCTGATTATGGACCTTGACGACCTGATGGATCTCTTCGGCGTATTTTTACTTGTTCTTATCGGAATTGAACTCCTCGACACCATAAAGGTCTATCTCAGGCAAAATCAGGTACATGTAGAAGTTGTTGTACTTGTTGCCATAATTGCACTTGCAAGAAAAATTGTGATATTAAAAGTGGAACAACTTACGGGAGATGTAATTATTGGAATTGGTGTTCTTATTATCGCACTTTCAGTAGCTTATTATCTCATCAAAAAAGCCGGGCTGATGATTTGTAATTTCAATGATGATGAAGACGCTCCGCCCAGACCCGAACCTCCTGAAAAAATAAATCCTCTTTAGAAAAAACTTCATTAAAAGCTGGCAGTAATTTTTGAAACTTTTCATTTTAAATGAAGTACAATCGGGACAAAAGGCTTTTGTTCTGTTGTGGGAATATTGGTTTCATTAATTTTATAACAATCTAAAATTCATAGTCATGCCAGCAAAAAAGTTAAAAGCATTTCTTGACGAAAATAACGTCAGGTATGTAACCATAAAACATTCCAGTGCATATACGGCACAGGAAGTTGCTTCTTCTGCCCATGTTTCGGGAAAAGAATTTGCCAAAACCGTAATGATTAAAATGGATGAGAAAATGGCGATGGCCGTTTTACCGGCGTCGTATCAGATTGATTTCGAGCAGCTAAAAAAAGCATTGGGCTCAAAAAAAGTGACCCTTGCCAACGAAGCCGAATTCAAATACCACTTTCCCGACTGCGAGGTAGGCGCCATGCCGCCTTTCGGAAACCTTTACGATATGGAAGTTTTTGTTGCAGAAACACTCACAAAAAACGAAGAGATTGCATTTAATGCCGGCACACATACCGAAATATACAAACTCAGGTACGAAGATTTTGAACATTTGGTTCAACCCAAAGTTTTTAAGTTTTCCTGGAAAACGGTTTCCCTGCCCAAAGACCCGTCGGAAAGATGGCAGGATGACTATTAGAAAACCACGACCTTCTGTTTAATACCGGAAATAACCCTGAATTTCCAGATTGGTAAGTCCGGCCAGTTTTGCGTAATTTATTGCCTCTTTATATTCCTCCATCGTTATCCTGCGGGAGATTTCAGTATAATCATTTGCTTTGTAAACCGGTGTGTATTGCGACATCAGATTCAGAAAAGTGTCTTTCGGAAGGTTGCCGGCAATCCATTCCACAATCTTTTTGGTGTTGCTCGCATTATTTGGCATAACCAGGTGGCGTATCATCAGTCCACTGCGCATCAGCCCATCTTCCGAAGGCCGGGCCACTCCCACCTGGCGGTGCATTTCCAGCAATGCTTTTTTAACATCTTCCGGATAGGTTTCGGCACCGGAAGAATACCTCGAAGCTTTTTCGCCGTCGGCATATTTAAAGTCGGGCAGGTAAATATCCACAACACCATCCAGTAGCTGAAGAATTTCCAGCCGTTCCCAGCCGCAGGTGTTGTAAACCAGCGGAACGTTCAATCCTTTTGAAGCAGCTTCGTCGAGGGCCAGCAGAATATGAGGAGAATAGTGCGTTGGCGTAACAATATTGATGTTTGGACAACCCATCTTTTGCAGAGTAAGCATCATGTCGGCAAACTGCCGGATGCTTTTACGGGGCCCGGGGCCGCCCTGACTCACATCCCAGTTAATACAAAACACACACCTCAAACTGCAGTTGGTCATAAAAATGGTGCCCGAGCCGTTTTTCCCAACCAGCGGCTTCTCTTCTCCGAAATGCGGATGAAAAGATGAAATCTCAAGTCTGGAATTGGAACCGCAAAAGCCCCGTTTTCCTTTCAGCCGGTTGACACCGCAACTTCTCGGACAAAGGCGGCAGTTTTCCATCATTTCCCATAACTTTTCACCCCGCTCTTTCAACTCACCGGTCAGGTGAAGTTGAAGGTAACCCGGTTCAAAATCATGATTGTCTTCTTCCTTATCCGTTATTTGTATTGAATGTAATAAGGGAGAATAACCGGCAACCGGAGCTATCAGGAGTGATTTGATGATATTTCGTCGCGATACCATGACTGCCTTTATTGAGTTTTTCCATAAAAATACGAAATTTGAACTACCCTTCAAAAAATAAATGGCCCGGCCAAAGTGATTCAGGTTTTGAACAATCAGGCCTGCCGTTTGCTTTTAGTTTAAAGGCATGAACAAATTAAGGTTGAAAGCAATGAACAGGAAAATAAAATATAGTATCATTTCAATTTTACTGGCGGTGAAAACATTTGCACAATCTCCCGATTTTTATCCGCCTACAGTACCCAAACAGGTTGAAATCACCCCGTTTAATGTGATTTTATATGTAGTTGCCCCACTGCTGATTATCCTGGCTTATTTTTTATACAGGAAATCGCAAAAGAAAAAGCGGCAGGAGGAAAAAGAAAACAAAAAGAATGAATCCTAAAAAATAAATATCATGGACTGGAAAAAAGAAAGCAACACATGGGTAAAAGAGTTTGTATTCAGTAATTTTAAAGAGGCCTTAGATTTTGTGAACCGGATTATGCCGCTGGCAGAAGCTGCAGATCATCACCCCGACATTTTAATCCATTCATACAAAAAAGTAAAGGTGATGCTGACAACACATTCTGAAGGAAAAATTACGGAAAAAGATTACGCACTGGCTGAAAAAATCGACAAACTATAACCGGTTTCTTTTCAGAAAAAGTTTTTTCCAACGTATAATTGATTGGAAAAGTGAATTATTGCTTTTCGTTTTGCATCAATCAGTTTGTTTTTAAAGTGACCGTATTGGAGGGCAGGCTCCTGCGTCCGTCCTGAAGGTAAATCTGCACATAATACTGCACGGATGCAGAACCGGCACCAGGTTGGTCGGAAT
This sequence comes from Mariniphaga sp., assembly GCA_041686935.1. GTDB lineage: Bacteria > Bacteroidota > Bacteroidia > Bacteroidales > Prolixibacteraceae > Mariniphaga. Next base: position 96,976 of record JAWLCW010000005.1, on the reverse strand, counting down.
AAGAAGTAACTGATGGTTCGAGCGACCTGACCGCCGTTGGCTCAGCCCCGTCGAAGCCCCGGTACAGAACCACGTAATGGGGTTCGCTGCAGGTGTACCTCCAGTCGGCCTTTACCAGTTGGCTTTCTTCGTCGTATGCCGCTGCCAGCTCTATAGGAATTGCCAGTTCCCGCTTTCCACGCACCCTGAAGGAAAGCACTTTACTCATCCCGGAGCTCAGCCCCGACTCATCGATCACTTCCATCACATACTGCCACCTTTTTTGCGAGGGAGGAGGTGTATCGGCAAAGTCAATCTGTCCGTCCACTTCTTCACGTTGAAGCATTTTAACCAATTGCCACTCTTCGTCATCAGCCGGTTTTCTGAAAATACGATAAACCAGCACATCGTTGGCCGGACTGGCAGCCCAGGTGATATAGACATTCTCTTCGTCCTGGCGGCCATCGAGAGCAACGGCCACCGGAGGCGGAACAATATCTGGCCGGGTAAGCTCCAGAATATCGGATACCGGCGACATGTTCCCGGAAAAATCCTCAGCCATCACCTGGTAATAGATATGACGCGTAAGGGTTTTTATGCTTACCGTATCGCGATACCATGCCTGTTCAACTGGCGAAGGAGTTAACGCCACAAAAGCATGATCGGCCTGGTTGGCATAAAACACACGATAGCCTTTTACGTCGGGTTCAGGATTGGGGTTCCAGTAAATCTCAGCTATGGCATCGGAATAGATGATACCGTTCAGTCCGGTGGGTTTTGAAGGGGGATCCAGATCCTCGATGGCCGACCGGACCGGTAACGACATCGACTGGTTGCCCGAGTGGTCGATGGCGATCACCCGGTAGTACCCCGCCCCACGCACACCGGCTCTTTCGTCGGTAAACATACTTTCCGAAGCAGGAAGCAGCCCACCGTGCACTTCGGTAAAAGGCCCGGAGCCAGAGCGTGAAAACTGAATATAGTAACCGGCCAGGTCGGGTTCAATCGTCTCTTTTATCCAGGCCAGCTGAACTTGTTCGTTGTTGAAAATATCGGGTTGTAGCATCAGTGGCGCTGCGGGCGGCGTAATATCGGCCAACTCCACTTCCAGTACTTCAGAATAGGGTGTCAGGTCGGCAAAGGCGTCGATTCCCTGCACGCGGTAAAGGTACTGTCTGCCCCCTTCAATACTGTCGCTAAACACATGATGGTACCTCAGATGATCGTACCATACAGCCATATCGGCAGGTGGAGTTCCATCGGGAAGGCTGCTGTAATATGGCTGGCTGTTGAGCCTTTTCCAGCTTCTTCCATTATCCCCGCTTCGTTCGATGTAGAAAGCAGAGCAGTGGTTGCGGCGCCACGAGATGAGCACAGTATGACTATCGCTCTGCAACGATTCTATCCAAAGGGTATCCTGTACGGGCACATAGGGTTCGCACATAACAATCTCCGTGCTGTTCCGCAATTCGGCTACATCTGATGGTATGGTGCTTTCAATAAGGTAGGTGTAAAGTACGCCCTCCCGAACATCGGCATCGACATACCGCAGGGCCAGAGCATCGGCAATCCTTGCTCTGAAATCGGCTGCCTGAAGAGCTACAGAGTAGCGCATCTCCTGGTTTCGCTGCTGTTTCACCAGAGAATGTACAAAGTTGGTTCCCCCATCGTCGATTTCCATTTCAATAAATCCCTCACCATACAGTACTTCGGCCACTATGGCAGCTATGGTATCTGCCGGCCCGAATACCTCCATCATCCGTTCGAGCGGCCAGGGCATAAGCGGTTCAGGCGTTAACTGTTCGGTAATGTATTGCCCCCCGCTGTTTACAAACGAACGGGTTATAAGGTAACCATAATCGTTGGCCAGCAGCCAAACTGCGGGCTGGTTGGGCGCCCATCGCAAAACAATGCTGTCGCCATAAGCCCGGGCTACCGACTCGATACGGAATTGGCCCGGGACACCTTCACTCCCCTGAGCTTCAGCCCGATGACCGAAAACCAGTGCGAAGGCAATTATAACGGTTATGTGGATATACTGTTTCATACGATTTTATTTTTTCTGAAAATTATAAAACTATTGCCAAAAAACGGCAATTTTCTGACTTAGTCCTGTATTACTGTATTTAAAATCACGATACTGATTGTCCCACTGCAACGGGTAAACGGTTATCCAACCGTTGGGAATATTCGAAGGCAATATGGCTGCCGGTGCCTGCTTAATAAAACTCCAGTTATCCATGTTCTGTTGGAGTGAAAGCCCGTTATCACTGCGGTTGCTGTACCAGTGCAGATAAGCTATATGATAGGCCGGAAGGAATATCCGGGTGTCATTGTAAGGCTGGTTGTAACCTTCAATCTGGTAGTTGTAGGTAATCCAGCTTTTAGTTACCTGGTCTCGTTCCTGTCCATCGGTTGTTTGACCCGATCCTTTCAGGTTTTCAAACTCGATGGCTTTGGCCATGAGTTTGGTTTTGAAATCGATGTAAGCCTTTTGGTCGGCCTCTGCAATTTGCCTGGTAGTTTTACGGTTATAAAAAATATATTGATTGGGTACCGCACCACCTGTGGCATCGTTCAAATCGTTTAGGCTTACCGGCGCAGGAAGGAAGGTGGATGGGACATTCATCCCCATAAAAATTTCCTTGTTGCTGCCGGGCCAGAAATCGTTCAAATTGCGGGCCGAAGCGGGATACACCGGAAATTGAGGTTGCAACCGGTATTGGGTTCTCACCTGAAGATCGATTCCGACCGGATTAACCGTTGAAACGTTGGGACGTGGCTCGAATGCGACCCTGCTCAACATGTCGTTAATGCGGTATAAGCCGTTGTAGAACTGTTCCTGCCAACCCCGGTCGTACTGATTGGCAGGTATATGTTCCTCAAAAAAGTTAAGCAGTGGCGGAATAGCCTGCCGATACCCCCTGGCTACTGCCTCGCTTTGGGTGTACCCCTGCAGGTCAAGCTTTTCAAACGGTTCGGTTGCCGTTTGCGACTTACCGTCTTTAAAGTAAGGTCCGGTAACACTTCCAAAGCTTCGTATTTTTTCATTCATGCTGTTAAACCGGCTGGTGCGGAAAAATATATTCAGCAGCGTGTCGGTGTACTCAGAAGTGAACTTTTGCAAAAAAGCCATTTGCCTTATGTTCAGCAAAGTATCCTGACCATACCGGTTTACATGATCTTCGATGACCTCGCGGTGCATGGCAGCAATTTGCGCATTCAGGTCAACCGGTTGACTGCTGCTTCCGGGAGCTGTTAATGGCTGTGTACTGAGGTTGGCTGTGGTAAGTGACGATGTTTCAGCACCCGCCAAAGGTGAAAGCACTGTTGAGCCAGTAGAGGTAGTTGCTACCGGCGTTGCTGAAGTCTGAAACGAGGTAGTCGCTGTTGACAGCAGCAGGTTTGAACCGGAGAGTGCCAATGGAATGGCATTGCTCAAATCGGTGCCGGTGGTGGCAGTGAGTTCACCCGAAATATCGGTTGAATTGCTTTTCGACTGAATTACCACGCCCTGGTAAGATGGATTATTGAGTAGATTCCGGACAATGAGTCGGCGATTTTCCTTTGCCAGTTTTTCAAGGGCTTCCTGCTCTTTGCCTTTGTTGATTTTAACCAGCGAAAGGCTGTAAAATTGTTCGTTTTCGAGCTCAGCACGGTTTACCTGAAATCCGATAAAGTTTCCGGCAGTGGTAAAAGGCACTTTTTTGGTGTATATTTCGGAGCCCGAAGGTTGCTGTTGCTGATCACTCCAGGGGTCAAACGGCTGCTGCGACAACCGTGTTATGCGCGTTTCAATGCGATATTCATCGGTTTCTTCAATAATATCGGGACGCGCAGCCAACAGGTGAACCCCCCAGTTGCCGTCGTTTTTGGCAACAAAACGCTGTCCGTTTACAGGTGCAGAAAAAACAAGCTGGTCAGTGAAATCATCCGGGAGCACACCCGTTTTGAAGAAAGCTTCCTTCACTTCGAAATGTTGTTGTTCCTTTCCGTCAATCCAGGGCCATTTCCACTGGCCGTCACGCCTTTCGCGGGCGGTGGCTACCACACGCAATTTGTGCATTTTTTCGGGTTCAAAATATTCCCTTACTGGGTGAATCAGATCAACAATGGTTGGTTCAAACGGACTGCCCAGCGTTTCCATGTTGGCCTGAAAATTCTGATTGGTAACTGTACCTGCACCTCCAACATACAGCAATACACTGTCGATAAAGAACTGGTAAGTTCTCAATCTCTTAGCATCGCTGTCGTACAGGTTGAAGGGATAATTCGGGTTGTCGGAGCCGTCGGACAGATCGACATTGGCAATTACCCGAGGCCTGATAAACGGGCTTTCAGGCTCGCCATCGGCTGCCATTTTCATCTCCGTCACTCCTGGCTGAATCTCCTCCAGAATTTTTATATCGGCCAGTGGATTGCCACCGCCGGGCACACAAACATCTCCAATTTCAACCTCAAATGAGCGGTTTACCTTGATAAGCCCTCCCAGCACCGAGCCTTTCACCCGCAGGGTACCATAAGCCCAGAAAGGATCGGGCATGCCTCCCATAAGCAGGGCGCCGGCGGCAAAACTGGCAAAAGGCACTCTCCCCTTGAAGAACCAAAGCCTGACATGAATACCCACCTCGCCGCCAAAGTAAGAATAAACCTGTCCTGCACCATACCAGCCATTATATCCCACAGGTTTGTTGTTGCAGGTGGCATCGGGGTCGTGTACCATCATCAAATCGAACCCGGCCAATATCTCCAGCTTACAATAAATGAGCAAATCGAAATTGAAACTTCCGTCAAGATGGGCGCCCATCATCATTCCACGGCGCCCAAGCGATCCCGGATTTGTTCGCCGGGCGGTGAGATTGTCGCGGTTGAGGAATCGTTGCACTTTCTCGGGGATAGGCGGAAGTTCAAAATCGAGGGCATTGCCCAACGCAAAATAGGCATTGGCACCCAGACGGGTGGATATCGGTCCGGCTTCCCAGTCGATAAGGGTTACCTGTATCCGGTCTTCCACAACACCCGGACTGCCAATTGTAAAGAACCATTTGCCAGTGCCGTAATTGGCCCACATATTGATGGGCACTTTGGCTTTTGCTCCCAAAAAATTCACTTCAATACTGGGTTCAAACCAAAAACTAACCTCTTCATTCTCCTTGTCGTAAACCATTCCAAAAGGCCCCTCGAACAAACTGTTTTTGTTGCCCGGATAATCGGTTAAGGCATAAGTTTCTCCCGTAATCCTGAGTGCTGAAAAGCCGTTACCGTTCCAACCACAATCAATCCAGGCGGTTCCGTTAAAAATGTTGCCGCCACCCAGACCGTTGCTCAGGGTAAGCGTCACCCCGGCCCTTAAACCAAAAGCGTCTTTTTCGGGAACATACCGCACACCCGAATGCGATAGCATAGTTTTTTGACCACCGAACTGGTCGGCAGGGTCGTTGGCAAACTGTTCCGCTTTCATGTTGTAACGTATGCCACCCCCAAATCCTCCAAAAGCCAGCGGGAAGGCTTCAATGGGAGGATTAAACGCCACACCTGCATCAACCATCCAGTAGGTGTAGCCGGAAACCGAACCAAACATGGCCAGAGCCTCCACATCGAACAAAGGATCGAAGGTGGCCTGAACAATGCCCCTGACACCCCTGCCATAAGTTGGGTCGTTTTTAAAGAACCCAAAGGTTCCGGATACGGTAACCGGGCTGAAATTGCCTTCGATGGTAATTTCAGAAATACTTACTCCGGAAAAACGGGTGGTGGGCGCGGTAAGTCCCGAGTGCAGGGTAACCTCCCCGTCCACATCAACTGAAACCGTTCCGGTAAACACTTCGGCTATCGACATTTTGCCTTTTAGTCCTAAACCGTAATAGGTATGTTGTTTTTTCTGGAAATAGACCGAATCGAGGACGAAATCGAACGGACCGATTTTCTTTTGCGGACTACCAAACGACCAGGTTCCTTCATCGAGGTAGAAAGTTTCTTCAAAGGAGACAGGGTCGCGGTTGGCAATGCCCAGATTTACAAACTGTATGGAGTCGAAACTGAAATCTATGTCGCCATGTGAAACATTCACAATATTAATTTGTCCGTTCATCAGCAGACTAACTGCGGCGCCATGTGCATCTTTTTTAATATCCAGTCCGGAGTTTTGGTCAATCTTCAGTTTGGCCAGCCACATGCCCATCTCTATGTCATCTTCGGGATGTATGGCAAAGGCATAATCGAGCCGGTCCTGTTCATCGGTGGTGAGGAATCCGGCATATTGCAGGTCTTCGTCAATGGCCGGTACCGTAATTTTGCCTGCAACACGGGCTTTTTCAAAGTCGTTTTTCAAAATATCGATGGCCAGTGTATCCATCGAGAACGCCCAGCCACCCAGGTTTCCTGTGGCCAGTGAAACGATGTTGGTTTTATTGATGTTGCAACTCACACCATAGTCATCTATAAGCATATTCGAAATATCAACCGACAGCCGGTTGCCCGAAGAACTGCCAAATTCCGTAAAGTCTTTGGGTAACTGCACACTCAGGTTTTGAATGTAAAAACCCTGCCATGCCACAGTTTTCTCCGATGCGGCATATTTGGCCGGGAAAACCATTCCTGTACCCACATTTCTCTCCTTTGAGTTATCGTAGGTAATATTTGAAGGCGTAAAGGTAAATTCGGGCAAACCATCCACCTGGAAAGGTTCCATGCTGGCAGTGGCTATCCAGTCGTTCCAGTCGGAAAACTGTGTGCGGAACGATGCAGTCACCTGTTTTGCCGGATCAATGTTTCCATTCCCGTCGTCGGCTTTCAGGTAGCCTGTCGAAAATTTCAGGTCGCAGTCGATGCCGGCCACCTCAAAGCCATCGGTATTCCATTGTAAAAAGGTACCGTTACTGGTGTCGCCCAGGGTTGAAGCCTTTTTGAAAATCAGCTGATTACCACCACCCACATTCACTTCAAAGTCGCCCGCCAGGAAGAGTGTTCCCTGTTGTTCGAACAGGAGGGCATCCGGTGTGAAACACATACCCTGACCCACAAAAACGAGCCATGGACTGTTGATTGCATCGCTTTCCGGCACCTCAAAAACAGCCATAGTGTTCATTTTGGCCGAGGATGGCGTGAAAACCATGCCGATAATGCCAATATCAACCGGGGTGGCATCATAAGCCGCATTTACAGCCAGCGGCAGGGTTACAGGCGCCTGTCCCATCACCTGGTTCAGCTTTCTGGAAGGCTGTTTCAGCATATCGTAATATCCCTGGGCTTTTGCCCGGTAAGTAGGTAAATTAAGACCATATTTCTGCTTGTACTGATCAAGTTTACCATCTGCCCATCCATAAGATTTCTGGATGTATCCTGGAACGTAATCTACAAGGTCGATGGTGTCGCTGTAAATTTCCCCGTCATACACCTGCAACTGGTCGTTGATTTTAATGTCGGTAAAACTGACTTTAATGTTCACAGGACTTCCAAACGGCCTCCAGGTCACATACCCGTTCCCCTGATAATGATCTTCGGCGCGGGTGGCCTGCTGCACATGTACCGTAAAATGACCAACGGTAATATCCTGTCCGGCCAGGTTGTCGGTGGAAAAAAACTGTTTGCTGATGTTATCGGCAAGCCCGGGTTCACATTCAGTAATGGTTTCATGAATGATTTCAGGCTCAGGACGGGGTTCTTCCGGAACGTCGGCTACAGGAGGCAATTCCAAAGGCGTGGCCGCCCCCCACACAAAACTGCAAACGGGGCTTTTACCCTGATTGGCCATAATGATATTTGAGGTGCGAGACGTAGGCGTCGCTGTAACCTGCATGGCATAGCGCTGACCGGTTCGCAGAATGCTGGCAAACATGTTGGTATCAATTTGTGCTGTTGATGCCATCATGTTATCCAGTTGAATGGCTACCGGGTTAAAATCGATGGCACTCTGGATATTTTGCCCGGGCATTACCTCAACCACTTTCAGGTTGTAGGTAAACTGAGCGGGGGGACCGGCACAGTTAAACATGGGCGGTCGCCAGGAAATAAGCAGCGGATTAACGGGTTCCAATACATCACTGCTCATATCCATACATGCCACGGGAGTTATGAATTCGGGTGACGATGCCGTATAGCAAATGGTAAAATGGGTGTTGCCGGGTGCGGAAGCAAGAATGGGAGTTCCGGCATTGGGATTGTACTCATAAGCTGTAATGGTGGCTGTGTAATTCCCCTCAGGCATCAGGTTGCCTTCGCCCGACTCGAACCTGCTGAGACGAATGCCGCGGGTGAGCAAATTTTGAAGCTCCAGATGGCCCAGCAACTGTCTGAACATCATCTGGTCGAGTACGATGGTTTGATATCCGCCAATGGTAAGCGGACGGTAAGGCGGCATATTCAGCGGGGTTTCCAGTACAATCCGGTCGGGAAAGGTCATTTCGATGCGCATTCCCACCCAAAAGGTCACATTATTGGGCGAAGTATTGGTAATGGCCACATTAAAAAAACGGGCTGGATTGTCGAAATAGGTACCAGCCTGCGGTGGAAAAGGTGGCAATGAAGCTGCAGTAATCTGCAATGGTTGAGCTGATGCAAAATTCTGCAGCAGTAAAAAAATTGCAAGCAGGTTTGTGAATATTTTGGTTTTCATATCGTTGATTTTCATTTTCGTCATGTATTTTAAAATTTAAATCATATCCTATTTGCGCAGGGGTGCGAAAGCTGAAGAACGAACCTGCAATGGAGCAAAAGTGTAGGTATATCCTACTCCAATGGTCATGTCGGTGCCGCTAACACTATATAGTCCTTCCCGGTTGTGATTGTTGATATTGGTCAGGTTCAGCCTTAAGTTGGCCGAATGATTTTGCCTGTAGGTATATCCGGCACCTGCCGAAGTCATCACCGACAAGCCTCTCATCTCTTCGTTTACATTGCTGAACGAAAGGTTGCTGTTGAGAGAAACGTTCAGATTGCCGTCGGGCAGTAATCTTTTGGTAACACCTACCCCAAGATTATTTGAATTGAATTTGTGGAATTCGGATGTGGAGTTTTGCAGATTCCAGTTGGTCATTAGATTCAGTTTCCTGTCATTTATCATCAGGTTGTAACCCAGGCCGGCAGCCAGGGTGTTGATATCGCCGAAATCCTGTACCAGCGGATTCTGGTTTTTATTGACGCTCAGGTTCAGGTTGCCGGAATATCCGTGGGCTAAATTTCCTTTATTAATATTGAGCGATGGCGCCAGGGTGAAGTTGTGCATGAGCCTGTCGATGCGCACCGAGTCGGTTATGGCAGCACGCCCATCGGTTTGATTTTGGTTAAAACCGTTGTAGGATGCAGAAAGGTTGAAGTTTTGGGTTAATCGGGCCGTAACATTGGCGTTATATACCATGGCACGGTTGGTGTAAAGCTGCCGTTTCGATACATTGTCCTCCTGCCCGTGTGCCGAAAGTCCAACAATCAGCCGGTTTTTCAAAAACAGTGTATTAAGGTTCACCCCCAGGCTTTGCAGGTTGTGGTTAAAAAAACTGGTTCCCAGTGAATAATAGTCAGGTTGAATATACCGGTAAGTGGTTAGCAGGTTAAAACTACCCAGCCTCAGATTTGCCTTTACATCGCCGGCATAACGAAGGGTAGTACTGAACCGGGGGGTGAAATAACTGACATACGGATCGAGTTCCTCTGCATGAAGCTGCATGGCATTCAAATCGCTGCTAAACACACTCCCTGCTATATCGGAACTTATCACCAGAAAATTGCCAATGCTCACGCGGGCGCTTGTTCCCACAACAAGGTTTTCAAGGCCTGCCAATTGCTGCCTCCAAGATGGAAGCACAGAATTTGTGTCGTCTTTTGCTTTAAAAAAAATCAAATCCAGGTAATTATTTGCACTGCCTATGCCCACTTTCGCCCCCATCGCATTCCTTTTGTACATTGGCATGCGGGGAGTGGAAAGCAGGGGATCATCGCTGACGGCCTGGTTGAGTGTTCCCGCGAATACTCCAATGCGGATAATTTTCCAGTTGTATTCCAGTCCTGCTCCCAAAAAATTTAGTCCACTGTACGTATAGGAAGAAAAATTCATGCTGCGATAGCCCAAATGCAATTGCATTGCCTTATACCTCGGACTCATGCCAAACTGCACAAACGGATGCGTAAATCCGCTGTTGTTGTTGGCATAATAAAAGGCCAGTGGCACATCGAAACCGTAAACCGAAAAATTGAGGTTCATAAACAGGTTGTTGGAAAACGGACTTCGGTATCCCAAACCGTTTGACGAGGCAAAAAAGGTGTTTTGCGTTCCTATGCTTCCTGTAATTTTTAGCGGATCGGAACTTCTTAACTGCGAAAAATCCTGCCCTTGCAATAAAAATGTTGCAAAGGTCAGTGGTAACAGCAAGAGTAAGATTGATTTTTTCATGGTTTTTCAATTACTTGTCAGGTTGAATGCCCCTGTATTGTCTGAGAATATTAAGGTATTCATATAATTGCAATGCCCTTGTCCGGATAAGGTTAATTTTGCCCTGTCCTGCCATTTGCAGATTGCCCAGACTCACCTGAAAAGAACAAATCTTATCAAGACAGTCACATTCCACATCCCTGTATCTGAGCCAATTTCTCTGGGATTCTTCCACCAGGCTCCGGCATTTGTTTGCACACAATCCCAGCACTTCATGGTAACATGATTCCATCAGAGTTTCCCATGCCCGGTAGGTTTCAAGCAGCAGGGTCGAATCGTTCTCCGGCAAAGAAGCACTCTTCTGCAGCATCATTATCACCTGATCAATGGGATGAGATCCTGTATTTTTACCATTCGCCTCCATCATAAATTTTATGTAGGTTTTAAACCGCTTTGTAATGAGTGACAGACACCGGCAGGAAAAAGCTCATTTTCAGTTATGCCTGAACCATCAGTTTCAAAAAAAATTTCGTCATGGATTGTTTTTCGGCCAATTGACAGGTTGTGTAAAACAAATACCGGCAATTCCTTTCCTGGCAAATATCTGAAACACAAAATATTAGACAAAAAATGACTGATTACTCCCATTTCATTCTCGATTTTTCAACAAGCTACATGAATAACCAGCCTGAGGCAATCAGCTTTTAACCCTAATTTAAATAGGGGAAATCACACAATAACTGCTAAGTGTATGAAAACAGGAAACACAGGCAGGCTCTATGTGCCAGAAAAGGAAGTAATACGGTACGGGCTTATTATCGGGTCACCGGCAATGAAAAGCTGAAGGTACTCCCTTTGCTTTGAACCGAGTTGACCCATATTTTACCCCCTGCCTTTTGAAGGAGTTCGTAACAAAGAATCAGGCCAAGGCCCGAGCCTTTGCCTTTTTCAATAACAGCATCGCTGCCAATGGTTTTGGGGTCAATATCGATTCGGAAGAGATTTTGAATTTCAATTTCCGACATGCCGGGACCGGTATCTGAAACACTGAAAATGGCCTCATGTGTGCCGTTCTCCCTGTAAGAAACAGATATCTCACTGCCCTTGTCGGAATACCTGATAGCATTTGACAACAGATTTCGGAGGACCGTTAATACGAGGTTTTTGTCGGCAACAAGTTTGCCGTGACCATCTATTAATGTTTTTACGTTTATGCTTTTTTGCTGAATGAAAAAGTGGTTTTGATCCAATGCTTTTTGAATCACTCCGGCAGGATCAATTTCGTTGTGATGATTACGGATAATGTTAGCCTGAGACTGTGCCCATTGCAGCAGATTTTGCAAGAGATAGTTCAGTTGGTCGGACGACTTTTGAAGTTCAACGATATAGGGTTTGATTTCTTCCTTGTTCAATCCGGGAAGTGCTTTTAGTAATCCTCCTGAAATATTGCGAAAAGCAGATACCGGGTTTTTCATATCATGTGAAATAATTGTAAAAAACTTATCCTTTGCAGCATTGAGTATTTGAAGATCGGTTGTGAGTTTTGATTTTTGCTGGTATAGTCTGGCAATAATCAACAGGGATGTCAAGGCAGTCAACCCAAAAATAAGAATACCGATTTTTTCAAACCGGGCACGCCGGAGCATATAGTATTGTAATTCCCGTTCCTGTTTCAGCAGTTCTATTTCTGCCTCCGATTTATCCAGTTCGTTGGCAACCCGCAACTCTTCAAGAGCTTTTTTACTCGCCTCATTAAAAAGCGAGTCTTTTAACTGATAGTATTGTTTTATTACCGTCAGGGTATTTCGATAGTCTCCCGTTTGATCGTAAGCTCTTGCCAGGTCTCCGTTGTTTTTCATTACCAGTTGCAGATTTTCAGTTTCCCGGGCTATTTTAAGACTTTCGCTTAACGGAGAAAAAGCTTTTTCGAATTCTCCCGTGGCAAGGTAAAGGTTTCCCTGTTGATTTAGTGTGATAGCAAGCGATCGCAAATTCCTGTTAACCCTGAATATTTCAATAGCCTGGTTGTAATAATCAGCGGCTTTCTGATATTCTTCTTTATCCTGGTAAACCGAACCTATGTTGCTGTATCTTATGGCCACGCGGTTATCCAGTCCCAATGCACTGTCAATGGAAACCGACCGGTTCAGGTATGCAATAGCTTTTTCGTAATCTTTCATCCCCCTGTAAGCCATCCCAATACTACTTAATCGAACGGCAATCCGCAGAGAATCATTCTGCAATTCGCTCAACTCAAGGCTTTTTTGGTAATATTCGAGTGCGTGACTGTAATCTTCCCAAATTTCAAATACTTTACCAAGATTGTTGTAATTCACACTAAGCCCTAAAGTATCATTGTTGTTTTTATCTATTTCAATTGCCTCCAAATAACATGAAGCCGATTTTTCATAATCACCGAGATTAAACCATGCAACACCCCTGTTTACCAGGCTGGCGCTCATTTCCCCTGGAATATTTCCAATAACCGCATAATCATAACATAGCTTCGAGTATTTTAACGCCTCCTGATATCGGTCTAACTGATTGGAAACATATCCGGCATTTCCGAATGACTCGCAAACCAGTTGGTAATCCGGATATTCCTTTTTCAGTTCATTTTCTGCTGCATGCAAATAATACGTAGCCGAAAGCTCCAGACTGTCCCGATAATAGTAAGCGTCTGCGAGATCATGATATAACCGGGATTTTTCTGCCTCACGGGCCTGCTCAAGACGACTATGCAATTGCTTAATGTTATCGGCCATTACTCCGCATGGAAGCAGGAAAAACAACCATATAAGGCATGTGTTCTGTTTATCCATTAGAGACATTATGTATCTGAAATTTAATTAACTTAATTCAGAAGGATATTAAAAAAAAAAATTCAATGAGGATAAATATATAGTATTTTTTGAAAACCGGCTCAACATAAACTCGAATAAATCAATATTTTCTTCTAAAAATCGAGACATTATGACCGAACCTGTTTTACATCATCCAGATTTTCACAAAATCTTACTATTTTGCTGGCCATTTACAGAAGTCACACAATTATGATTAAAATTGTTATTGCTGATGATCACAAAATAGTAAGGGATGGAATTAAAGCACTGTTGCTTTCGTATAAAAATATGCAGGTAGCAGGAGAAGCATCCAACGGGACCCAGTTGAAAAAATTAGTTCAGGAAACGAAACCCGATCTCATCGTTCTGGATTTAATTATGCCCGGAGAATCGGGGCTGGATGTTATTCCGGAAATCCGATCGCTTCATCCTGAAGTCCGGATTTTAATTTTATCATCCGAAATGGATGAAGAAACGGTTTGTGAGGCTGTTTCGCGGGGAGCCATTGGTTTTTTACATAAAAATTCTTCCGAAAATGAACTGATTATGGCCATTGAAGCGGTTTATAATCATGAACCCTACTTTGGGCAAAACATAGCCGGAATTATTTATAAAAGCTATACCCGTCGCCTACAGGAACATAAATCAAATAATCAACCCGGCATAACCGAACGTGAAAAAGAAATTATTTCTTTGCTTTCTGAAGGGCTATGTTTTAAGGAGATAGGCGAACGACTGTTTATCAGCCCCAGAACGGTTGAAAACCACAAAAACAATATCCTGAATAAGCTTGGATTAAAAAACACCATTGAGCTTCTTCGGTATGCCATTAAAAACCACCTTGTCCATTTATAAGTACTGCTACCACATAATCATATCCTATTCTTTTTTTCGGTGTACAGTGCTGATCCCCTATATTTCCATGAGTAAATTAACCTATTTTCTTTGAGGATATTAACCTCTGGCATTCCATTAAAATCAGCTTTAACTTGCTATTGTTTTTTGCATGGTATTTCCGTATGGTCAGTTTGTGTTTTTTACTGGGCCAAAAATACTACCGGCAATTACATTTTAATCAATAGGTCGAGATGAAACCTGTAAAAGAAAATATGGATTCTCTGTCAGAAGCTGCCAGTCTTCTTCTGAAAGCGAATACTAAATTTTTACAGGGGGATATGGATACCTGCCGGAAAAATATGAGCACTGCGCTAATGGTGGTAAAAAACATAAAAAGAAGCCGAAAACTATTGCCCGACATTAAAATAATTGAACAGCAGTTGTCAGTATTACATGAATTAATTGAAAGGCAGGAGAATGGGTTCGCACAAGATGAGAAAAGTGCCCTGCCTTTAAAAATTGAAGCGCAGCTTAACCTGCTGAGGGCATATATTTCGAGAGGCAATATAAAAGCGGCAGAAGAAGGGTTTGAAAGACTCCTTGCGGCATTGCCTCCCTGCTTACGCTGCCATCCTGGGATCGCTGAAATTGAAAAAATTCTGCATGATAAAATTCTTTAAATAAATTTTTTGTAAACCTGTAAAACAGTATGACTATGAAACTATCAGTTAAAAATTCAGCAATGCTTTTTAGTATCCTTTTTTTTGCATCAACCCTTTCTGCACAAATTTCTAACCCGCGAAATATTTTGCGGTCGGCGAAAGAATCTGTAACTCAAACTACATCAACAAAGGTTGCGGTTACCGAATTGAATGATATGGCCGACCAGGATCTTCATCTGCCTGAACTAGCAGGAAATCCGGCGTTAACAGGAGGTTCAAACGAAAACACCATTCTTTTTAGCAAGAGACCAATTGATGCTGCCAATCCACAAAACCTGACCCATGTTTTTGCCGCAGGTGATTACATTTACGGATTGGCTATATTTTCCAATTCAGTGATGGATATGGCACGAATGGATGAACCCCGGAAGCTGGAAGTAATGATTTCTTATGAAATGGGTGAAGATTTCAGCAATACCACAACCGGCACGCTGAGTGCCGATGCTGTTCAGAAGAACTACATCGCATTCGAGTTTGTTGCCAATCCGGAAACTCAGGTTGAATCTTACACAAATCCTGATTTCGTATTCAAAAAGTACCCCAATCCTCCGGCTTGCGATGGTCCCATACGCGTAGCGGATGACATGAGGCAATGGCCGTCGGGCAAACACACGGTTTCATTAAAAATGCACCTGAACTATCAGCCCGTGAAAACGGGTGAATTTACTATAGAAGGGACTGATTTTACCATTTATAAAAATATCCGTGATCAGATTATTGCTGCATCAGATCGTGGTGCTGCGGCAAGCGCAACCATGCTAGTTGCAAAAATGACGAACAAAGAAACAGAAGCGCAAATGCTGGCCGCTTTCAAAAACTCAAACGACTGGAAAACAGGAAGGATAAAAGCAAAGGAAACCTTAAAAATTGCCATAATCGATCCCGACTGGACCATTCGCAGGCATGAAATTACCGGGGCTATACTTCATAGGTATATCCGGGCGGCCATAGCTGTAAAAACAAGTGAAGGGCAATGCGGTATATACAAACTTGTAACTTTTCAGCAGGATTACACCGGCAACCAGTTTCAACCATTGAAATATGACGGGGCAGGCGATTTTACCCCTGTTGATTGTGCAAATATTAAATAATTTTTAAAGAAAATACTGTTATCAGTTACTTTAAATGGCCAGTTACCTCCCTTGCTGCCCGACCATTTTTAATACCATTCCCCCACAAGGAATATAGGGTTTTTACCTTAAACGTTTTGAGGTATTTAACTTCTGGTGCCAGCATAAAATTCAAAGTAACTTGTCAAAATATTGCTGTTTCCTTTTTTCATTGAAATGCTGCAGAAATCGCCTTTATGAACCAAAAATAAATTGAGATGAAACGACCACTATTTTTATACTTGGCAATCATCGCCGCAATGGGACTTATTCTGTTTTTTGCCTGTGGTGATGAATACGAACCAGAGGATTTTGATGCGTCTGTAATTTCAGTCAGCGAAGTAATCCTTAGTCATTCATCTCTTACTATTCAGGAAGGCGATACAGCTTTACTGGTAGCTCAGGTTCTTCCTGAAGAGGCAACCAACAAGGTTGTGTCCTGGCAGTCATCTGAAACTTCTGTGGCCTCTGTTACTCAAACCGGAAAGGTTACAGCACTTTTTACCGGGAACACAATAATTACTGCAACCTCCGTGGAAAGTGGCCGGGCAGATTCCTGTTCAGTAGCAGTTTTAAAAACTACTGAAAATGTAAAGGAGATAGTTCTGAATTATTCGGAATTAAGCATTGTTGTTGGAGAAAGTTTTCCGTTTATCGCTGCAATTATACCCGCCAACGCCGCAAATAAAAACGTTATGTGGAACAGCAGCTATACCGACGTGGCAACTGTTGATTCAACAGGTGTGGTAACCGCAGTTTCACCCGGAAATACAGTTATTACTGCAACTACCGAAGACGGCGGGTTCACTGCCACCTGTGTGGTTACCGTTACCGAAGCTGTGGTTCCGGTTACGGGAGTTTCTCTCAACAACACCACACTGGGAATTGTGGAAGGAAACACGGCACAGCTTACCGCTATCGTGGCGCCGGCTAACGCTACAAATAAAAATATCGCATGGAGCAGCAGTAACGAAGCTGTGGCTACCGTCAGCCAGACGGGTGTGGTCACTGCCGTGGCTGCGGGAACGGCTGTGGTTACAGCAACCACCGAAGACGGTGGATTTACTGCCACCTGTACAATTACAGTCACTTCTGCTTCGGTGGCAGTTACAGGGATTTCACTCAGTCCGACTTCGATTTCACTGATTTTGGGAGATACGGGTGTTATTGCTGCCAACGTGTTACCTGAAAATGCAACCAACAAAAATATTACATGGAGCAGCAGCAATGTGGCTGTGGCTACTGTCAACGGAAAAGGTGAAGTAACCGGAGTAGGCGGTGGTTCGGCTACCATTACAGCAACAACAGAGGACGGCGGGTTTACTGCAACGGCTTCGGTTACCGTAACGGTTCCCGTAACAGGAATTTCGGTTAACCCAACTTCACTGGCACTGATTACCGGTCAAACCGGACAGGTTGAAGCTCTGATTACTCCGGCAAATGCCACAAACAAAAGCGTTGCATGGAGCAGCAGTAATACCGGCGTGGCTACGGTCAGCATGACCGGCGTGGTTACTGCGGTTTCTCCCGGAACTACGGTTATTACGGCGACTTCGGTGGACGGAGGATTTACTGCATCCTCCAGTGTAACAGTTACCGACCCGGTTGTTCCGGTTACCGGGGTTACCCTGAACCATACTTCTTACAGCATTGAGGAAGGAAATCAGTTCCAGCTTACGGCTACTGTTTTGCCGGCAAATGCCACAAACAAAAATGTATTCTGGTCATCAAGCGATGAATCTGCCGTGACTGTAAATGAAAACGGATTGGTAAATGCCATGGAACCCGGTGTGGTTACCATTACTGCCACTACTGAGGACGGTGGGTTCACTGCCACCTGTGTGGTTACCGTTACCGAAGCTGTGGTTCCGGTTACGGGAGTTTCTCTCAACAACACCACACTGGGAATTGTGGAAGGAAAC
>JAWLCW010000005.1:0-79101 GCA_041686935.1 Mariniphaga sp. | reverse complement strand
CTGTACAATTACAGTCACTTCTGCTTCGGTGGCAGTTACAGGGATTTCACTCAGTCCGACTTCGATTTCACTGATTTTGGGAGATACGGGTGTTATTGCGGCCAATGTACTGCCCGAAAATGCAACCAACAAAAACGTTACCTGGAGCAGTAACAATACTGGTGTAGCCGAAGTGAACCAGAAGGGAGAAGTTACTGCCTTAGCTCCTGGTCATGCAAAAATTTCGGTTTTCACACAGGATGGAAATTTTGAGGCCGTATGCAGTGTAACTGTTCTGGTTCTTGTAACAGGAGTATCGCTTAACCACACAACCTACACCATTGAAGAAGGAAATCAATTCCAGCTGATGTCGACAGTTGAACCTGAAGACGCCACCAATAAAAATGTACTGTGGTCGTCAGGCGATGAATCAGCTGTAACTGTGAATGAAAACGGATTGGTAAATGCAATGGAGCCGGGTGTTGTGACAATTACCGTGGAAACAGAAGATGGCGGATTTACCGCTGCATGTACGGTTACGGTAACAGAAAAAGTCATTCCGGTTACCGGGGTTGAAGTTGATCCACGGTTGCCGATGACAATTGGTACCACCAGCACCCTTGAAGCTACAGTATTACCGGGGAATGCCACAGACAAAAGGATTACCTGGAGCAGCAACAATACCGGTGTGGCAACCGTAAATGAAAACGGAGTAGTTACAGCTGTGGGAGTAGGCAGCGCAATAGTTACAGTAACCACAGTGGATGGCGGATTTACAGCAACCTGCGATGTTTCGGTTTATCCCATTTCGGTTACCGGGGTAACTGTTAGCCCAACCTCCCTGGTTCTGGATCCGGGCGAAAGTGCTCAGCTTACGGCAACAATTACGCCAAAGGATGCCACCAATACGAATGTTACCTGGTCATCGTCCAATTCGCGAAATGTTTCGGTCGATCAAAACGGACTGGTTACCATGGGCAATAGATCTAGCGGTGGCGCCACCATTACGGTAACGACAGAAGATGGAGAATACACTGCTTCCTGCGAGGTTAGTCTTCCGGTTTCGGTTACAGGAATAACGCTTGCAACCGACAACATTTACCTTCCATCGAATACAACCACCATTGGAGAGGCAGTTGCAGCGACCGTGCTTCCGGCAAATGCCAATGATAAATCCATAACCTGGACTTCGAGTAACAATTTTGTGGCAACAATAATCAGTTCAACCGGGTCGGTCACAACACGATCAACCGGAACAACCATCCTTACGGCTACCACTAACGACGGCGGATTTTCAGCACAGTGCACCCTGTATGTTAATGCTGTAAGGGTTACGGGAGTGACACTCAACAAAACAACAACAAACCTTTGGGGGCCTTCATATGCCAATTCCACAAATCCAAATTCTGAGCAACTAATAGAAACCATTGCGCCATCCAACGCAACCAATAAAAATGTGATATGGAGTTCAAGTGATCCTACCATAGCAACAGTTGACCAAAATGGTGTTGTTACGGTAATCACCAATGATCTTTATACACAATGCACCATTACGGTTACCACCCAGGATGGTAATAAAATAGCAAGTTGCATTGTGCACGCCAATGTTTTCAATTAACAGATATGAAAAAATAAAAAAAAACTGAGGCTGCCGGAAACGGCAGCCTCATAAAATTGAATACCTGGGTATTCTTTTTAAAAACGGTTATTCAAACCAACTCTTCTCACTCTTCATCACTTGTTTCAGATTTGAAACATTCATCTTCAAAATAACCGTTTTACCTTACAATCAGTTTTTGAGTTACTCTTTTCCCCTCACCTTCAATCGAAATAAAATAAACACCGGCCTTAACACCATTCAAATCAACTCTTTGAGAAGAATTTCTGATTTGTTCGGCATGCATAAGTTTTCCTGAAATATCTATAATTCGAAGTGAACTGCCAATCTCGTCAGTGCGCACAATTATGTAACCACTCGCAGGATTCGGATAAAAATCAAACCTCATATTTTCCAGACTGGCAACGCTGGTGGCAGTTAAATCCACAAGAATAACCTTGTCAATTACATGAACCACTCCGTTCTGTGCTTCGATGTCAACTGCGGTGATGTTGCTCACACGGCCATTGGGGTCGGTTACGGTGGCGCCGCCTTCAAGGCTGAAAGTCAGTTCCTGGCCCAAAAGGGTTTCGGCTGTAAGTCCTTCGCTTAAATCAGTGGACATAACTTTTCCGGCCAGTACGTGCATCTGAAGCACAGCTTCCAATGTGGCGGTGTCTATGTCGTCCAGTGAAGTTGCTCCCAGTTCTGCGAGTAGTGCAGCAAAAGCGGCATTGGTCGGGGCAAACACGGTAAATGGTCCTTCTCCGGTCAGAGCGCCGACAAAATCAATGGTTAAATCTTCCCTTGTAAGAGCGGCAACCAGAATGCTAAAATCATCATTACTTGTGGCAATGTCAACCACAGTAGCCGGACGTAAATCCACAAGAATAACCTTGTCAATTACATGAACCACTCCGTTCTGTGCTTCGATGTCAACTGCGGTGATGTTGCTCACACGGCCATTGGGGTCGGTTACGGTGGCGCCGCCTTCAAGGCTGAACCTCAGTTCCTGGCCCAAAAGGGTTTCGGCTGTAAGTCCTTCGCTTAAATCGGTGGACATCACTTTTCCGGCCAGTACGTGCATCTGAAGCACAGCTTCCAACGTAGCAGTATCGATGTCGTCCAGTGAACTTGCTCCCAGTTCTGCGAGCAGTGCAGTAAAAGCAGCGTTGGTCGGTGCAAACACGGTGAACGGTCCTTCGCCGGTCAACGCGCTTACAAAATCAATGGTCAAATCTTCCCTTGTAAGAGCGGCAACCAGAATGCTGAAATCATCATTACTTGTGGCAATGTCAACCACAGTAGCCGGACGTAAATCCACAAGAATAACCTTGTCAATTACATGAACCACTCCATTCTGTGCTTCGATGTCAACTGCGGTGATATTGCTTACACGGGCGTTGGGGTCGGTTACGATGGCGCCACCTTCCAGGCTGAACGTCAGCTCCTGGCCCAAAAGCGTTTCGGCTGTAAGTCCTTCGCTTAAATCAGTGGACATCACTTTTCCGGCCAGTACGTGCATCTGAAGCACAGCTTCCAACGTAGCAGTATCGATGTCGTCCAGTGAACTTGCTCCCAGTTCTGCGAGCAGTGCAGTAAAAGCAGCGTTGGTCGGTGCAAACACGGTAAATGGTCCTTCTCCGGTCAGAGCGCCGACAAAATCAATGGTCAAATCTTCCCTTGTAAGAGCGGCAACCAGAATGCTGAAATCATCATTACTTGTGGCAATGTCAACTACTGTGGTATATTTGGCTGCATCCATATTCTGACGGGCAACAGGCCAAATTCCGGGTGTGGGAACACTTACTCCCTTATTGCTGCCACGAACTTCACCATCTGCACCAAAATAATACAATGGCCAGCCTTTGTAGGTCATCTGGTTGCGACCGTGAACTTCTATCACAGAGAAAAGAGTGGCATCAAGAGTAGAAGGTATTACTACTGATTCTTCTTCATATACCGGCCATACTGCATTATTTGCAAAGTCTTCGCTGGTAAATTTATTGGTGTTGTACGAATCACGACTCCATGTATATAATGTACGGCCAAATCCATCGGTAAAATACTGTATAATTTCGTCTCCCTCAGTATAATCGCCTTTATAGTTCTTCCCATCATTACCGGTAAGTTGATTGTTTACAATCATAATCGTATAATCGGGTTTTGCTGCAAACCATACATTCGAACGTCCGTCGCCAATTGCATCACCGGGCTCCTTATCGGCCACATAGTAATACAGCGGCCAGCCTTTGTAAGTCGTCTGCATCGCACCATCACCCCGGTCGATGCTTTCAAAATCTGATATGTCAAGGCCTTCACCCAAACGAAGATTCGCTGCATAAAACACCGGCCAGTTATTCAGACAAGTACCTGTGCAATTGGAAACATCTTTAGCATCACGGGACAAAAAGTACAGTGTGAAACCATTTGAATCGGTAAGAATATGTCCCAATTCCGGATGATCAGATAATATTACATTCGTAGCAGGTGGAGTAATTACTGCATCAATTACATGAACTAGCCCGTTCTGAGCTTCAATATCGGCAACAGTTACAAGGGCTCCATTAATAAAAACTCCCTCATTGGTAATGGTGATGTACACACTCTCACCAAATAAAGTTGTTGCCCGCATTCCATCTGATAAATCGGAGGACTTTACTTTTCCTGCCAATACATGATACAGAAGGATTTCGGTCAGGGCTCCTGATGGATCTTCCAGCAAAGCATCTATAACTCCCTCAGGAAGAGCGGCAAAAGCTGCGTCTGTCGGAGCAAAAACGGTAAACGGTCCCTCAGCGGAAAGTGCATCAACCAAACCGGCAGCAACTAGTGCTGTAGTCAGGGTGTTATGATCAGCGCTTCCAACTACGATGTCAACTACGGTAGCCGGACGTAAATCCACAAGGATTACCCTGTCAATTACATGAACCACTCCGTTCTGTGCTTCGATGTCAACTGCGGTGATGTTGCTCACGCGGCCATTGGGGTCGGTTACGGTGGCGCCATCTTCCAAGCTGAAAGTCAGTTCCTGACCCAAAAGGGTTTCGGTTGTAAGTCCTTCGCTTAAATCGGTGGACATCACTTTTCCGGCCAATACGTGCATCTGAAGCACGGCTTCCAAAGTGGCGGTGTCAATATCATCAAGTGAACTTGCTCCCAGTTCTGCGAGCAGTGCGGCAAATGCAGCATTAGTCGGAGCAAACACGGTGAACGGGCCTTCTCCGGTCAGAGCGCCTACAAAATCAATGGTCAAATCTTCCCTTGTAAGAGCGGCAACCAAAATACTGAAATCATCATTACTTGTGGCAATGTCAACTACAGTGGCAGGTAATATTTTGGATAAAATAACCGCATCAATTACATGCACTACGCCATTTTGTGCTTCGATGTCAACTGCAGTGATGTTGCTCACACGGCCATTGGGGTCGGTTACGGTGGCGCCGCCTTCAAGGCTGAACCTCAGTTCCTGGCCCAAAAGGGTTTCGGCTGTAAGTCCTTCGCTTAAATCAGTGGACATAACCTTTCCGGCCAGTACGTGCATCTGAAGTACAGCTTCCAGTGTGGCGGTGTCAATGTCGTCCAGTGAAGTTGCTCCCAGTTCTGCGAGTAGTGCGGCAAAAGCAGCGTTGGTCGGTGCAAACACGGTAAATGGTCCTTCTCCGGTCAGAGCGCCGACAAAATCAATGGTTAAATCTTCCCTTGTAAGAGCGGCAACCAGAATGCTAAAGTCGTTGTTACTGGTGGCAATGTCAACAACTGTTTCAGGAAGCTCAGCAAGAGACTGATACTCTTCAGGAAGCAATAACACATCAATTACGTGAACTACTCCGTTATCTGCCTCAAGGTCAGCGACAGTTACCTTAACCCCGTTAATGAAAATACCCTCATCGTTTACAGCAATTTCAAGGTCTTCTCCATAATAGGTGGTTGCTGTCATTCCATCAGATAAATCAGAACTTTTCACTTTACCCGACAATACGTGGTTAAGCAAAATGTCCGTGAGCGATCGCCTGGAATCAGCAAGGAGTGCATCGACCGTACCTTTTGGTAATGCTTCAAAAGCAGCATCTGTTGGTGCAAAAATAGTAAAAGGACCTGCACCCCTCAGATCGTCTTCAAGATTGGATTCTGCAATAGCAGTCTCCAATATTGTGTGGTTTTCACTTCCGGCAATTATGTCAACCACTTTGGTTGCCTGCGCCGGGAATCCAATGGTTGTTAGAACCATTGTAAGAATAAAGAAAAGTTTAAAATGTTTCATATAACTATTATTTTTTGTTTAACTTGAAAATAAAAACACTAAACAGTCAAAATTGTTTTAGGATACTAAAAAAAAGTTAGACAAAAAAGAATAGAATCTTGAATATTAATCTGAAATTACATGTTTTACAGGGCCTGCATGAATTGAAAAAAAATCATTTTAATTAAATATTTTGGGAAACCAATGTAAACGGAGGCTAAAAATTATTTATTTTTTCGACTTAAAATATCTGCGCCACAAAACCTTTTTTAATTCGCGGGCAATAACCTGGTGGGCAACAATTTCAACATGGGTGTAATGCGGGAGGTCATGTTCGGCTAGTGCAATTTCCCTTTCGGTAATATCAACCTGGTACAAAACCGACAATAATTTATCGTAGTTATTTTGAATAAGAACCGAAATTTGATCGACCAACTGCCAGTGAAGTTCTTCGTAAGCATTTGAAATATCTCCTGAAAAGGTAACCTCCACACCGAACATTCCAAAATCTTTTTTTATCTGTTCAGCCGTTTCACGCACAATTTCAGCCCGATCAAGGAAACCTTTTACATTATCATTTCTAATTTGCGGCAGTTCCATCTCATTTTTGCTTTGAATGGCTGAATGTACAATAAAAATTTAAGAAGCCAATTTTCCCCGAAGAACTGAAACTGAAAGTTTTTTAACTATGACTAAAAACCGGAATTCTGTTCGTTGAACATTCATGTTTTAAAATGATGATTAAAGCGGAACACCTTTCACACCTGAAGACGGAAGTGGATTTATTCCAATACAGAAACCTGATGGCAACTTCATCGAACTCATTGGTCCTTAAGAATAAAAGCCAAAGCATTAAAAGCTTAAGAATTATTTCATACTGTTTTCTTGAGTTTGCCTGAAATAATTCTTAAATTCGAACGAAATATAAAACTGTTCGAATACGTTCATATAATAAAGAATAAATGACAAAAGACAACAATAATAAAACCCACTACAGATCCTTAACCC
The DNA here is from genome assembly GCA_041686935.1 of Mariniphaga sp. Lineage (GTDB taxonomy): Bacteria > Bacteroidota > Bacteroidia > Bacteroidales > Prolixibacteraceae > Mariniphaga. The sequence continues at coordinate 72,274 of JAWLCW010000005.1, read as the reverse complement.
TTGGCGAAGAAATTTTCAACAGTATTACACACGGAATTGGCACTTTTCTAAGTATTGCAGGTTTGGTTATTCTAACAGTATTTGCTGTAAAAAAAGGCGATGCCTGGCATGTGGTAAGTTTTTCCATATTCGGAACATCCATGTTTTTGCTATATCTGGCTTCCACCCTTTATCACAGTGTTTCCAAAACCAAAATTAAAAACCTGTTTGCCCGTTTCGATCATGCCGCCATTTTTTTACTGATTGCCGGCACATATACTCCATTTGTACTAACCACACTCCGCGGGCCTTTGGGCTGGACACTCTTCGGAATAATTTGGGTACTTGCCGTTACCGGTATTATTATCCGTTCCATTCATCTTACGCGTTACCGGAAACTCATGATGTGGTTTTATCTGGCTATGGGCTGGATGTTTTTAATTGCCGTGGTTCCAATCGTTAAAAACCTTCCGGCAAACAGCTTAGTATTTCTGTTCATTGGTGCCGGATTTTATTCAACGGGAGTTATTTTTTATGCCTGGCGTAATTTGAAATATGGTCATGGAATCTGGCATCTGTTTGTGTTGGCCGGTACAATTTCCCATTTCTTTTCGGTGTTGTATAGCCTTGGCTAATGGGCTGTTTAGTTAAATAAAAAAAGATTTTCCCCGATATTTTTCAATTAATTATTCCATTTTTGTGGAAAATTAATAGTCAGAAGAAATGAGGTTCAAAATTCCTTTCAGTATATTTTTACTGGTAATCCTCTCTCAGTTAGTTTTTGCGCAGCAAAAATATGCGCTTGTTATTCATGGTGGCGCCGGCGTAATGTCTCAATCTGCCATGAGTGCCGAAAGGCAGGCTGTATATAAAGCCAAGCTTGAAGAAGCGCTTCTTACCGGCGAAAATCTGCTTAAAAACGGGGCAACTTCCACGGAAGCAGTTGTAGAAGTCATTAAAATCCTGGAAGACTCTCCCTTATTTAATGCAGGAAAGGGAGCTGTTTTTACCGCCTCGGGAGAAAACGAACTGGATGCCTCCATTATGGAAGGGAATCAACTGAAGGCCGGAGCAATTGCCGGTGTGAAAAACATTAAAAACCCGATTACCGCAGCCCGGGCAGTGATGGAAAATTCGGAACACGTAATGCTAAGCGGAAAAGGGGCTTCGGAATTTGCCCGGAAGCAGGGCCTTGATATGGTTAAAAACAAATATTTTTATACCAAATCCCGCCACGAATCGCTGAAGCGTTTGCAAAAACAGGAAAGGCAGCGAACACCCTCAGACAATAACGGAACTGTTGGATGTGTGGCTCTTGATATGCATGGAAATCTGTGCGCAGGAACTTCAACCGGGGGAATGACCAACAAAAAATATGGCCGCATCGGCGATTCACCTATCATTGGTGCCGGAAACTATGCGAACAATAAAACCTGCGCTGTTTCGTGCACCGGACACGGGGAATATTACATTCGTCTTGGATTTGCCCGCGATATTTCAGCATTAATGGAATACAAAAAAATGAGTGTTACCGATGCCTGCATTGAAGAAATCAGAAAACTGGGTGAACTTGGAGGAACGGGAGGTGTTATTGCACTGGATGCAGAAGGCAATGTTGCAATGGAATTTAACACAACAGGTATGTTTCGAGGCTATATTAAATCTTCCGGCGAAAAAGAAATTGCAATATTATAAGTAATAATTGCCACAGATTCACAGATAAAATAAATCATCAAATAAATCAAATTGCTATTTTTAAAAGTCTGTGAATCTGGGGCGAATAAACTGGAACAATAATTGAAAATTAATATTTTAATCAAATAATGAAGTTTTTATATCCAACATTTTTATTTGCACTTTTTACCATTGCCATCCCCATTATAATTCACCTGTTCAGTTTCAGGCGTTATAAAACGGTTTATTTCAGCCATATTGGATTTTTAAAAGACATCAAAAAAGAATCGCAAAAAAAATCGCGGCTAAAACAGTTGCTCATGCTGCTGGCCCGCATTCTGACCATCATATTCCTGGTATTTGCTTTTTCGCAACCTTATATTCCTACTGAACATGCTGCTACAGGCAGTTCGGGCGAAGTAGTTGGCGTTTACATCGATAATTCGTTTAGCATGAACGCACTTTCGGACCAGGGGCAGCTTTTGGAAAGGGCACGGAATAAGGCAGCAGAAATCGGGCAGTCATACCCGCCGGGTACAAAATTCCGGCTTCTCACCAATGATATGAAACCGGAACACCAACATCTGTATAATAAAGAACAGTTTATTCGCCAGACTGCTGATGTTAGAACTTCACCTTCGGCTGTTTCCCTTTCGCTTATCCACAACCGGTTCGAAATGCAAAATAAACTGCAGGAGAATGCCGCTCAGGCAACACTTTATGTCATTTCCGATTTTCAGCGAAATATAACTGATTTGGAAAATTTTTCAGGAGAATCGGTTTTCAGTTATTTTATGCCGCTTGTTCCCAATCAGGTAAATAACCTTTACATTGATTCGTGCTGGGTGGAAGTGCCTGCCCACGGTCTAAACCAGGAAGAAACGGTATTCGTAAAAATAAAAAACAGTTCGGACGAAGATTATCAGAACCTGCCGCTAAGGCTTTTTCTGAATGACTCATTAAAATCAATAACCAATTTTTCTGTAAACGCCCGGAATGATATAACAACCAGTTTGAAATACAAAAACAGTTCGGCCGGTATTCAATTGGGAAGGGTTGAAATTACCGATTATCCTTTTACACACGATAATACCTGGTACCTGAGTTACAGAGTGGCACCAAAACTAAAAGCCCTGGCCATTTATAACAATAGCCCCGGTTCCAGGGAAGGACTCGGATACCTTTCTGCCCTGTTTGAAAACGATGATTATGTTGACCTGGAAACCATGGAAATACAAAGCCTGCAAATCAGCAAGCTGGCTGAAAGCAATGCCATTTTTCTCATAAATCCGGAAAGTTTTTCATCCGGTTTTTTAAATGAGCTTGAATCTGCCGTAAACATTGGAACTTCGGTTGTGCTGTTCCCCCAACTCTCCGGGGAACTTTCGGTACCCAATCAGTTTTTGTCGAAATTCAGCGCCAATACTGCTTCGGGGCTGGATTCCACGAGCCAGGAAATATCAGGTATTGATTTCGAAAACCGGTTTTTTCGAAATGTTTTTCAGGAACAAAAAGAAAATGCACTGCTACCCAAAATTGACGGACATTTAAAATTCACCGACAACATCCGTTCAAACGAATCTCAGCTTCTCTGGTTCCAAAACGGCGATAAGGCACTGTCAGTTCTGCCTTACGGAAAAGGTAAAGTTTGGGTTTTTGCTTTTCCGCTGAATAAAAAAAACGAAGCTTTTGCCCGCGATATATTGTTTGTTCCGTCGGTTTACAACATCGTACTCAACAGCTTGCCCGATCAGCAAATTTCTTACATTATCGGCCGGGAACAAACTTATTTCCTACCCCGGAATATTAATACTAACCTCAGCTCTTCCATCGAAATAGAAAACCGCGAAACCGGCGACAGGTTTATTCCCGGAGTCACTGTTTCGGAACAGGGAATGCGATTGGAAACAGGAGGATTAATTGAAAATGCAGGGCATTATCTTGTAAAAAACGGCAACGAAACAATTGCCTCGCTTTCTTTCAACTATAACCGCGAGGAATCGGATTTAAGATATTTTTCTCCTGATGAACTGGGAGAACGCATCACCCTTTCAAATCTTGAACAAGCTTCAGTTCTCGCCAATGTTTCGGCAAATTTTGCAGAAGTTCTTCAGGAAATTCAAAAAGGAAAACAGCTCTGGAAGTGGTGCATTTTACTCGCCTTGTTCTTTATTCTGGCCGAGGTGCTCATTGCCCGTTTCTGGAAACAGTAAAAACATGTTATAAAACCCATTTTTGAGCCTGTTCACACGCACAAATATCCTTTGAAATTTTCCCCGAAAGTTGTATTTATGCAACCAAATTAAAAATGATTCATTATGGTACAACTAACTGCAAAAGATTACATAGCCAAGGAAGACAAATTTGGTGCGCACAATTATCACCCGATACCCGTGGTTTTAGCTAAAGGCGAAGGCGTTTTTGTGTGGGATGTGGAAGGCAAAAAGTACTTTGATTTTCTGGCGGCTTATTCAGCCGTAAACCAGGGGCATTGCCATCCAAAAATTGTTACGGCACTTGCTGAACAAGCCAATACACTGGCGTTAACGTCAAGAGCATTTTACAACAACACGCTTGGAGACTGGGAAGAATACATGACCAGACTGTTCGGTTACGACAAAATGCTGCCTATGAACTCTGGCGCCGAAGCCGACGAAACCGCACTCAAACTGATACGTAAATGGGCATACAAAGTGAAAGGTATTCCTGAAAACGAAGCAAAGATTGTGGTTTGCGACGGCAATTTCCACGGCCGAACCATCACCATCATTTCCATGTCGTCCGACCCCGACGCATATAGCCACTACGGGCCTTATACACCGGGTTTTGTAAATATTCCGTACAACGATTTGGAAAAACTGGAAGAAGAACTAAAAGACCCCAATGTGGCCGGATTTCTGGTAGAACCAATTCAGGCAGAAGCCGGGGTTTACATCCCCGAAGATGGATACCTGAAAAAAGCTTCTGAAATGTGCAAAAAATACAATGTATTGTTTGTGGCTGACGAAGTTCAGACCGGCCTTGCCCGCACCGGTAAAATGCTGGCTTGCGACCACGAAAGCGTACGTCCGGATATTCTTGTTCTGGGAAAAGCACTATCGGGTGGAATGTATCCCGTTTCGTGCGTACTTGCCGATGATGAAATTATGCTTACCATAAAACCGGGCGAACACGGGAGCACATACGGAGGAAACCCGATTGCCGGGAAAGTGGCTATGGCCGCACTGGATGTCATTCAGGAAGAAAAACTGGCTGACAATGCCCTTCGACTGGGTGAAATTTTCAGAAATGAAATGAGAGCCATTCCATCGAAATTAATTGAAATTGTGCGTGGAAAAGGTTTGCTTAACGCCGTTGCCATAAAACCCACAAACGGGAAAACGGCCTGGGATGTTTGTGTGGCACTGAAGGAAAACGGATTGCTGGCCAAACCAACGCATGAACACATCATCCGGTTTACGCCGCCGCTGGTAATTACCGAACAACAACTTATGGAGGCGATTGGGATAATTAAAAAAACATTTGAAGAATTTGGTATTTAAACCGATAAATCAATTAAAATGAGGGAGTTTCAAAGCAGGAACTCCCTTTTTATTTCTGTGCAAACCGGTAAGGTCCGATAACCCGTTTGCGCACTACATCAAAGTTGCGTTCGTAGCTGATAACCGAAACTCCCTGATTCATGTAACCACCAAACCGGGAAACCTTTTCAAAACGGTAATTTCCCTGCGAAAGATGTACCTGCTGAAAAGGCAGACATCCCTCAAAATCTTTTCCGTAATTCCGCAAGGCATTCAGGAAATAAAAAGCCACATCATATCCCTGCATTCCAAAATTTCCGGGTTCAGTGAAGAAATGCTTTTTAAACTTTTCCAGGAATCGGATGGTTTCCGGATGTGAATAATCAACCCAGTAAGGTGCAATATAATGCAACTTCAGATTGTGGAAAAACTCATCGGAAATGCTGTGAAATTGTTCGTACCGGTTAAAACCAACCAAAGTGATGGAATATTGCCCAACCAGGTTATTTATATTCGAAAGTACCACGCTCAAATCGCCTTCGTTTAAAGAAGAAACAAAAATTACATTTTCCTTGTCCGGTGAGAGAATCCGGCTAAAACCGAAGGGACCTTCCCTGTTATAATCGTAAACATGAAACTGCATACCCTGTGGATGTCCCCAATATCCTGAATGAATTAGTTTTTCGCGAACCATGTCCACCACTTTTTCTTCGACAAGGCCACCCGGATTTGTTGTTTTTACCACCACAAAATTGCTGTTAAAATACTCCTCGGCAATAAGCTCTGCAGTTTTAGCCGCCAGAAATTCACGTGTGGGATTAACCTGGAAATAAGAGGGATTATTTGTTAATTCGCGCGATTGAGACGACAACGGAGAAACCATTGGAATTCGATTTTTTGAGGCAATGGAAGCCACTTCGTTTTGAACCTGCGGATAAACCGGGCCTATGATTAAATCAGTTTCCAGAAACTGTTCCGAATAAATATATTTTCTGATTGAATCAGGATTTTGCTGCGTATCGTAAACATTCAACCGGACACGCATACCTGCTTTCCTTAACGAATCAACAGCCAGTAATACGCCCTGGTAAAATTGCAGAAAATTTTCACTTTCACGGTAAAATCCGTAAAATAGCTCTTGTGGCTCATCCACCTCAACCAACGTGTCGCCCTTTAAAATTTCTCCTTCCAGAAACAGTGAGTCCTGACGGGAAAGCAGCCTTGCAGGTCGTTTATTTAAAGTGTCATTAGCCTGAATAAACAAAGGTAAAAACAGGGCAACATCATAGATGGCAGAAGTCGTTAAATAGGTTCCGCCGGGTTTGCAGTTTTCGGGAATAACCACAGGCAATTCAATATCGTAGAATTTGCTTTCAAACTGGGGAACTTCAACAAGGATGGAATCATCACCGGTTTTTTGTTCGCTAATCTGAACCATTTCCTTTTCGGGTTTACGGGGAATTAAAAGTGTTTCGCCCTGCACCAGGTTACGGGTTTCAATTTGCGGGTTGAATTTTCTGATTTCGGGAATTGTCATGTTGTATTCCGACGACAGCCGGTATAAGGTTTCACCAGGCTGAACCACATGTCGGAAAAAAGCATCCTCGTTAACCGGTTCGGCAATACTCAAATCCGATTCTTTCACCGGAATTTTAATGGCAACCCCTGCAGGAAAACCGGTCTCCAAAACCGGGTTAATTTGTTTAAGTTCCTGCTCCGAAACATTGTATTTTCGTGTAAGAGACCAAAGCGTTTCGCCCGACACAATGGTGTGTTCAAAATAAGATCCTCTATCAACCGGGAAACGATAAAAAGAATCATCTTCAGTTCGCGCTGTTTGTTCTGAAGGATATTCCCCAACCAAATCTTCTTTGGAACGCGGAAGGTAAATTACACTTCCAGCCTTTAATTCGCGCGCTCCGGGATTAAAAAACAAAATTTCACTTTCAGATATTTTATATCGGCGGGCCAACGAATACAAGGTTTCTCCTGATTGAACCTCGTGCATAATCAACTCACGCACTTTGTCATCTTCCTGCTTCAGTTCAGCCACATCTTTTCCCGGAATGGGCGGAGGCGCTTCCCAACGGGGAATGCGAAGTCTTGTTCCTTTTCTGAAACGTGTAACTTCAGGATTATAAGCGTAAATTTCTTCAACGGTAATTCCATATTCCCGCGCAATAAAGTATGGCGTTTCGGTTCGCGATGAAATGGTATGGTATTCAAAATGTGACGGGTCGCCTTTGGAACTCACCGGAATATTTTGCCATTCAACCTCGTCGTTATAAGGAATTTTAAGTACTTCCCCAATTTTCAACCCATCTGAAATCTGCGGATTATGCTTCATTAAATCCTGGCTGTTTATTTTAAACTGCCGGCTGATAGAATAAACAGTTTCTCCTGTTCGCACCTGATGCAGTACAAATTTTTCACCCTGAATTACAACTATTTCATTTTCCTTTAGCTGCTGTGCACAAATAGTTTCATTTAAAGCACTAATAAACAACAGTACAAGGAGATAATATGTAACCTTCATGAATTGTATCGTTTAAAAAATTTGCTCAAAAATAACAATTATTGACCACCCCTTTGTTTTAAACGGCTATATTTCATATTAATTTTGAATTCTTTCAGAAATTAAAGCACCCGATTTTCTTTGTTATTTTTACTTTTGTGTTTTTGAAACAGGTGCAAACATCTTAATTAAAAATTCATGCAGGGGAAAATATTGATTCTTGATTTCGGATCGCAATATACACAGTTAATTGGTCGCAAAATTCGTGAGCTGAATGTTTACTGTGAAATTCACCCGTTCAACCACTATCCCGAAATTGACAAATCCGTTAAAGGAATTGTGCTCTCGGGAAGTCCATATTCTGTTCGTGATCAGGAAGCTCCCCGCCCCGACCTTTCTGCCATTAAAGGAATAATTCCGGTTCTTGGAATTTGTTACGGGGCCCAGTATATGGCCCACTTTTTCGGTGGCGAGGTAGCTCCTTCCAATTCGAGGGAATATGGCAGGGCCAGATTGGGGTTTATTGATCATGATTGTCTGCTTTTCAAAAATATGACACCCCACTCCCAGGTTTGGATGTCGCACGGAGACACTATTGTAAAACTTCCGAAGAACTTTAAAGTAGTTGCTTCCACAGAAGATGTGAATTTTGCAGCCTATAAAATCGATGATGAACAAACCTATGCCATCCAGTTTCATCCTGAAGTTTACCATACAACCGAAGGGCAGCAATTGCTTAAAAACTTTGCTGTGGATATTTGTGGCTGCGCACAGACCTGGACTCCTGCCTCATTTGTGGAAACCACGGTAAATGAACTAAGGCAAAAACTGGGCTCCGATAAAGTAGTGCTTGGATTGTCGGGTGGAGTTGACTCATCGGTAACCGGAGTGTTGCTTAACCAGGCAATTGGGAGCAACCTTAACTGTATTTTTGTGGATAACGGATTGTTACGAAAAAACGAGTTCGAAAATGTACTTCATTCCTATGAAGATATGGGTTTGAATGTAACAGGTGTAGATGCCCGGCAAAAATTCTGGGATGATTTAAAAGGCATTACTGAGCCGGAACAAAAAAGAAAAATAATTGGTCGGAATTTTATTGAAGTTTTTGATGCAGAGGCGCACAAAATAAAAGATGTGAAATGGCTGGCACAGGGAACCATTTACCCCGATGTGATTGAATCGGTTTCAGTTAACGGGCCATCGGCCACCATAAAATCGCACCACAATGTGGGCGGGTTGCCCGAAAAAATGCACCTGAAAGTGGTTGAACCGCTTCGGTTACTTTTTAAAGATGAAGTACGACGGGTTGGGAAAGCATTAAATATTAAACAGGAATTGCTGGGGCGGCATCCTTTTCCGGGGCCGGGTCTCGGAATTCGAATTTTAGGCGATGTTACCCCCGAAAAAGTACGTATGCTTCAGGAAGCAGATGCTATTTTTATTAACGGGTTAAAAAACTGGGGACTTTATGACAAAGTATGGCAGGCTGCTGTGGTGCTTCTGCCAATCCAGTCAGTAGGTGTAATGGGTGATGAACGCACCTACGAAAACACAGTTGCATTGCGGGCTGTGGCATCTACCGATGGAATGACTGCCGACTGGGTTCACCTTCCTTACGATTTCCTTGCAAAAATGTCAAATGAAATAATCAATAAAGTTCGGGGCATTAATCGGGTTGTTTACGATATTAGCTCAAAACCACCTGCAACAATTGAGTGGGAATAAACGTTTCTCCATAAATGATTAAAAGGATTAAAAATGAAGACTATGTTTAAAGATAATTTCCGTGGAAAATCATTTCGTGCACTAATAATAGTTTTGGTTGCTCTATTATCGTTTCAACCTGTTGCTGAAATCAACGCACAGGAAGCGGTTCAGAAAAACCAAATGAAATTTGGCAGGCTTCTCCGTTTGGTTGATGGCTATTACGTAGATTCTGCCGATGTGGATGAACTGACTGAAAAAGCAATTATTCATCTGCTTAGCGAACTTGATCCTCATTCCGTTTACATTTCGAAAGAAGAGGTGGAAAGAATGAATGAGCCGCTCCAGGGCAATTTTGAAGGTATCGGAATTTCTTTCAATATTTTCAAGGATACTTTGCTGGTTACTGCCACTATTCCGGGAGGACCTTCTGAAAAATTGGGACTGCGGGCCGGCGACAGAATTGTTCAGGTTGACGGTGAAAACATTGCCGGAGTGGGTTTAAAAAATACCGATGTTATGAATAAACTTCGCGGTGAAAAAGGAACAACTGTGGAGGTAAAAGTATTACGAAGAAATTTAGACGAAACACTTGATTTCAAAATTGTTCGGGATAAAATACCTATATTCAGTCTCGATGCTTCTTATATGCTGGATGAAAATACAGGTTATATTAAACTCAATAAATTTTCAGCCACCACCACCGAAGAATTTACAGAGGCAATGACTAAACTTAAAGCTCAAAACATTCAGAACCTTATCCTTGACCTGAGAGGGAATGGAGGGGGTTACCTGAAATCAGCCATAGAAATTTCCGACCAGTTTTTAGACAATAATAAAATGATTGTTTACACAGATGGAACAAATGATCCGAGAAGAGAATACAAAGCCACCTCGAAAGGAGTTTTCAAGGAAGGAAATTTGATTATATTGGTTGATGAAGCGTCTGCTTCGGCCAGTGAAATTGTTTCGGGTGCTGTTCAGGATTGGGACCGTGGTATAATTATAGGACGCCGGTCGTTTGGAAAAGGCCTGGTTCAAAAACCCTATTTCTTAACCGACGGCTCCATGGTACGTTTAACAACAGCCCATTATTATACCCCCAGCGGACGGAATATTCAAAAGCCTTATGATAATGGCACGGAAAGCTATAAACGCGATTACCTCGACAGACTAAGCACTGGCCAGTTGTTCAGTGCCGATAGTATAACGCTCACCGATTCGTTAAAATTTAAAACACTGGTAAACGGACGTGACGTTTATGGAGGTGGAGGGGTAATGCCCGATATTTTCATTCCCATGGATACTTCTGCGCATTATCGTTATTATAACCGTTTGAGAAGAAACACCGTTGTTTACAATTTTGTGCTCGATTTTGTGGATCTTAACCGGAATGAAATCAAAAGAAAATACCCGGAATTCATCGAATTTGAAACCAATTTTAATGTTACAACCGAAATGGTTGATGATTTGGTGGCCCAGGGTGAAAAAGAAGGAATTGAAAAGGAGGAAGAAAGCCTGGCACATACCATGAATACGATAAAAAAAGAAATTAAAGCACTAATTGCGCGCGATATTTATTCCATTAGCGATTATTATAAAATATTATTTCAGGACGACGAAGCCATTCTAAAAGCCCTGGAAATTATTAAAAACAATGCTCAATACAGAAACCTGTTGGTTACGGCTGATTAGTAAATTATGTCAGAAGTTTTAACCACCTGGCTGTGGGAAAACAAAATTGAATTGCTGGGCGCTGTTCTTGGGTTGCTCTATATTTTATTTTCTATCAGACAACACATATTAACATGGCCCACAGGACTGCTTACATCGCTACTTTATACATTTGTATTTTTCAAATCGGGCTTTTATGCCGACATGGGATTACAAATTTACTATGTGGCGATCAGCATCTACGGATGGTACTACTGGCTGAAAGGTGGAAACAAAGATTTGGCTGGAAACCCGGAGCAGGTCCCGGTAAAAAAAACTCCCCGAAAGATATTATTTTATAGCCTTTTGGCAACAGTTGCCATTTATATCGGGTTACTTTTTATTTTGCTAAATTTTACCGACTCAACGGTGCCTTATATGGATTCATTAACAACTGCATTAAGTATTACAGCAACCTGGATGCTCGCAAAAAAATACATCGAACACTGGTTAATCTGGATTTTTGTGGATTTTTTTTCAGCCGGACTTTATCTTTACAAAGAACTTTGGCCAACAGTAGTACTTTTCATGGTTTATACAGGTATGGCAATTTTGGGTTATTTTGAATGGAAAAAGGATTTAAAAACGCAGAATTGAAAAAAGAATCAAAAATTGTAGTGATAACCGGAGCCGAATCAACCGGTAAAAGTGTACTTACAGAACGGTTGGCCAATCATTATCATGTGCAGTTTATACCTGAATTTGCCCGAAGTTACATTGAACAACTGGGCAGGAAATACAATTATTCTGATGTTGAGTTCATTGCCCGAACACAGGTTAAGCAACTCAATGAATTAAAAAAATCGAATTTGCCTTTGATTTTTTGCGATACCTGGCTTATTATCACAAAAGTCTGGTTTGAAGAAGTTTTTGGTCGTGTTCCTGATTGGATTGAAGCTGAAATAAACAACACTATTATCGACCTTTTCCTGGTTTGCGACACCGACCTGCCCTGGATTCCTGACCCGGTAAGGGAAAACGGAGGAAAACGGAGATTATATCTTCATAACAGATATATCCAAACAATAAATAAATTTGATTTCAACTATAAAATTATAAATGGCCAGGATGAAATGCGGTTCCAAAACGCATTGCACCAACTAAAATGTTTGGAAAAATGATAAACCAAACTGGTTATGACTTGTTTTGAAACCGAAAGTAAATTTATCTGTTTACTTTTGCATACAACCTTAAAAAAGAGAAAATGACATCCAAAGATTTTGAAAACAAACTTACACAAACGATAGAATCCCTGAGCGATCCGGCAACCTATGATGTGGTTTGCCATGAACACCGGTTAGGCGAACCGCTTCCTTCCATTCCCAAACTCCAAAAAATTATCGATATGGTTAGGGAAATTCTGTTCCCCGGTTATTTTGGCAATACATCATTGCGCCCAAATACCACCAGGCATTACATGGGTGTTTATGTGGACGAGTTGTACGAACTTTTAAGTCAGGAAATTCTGGCAGGCATGTGTTTTGAATGTCAGGATGAAAATGCGGATAAAGTAAAAAAACATACAATCATAGCCAAAGAAATAGCGGTAAGTTTTATTGAATATTTACCGGAAATAAGACGTAAGCTGGTAGCTGATGTAAATGCGACTTATTTAAACGATCCTGCCGCACGAAATCTGGGAGAAGTTATTTTTTGCTACCCGGGCATAAGAGCCATTACAAACTACCGTATGGCTCACAAATTGCTTGAGCTGAAGGTACCGCTTATTCCCCGGTTTATTTCCGAAATGGCACACAGTGAGACTGGAATCGATATTCATCCGCGGGCCCAAATTGGTGAAAGTTTTACTATAGACCACGGGACAGGAGTTGTAATTGGCTCTACAAGTATAATAGGCAATAACGTTAAATTCTATCAGGGCGTTACACTTGGCGCAAAAAGTTTTCCGTTAGATGAAAACGGTAATCCGATAAAAGGAATACCACGCCACCCTATTGTGGAAGATGATGTGGTTATATACGCCGGTGCAACAATACTCGGCCGTATTACCATTGGCAAAGGTTCGGTTATCGGTGGAAATGTTTGGGTAACCCGCGATATTCCGCCTTATTCAAAAATTGTTCAGTCCCGGCCAAAAGAAACTACATTTACCGATGGATTGGGAATTTAATATACAAAATCATTTACCTTGGATAAATTTAAACTTACCGCAAAAACATTTTCAGGGCTGGAACCTGTGCTGGCTAAAGAAATTGAGCTGCTTGGAGGGGCAAACATAATGGAAGGCCGGAGAGCTGTTTTTTATGAAGGCGACCTCGCGATGATTTACAAATCCAATTATTTCCTGCGCACTGCACTGAGGATATTAAAAGAAATAGCTGTTTTTCAGTTCCGAGACGTCGATCAGTTTTACCTGCGATGCAAAGAGGTAAACTGGCTAAAACATATTGCAATCAATCAAAGCTTTGCAATAAACAGTACGGTTTCCAATTCAAATGAATTTCGAAATTCCATGTTCACAACACTAAAAGTTAAAGATGCTTTGGCAGATCATTTCAGGGACAAAACAGGGAAAAGGCCGAATGTTGATATCCAAAATCCGGAAATTTTTATCCATGTGCATGTAAATAAAAATACCTGCATCCTTTCACTCGACAGTTCAGGGGAATCACTGCATAAAAGAGGATATCGTTCGGTTCAGGGAAAAGCACCTTTAAACGAAGTACTGGCAGCGGGTATGATTCTTTTGTCGGGGTGGAGTGGAACCACTGATTTTATCGATCCAATGTGCGGTTCCGGTACACTTCCCATTGAGGCAGCCATGATTGCCCAGGACATAGCGCCAGGCAGATTTAGAAAAGAATATGCCTTTGAAAACTGGCAGGGTTTCAACGCCGGACTTTTTGAAAAAGTAAAAACCAACAGATCTTTAAAAACATTCACAAAAAAAATATATGCTTCGGATATTTCGAGGGAAAATATTTTGTTTGCTCAAACCAATGCAAGGAGGGCACGGGTATTTTCAAATATTGAATTTCAGGTTTGCGATATTAAGGATTTAAAGGTAAACACAAACAATGCCACCATTATCATTAATCCACCCTACGGAGAACGGCTGGATCAGGAGAACCTGGGTGAACTTTATGCATTGATTGGCGAACGGTTAAAACACCAGTTCCCGGGAAATTCGGCATGGATTATTTCCCCATCGAAAAATTACATGAAAAATGTGGGCTTAAAACCAGATAAAAAACTGACTTTATACAACGGTGCGTTGGAGTGTGCATATACAAATTACCGCTTATTTAGTGGCAAATTGACACATTAATAAATTGCAAATGAAAATTTGCGTAAAAAATATGGATTTAAAAAGACAAAGGTTTTACTATCTTGTAGGTGGTTCTAAAATATCTTTTTCTCTGGTTGCCGGCCTTGTATCGCCACCACCGCGAACTTTTAACATTTCATTAGTTGATAATACTTCAAAACTTGTAAAATTTGCACTTTTTTCGGATTTGTAAAAAAACCTTTTCATCGTAAATACTTTTAATTCGTTAAACTTGAAAAACACACATTCTATATATATATTCCGAAAAAGGAGAAAAGGTAACCCTCAAATTGGAAAAAAAAATAAAATATTTTAATTTGGCCGAATGAAAGCAATCAAAACATAATAATGAAAATTATTCTGAACGTAATTTTATCAACCTTGATTTTTATCCAAACAAATGCTAACAATCAACATGTTAATGACAGTATCCGGGCATATCAATCATACATCAATGCATCAAATCTGATTAGAAACGGGCTATATTCAGAAGCCATTGATACCCTGAAAATTTCTTCTCAATTAAGAGAGAAAATATACTCAAAACAAAGTTATGACTATGGCATCATTCAAAATGCAATCGGTATTTCGTATAGAAATCTGGGTAACCTTGATAAAGCAATTGAACATTTTTTAATTGCAGAAAATGCGTATTTAAGCGAACTTGACAGAAATGATCTTGCCCTTGCAAGACTTTACAACAATATTGGCAACGTTTATTTTAACAAACTTAATTTTGGCACTTCATCAGAATATTATAAAAAAGCGGTTGAAATATTTGAGAACCAAACAGAAACTGATAAACCCGGAGTGGCAGATATCTATTACAGTCTGGCAAATACGAACTTCAAATTAAGAAATTATGCTGATGCACTGACGATCATCGAAAATCATTATACTGAGGCATACTCTGACACAAAACTGTTTTTTCTTAGCCTTAAAGCAGCCATTTACCAGGAATTAAAAAAATTTGATGAAGCATATAATACTTATCAAGAAGCAATTAGATATGCTAAAGATTTATATTCTGAATCGGATTTAAATTTACTATTTGAATACATAAATTATTCAGACTTTTTAATAAAAAACAATAAATTAAGTGAGGCCAATCATATATTAAATATTACTGAAAATACTTTTCAAAAAATTGGACTTAGCGATGGACTAACCTTTTCACTTTATTTAAAAACTCATGGCTACCTTTACGAAAACCTCAAAGTTGAAACAAGGGACATAGAAGCCTTCAGAAGCCAAAAAGCCTCTAACCTGAACCAGGCAATCAATTATTACAAAAAAGGCCTGGAGTCGCTTGGAATGGACATCAGCAAGCTTAACGAGGTTGCCGGTTCACCATCAAGTACCCTTTCACTTACACAAAGCCTGGAATTGCTTAAACTTATTGGCGATACATACACTCAAATTTCTGAAATATATGCCAATACAACACACTCACAACGGGAAGAGTCTATCCGGGATGCACTGGATTACTATAAAATTACAGCCGATTTAATCCAACAGGCGCGTAAAGAAATCTACTCCGAAGAAAATAAAATTCAGCTTGGAGAGCTGGAAGAATCTACATTTTTTAAGATTGTACAAACCGCATGGAAAGCCAATGAAATTTTATCAGACCCCGAAATTACCGAATTTGCATTTTCAAATGCAGAACGGATGAAAGCAAGTTCGGTTTTCGATCGGCTATCGGACCAGTTGGCCCGTGAAAACAGCCTGATACCGGACAGTCTAATTGAACTTGAACGCTATCTAAACTACAGCATTACAAGCCAAAACGAAAAATTGTTTAATCTTCGGCGAGAAAAAAATCCTGATTATGAAGAAATGGCAAAAACTGATTCAGCATTATTCCAGCTAAAAAGACAACGCGACGAACTAAATCAGTATATCGAACAAAATTTCAGCGACTATTATGAGCTAAAATATGCCGATGGCACCATAAAAACTTCTGAAATAATGCAGAATTTAAAAAATAACGAAGTTTTAATTGAATATGTATTGAATGAAACAGACTCAATACCTGAACTTTATGCTTTTTGTTTTGCCCGGGGATTTAAAAATTTCATAAAAATTGATATCGATTCTGCATTTATTCAATCGCTGGAAGTAACATACAGGTTCATGTCTAATCCAGGTTACCTTTTTACCAAAAATGACAACTCAAAAGCATTTTGTGTAGCAGCAAATTCTTTATATCAACATTTGATTCATCCTTTCGCATCTGTTATCCAAAATAAAAAAATAACAATTATTCCTGATGGAAAACTTAGCTACCTGCCTTTCGACGCACTGTTAACCGAAATGCCGGATACTATAGGCCAGATACAATTCAATCAGCTACCGTATCTTATCAGAAACAACACCATTAATTATGCCTACTCGGCTAATCTTCTTTTCAAATTTGGGAATAATCAGCAGCGAAAAGCAAAAAACCGAATTCTTGCTTTCGCACCGGAATATAAATCAGATACCGTATTTTTTGAAAATGACAGGTTGATTTTAACGCCATTGCCCGGAATTCAGCGTGAAGTAGATTTAATTGCCAGCAAAATTAAAACAAAGCTTTTTAAAAGCGATGATGCAACTGAGTTAAACTTCAGAAAGCACAGCAAAAATCACGACATTTTGCATTTGGCCATGCATGCATTTATAAACGACTCTCTGCCTGCATTTTCGCGTTTTGCTTTTGCCCAAAACAATGAGACAACTCCTGAAAACGATGGCTGGCTAAATACGGCAGATGTTTATAATTTAGATCTTAACGCTCGTTTAACAGTGTTAAGCGCCTGTAATACAGGCAGTGGAAATTTAAGAAAAGGCGAAGGTGTGATGAGTCTTGCCCGGGGATTTTTGTATGCAGGTTGCCCTGCAATAGTTATGACCCTTTGGGAAGTTGAAGATAACGCCGGAACTAAAATAATGAGTTCATTTTATCAAAATCTGAAAAAAGGAAGATCAACAGATGAAGCTTTACGGCTGGCAAAATTAAGATACCTCGAAAACGCAAATCCGCGCATGGCCCATCCACATTATTGGCTGGGTTACGTTAGCATAGGCGCTGCAAATCCACTTTTCAGAAGTTATGATTATTACTTTTTTGGCCTGCTCATTCTTGCTCTGGCAGGAATAACCATTGACCAATTCATCAGGATGAAAAAGAACCGAAAAATGCGTTATAAAAAAAATTAGAATGTGTGGTTTTCAATAACGTCATATTCACTTTATCATCTTCATCTTAAAAGCATTTTCAATTTGCAAATGTGTGGTTTTCAAATTTAACGCTTTTATTTTTCGAATTATTGGTTTTCAGTTTTTTAAAGAACGCTTGTTGAATGTGTAAAAATCAAGTTTAACGAATTAAAATTATCTGAATGATAATCTGGTTTTCCTTAATACCGCTTTTGCATCGGAAGCATAATATCCATTTCTGTTTATAATTGCAAAAAGTTGTTCTTTTGCCGAATCTTTTTGTCCGGTTTTCAGGTAACATAATGCCCTGTACCACTCAGATTCTTCCACAAACATATTGTCACCGTGCTGTATCACATTGGAATACTCAGGAATTGCTTTGTCGTAGTTTTCGAGATTCTGAAGACTCGCAGCTTTATAAAACTGAAATACAAACTTTTCATCATTCTCGTTAATGGCTTTTTCGTATAGTGACAGGGCTTTTTCGTAATTACCCTCTGCAAAATACTGGTTTGCCATTTGCAAAACTCCCAGATCAGCAGCAACTGACCTTTGCGGAGCCCATTCGGGAGCCTGATAGTATTTGCTGTAAATTTGACTGGTTCCGGCAAATTCAGTTTTAAAGAGCCCGGCAAAAGCAAATAATATAACAGCTACGGCCACACCAGCCCTCCAAAATCTTAAAGGAAGAATATCAGTTTCAGGTATGAGTGATTTTATTTCTTTGTTCTGAACTTCATGTTTTACATTTATCAGTTTGTCTCTGAGAGCTAAAATATCATTTTCTCCAATAGATTTATCCACATTTCTTCTAAGTGATACTTCCGCTTTCAGGTCAGTGTTTTCGTTCAGTTCGGCCCTGAACATTTCCAATTCCTCACCATCAAGAAATCCATCAATAAAGTCTTCGATTTGGGATTCAGAAACATTCCATGAACTTTCGGTTTTTAACAAGTGGTCCATTTTATTACGAAGGTTCATTACATCAAGCTCAAGCAGTGCATTTTCCAGATCTCCGTGAAGCGTCACTTCTCGCTGAAGAATGCTATTTACTGCAAGTTCCTGTTCAAATCGTTCCAATTCCTTTCCAACCAATTCGCCATTTAAATAACGGTCAATTTCCTCGGTTGAACAATTTTCCCTGACTGATGCCGAAACTTTTGAAAGTGTATCTCTGAGGTTTAAAATGTCTTTTTCGAGAATGGCTTCGTCAAGCCCCTCGAATTCCAATTCACCTTCGTCAAAATCATCAAAAGTTATTTCCTGCTCCAAACCGGCTATGTTTTGCTCGCGGAAAAACTCATGAATATTTTCGTTTGCAACCAGTTCGTGCTGGTAAACATGTGCTTTAGGCAGTGAATCGTAAAATTTTAGTAATTCTTCGGGAGGCAGTGTTTCGGAGAGTTGCTGGATGTTATCAAAATTTTCCAGAAGATCGAAAGGGGTGTTTCCATTTCTGGTTTGTTTTGAAACTGTTTCAAGTTTTTCTCTCAGGTTGAGAACGTCTTTTTCAGCTAAAGCTGACTGGATTGCTTTTTCGAATTTTACTTCGTCTCTTAATTCGTTGTTACTTTTCAGTTCCTTTTCAAATTCATTTTTTTCGTGTTGGCTGAGTGCGTCCAAGCAATAATCCTCAACCAATTCAAAGAGTTTTGTTTTAGGTATCATCTTCAAGTATTTTTTTAAATTCTGTATCCTGCTTTATTCTGCTAATCAGCAGCTCTTTACATTTAAACTTGCGCTTCTTTGCATATTTTTCGCCTTTATAGCCCATAATCCGGGCAATTTCGGACAGAGGGACTTTTTCGAAAAATAACTGCAAAAGCTTTTGACAATCTGTACTCAGGGTTTTAAAATGTTTCTGGTATAAACCATACTTTTCATTTTTTTCTACCAGTTCAACCAGGTTGTCATCATAAATGTCATCCTGAAATGGTAAGGTATCATTTATTTTTTCCTGTTCAATCCGTCTTTTCTCCAACTGTTTCAACCAAAGAAAACGGCAAACTGAAAAAAGGTAACCCTGAAAAGAACTCGTTTCGAAAACTAAATCGTTTTCTTTCAACTTACGGTAGATGACAATAATCGCTTCCTGAAAAATATCATTTGCATCATCCTCATTCCCACTGTTCTTTTTAATAAACAAATTAACCTTGTAATAGAACTGTTTGTAGATGTATTGCAAAATTAGGTTATCATGTCTTAGTATCCCTTTCAGGATTTGCTCATCATTGTAATTCTTCATGTCCGTCTATTATATAATTCGTTAAAAGTAGAAAAGGTAACCCTCTTTTATAAAAAAAATGAAAAATATTTTTTTTCTGTTCTTTAGGTTTGGCAAAAAAACACTATAAAACAATTACTTGCGCGAATTTGTAAAAATAACCGGAATTTGCAAACAACAATCTGTTTTTTTTCAGGTTTTTGAAAAAAAGGGAATAAGAATTATGGTAGTCTAATTTTATAACAAACAGTCCGTTATAAAAAAAAGCAATTTTTTTTTCATTTTTTTTTCGGATATATAGGGTTACCTTTTTCTAAAAAACAGAATTTAATTATAAGAAGATGCTTTTTCCTTCAACCATTAAATCAGAAAAATTTTCATAAGAAAGGGGGGTGCCAACTCCCCATTTTTTCACATTCGGTCAGGCACTTCAATACCCAACAGACTCATTCCATCCTTAATAACTTTTCCAACAACTGCTGACATAAGAAGGCGCAACTCTCTTACAGACTTATCGTTTTCACCAATAATAGGATGATCATGATAAAACTGATTAAATTCTTTCGCCAGTTCATAACAATAATTGGCAATAAAAGCCGGACTGTAATTGCCCCCTGCCTCTTTCACTACTTCGGGAAACTGAACGATTCTTTTGATTAACTCTTTTTCCTTGAATGAAAGTTTTTCAGGATAATTTGTAAGATTTTTATCGACAGCCAATTTCTTTTCGGCTGATTTTCTTAAAACCGATTGAATACGTGCATGAGTATATTGAATAAAAGGACCGGTATTCCCATTGAAATCAATGGATTCCTCCGGGTTAAACATCATATTCTTTTTGGGATCTACCTTCAGAATATAGTATTTAAGGGCGCCCAGAGCAATTATCTCATATATTTTTTTGGCTTCCTCCTCAGTTAGCGAATCGAGTTTTCCAAGTTCTTTGGCCATATCGCGAGCTACCTTCACCATTCCTTCCATTAGGTCGTCGGCATCAACAACTGTACCTTCTCTCGATTTCATTTTCCCGGTCGGCAATTCCACCATTCCGTATGAAAAATGATAAAGCCCTTTGCCCCATTTATAACCCAGTTTATCGAGCAAGGCAGCCAAAACCTGAAAATGATAATTTTGTTCATTCCCTACAACATAAATCATTTTATTGATTGAATAATCATGAAACCGCAATTTGGCGGTACCAATGTCCTGGGTAATATATACGGATGTTCCGTCGCTGCGAAGAAGTAATTTATGGTCGAGTCCCTCGCTGGTTAAGTCGGCCCAAACTGAGCCATCGTCTTTTTCATAAAAAATTCCTTCCTGTAATCCACGCAAAACCTCATCTTTTCCAACCAGATAGGTGTCCGATTCATAGTATATTTTATCAAAATCAACTCCTAACCGCCTGTAAGTAATGTCAAATCCATTGTAAACCCAACCGTTCATGGTTTTCCATAATTCGACAACTTCTATATCTCCTGACTCCCATTTTCTTAACAAATCACGGGCTTCGAGTATGGATGGCGCCTGTTCCTCAGCCTCCTTTTGCGATAAACCCTTTTCAAGCAAGCCGGCAATCTCCTGCTTATAATGTCTATCGAATTCAACGTATAATTCTCCTAACAAATGATCTCCTTTCTTGCCGGTATTTTCGGGAGTCTGACCCTTCCCCCATTTTAACCAGGCCAGCATTGACTTGCAAATATGTATTCCCCTGTCATTTACTATATTGGTTTTCACAACTTTATAACCATTTGCTTTTAATATTTCAGATAGTGAAAACCCTAACAGATTGTTTCGAATGTGTCCGAGGTGCAATGGTTTGTTTGTATTGGGAGATGAATATTCGACCATAACCAATTCGGCATTTTTATTTGTAGCAGATATGCCAAAATGAGTATTTTGCCGGGCATTTTCCAACTCTTTAATCCAATAACCATTTTCAAATTCTATATTTAAAAATCCTTTGACTACATTAAAGGATTCAACCTCTTTTACATTCTTCCGGATAATTGTTCCAATCTCAAACGCAGTATCTTCAGGACTTTTTTTCGAATACTTTAAAAAGGGGAAAACCACCAGGGTTATGTCGCCCTTAAAATCTTTACGTGTATTTTGTAATTGAATTAAACCTTTTTCAGCATCAATATCATACAGGGTTTTCAAAACATCTGTCACAGCAGAAAAAACAATTTGCTCTATCGTCATATATTGAATAATTTAAGAGCTGCAAAGATAACATTTTAGGTTATCAGGTGGCAACTTGGATTTTACACTTGTGTAGGGTACCAAAAAAAAACCCTGCCCGAAGGCAAGGCTTTTTATTTCTTAAACGTGAATTTATTATTTTTTAATAGTCGCTTCTTCAAATTCAACCCTGCGGTTTTTCCTTCTGTTTTCAATAGAAGTATTAGGAACAGCAGGCTTGTCTTCACCGTAGTAATTTGAACCAACATACGCATTACTGATTCCTTTTGAAAGCAGATATTTAACAACTGCCTGGGCCCTTCTCTCAGAGAGTTTCATGTTGTAGTTTCCAGCACCAATGTCGCAGGTATGACCACCAACAACAATACTGTATTCTCTGGCATTGCTCAAAGTTTGAACCAGTTTGTCAAGCTCTGTAATTGCTTCAGGCCTCAACACTGCTTTATCAAAATCGAAATAAACAGCAGGAATTTCAAGCGCTTCTTCTTCCGGGCATCCATCATTGGAAGCTGGTCCGGGAACAGTTGGACATTTGTCAATGCAATCCGGTACGCCGTCACCGTCGGAATCAACCGGGCAACCATGCTCGTCAACCGGGCAACCTTTAGGAGTATTGGGACATTTGTCAAGATAATCCGGAACACCGTCGCCATCGCTGTCGAGCGGACATCCATGCTGATCAACCTGAACTCCGCGAGGGGTATCGGGACATTTATCCAAATGATCCGGCACGCCGTCGCCATCACTGTCAGGACATCCGTCAAACTGAGGCAGACCAGGTTCGTCAGGACATTTGTCGAGGTAATCCGGGATTCCGTCGCCATCACGGTCAAGCGGGCATCCGTGTTCGTCAACCTGCACTCCGGGAGGAGTATCAGGGCATTTGTCTCTTCTGTCCGGAACACCGTCACCGTCGGAGTCTTTTGCAGCACCAAGAGAAAATTCAATTATACCGGAAAGTTTCAGAAAATTATCCTGTACGCTGGACAACTGTTCATTAACGTGCCTGTAACCTTCGATTCCGTGAATGTAACCCACCTCAAGATATAATGATGTACTTGAGCTAAGGGGAAATTTAGAACCAATCCCGGCATTAAAATTCACCCCGGCATTGTCGGTTCCACCATTCTGCTCAAGGTTGTCAAACAAATATCCCCCACCAGCATAAAGGTAAGGTTGTACAGAACTGGTTTCTGATAAAATTTTACCATTGTACAATTTATACCTGAAATTCAGTGATGGATTGAAAAAATCGATTCCTTCACTGTAAAAGCCAAGCGGAGTTTTCAACATTAAATCGAAGGAAGGACTTAAGTATGTGCTTAAATAAAAATCACCCATAAATCCTAGATCATTCTTTTCCAGATTTTGGAAAATGCCAGGCCCTAATCCAATTGCCCATTTGTTGTCTGCATTTTGAGCAAATGCAGTTCCCATTATAAAAAGGGAAAGAAAAAGCAGAGTAAATTTTTTCATAATCGTAATTTTTTAGAAGTTCTTATTTTTGTATGCAATTTAAAAATTAATTTTTCTTTGTTAAAACTTAGTTTATGCCTAAGATACAGCTTAACAACATATTTTTAAACAAATTTATACATTTTTTTAAATATTATTAAAATTATTCCATTTTGTTTGCAATTATTGACATCGAAACTACCGGAAACAGTTATAAACATGGCCAGATAACCGAAATTGCCATTATTCAGCACAACGGAAAGGAAATAACCGGGTCTTTCTCCTCCCTCATCAGACCCGAAATGGATATTCCTTTGTTCATTACCCGGTTAACAGGAATTACAAATGAAATGGTAAAAGACGCCCCCCGATTTTATGAAATTGCCCGCAAGATTGTTGAAATGACTTCCGGAAGAATTTTTGTCGCCCACAATGTACAGTTTGATTATCGGTTTGTGAAAGAAGAATTTAAAAGACTGGAATACGATTTCCAGCGAAAAACCCTTTGCACTGTAAGACTTTCCCGAAAACTGATTCCGGGGCATAGCTCCTATTCACTGGGGAAAATTTGTGCAGATATGGGAATCGAAATCAATGGCAGACACCGGGCAGCAGGCGACGCTTTTGCAACAGCCAGACTTTTCGAAATTCTAATCAGGGAAAATGAACGGAAAAACCATTTGGACGCCAACAATCATATTATTCTATTCTGAATCTTTTGTCTGATTCTCTTCAGATTCATTCTTTTCCTCATTTTCTTCTACTTCAGAAAAGTCGAGCATATTTTTTTCCTGAAGAATATTGTACCACAACATTACTTTTTTAATGTCAGATACATAAACCCTGTCGCGGTCGTATTCAGGAAGTATTTCCGCAAAATATGTCTTAAGTTTATCAGCCGGTGATTTATGACTGACAGTTTTTCCTCCGTTCTCTTTTTCAGAAATAATTTTGAAAACTTCCTTTAACGGAATATCTGCAGTCTCAGTATAAATGGCAATATCTTCAAGAGCTGAAATTTTTGATGTAGAATAGGCAGGCATCCTTTTGCCTGTATCCAATGATTCAACAATGATGTTATTTTTTGACTCGGCAATAAGCTTAAATAATCCCTGTTGCCCTGAAATGGCTAAAATTCCTTTTAACATGACTAATTTTTTGCGCGAAGATACAACTTTTGTTTTTGCTCATAAAACAATCAACTTTATTTTATACAATTTTAAAAAGCCATTTTCGTTCTAATAAATTTCAAGTAAATTTGCTGCTTTTTAAAAGATTCTCAAAATGGCCATTTTGTTACTTAGAAGAACATTCAATAGATTATGAAATATTTTTTTGTTTCTCTGATTTTAATACTTTTTTTATTTTCAATTTCATACGGGATAAATCCAGCATCTGTTAAAGATTCAGTCCAATCATCCAACCATAAATTCAATGAAAAAAAATTTAATTCATTTGCTTCTCATACTGTTGAATACTCTTTTGTTAAGCCGGAACAGAACAATGTTACGCCGCAACCAGAAAATAGAATAGAACGAAACGGTAAATACCTCATTGGTAGCATTGACAAAAAATACAGTCAGCAATTCGACAGGCGTTATGTTGTTTATGAAAACCGGCTTCAAAATGACGGCACGGTTAAACCGGATAGAGTGGCAATTGTAAAATCAATGAAATCGCCATATATCCAAAGCACACAACCCGACAATAGTTACCGGACAGCTTTTTATCAAATTTCAGGAAAACGCTCCAGCGTCCAAAATGCTTTCCTGAAAATGGCAGATGGCGCAGGGTTTAACTTAATTGCCGGAAAAACCTTTAACGGATTATCAGCTACCACAGGCAGACTGGAATATTATTTTTCCCGTAATATGGGAGACATGATCCTTCCTGGTAAAGCCGGAAAAGGACTCACTTCGGTAAAAATTTATTTTGAAGGAGGACAAAAGAAACATTCCTACCTGTTAAACGGCTTTTCCGAAAATTTTACTTTTACCCGGGGAAGTATGGGTATTGGAAAAGATTATTATCCCCTGCCATTCATGCATTGGGGGCCGTTTGCTGGATATGGCCTGGAATATACTAAATGGAGAAATTCTGATAACCTGATTTCCACCAATTTTGCAGAGCTGGGAGCACGTTTGGGAATCAATATCCGTCATAATTTCCAGGTAATTGGTTCTGCCACCTACTATTTACTCATTAATTCGGTACAATTGGATGGCAACAGAAATGTACTTGAACCGAAATTTGATTATATACATATTTTCACAGACAGGTATGATCTCGGTTATAGTATTGCCCTTAGATTAATGCTGTGAATACCTGCCCAGACTAATTGTCAAAATCAATTTTGTAAGAAATACCGGTTTTTATCCAACGGCCAGGCTGAATAATATTCCCAAGGTCAAAATAGCTTTTATTCAATAAGTTACTCGAAGAAATATATAAAGAAAAATTATTTTTTTGATATAGTATTTTGGCATCAATTAACCAAAATGGATTGTAGGGCGTTTCAACTGCAGATTCTCCTGCACGGAAAAGGCTGAAAGTTCCTTCTCTGTCCTGAAATCTAAATTTAAAATCAACAGAAATTTTCCGGGTTACCTGTTGATTTACCGAAGCAACAAATTTATGTCTTAAATTATCGAGTATATAATAAGAAATAAGTGCCCCTTCTTCCTTCGACTGGTTATTAAAAAAATAACCAATATTTACAACTTGGGGCCACTTTTCACCCAAATGTTCAGCAGGCAAATATTTTAAATTGAATTCAATACCCTTACTATTTATTTGAGTATGGTTCATCGACCGCCAAACTGTTTCATTTTCAGTTTTCACCCAGTCAATCAGATTGGTCCCCTGCCTTAAATATATGACGGCATGACTATTTACATATTTTGAATTGAATTTTACCCCTCCCTCAAAAGTCATTGTTTTTTCAGGTTTTAATTCAGCATTACCTTCGTTTGTGGGACCGGAATAATACAAATCGGTAAAAGTCGGCATCCTGAGAGAAGTATTCCACGAAGCAACCAGTTTTAAGGAAGGTCTGATAAAATAACTGATATCTGCCCCAGGAAAAAAGTTAACACCACTGCCACTGCCAGTAATGTAATTTCCCATAATTCCACCTGAAATATTCCATTTTGCATGATGAAAAATGTGTTCCAAAAATACAGAAGAGGTTGAGCGGCTTTTCGATTTGGTATAAAAAGCATCTTTGCCGGGAACCTGTTCAGGTGTTTCAATTTCTTCCCCAAGAAGATTACTCAGGATATTTTCTGACCTGATTTCAGCCCCAACGGAAGTTTTTCCACCTGCCCATAAAAACCATGAATTAATTGTGGCACCATAAACATCGGTACGGTGGTAATTGTGGTTTTGATACCATTCAGGTGCATCTTCCCTGAAAAGCATAAACTTATCAGAAAGTCGGCGCCAGTAAACAGCCGGAGTCAGGTGCATTGCATTTTGGGAGTCCCATTTTACGGAAGTAAATAAAGTCTGTATTTGTTCAAACTGATTTGGATATACAGGCGTATAAAAACTGTTGGCGCCAAATTCCTTGTCGGATATGCCGGCCTGTAATGTCAACTTACCGTTTTGTGCCTTAAATTTTCCCGAATAAAAAAAGTTCAGGTCCAAAAAATCGGTATTTTCAATATAACCATCTGAATTTTTGAGGTTTCCCGCGAGCAGATGAACAAACTGTCCGGTTTTAACACTTCCCGAAACATCTGAATTTAAGTAACCAAAACTTCCCGCAGAAAAATGTGCTGCTATCGAATTAAAATCAGGTTGCCTGGTTACAATATTTATGGCGCCTGAAAAAGCATTTGGACCGTAAACTCTTGCTGCAGGTCCTTCCAATATTTCGATACGTTCAATTTGTGATAAACTTACAGGAAGATTTAAGTTGTGGTGTCCGGTTTGAGGGTCGGTTATGTTAATTCCGTTCAGGAGAATAAGTGTTTGATCGAATGAACCGCCCCGGATACTTATATCTGCCTGAACTCCTTCGGCTCCGCGTTGCCTGATATCAACTCCGGCTACATATTCAAGCAGGTCTTGCACACTTTGAACAGGCGCCCGCTCAATCTCACGATTTTCAATGACTGTAAGCACCCTGGCAATCTGCGAGTAAAGCATAGGTACCCGTGAAGCCGAAACTTCAATTTCATCCAAATCAAACTCCATTTTAATATCGGTTGTGTCACGCTCCATAGCAAAAGATAAAACCGGAACCACTAAAAAATAAGAAACCGACAATACCGAAATTTTCACCAATTTATGCAAAATGGAAAACAATGAGTAGGATTTTCTTCCCCATTTTTTGAAAATAAGGTAATTTTTACCTGTTATGTTATTTTCCCGGAACTTCATATTTGGAAATTGAATGTTTAAAAAATTTGAAGCCGCAAATATAAAACATTTATCAAATCTGATTTACCCTTCTGAAATCCTGTTTAATATTACATAGAATATATTTAAACAGAGTGATTTGCAAATAGATTCTTTTTATGCCATAAGTATTCTTTATCAATTATAGATAAAATCAACTACTAAAAGAGTGAAAAATCTTTTTTATTTGTTTTACACTTTCTATATTTGTTTCGACAAATTGTAAGAAAAATTAGTAATTAACTTTAAATTTATAACGCCATGACTCAAGTTCAATTTAACAACGCACTTCTCGGTTTAAGAGACAAACTGCACTACTATGCACTTAGTTTAACTTCCGATTCGGAACGCGCCGACGATCTTTTGCAGGAAACCATGCTGAAAGCGCTGACTTACCGCGACAAGTTTACGCAAAATACGAACTTCAAAGCATGGATTTACACCATCATGAAAAATACGTTCATCAACGATTACCGGAGAAATGTAAAAACAAGGAACACGTTTGATGATTCAAACAACGATTTCCACCTTTTGTTTTCAAAAGACAAAGTTTATCCTGCACCCGATTCGTTTTACAGCACCAAGGAAATTCACAAAAGTATCGACGAACTGGAAGATGAATACCGCATTCCGTTTACCATGTTTCTGGATGGTTTCAAATACAAGGAAATTGCCGAAGAACTGGATTTACCGCTCGGAACCGTAAAAAGCCGGATTTTCTTCACCCGTAAAAAACTGGAAAAATCCTTGCACGAATACGCGAATAATTGAAACACTGATAAAATCTCATCTAAAAAGATCTTCGGTTACCGGGGATCTTTTTTTATTTTTACAGAAACAGAAAAAAATATGGAAAAATTAATTGCAGTTCATTTGGCAGAAGGATTTGAAGAGATTGAAGCTGTAAGCATCATCGATGTTTTGCGCCGGGCAAGTATTGAGACTTTGGCTGTTTCGGTAACCGGACAAAGAGCAGTGACTGGCTCGCATGGCATTCAGGTTACAGCCGATGTTCTTTTTGAAGAAGTAGATTACGAAAAAGTGGACATGATTGTTTTGCCGGGAGGATTGCCCGGGGCCAACAACCTTAAAGACCACGCCGGACTGGGCAAACAGATTCTTGATTTTCATAAAAACGGCAAACCACTTGGCGCCATTTGTGCTGCCCCGCTGGTTTTTGGAAACCTTGGTATTCTGAAAAACCAAAAAGCCACCTGTTTTCCCGGTTTTGAAAACCAGTTAACCGGTGCAGAAGTTACCGGAGCCGATGTGGAAACTTCAGGAAAAATCATCACCGGGAAAGGCGCCGGAGTTGCCATAAAATTTGCCCTCAGAATTGTAGAAATGCTTAAAGGCAAAGCGTTTGCTGAGGAATTGGGCAGAAAAATGATTGCAAGCTAAACTGTAAGCGGTTCCAAACCACTTACAGCTTAAGTTCGGCTTTGCCCGGCAATCCAATTTCGTGCATTCACAAATGCCTGAATCCACGGCGCCAGTTCATCTTTTTTACGTTTGGCAGGATAATGTGCCCATTGCCACGGAGCAAATGATCTTTCGAGGTGAGGCATCATTGCCAGGTGACGGCCATCATCAGAACAAATAGCTGCTGCTGCAAAATGCGACCCGTTGGGATTGGCCGGATAATCATCGTGGCTGTATTTTATCGGAATATGGTATTCAAGTTCGTTGAACGGCAAATAAAACTTCCCTTCGCCGTGTGCCACCCAAATTCCAAGTTTCAAACCGGCCATGTTGTTCAGCATCACCGATTGGTTTTCCAGAATATCCACATTCAAAAATGCCGATTCAAATTTTCCCGATTCGTTGTGCAGCATTTTAGGTTGAATGCTGTGGTCCGGGAAAACCAGGTTCAGTTCCACCATCAACTGGCAGCCGTTACACACACCTAAACTCAATGTATCGCTTCGGCGGTAAAATCTTTCAAGGGCAATACGTGCTTTTTCATTGTATTTAAAAGCACCGGCCCAACCCTTTGCAGACCCCAGCACATCGGAATTGGAAAATCCGCCCACAAAAACAATCATATTCAAATCTTCCAGTGTTTCGCGGCCCGAAATCAGGTCGGTCATGTGAACGTCTTTCACGTCCATTCCGGCCAGGTACATGGCGTAGGCCATTTCGCGGTCGCCGTTTACCCCCTTTTCGCGGATAATGGCCGTTTTAATTCCCGAAGGTTGTCGCCGGTTCAGATCAATGCCGTAATCGGATGCTTTTCCGGTAAATTCACCGAAATCATAATTCAGTTCGTGTTTTTTATAGTTTTTGAAGCGCTCCAACGCAAGCTCTTTTCCGCTTTGTTTCCGATCGAGCAGGTAGGAAGTTTTAAACCACAAATCGCGCAGAGAATCGATATCGAAATCAGTTTCGGTTTCAAAATTCTTCACCCGCACTTTTCGGTAGGGAACAGGAAATCCGAGTGAAACAAAACCAACACCACTTTCGGTGAGTTGCTTTTTCACCTCATTGTTATCGGCACATTGAATAACAATCCCCGGATTTTCGCTAAACAGTACTTTTATCAAATCCTGCTCGCCGATTCCGGTCAAATCCACATTCATACCACCTTTGTTACTGCTGAAACACATTTCGAGCAGTGTGGTAACCAAACCGCCGGAACCAATATCATGGCCGGCCAGAATCAGTTCCTGCTCAACCAGTTTTTGAACCGAGTTGAATGCCGACACAAACTTTTCTGCATCGGAAACCGTGGGTGCTTTTTTTCCAATTCTGTTTACAGACTGTGCGAACGCACTTCCACCCAAAGCCCTTTCGGAAAATGAAAAATCGATAAACAGAATTTCTTTTGATTCATCATTTACCAAAACCGGTTCCACCACTTTCCGCACGTCCGAAACTTCTCCCGATGCAGAAATAATAACCGTTCCCGGAGCGTAAACCACATCATCTTTGTATTTCTGGGTCATTGACATGGAATCTTTTCCGGTTGGAATGTTGATTCCCAGCGCACAGGCAAAATCACTGGCAGCTTCCACGGCATGGTAAATGCGTGCATTTTCGCCCGGATTTTTTGCCGGCCACATCCAGTTGGCACTTAGCGAGACACTGCGAATATGGTCGGTCATTGGCGCCCAAACGATGTTGGTCAGCGCTTCCGCAATGGAAAGTAATGAGCCGGCAACCGGATCAATCATTCCTGTCACCGGTGCATGACCGATGGACGTGGCCACCCCTGCCCTGCCCTGGTAATCGAGCGTAATTACGCCCACATTATTCAACGGCAGGTGCAGTTTTCCGGTGCCCTGCTGTTTGGCAATGCGACCGGTCACCGAGCGGTCAACCTTGTTGGTGAGCCAGTCTTTACATGCAACGGATTCCAGTTGAATAACGCGCTCCACCAATGTATCGATTTCTTCCGGATTGTACTCCAATTCGGCAAAATCAGGCACTTCTGCGGTATCCTCCAAAACCGTTTTGGGCGGATTACCAAACATGTAACCAAGTTGCCAGTCGATGGGTTTTTCGCCGGTTTCCGAGTTTTCAAAAGTAAACTGCATGTCGCCGGTGGTTTCACCAATTTCGTAAATGGGCGCCCGTTCGCGATCAGCAATCCGTTTTAATAACTCCACATTTTCCGGTTTCATTACCAGGCCCATGCGTTCCTGGGATTCATTCCCAATAATTTCCTTTTGGGAAAGCGTAGGGTCGCCCACCGGTAATTTGGCTGTGTCAATTTTTCCGCCGGTGGTTTCCACCAGTTCCGACAAGCAGTTCAAATGGCCGCCTGCGCCGTGGTCGTGAATGGAAATGATGGGATTTTCATCCGATTCGGCAAGTGCACGAATGGCATTGTAAACCCGTTTTTGCATTTCGGGGTTGGCCCGCTGCACAGCGTTTAATTCAATGGCATTCTCAAATTCACCGGTTGCCACTGAGGAAACAGCGCCGCCACCCATACCGATGCGGTAATTATCGCCACCCAGCAAAACCACTTTATCGCCTTTGTCCGGGTCGTCTTTCAGACTGTATTTTTTATTGGCATAACCGATTCCCCCGGCCAGCATAATCACTTTGTCGTATCCGTATTTTTTATAATTCTCGAAATGTTCGAATGTAAGTACCGAACCGGCAATCAGCGGCTGCCCGAATTTGTTCCCGAAATCGCTGGCGCCGTTGGAAGCTTTAATCAGAATTTCTTCAGGAGTTTGATACAACCATTCGCGCTCTTCGGTGGCTTGTTCCCAGGGACGTTCGGCTTCCGTGCGAGGATAGGAAGTCATGTAAACCGCAGTTCCTGCAATGGGAAAACTGCCTTTTCCGCCGCCAATCCGGTCGCGGATTTCCCCTCCGGTTCCGGTTGATGCGCCGTTAAATGGTTCAACGGTTGTGGGAAAATTGTGGGTTTCAGCTTTCAACGAAAGAACCGTTTCAATATCTTTTACTTCGAAAAAATCGGGTTTGTCCTGTGTTTTGGGTGCAAATTGTTCTGCAACCGGTCCCTGCACAAAGGAGCAGTTGTCTTTATAAGCCGAAACAATTTTGTTGGGGTTTACTTTTGCTGTTTTTTTAATCATTTGGAACAGCGACGATTCCATCTCTTTCCCGTCGATAACAAATGTTCCGTTAAAAATTTTATGGCGGCAGTGTTCCGAGTTTACCTGCGCAAAACCATAAACTTCGCTGTCGGTAAGTGCCCGTCCCATAGCCGTAGAAACCGAATTCAGGTATTCAATCTCGTCGGCGCTCAGGGCGAGGCCTTCCTGTTGGTTAAATGCTGCAATGTTTTCAATATTCAGAATGGGATCGGGCAGTTTTTCAATCACAAAAATACGCTGGTTCAATCCATCGTATTTCCGCTGAAGCATGTGGTCGTAATCTGCGTTTTCGGTTTCCACCTGAAAAAACTCCTCGATTCGGACAATGCCTTTTATTCCCATATTCTGGGTAATTTCAACGGCATTGGTACTCCACGGGGTCAGCATTTCTCGTCGTGGCCCGATAAACCAGCCGTCGAGGTTTTCCTGTTTCAGGAATTGGGCATCCGAAAACAACCACACTAACTTTTCTATGTCGCTTTGACTTAACGGCAGAATGGAATCAACCGCGATTACGGAACGGTTTTGAGTTCTGAAAAATTGAATCATGTTGCAGTTTAATTTTGATAATGAACATGTTGTATAACACAGCGCAAAGATAGAAAATAATCACAGGCCGTTATACGCTGTTTATTCAGAATAGTCCCTGAGTTTTCAACAACATAAAAGTTAAAAACTATTGTTATCACACCTTTTTCAAAATTTTGAAGTTACTTTGACAAAAATGTGTAAGATGTTTAAAACGATATATCTGCTTCTGATTTTCTTTTTGCTGGTTTCCTGCGGAACACAGCAGCAACTGAAAAAATCCTTCACCGGAAAACCATCTTCCGTTCTCGAACCACGGTTTGGCAAACCGGTAACCATTATTGAAACGGCAGGCGATTCGGTGTATATTTTTGAAAAAACAGAGGAACTTCCCAGTACAGAAATCAACCAGGGAAGATTAGCACTCGACCCGATGGTATCGCCAAAAGTGAATAAAACCGAACGATTTTATTTTACCGTTAAAAACGGACTGATTATAAAAACACGGTTTGAAGAGGAATATGAACGGTAAAAGCCGAACATTTTTTTTCAAAGCTATTTGGTTTTGAAGAAATTTTATAGTTTTGCATCGCGATTTTTGAAATAACAATTTGCCCAGATGGTGGAATTGGTAGACACGCCAGGTTGAGGGCCTGGTGGCCGTTTTTGGCTGTGCAAGTTCGAGTCTTGTTCTGGGCACAATTTCAAAATGCAACAAGTTATTTTAGCTCGTTGCATTTTTTGTTTGTGGAAAACATAAATATAGTAACCTGGCAGGTGTCGTCTGCCGGCAGGCATTTACAAATCTTTTTTTAGATAAATCATATCAATCAGTTGTATTTCTCCCTCGAAAATGGGCTGGTCGTAATTATCTGTAAAAAAGTTCTTTACTCTATATGATTTTTCAAATCCGCAACTTTCATAAAACGACAAAATTGTCGAGGTTTCGCCTGTCCCAACAAGCATCATTTTGTAATCTTTTTTGTAAAAATCAAAAATAAATTTCATCAACACTTTTCCGTAGCCTTTGCCTTGATATTTTTCGTATGTCGCAATGTTTTTCAATTCGCAGGTTTCGCTGTCTATAGGCACTACAACGCAAACACGGCTCACATGATAAAGTTGTGGGGAATGATATAAAAATGAATCTTTGTAATAAAATCAAAGATACATATGTCAACTCAACAAGATCATTACAAGGAGCTGGTTAAACTACTTTTACCAGAGGAGATATTCGATTATTTTGAGATTACCAACATGGTTGTTCAAGACCGTTCAGTTTCTGTTTTTCTTGACGAGCGGGATATAAAACCGGTAGCTTTTTCGGGTCAAAAACTCACATCTAAAGGGTTTCATTCTGAGTCTGTCATACAAGATTTTCCTATCCGTAACAAGGCAGTATTCCTGCATGTGAGGCGACGAAGGTGGCTTGTAGAACCGACCAATGAAGTGGTCAGCAGAGATTGGAATTCGGTAGCTGAAGGGACGCGTTACACCAGGAGTTTCGCGGATTTTTTAAAAGGATTATTTGGACAATTACCCCATCAGCAGTAATAGCCTCGAGAAATTTTTCTATGTTGATGGCGACCAACTGGGGCAGCAATACAAAGAGTTTTTGAGTAGCTATAAAACCTGGGACCAGAAGGAACATGCCCAGGAATGGATACTTTTCCCCAACAATGTTGGCCCATATTTGAGCATAGACGAAACCTCACTTTCCAATGGGGAACTTTATACGATATTAACCAATAAAGCAGGGAAGGGCCGGAAGGGGACGCTGGTTGCCATGATTGAAGGGACAGAATCGGTAAATGTTATTGCTGTGTTAGACCGTATTCCGGAGAAGGTCAGGGCGCTTGTTAAAGAGGTTACTTTGGATATGGCAGGGTCGATGAATAAAATAGTAAAACATTGCTTTCCAAAAGCCTCGTTGGTAATCGACAGGTTCCATGTGCAAAAGCTGGCATATGATGCCATTCAGGAAATGAGGATTGCCCACCGGTGGGATGCCATCAATCAGGAAACAAATGATATTGAAAATGCAAAGCTGAACAAAGAAAAATATATTGCTCCCGTATTTAGTAACGGCGATACCAGGAAACAACTTCTTGCCCGTAGCAGGTACCTGTTATTCAAGTCAGGCGATAAATGGACTCAGAAACAAAAGGCAAGAGCAGAAATATTATTTACCCAGTACCCCGATATTAAAAAAGCATATTCTCTAACTCATTCATTGAGAATGATTTTTTCTCATACCACAGTCAAAGGTATAGCCTATACCAAACTGGCCAAATGGTTCAATGATGTGACGGATTCTGAGTTCAAATCATTTAACACAATTTCTGCTACAATTTATGTTCATTATGCAAACATCCTGAACTTCTTCGATAATCGAAGCACCAATGCTTCGGCAGAATCATTTAACGCTAAAATAAAGGCTTTCAGAGCTACACAAAGAGGAGTAACTGATATCCCTTTTTTCTTGTTCAGACTTTCTAAAATTTATACTTAAAAATTTATTCCCCACAAGAATATCATGTGACCCGCAAACACTTTTCAATTCATCGTCATATAAAGCAAATAAATCTCCAACTGGCAAATACTTGTCAATCATATTTTCCTGCTCGTCTGCCAATAGCAACAGGTCGAGGAATTTCTTCTTGTTTTCGGTAATTTTTTCTATTTTCATTTAATTTTATCGTTGAAATAAGCAAAATTTGCATTTTATTACCGCCAGTTTTTTATTCTCATTTTTAATAACAGTTGAAAGTATTGATTAAAATCTTTGGGTTCATCAGGAACTTCCACTTCTGAATAGGTCCACAGAACATTATTTGATATTTTAGTTATTCCCTGGCTGAATCTGAAACTAACAGTAGAAATTTCATTAATCTTAAAATTTATTGCAGCCATGGCTGATAATTCGAATCTATTAAGATATTCTGCAATGTCCTGTGTATTTGATTCAAATTTGTTTTCATAATTGTTTTTAGCGCTCACCAAATAACTGATTTCAGGTCCTGTTGAGAAAAATATTCTGTTGGATATATAAAAGTCGGATAAAACGGGCAATTGCAGATAATACAATCTAATTTTGTTTTTTTGATCATTCGAATTGGATGATTGATTCCAACCTTTTCTGATAATTCCCGGCTCAAGAGAGAATCCCCAAAAACCCGAATTTTTAAAACTTAGAAATCCATTTATGTTACAGGTAGCAATTGGTGAAATATTATATATAAAACTGTTTTCTGAAGAATTTGTAAGATGCAAATTTACTACGTCAAAACCCGCAGCAACTCCAACCTCAAAATTCTGAGCATTTGAATTAATGCCTGACAATAAAAGCATTCCAATTATTATCACAATTATTTTCACTTTTTCTTTCATTGTATCTAACTTATGTTTCTTTCAAACTGGTTGTTAACGGTTGTGGTATGAGGTCGTCGTGGATTGTCGCCCGATTACCTGTCCGAATGGACAGAGGAATCTGGTGAGAATCCGCCAACACTACAGCCGTAGTGCCCCACCATGCCTTATACCACGTGTTGAACTAAATCCCTTCGGGATAGCTCCAATTAAATACTTTCCTGTCAATTTCTTCCAATAAAACTAAAATCATTCAATTCCTTCATTTAATTTTGTGTACCGTGTTTGAAACTTATTAGGTCAAAATTCCTATATTTGATTTTAAACTTCTTATTGTGTTATTTTTTTATTCTATAATTTCCTAATATTCAACAAGAACCAAACATAAAACCGTCATTAAGTACATAGAAAAAAATTCTGCAAAATAAACCGAGTTGTAGTTCAACATGGACTCATCGCTGGGTCTTGCAGACCGCTCAGTGTCCTGTTTATTACCCACTGACTTTTTTAAATTGTTCTATTTATTGTTAAAAATACTTACCATTCTTTCCCAATCACTAGTAACTCTATCAATTCCACCTTTATTCCTATTATTCTTGCCCAACATTCCAGGATGAGATTGGCAAAAGTAAAAAATCCCATTATAAGTAAAATTTGAAATTATTCCCTCAGAAAGAGTCTTTGCTATATTTAGTCCAAATAACGCCCTGAAAGCATTAAATGTAATGAGACCTAAGCAAATTACAATTTTGGGTCTTATGATTTCAATCTGAGGATATCCAAATCCCTTTGTCGCCAGCAACATATCACTTCTTTTAATTGTAGCACTCATTTGGCCAAGTTTTATAAAAGGAAAAAGATTAGATATATAAACTTGATTCAATGAGAGAGAATAATGATTTTCAATAAGCTTTATAAGATTCTGATTAGTCGGTTTATTTCTGGTAAATCCAAACTCTACAGAGTCTCTATCAATTTCTCCACTTAACGAAGAATCAGAACTCCAATCTTGCAAAAAAAACATAACTTCAGAATTAATGTTATGAGCTGATTTAGAGTATGGAGATACAAAATCACATTCATATATTCCATCATGGTAATCTTGGATGCAGTTGTATCCATCCATTCTAGTATTTTGTCTTTTCTTAGCTAGCTTTAATAATTCTATTTCTTTATTCATTCTACTTGTATATGCATTTTTTTGTTGCTTGCGGGTAACTTATTTGTCTGTTCATATTTATCGAAACCTCTGCACATACGGTTGTTGGATATGTACAGTTTTTATTTTTATCACATGCTGCCATTTCATACAACGGCTTCACCTTATCGGAAACTTTTTCGGGCATTGTATTTGGCAGAGATGGCATTTATTCCAGGTTTAAAGTTTGACGGATTAAAACTATAAAAGAATTTTCTTTAAAACAAGTGCCGGATTGATGTTGTGGGAAATAGTTTGAAAATATTGGTATCAAGACAATTATACGCACATCAAGTATCTTTGAACCTGAATTGATATCAATCCTGCTTACTTTTATTGTTCACCAAATAATTCTGAAAACTTTTCATCGAAATGCTGATTGAACCATTTGTCGATGACAGACCTGCGGAAACGCCACTCTTTGCCCAGTTTTGCTGCCGGAATTTTCCCGTCCTGCGCCCACGTATAAATGGTTTGTGGTTTTACCTTCAGGTATTTGGCAACTTCTTCCAATGTCATTATATCTTCCATAGTTTAATCCATAAAGCGTTTAATGACGGTTGAATCGTTCACCTGCTCGTCGGCAGTACCGGGTATCATAAATGTCTTTTTTCCGTCGGCGCTGTCATCCGGGGAACTCAATTGTTTCATTGAATAAATAATGGCTGTGTAAAAGTTCCCTTCGTATTTTCTGAACAGTTTAAAATCCTCTGTTTTGTCGCACATAAATGGCCGCAGGTTCCAGGCAAACTGAATGCTGACAAACAACAAAATAACAATCCATATTCTGAACACCGAAACACCGATTCGGGGATAAATGTTTTTCTTTTCGCAGGCAAACTTCAGGGCAATCACCATAAGCCTCATGCCAAAAAATCCTGAAAACAAAAAAATTGCAACGTGCAAAAGCTGAATAAAATGGTAATTTCCTCCCGTTATCATAAACAAAACCACAACGGGCGCAAATGAAAAGGCTATGGCCGATGTGAGCACAAAACCGCTTAAAATAATAACAAGCATCTGTTTCAGACTCATTTTGGAACCAAGTACCTGCTGAATTACAAAAAAGGACGGAAAGCAAATTAACAGAGTGCCAACAAAAAGTAAAATGAGCTTGATGCCTGCCACCGCCGCCTGGAGCAGGCTGTGGTAACTTCCCATAACGATTCCATAAAGAATGCAGAAAGCACAAATCACCAGAATCTGATTAAAAATGAGTTTGTTCGACTGGCTGTTGGTTTTTTCGTCGAAATACGATTCAGGACTGTGAAAAATTCTGAAAACCTCCATCATTCCATCCGACTTTTTCATGTCAATTGATTTTTGATTTCAGAACAAATATACATTTATTTTATTATATAACACTGTTTGTTGTTGTTTTTTATTACTTAAAGGCTTTATTCATTGTTTTAGAGGAAAAAAAACATCATTTTATCAACCTTTTACAAATACCTGCAACAGCACACCTCTAATAAAATACTTGCAAGTACTTTTTTAAAAAAGTGGATATTTCAGTTGAATTAGAAAAACATAAAAAGTACAATTAAGCAAAAAGGCAGTTGGGTTACCGTCTGCCTTTTATGCATTTTTTCAGTTTATTCGTCACACGCCAGTTTTTGCAACAAACTGCGCACTTCTTCAAAATTTTCCACTTTGTAACCTGCAACGGTTTGGGCCATTCCCACTTTAATAGTAACTGCTTCAGCGGGCAATTCTGAAAACAGAAACTCATCAGTCCAATCATCTCCTATAGCTAAAATCTTGTCGGCAGGCTGAGAATGAAGTACTTTTAGCGCAGCACGTCCTTTGTTAATTCCCCTGTTTTTTATCTCGATCACTTTATTCCCTTCCATTATTTCGAGGTTAAGATTTGCCACCAGACTGGTCAGTTCATCCTTTAATTCGATAGCGCGGTTAAATCCAAGCTCGGGGTCAGATTTGCGGTAGTGCCATACCAGACTGTAGTTTTTTTCTTCTATAAACGATCCCGGGGTACGATCCACATAAAACTCAAGTGACGAACGAATGCTTTCTTTCCACGAATCGTCAAGCGGTTCAATCATTTCCCAGTCGCTGCCGGCAGTGCGGTTCCATACACCGTGCTCTACAATTAAAGTGTAAGGTTTATCGCCAAACCATTCCTCAAAGGTTTCCCTGTCGCGGCCACTGATAAGCACCACCCTGTTTTTCGGATTTTTGGCCAGGTTGTCGAGCAAACTGTACAACTCTTCATCCGGGCGGGCATGTTTCGGATTGTCAACAAATCCGGTCAGTGTACCATCATAGTCGAGGAAGAAAATACGGTTTTCGGAACCACATATTTCTTTTAATATTTTGTTTTTTGAAGTTGCTGTTAGTTTTTTAGCCAGGTACCTTCGTTCATTCTGGCGAACTTTATCCAGTGCATTGAGAAAATCAGTTGCCCATTTTTCAATGTCATATCGTTTTAACCGTTTTTGAAGATAAGTATTCCGCTCAATCTGCTCATCCAAAGGCATTTCTATAGCCTTTTTTATAGCAGCAGCAATCTGGGCTTTGTCGTTTGGATTAATGATCAAAGCTTCGCTCATCTCTTTTGAAGCACCTGCCATTTCACTCAGAATCAGCACACCGCGGCCATCGGTTTTAGAGGCAACAAACTCTTTGGCTACCAGATTCATACCATCACGAATTGGTGTAATCAGGGCAATTTCGCAATAATTGTACAAATCCACCAGGTTTTCAAATGGCATGGAACGGTAAAAATACCAGATTGGTGTTCGGTTTATGGCAGAATATTCACCGTTGATTCGACCCACGATTTCATCCACTTCACTTTTCATCTGCTGGTACTGCTCAACTCCAATTCGCGAAGGTACTGCCAAAAGCACCAAAGTTACCTTGTCGCGGTATTCCGGGTATTCCTGCAGGAAATACTCAAAAGCCTGCAAACGGTTAATCAGTCCTTTCGTATAGTCGAGCCTGTCAATGGAAAGCACAAACTTCATTTCGGGATAAAGCAGATAATAGCGCTCCAGTTCTTTTCGCACTTCCGATTTATCGTGCACCGACCTTTTCTGTGATTCCAAAGCTGCATTGTTAAACTTGTCGTAATCGATTCCCATCGGGAAGTTATCCACTTTCACAATGCGTCTGGGCAAATTAATTTCATTAATGTTGATGTCGTATCCCAACAAACGGCGCACCGAACTCATAAAATGGCGTTCGTAATCAAAGGTATGAAACCCGAGTAAATCCGCGCCCAGCATACCTTTAATAATTTCGTTTCTCCAGGGTAAAATGCGGAAAAGTTCATACGACGGAAACGGAATATGCAGAAAAAAACCAATGGTAACATCGGGAAATTTTTCTTTAATCATTTCAGGAAGAAGCAACAAATGGTAATCGTGAACCCAAATTTTATTTACCCCTTCCATGTTTTCAGCAATTACATCGGCAAATTTTTGGTTTACCCGCTTGTATGCCCGCCATTGTTCTTCTTCGTATTGCACAAACTGGGTGAAATAGTGAAATAAAGGCCAAACAGTTTTATTGCTGAATCCCTCGTAATAAAGTTCTACTTCCTCCTCTGTCAGATTCACATCAACACAATCTTCTTTTTCCAATGCTTCTGATACAAGCTTTTGTTGTGTCTTGCTCAGCATATTCTTATCCACACCCGACCAGCCAATCCATAAACTTTCAAAAGATTGGCTAACAGACATCATGCCGGTGGCCAAACCTCCGACACTTGGTGTAACCTGAACATTTTCATCTGAAATATTTATCTGAACCGGCAATCGGTTTGAAATAATTAGAAATCGACTCATAGTTTTTTTATATTTGTTCGTCAATTAAAGTACTTGTTAATACACGTATTTTTCAAAGTTAAACAAAAAGAAGCAGAAATAATAATGACAAATCTGGATTATGGAGTCATTGGGAATGGGAAAAGCGCGGCACTTATTTCAAAATCAGGAGCATTGGAATGGCTTTGCCTCCCGGTATTCGATTCAGCTTCGGTTTTTGCGAAAATTCTGGATAAAGAAAAAGGCGGAAGTTTTGAAATCATTACAGGCGATGATTATTACTACACACAAAGATATATTCCCAAAACCAACATTTTAAGTACAAAATTTTCAAACGGCACCG
The DNA here is from genome assembly GCA_041686935.1 of Mariniphaga sp. Classification (GTDB taxonomy): domain Bacteria; phylum Bacteroidota; class Bacteroidia; order Bacteroidales; family Prolixibacteraceae; genus Mariniphaga. The sequence goes on along the minus strand of JAWLCW010000005.1, from coordinate 30,581 downwards.
ACAGCTTCGAGGTGATAGATTTTATGCCCCGGTACCATTACCACAACGGCCAAAAGCAGGTTTACTCACCTCCTGATGTTATTCGTTACATTAAACTGAAATCAGGCAAACCGAAGTTCAAGATACTCTATGACCCGCGTTTGGAATATGCCGAGCGGAAAACCATCACCGAGGTTCGGAAAGAATACGTAAAAAGTTTTACACGCACAGGAGCTTATGACTCCCTTTATCTTTACACAAACCTTGAAATGGAAAAGGTTGTGAATGGTGAAGAAATGGAGCTGGAAAAAGATGCCCATTTTTTAATAAGCTACAACCAGAAACTATTAAAACAAACAATCGAACGTTCGTACCTGAAGTTGCAGCGCACAAAAGTTTACTGGCTGAACTGGGCCGAAGATACCCATCGTTTTAGCGATTACAATGAAGAAATTTTGCGAAGCGCATTGGTTCTGAAACTGTTGAGTTACGATAAAACAGGAGCTGTATTGGCGGCCATAACCACTTCGCTGCCCGAAACCATTGGTGAAATCCGCAATTGGGATTACCGTTTTTGCTGGCTTCGCGATGCTTCCATGGTTATAAAAATTATGACCAAAATAGGCCATTTGAACAGTGCTCAGCGGTTTCTGAATTTTATCATCGATGTAGTTTCAGACAAAGATGAAAAAATGCAGATTATGTACGGCATTAACAAGGAAAAAAATCTGAGAGAGCGCATACTCACCCATCTTTCGGGATATGAAGATAGTGCCCCGGTGCGAATTGGAAATGCCGCCTACAAACAAAAACAACACGACATTTACGGCATTCTGATGGATGTTATATATCAGCAATTCTCCCTTTTCGAAGTTTCGCTGCAAAACAGCGAAGAATTGTGGACCATTACACGCAGCATTGTGCGTATTGTGCGCAAAAACTGGCGGAAACCCGACCGCGGAATCTGGGAAATACGAACCGACCAGCGTCATTTCGTTTTCTCGAAGCTACTTTGCTGGGTGGCTATCGATCGGGCAATCAAAGTTGCAGAGCTTATTAAAAATCAACATTATGTAGAGAAATGGGGAAAACTTAGGGATACCATTTCCAAAGACATTATGAAATATGGGTGGAATGATGAAATCAAGGCTTTCACACAAGCATACGGTTCTAGGGATCTCGATGCCTCTACCCTGTTAATGGAAGCCTACGGTTTTATTGACGCCAGCGATCCCCGATACATCAGCACAGTAAAAGCTACTCAAAAAGAACTCAGCCGGAACGGATTGATGTACCGCTACAAAAACCGCGACGATTTCGGGCTTCCCACATCATCATTTACAATTTGCACCTTCTGGCTTATCCAGGCACTAAATAAAATTGGTGAAAGAAACCAGGCGCGTGAACTCTTCGACAAACTGCTGACATACAGTAATCATGTGGGGCTATTCAGCGAAGATATCGACTTTGAATCGAAAAGACTTCTGGGCAACTTTCCGCAGGCCTATTCTCATTTGGCGCTTATTGAAACCGCCATGCTGTTTTCGAAAGATATTGAGTTAAAAAGTAAATTCTGATTTTCCGGAATTTTACCTGAACATACTGTAACAAATTCTGTTTCATGCATCAATAAAACGTGCGTCATGAAAAAATGGATTTTGTCGGGAATATTTGTTTTTATATTTATTTTCAATGCTTTAGCCCAGTCTAATTTTGATTCTTTTTATGAAAAAAGCCTGAAAACCAACAACACCGGAATGTATGTTCTCGGTTCGTGGGCAGTGGCCAATTTGGTTGCCGGCGGCTGGGGCTGGGCGCAAACAACCGGGCAAACCAAATACTTTCACCAAATGAATTTTTTCTGGAACACCGTAAACCTTTCCATTGCCGGATTTGCGCTGTACAGCAATTTCACCGGTAACATCAGTGATTTAACTGCAACGGAAATGCTGGAAAAACACACCAAAACCGAAAATTTCTATCTGATAAATGCCGGGCTCGATGTTTTGTATATTGGCACCGGATTCCTGCTGAAACACCTGGCCACCCAAAAACCCAGCCGGCACGATTTACTGAAAGGTTACGGAAATTCAGTTATTTTGCAGGGAAGTTTTCTGTTTGTGTTCGATTTGGTTTTATGGAAAATTCAACACAATCACCGAATGACCTTTATGCAAAACCTGAGTTTTAATTATTTCCCCGAAATATCAGGATTTCAATTTGCACTAACCATTCCGGTAAACTGAACAACGGCCTGCCAAACAAAACTTTTTCATCTAATTTCTGTTTAATACACTGAAATATAAATTTAAACAAAAAATGATCTTTAGAGGACAAACATTTGAAAAAGTGGACAAAAAGATTACCCAATGGATGAAAAACTATGGGTTAACATTGCTGAGATTAAGTATTGGGATTATCTTTTTCTGGTTCGGATTTCTGAAATATTTTGAAGGATTGAGCCCTGCCGAAGATATTGCCACGAAAACAATCGACACAATGACTTTTGGAATTTTTTCCGAAAAAGTTATTCTTTACGGTTTGGCAACCTGGGAAGTGCTGATTGGCATCGGCTTAATCTTCAGAATTTTTTTACGCGAAACTTTATTGTTGCTTTATTTGCAGATGATTGGAACCTTTATGCCGGTATTCCTTTTCCCCGGTGAAGTTTTTGCTATATTCCCATACTCCTTAACTATTGAAGGCCAATACATTATTAAAAACCTAGTGGTAATGAGCGCAGGAATTGTAATTGGGGCCACCGTGAGGGGCTGGAAACTGGAACCGGTAACCGAAAACGCAGAAAAGACATAAAACGAAACGAGCAAATGAAACGAGTATGATACAGAATTATCGCAAACAACTACAATTAAAACTCGTGCAAATTCTCCCGGAGAGATTCCTTCGGAGCACCTTATACCACATAAAACAAACAATTTTTACATATGAAAAAAATTCTGTTAACCGGTGCAACCGGATATATTGGAAAAAGATTACTTCCGGTGCTGCTTGAAAAAGGGCATGAAGTAATTTGCTGTGTCCGCGATCGCCAGCGCTTTCATGCTTCCTCCCCGGTAACAGAAAACCTCAAAATTGTTGAAGTCGATTTTCTGAAAGAAGAAACACTTGACGAAATTCCTGACGATATTAATGCAGCTTATTTCCTCATCCATTCCATGTCAGCCTCAACCGATGATTTTGAAACACTGGAAGCCAGGGTGGCAGAGAATTTTAAAAAAAGCGTAGAACGGACAAATGCCAAGCAGGTGATTTACCTTAGTGGAATTATAAACGAAGAAAAACTTTCCAGACACCTGAATTCACGAAAACGGGTGGAAGAAATACTTGGTTCGGGAAATTACAATTTAACCACTCTCCGGGCAGGAATTATTGTTGGATCAGGCAGTGCTTCATTTGAAATTATTCGCGATTTAGTTGAAAAATTACCGGTAATGATTGCTCCTAAATGGCTAAAAACCAAATCACAACCCATAGCCATCCGCAACGTCATCGAATTTCTTACAGGCGTTTTGCTAAACGAGCAAACGTACAATCACAGTTTCGATATTGGCGGACCGGAAGTCATGAACTACAAAGAAATGCTGCTTCAGTTTGCTGAAGTACGAAAACTGGAGCGTACCATCATTTCAGTTCCTGTAATGACGCCCAAACTCTCCTCCTACTGGCTCTATTTTGTTACTTCCACCTCGTACAAACTGGCCGTTAACCTGGTAAACAGCATGAAAGTGGAGGTGATTGCCCGCAAAAACGATTTACACGAAAAACTGGGGATAAATTTGCTCACGTATGAAGAAGCAGTGCGTTTGGCGTTCGACCAGATTGCCCAGCAGGAAGTCATCTCCAGCTGGACCGATGCTTTTTCAACAGGCGCCATCAATAAAGAAATATCACAACTGATTGAAGTACCGGAATATGGCTGTTACAAAGATGCTCGAAAAGCACAAGTAACCGACGAACGGCAAACGCTGAACAGAATATGGGCAATTGGCGGCAAAAGCGGATGGTATTATGCCAATTCGCTTTGGGTAGTGCGTGGATTTCTGGATAAAATAGCAGGAGGCGTTGGTCTGCGCAGGGGAAGAAAAAACCCGAGGGAAATTGAAGCAGGCGATTCGCTCGACTTTTGGCGGGTCATTTATGCCAACCGAACCGAAAAACGGCTATTGTTATATGCAGAAATGAAATTACCTGGCGAAGCCTGGCTCGAATTCAAAATTAGAAATGGTGAATTGTTGCAAACAGCAACGTTCCGTCCGTTAGGCCTTTTGGGAAGAATTTACTGGTATGCTGTGATGCCTTTTCACAGCATCATTTTTAACGGAATGGTTAAAAAATTAGCACATTAACTTATGGGATTCTACCAATTGCACAAAACGCAAAAAATTCCGGCTACGGTTGAAAAAGTCTGGGATTTTATTTCAACGCCGGCCAACCTGAAAAAAATTACACCGGCCTATATGGGATTTGACATTACCAGCAAAAACCTTTCTAAAAAAATGTATCCCGGAATGATAATCAGTTATAAAGTGAGTCCGGTTTTGGGTATAAAAACCACCTGGGTTACTGAAATCACACATGTGAAAGAAGGGGAATATTTTGTGGATGAACAGCGCGTTGGCCCATACTCTTTATGGCACCACGAGCATAAAATCGAATCCATTCCGGGCGGCGTACTCATGACCGATATCGTTTCGTATAAACCGCCGTTTGGTTTTTTGGGATCCATCGCCAATAAGCTCATTATTAAAGGGAAATTGAATGAAATTTTCGGTTTTCGCACAAACGCCGTTGAAGAAATATTCGGGAAATGGGAGGAATTTGATACTACTTCTTAAAAATGAAATATACTGCCAGAATTAAAAATCCGAATCCGATAAGGTGATTTAGCCTAAAAGTTTCATTTTTGAAAAACAACAGGGTAAAACCCATAAAAACAACCAGTGTTATTACCTCCTGTAGCACTTTCAACTCCACCAGCGAAAAAGGTCCGCCATTTTCCCTGAACCCAATGCGGTTAGCCGGTACCTGGAAAAAATATTCGAACAAAGCAATTCCCCAGCTTATTAAAACCACCGCTATCAGCGGCAACGCCTCAAGCCATTTAATCTCCTTAAACTTCAAATGGCCGTACCAGGCAAACGTCATAAAGGTATTCGACAATACTAGCAAAACAATGGTATAGAGCGATTTCATACTTGACTATAATAAAATTCGGTTCTGAAAAAAATTGTGCAATATTAATTCAAAAATGCAATATTTAATCGTTTCGAGTCTGAAATTTTAACAAGGCAGTAATAAACCAAAAAACTTACTTTTCCAAAAAATCTGACAAAATTTACTAAACCCCTTTACCATTTTTTTTTACCTTTATGCAAAACCAAAAAAATATTCGTTATGCCAAGAATCAGCCGATTAGACGCTTTACATTATCATGAGAAAGGCCGTCCGGGAAAAATTGAAGTAGTACCAACCAAGCCGCACAATACACAGTACGACCTGTCGCTGGCTTATACGCCCGGTGTGGCCCAGCCGTGTATCGAAATTGAAAAAAACCCGGATGATGTGTATAAATACACCGCCAAAGGAAATCTGGTAGCCGTGATTACCAACGGCACAGCAGTTTTGGGACTCGGCGACATTGGCCCGGAAGCCGGGAAACCGGTGATGGAAGGCAAAGGCCTTCTGTTTAAAATTTTTGCCGATGTGGATGTTTTCGATATCGAAGTGAATGAAAAAGATCCGAAAAAATTCATTGAAGTGGTAAAAGCCATTGCTCCCACTTTTGGCGGAATTAACCTCGAAGACATTAAAGCCCCGGAGTGTTTCGAAATTGAAGAAACCCTGAAAAGGGAACTTCCCATTCCTGTGTTTCACGACGACCAGCACGGAACAGCCATTATTTCGGCTGCCGGCTTAATGAATGCACTGGAATTGAATGGAAAAAAAATTGAGGAAATTAAAGTTGTTGTCAGTGGCGCCGGAGCAGGTGCTGTTTCGTGCACCAAACTTTATATTACACTGGGAGTAAAACCCGAAAATGTGGTGATGTGCGACAGCAAAGGCGTTCTGAATGAGTCGCGTACCGATTTGAACAAATACAAACAGGAATTTGTGACCAAACGGAAACTGAACACCCTGGAAGATGCAATGGTGGGAGCCGATGTATTTTTGGGGCTTTCGGTAGGTGGTTTAGTCACAAAAAAAATGATTAAATCAATGGCCAAAAATCCCATTGTTTTTGCCATGGCCAATCCCAACCCTGAAATTTCTTACGAAGATGCAACTGATGCCCGCGAAGATATTATAATGGCTACCGGTCGGAGCGATTATCCAAACCAGATAAATAATGTGCTGGGATTTCCTTTTATTTTCAGGGGCGCACTCGATGTTCGGGCAACCCATATAAACGAAGAGATGAAAATTGCCGCGGCAAAAGCGTTGGCAAATCTCGCCAAAGAATATGTTCCTGAAAATGTTGCAAGGGCATACAATAAACAAAATATTGTTTTCGGAAAAGAATACATCATACCCAAACCGCTTGATCCCCGCTTGATTATTACAGTTTCCACAGCAGTGGCAAAAGCGGCCATGGATACCGGAGTAGCCCGGAAACCAATCAAAAACTGGACAGCCTATAAAAATGAACTCACAGCCAGGATGGGCGACAGCAACAAACTGGTTATGGAAATTCGGAATAAAGCCCGCCAAAACCCAAAACGTGTTGTTTTTGCCGAGGGGAACGATTTTAAAGTTTTAAAAGCTGTTCAATTTGTCTCGCGCGAAAAAATTGCCCATCCGATTCTTCTGGGAAATGAAGAAAAAATAAGGGCGCTCATAAAAGAAAACCAATTGGAACTCGACCATATCCCCGTTATCGATACTTTCAAATCAGTATCAGAAGAAAAAAGGCATAAGATGGCAAAAATTCTTTATGAGAAAAGAAAACGGAAAGGTATGACCTACGATATGGCGGTGGAAAAAACCTACAATCGCGACTATTACGGAGCCTTAATGGTAGAAACAGGTGAAGCCGACGCGTTCATTTCTGGTTTCTCCCAACGATATGCCGATACTATTCGTCCAACCCTGCAGGTTATTGGCGTAAAAGAGGAATTTAACCATATTGCCGGAATGTACATCATGATAACCAAACGCGGCCCCATCTTTTTGGCCGATGCCACCGTTAACATGAATCCTTCACCTCAAACTTTGGTGGACACTACGATTCTGACTGCCAACGAGGTAAAACGGTTTAACATTGAACCACGTATTGCCTTGCTTTCCTATTCCAACTTTGGTGAATTCAAAGGATTGGGAAGTCCGGTAATGGTGAAAGAAGCAGTTAACATACTGCACAAAAAATACCCCGATTTAATGGTTGACGGCGAAATGCAAGCCAATTATGCTTTAAACGGAAAACTCCGCTATAAACGTTATCCGTTTAACAAACTGGGCGATTACGATGCCAACACGCTTATATTTCCCAACCTGAGTTCAGGAAATATTACCTATAAAGTTTTACAATCATTAGGGGCTGCTGAAGCCATCGGACCTGTTTTGATGGGAATGAAAAAACCGATACACATTTTGCAGCGCGACAGTTCGGTACGCGAAATCATAAATATGGTGGCCATTGCAGTGGTTGATGCGCAGTCGGTGCCAGAAGAGTAAAATTTTCCCTTCCCTAAGGGTTACGAAGTTCCCTTAGGGTATTTATCTTAAAGTAAAACGAATATCAATCCCTGAGGAATTGATTCCGTGACAGGAAGGATGGCATCCCTGCCTTTGTTGAGGAGGGATGCCATCCTTTGTTGCCTGCAGATGGCAGTAAAAGAAAAATCCCTAAGGGAGTTGCACAACCCTTAGGGATTTTTCTTTCACAATCTCCAGCCGTTTTTATAGGTATGTTTTATCCATTCTGCGCACATTTCCTGTGCATTCCACTTCACGGTTTGCTTCGATTCACCTTCCACTCTTCGCGTTACAATATCCGATGAGAAAGGCAGCAGGTGTGTGGTTACCAGCGTTTCGTCGGGCGAAATATTGGTTACCTTCATGCTTTCACTGTCCCAAAGTAATGTTTTCTGCAACGACTGCATCCGCACAGCCAGGTTACCCATGACTACCATTTCATTAAATGGACCGGCGTATTCAAAACTGGAAGCAGGTTTTCCGCCATTTTTGCAGCAATTCACAAAGTGCATTTCGTGCCGGCCACCACCAGCGGGATCATCAGGAATCCGGTCAATTTTCACCCGGGTTTCAGGAGTAATTTCCTGTCCGTTTTTATATACTTTCCATTTGGCTCCGTAGGCTTCGGCAATAAGCGTGGCTTTTGAGCCGATAAACATAAATCCGCCACCGGGATTCATGGGGGCATCAACAGGTAAATCAAACGGACGGGCAGGCATTAAACCGCCGTCATACCAGGTCAATTTTAGCTCAGGTAAAGCACAGTAAGGCAAATTTTTACGTGCCGGAAACAGGTAAGATACCTGCGCAGAAACAGGCGCACTTTCCGTATTCACCAATGAGGAACTGGCCTGAAAAGCTGTTGGCGCAGTAAGTTGAAGCGCATAATAAGGAACATCGAGTAAATGACAACCCATATCGCCCAAAGCGCCGGTTCCGTAATCCCACCAGCCCCGCCAAATCCACGGATGATATTCCGGATTGTAGGGCCGCATTTCAGCCGGACCGATAAACAAGTCCCAATCCAATGTTTTCGGAACTTTTACCTCTTTCAAAGGTTTGGGCATTCCCTGCCGCCAGATGGGGCGGTTTGTCCAAACATGCGCCTCTTTGATTTCGCCCAGGCAGCCGCTGTGTACCACTTCGGTTACTTCGTAAACCGCATCGTTGGAATGGCCTTCGTTTCCCATTTGGGTAACAACTCCGGTTTTTTCGGCCAGTTCGGTTAAATACCTCGATTCCCAAACCGAATGGGTTAACGGTTTCTGTAGATAAACATGCTGCCCCAGTTCCATAGCAGCTGCGGCAGGTAAAGTATGCGTATGGTCCGGCGTAGCAATCACCACAGCTTCAATGTCTTTCTGCTTGTCGAACATTTCCCGGAAATCTTTCCACTTTTTGGCTTTGGGATAGGTTTCAAAAACTCTGTTGGCATAATCCCAGTCCACATCGCACAATGCTACAATATTCTGGCCTGGCATGTTCCGAAGGTTGGAATTCCCTTTTCCGCCAATTCCAATGCCGGCAATATTCAGTTTATCGCTGGGTGGAATATGCCCCAACCCGGCCACAGCACGGCTCGGAATTATACTGAAACCCGCAATTGCCGTGGCAGTTGTTCCTATAAAATTTCGTCTGGAGAATGTTGAATCAGAATTTTTCTTCATGATATGAATTTTATTGGTTAAAAATATCTCTGTCGTACAGTTTAGTTCAGTCACCCGTAAATTTATTCATAAAAATTGAAATACAGGTACTTTTTTCACATGATTAAAAATGTTTAATTCAAAGGTATCATGTGGAACTCGCATCCGCCAGCTGGCGGATAATCATTCCTTTAAATGAAAACTTTTATCACACTCGTTTCTTTTCAGATTTTTCGGGTTACTTTTGAACGTCGAAAAACGAGAATATGAATAGTGAAAAATATCCGTCGAAACTGCTGGAAAACGCAGTGAATGAATTTTCGAAACTGCCGGGAATTGGCCGGAAAAGCGCCCTGCGGATGGTTTTACACCTGCTCAGGCAAAATAAGGAGTCAGTTACCTCATTTGGTGAAAGCCTGATTCAGTTGCGCAACGAAATTAAACACTGCAAAATTTGCCACAACATTTCCGATACTGAAACCTGCCAGATTTGTGCCAACCCCGCCCGCAACAACTCAGTAATTTGCGTGGTGGAAAACATCCGCGATGTGATGCTGATTGAAAATACGCACCAGTACAACGGATTGTATCATGTGCTGGGCGGAATCATTTCGCCCATGGACGGAATTGGTCCCAACGAACTGGAAATCAACTCGCTTATCGAAAGAGCTGGAAATCCGGATATTGTTGAAATCATTCTGGCCCTGCCAACCACCATGGAAGGCGACACCACCAATTTTTACATTTTCCGCAAGCTGAAGGACAAACCTGTTCGGGTAACCACACTGGCGCGCGGCCTGGCAGTGGGCGACGACCTGGAATATACCGACGAAATTACGCTGGGCCGTTCGCTGGTAAACCGGGTACTGTACGAAAGTTCGGTGGGAAAATAATCCGGCGCAAAAATCAGAATTCCTTCTGTTTTCCGTTATCCAATGGAAATGCTACATTTGAAACTTTAAAGCCAGGCTGAATAAATGGAACTTTCGGTAATTATTGTCAACTACAACGTAAAACATTTTTTGGAGCAGTGCCTGCACTCGGTGCTGAAAGCCTCAAAAAATATTTCGTCCGAAATTTTTGTGGTGGACAACAATTCGGTGGATGGTTCCACACAGGTTGTCAAAGAAAAATTTCCGCAGGTTCACCTCATCGAAAACAAGGAAAACGTCGGTTTTTCCAAAGCCAACAACCAGGCCATCCGTTTAGCCAAAGGCAAATACATTCTTTTGCTGAATCCGGATACGGTCGTGGAAGAAGACACCTTCACCAAAGTCGTCAAGTTTTTGGACGAGCATCCCGATGCCGGTGGACTAGGGGTAAAAATGATTGACGGCAAAGGAAACTTCCTGCCCGAGTCGAAACGCGGACTGCCCACACCGTGGGTTGCCTTTTATAAAATGTTCGGATTGTCGAAACTGTTTCCCAAATCGAAAAAATTCGGAAAGTACCACCTCTCCTACCTCGATGAAAACGAAACCCACGAAGTGGAAGTGCTGGCCGGTGCATTTATGCTGATGCGAAAGGAAACCCTCGACAATGTAGGCCTTCTCGACGAAACGTTTTTTATGTATGGCGAAGACATCGACCTTTCGTACCGGATTACACAAGGCGGTTATAAAAACTACTATTTCCCCGAAACCACCATCATTCATTACAAAGGTGAAAGTACAAAAAAAGGGTCGCTGAATTATGTAAAAGTGTTTTACAAGGCAATGATCATTTTCGCGCAGAAACATTTTTCAGGTGGAAAAGCCGGAGCTTTTTCAGTTTTGCTCAACCTGGCCATCTGGTTTCGGGCGTTGCTTTCGATTTTGAAAAGAATTATCGATCGCATTTTTCTGCCGGCACTCGATGCAATATTCATTTTTGCGGGATTTCTTCTACTTACCCCGCTTTGGGAAAACATTCGTTACGAACAGGGATATTATCCTCCCGATTTTTTGCACTGGGTAGTTCCCGTTTATATCCTTTTCTGGCTGGCAGCTATTTTCTCTTCCGGAGGGTATAAAAAACCGGTGAATCTGCTCCATGTAGCACGGGGAATTTTGTGGGGAACCATCGCCATTTTGCTGGTCTATTCGCTGGTTGACGAGGAATACCGGTTTTCCAGGGCTCTGATTTTACTGGGTTCAGTTTGGGCCATTATACTGCTCATTGTTTACAGGCTGGTATTTCATAAAATGAAGTGGAAATCATTTGGCCTGGATATTAAACGTTCCAAAAAAATTGCCATTGCCGGACACCCTGCCGAAGCCGTGCGTGTAAGGGAAATCCTTCAGCAAACGCGCATTAAGTCTGAATTTGCAGGGTTCATTTCCATCGACGAATCGGACCGTGGTGAACAATATATCGGGTCGTTGGCCCAGTTAAACGAAATTGTGCGCATCAACCGCATCGATGAAATTATTTTCTGTGCCGAAAACATCAGTTCGGCTGAAATCATCCGGGCTATGCTGGAACTGACCTCGCTCGACATCGATTTTAAAATAGCCCCGCCAGAAAGCATCAGTATAATTGGCAGCAACTCCATTCACACGGCAGGCGATTTGTACGTGGTGCACATCAATGCCATTACCAAACCTGCCAACCGCAGAAAAAAAAGACTTTTCGATTTTTTCACTGCACTGACATTCCTTGCACTGAGTCCTTTTCTTCTTTGGTTTTTCAGCAAAAAGAACAGATTCCTAAAACATTCATGGCAAGTTCTTAACGGAAAAAAATCGTGGGTAGGTTATGTTGAATCGTCAGAAAACCAGTCTGAACTGCCAACTTTAAAACCGGGCATTCTTTCTCCTGCAGACATGTTTGAAAACCCAACATCAGATATTTCTAAAAGCAACCGGCTCAATGTGTTGTATGCCCGCAATTACAGTGTACTCACCGATGCGGAAATTTTATTAAAAAGCTGGAATAAATTGGGCCAATAAAAATTAACCTTTAAAAATTTAAACCTATTCAAAAAAAGTACGTATTTTTGTACAAAATATGGAACAATGAAAACGGTTAATTATTCAGAATTAAGACAAAATTTGAAGTCAAATCTCGATATGGTCTGTGAAGATCAGGATATTCTCATTGTGCATCGTCCAAAGGGGAAAAGTGTGGTTCTTATGTCATTGGATGATTACAATTCAATACAGGAAACCAACTATTTACTGAGCACAAAAAATAACAGAGAAAGGTTATTGAATGCAATAAAAAATATCGAGTTGGGTAAAATGAAAGAAAGAGATTTGATTGAAAGCTGAAATGAGAAAACTTTGGGAAGATACAGCATGGGAAGATTATCTGTTCTGGCAGATTAAAGATAAAAAGATTCTTAGAAAAATAAATTCGCTTATTAAAAGCTGTGAAAGAACACCTTTTTCCGGCATCGGCAAACCGGAACCATTAAAAAATGAATTGTCAACCTGCTGGTCAAGAAGAATAACCGATGAACACCGGTTAGTTTACAAAGTGGAAAATGATATTCTCCTTATTGTTCAATGTAGATTTCATTACTAATATTAAAAACTTGAAACAACTGCTTCACCACGGAAAAATAATCCTCCGCCCGTTGGAACCCGACGATATTGAACTCCTCTACCGCTGGGAGAACAACATGGAAGTTTGGGAGTTGAGTAACACCCGCACGCCATACTCAAAATATGTTTTGGCTGAATACATCAAAAATTCAGTAAAAGATATTTACGAAACCAAACAGTTGCGTCTTATCATAGAAAACTGGGAAAGACACCCGGTTGGCGCCGTTGATTTATTCGATTTCGACCCGTACCACCAGCGGGCCGGAGTAGGTATATTAATTCACAGCTCCGAAAACCGCAATCGTGGTTTTGCCACCGACGCCCTGGAAGCCCTTTCAGAATATGCTATTCATTCACTCGGATTAAATCAGCTTTATGCCAACATTGCAGCCGACAACCTTCAAAGCCTTCACCTTTTCGAAAAAGCGGGTTTTGTTAAGGTTGGTATCAAAAAAGACTGGCTGAAAACCATTACGGGCTGGAAGGATGAAATATTGTTCCAAAAATTCCTAACCTGATTTCCGGTGTTTTTCTAAAAATAAAATACTTTAAAATCCCTATTTGTTGGGATTGGTTCTTAAATGAAAACCTGATATCATTGTTCCCTTTGGCGATTAGGCAATAATTGCCTGAAAACCTTATTCAATTTTTCGTGTTAATTTGTGATATGAAGGAAACGATTGCACATTTAAAAAAAGGGGAAAAAGGAGTTATCGGAGATTATTCTACCGATCTGATTCCGGTTAAATTGCAGGAACTGGGCTGCCTGCCGGGAAATGAAGTTCAGCTCATTCAGCTTTCACCTTTCAAAGACTTGTTGTATTTAAATATTAACGGCAGCTTTTTCGCCATTCGTAAAGAAACGGCTGCGCTTATAGAAATTGCGAAAGTTTTATAATAATGTCGAAACCTCTGCATGTAGCACTTATCGGGAACCCAAACACGGGCAAAACTTCTGTATTCAATCAACTTACGGGGTTAAACCAGAAGGTGGGGAACTATCCCGGCATTACCGTTGAAAAAAAAGAGGGCGTTTGCAAACTCTCTGACAGCGTAAAAGCCCGCATCACCGATTTGCCCGGAACTTACAGCCTGAATTCAACATCGGTTGACGAACAGATTGTGGTGGAGATGCTGGTAAACGAAAAGTCAGTCAATTTTCCTGACGTAGCCGTTGTGGTTGCCGATATTGAAAGTTTAAAGCGCAACCTGCTTCTTTTTACACAGATCAAGGATTTGAATATTCCGGTAATCCTGGCCATTAATATGGCCGATTTGATGGAACGAAAGGGTCTTTCGCTCGATGTGGAACTTTTGGAAAAAGAAATCCATTCCAAAGTGGCATTAATTAGCGCCCGGAAAGGAACCGGTATCAGCTACCTAAAAGAGTTAATTCTCAATTATCAGAATCTGCCAACAGAATCCGTTGTTAACATTTCGGAAATTGAACCTGAATATTTTGAAAACCTTAGAAACGCTTTCCCCGGCGAAAATTTATACAAAAGCTGGCTGACCATCACACAGGATTTCAGTTTTAAGGAATCGGAAATCAGTCAGCCCGAAATGCAGGATGAATCCCTCCGCAAAAGCACTCCCGAGTTGAAAAGATTACAGCAAAAGGAAACCATTCTGCGGTACCTTTTCATCAATAAAATCCTGAAGGAAAGCTACAAACAGGATATAAAATCAGCCAAAGATTTCCGCAGCCGGCTCGACAAAATTTTAACTCACCGCGTTTTCGGATATGTGGCATTTTTTCTTATTATGCTGCTGGTTTTCCAGTCTATTTATAATTGGAGCAGCTACCCCATGGATTTTATCGACGGCCTTTTTGCATCTATGGCTCAGGGGGTAAAAAACAGTTTACCGTCGGGGGCATTTACCGATTTGGTCGCCGAAGGAATTATTCCCGGAATTGGTGGAATTGTAATTTTTATTCCGCAAATCGCTTTTCTTTTTCTGTTCATTTCCATTCTGGAAGAAAGCGGTTACATGAGCCGGGTGGTTTTTATTATGGATCGCCTGATGCGCCGGTTCGGACTAAACGGCAAAAGCGTGGTGCCGCTCATTTCGGGTACCGCCTGCGCCATTCCGGCAGTTATGGCAACACGCACCATCGAAAACTGGAAAGAGCGCCTGATTACCATTCTGGTTACACCATTTATTACCTGCGCTGCCCGGTTGCCGGTTTACCTGATAATTATCGCGCTGGTCATTCCTGATCAATCTTACCTGGGATTTAATTTGCAGGGACTTACGCTCATGGGACTTTATGTACTTGGATTTGCGGCAGCCATAATTTCAGCCTTTATTCTGAATAAAATCCTGAAAATTAAAAGCAGGTCGTTTTTTATTGCCGAAATGCCCGGTTACAAAATGCCTATGGTCAAAAACATTGCCCTGACGGTTTACGATAAAACAAAAGATTTTGTGGTAAATGCTGGGAAAATTATTCTGGCCATTTCCATTGTGCTTTGGTTTCTGGCATCGCACGGGTATTCCGAAGAGTTTCATCATGCCGAAAAAATTGTGGTTGCCCAGGCTGAAAGCAGCCAACTCAATGAAGAAGAGCTTGAAACGGCCATTGCCTCACACAAACTCAGGCACTCCTACATTGGAATTTTGGGCCATGCCATTGAACCGGCCATCGAGCCGCTGGGTTACGACTGGAAAATCGGAATTGCCCTGCTCACCTCGTTTGCAGCGCGCGAAGTTTTTGTAGGCTCCATTGCAACCATTTACAGTGTTGGAGCCGACGACGAGGAAACAATTAAAAGCAGGCTGGCTGGCGAAGTAAATGCAACTACAGGAAAAAAAGCCTTCAATTTTGCAAGCGGCATTTCGCTCTTGCTTTTTTATGCTTTTGCCATGCAATGCATGAGTACGCTGGCCATAGTAAAACGGGAAACAAACAGTTGGAAATGGCCGATGATTCAACTCTTTTTTATGACCGGTTTCGCTTACATTGTTTCATTGATTGCGTACCAGCTTTTAAAATAAACTTGAAAAGATTATGTGGAATTTACAAAACATATTGGTTTATATAATCGTACTTGCAGCCCTGTTTTTTTTGACAAGAAAGTTCTTTCTGAAAAAGAAAAAACGAAATAAGGCCGGATGTGAAGAAGGTTGCGGCTGTCATTAGAATTCAGAATAGAGTAATTTTGCGTGACTGAAACTTAAAAATTTTAGTTTGAAAAACAGAATAAAGCGATATTCTATTTCCTTTCAATTTTATTTTGACAGGTTGCTTATTTTAAGACCTGCCAGCAACAACCGGCCCGGATCCGGGTATCCCGCAACGGTCATATACTTTTTATCCAGAATATTTTTTACTTCAACAAAAAACCTGGTGGTAAAACGCTCCGAAAAGGTGTAACCTGTAGTTAAATCAAACGACAGAAAATCGCCCAGTGGAAAATCACCGTGTTCCTGAACCCATGCAGAATTTACGAACCGGTTATTTGTGTATGGCCCGGTGTAGTTGACGAAAACATTTGCATCGAAACCGGAAGATTCGAAGTAAAAACCGGTATTCAGAATAACCTGGGGCAGTTGTTCATCTTTTACCATGCTGCCGTTGGATTCTTTTTCCCCTTTCATCAACAAAGCATTCCCGAAAATATAACTATGCAGGGAAGGAACATTCAGTTTGGCCGACATTTCAACGCCGTAACTGCGTTTGTCGGTATTTTCATACAGTTCCATCACCAAATCATTTTCGGTTACAATGGTTTGTCCGCTAAAATCGATGGAATGATTCCTTTGGGCAAAAAATGAACTTACCGAAATTTCACTCCGGTTTGCCGATTTATACCTGAAACCCAGGTCGTGCTGAAAACGGCCTTCGTTTTCAGGATTTTTACCTTCGCCGGTTAAACTTCCTTTCCGCGGTGCGATGGTTCCTCCGGAGAAATTATAGTGCAACGACGAAGTACCGGAAATGATGTATGAAGCGCCCAGAACAGACTGCCATTCAACCGGCGCTGCCTGGTTCTCAATGGGCGCCACATTCTGAAATCCTGCGGCACTTCCTTCAATGCCAAAACCTCCCCACTCCACTATGTGGCCGCCAATTAACCTGAAACCGGCGTCGAACAAAAATTTCCCAATCTTCTGTTCACTGGCAATTACTCCCGAAAAGGTATGAACATTGCTGCTCCGGCCCACGTAAAAACGTTTCCCTTCAGGGGCCACCCAATGGTTGTAAAGGGCGCCGATACGCAACGTGTTCGTTGCACTTAACGGACGGTTGTGCAACACATTTAACCCGTATTCCCAGTCGTTTTCATCGTGCCATGCCGTTGTTTCCTGCGCAATGTTGTAGTTTGCAAAGTCCACATTCCGGTAAGCCATATTGGTCTGCAACTCAGTAACCGCGCCATCATTCCCTGTGTAATTCAGTTTTACGTAAGTTAAGACAGTGCGCACCGGGTCGTATTTTTCAATCCTGTTTTTAATATTGGGAGCCCCAATTTCGTCGTCAATCCTGACCAGTTGCCGCAATCCATTGATGTAAGATGCCCCCGCAGAGAGACTGAACCCTGAATTTATTTTCCAGTCGAGATTACCGTGAAAATTACCGATGCGTTCCTTGCCATTTCTTCCGGGTGGGCCATCAGTTCCAAAAAAGGTTGCGGAGGTATTAAAAGCTAAATCGTTGATTTTATTGCCATAGTGCAGGTTCGTCATGTAGCTGTTCAATCCACCGTATTTGGCCACCAGCGAAATGGTTTCGCGTTCCTGTTTTTTTGTTTTTACATCCACAACACCAGTTAGCCCCGACAAGCCTTTTACCAGGGCGCTGCTGGAGCGGACTATCTCCACCGATTCGATATCAAGAGCCGACAGGAAGTAACCGGTTTCTTCAAATTCCTTTTGCCAGACGCCATTGATGGAATAATCAGGATATGGATATTTCTGCCCGCGTACCGAAAAGAACTGTTTTGTTTTCCGGCCACGGGTTTCGGTCCAGCCTCCCGGAACAAATTTTAGGACATCGACAAGGGTCACGGCACCCTGTTTTTCAATTTCAACAGCGCTGATGGTTGTCATTGCCGGCAAAATCGATACGGGAATCCTGTTTACAGAAGTATCCCTGTCTGGCAGAAAATAGCTGCCGAAAACGTCAACGCTGCCTATTTCAAGTTTTGCAGGGGTCAAACCTATCCTCAAAATTTCGGATAAATCTTCCGAAACCCTTATTTTAACTTCCTTGTGAGAGAAACCAACGGAAGTTACCCTGATGGTATATTCCCCGGCTGAAAGCCGAAGTTCAAAATGACCGTCGGTATCCGAACTGGTTCCTGTTTGAGTGCCGGGCACTACCAGGTTCGCATTGGGAACCGGTTCATTGGTTTCAGTATTAAAAACAAAACCTCTGATTATCTGAAATGGTTGGGAATACGCTGTTTTACTGAAAAAATTAAAAAACAAAATTATAACAAAAAGCAGAATGCATCTCTTCATGGCAATTTCAAAAAAATGGGTTTTAAAAACCAGGTTATGTGTTCAGGAATTTTCCGTTTTTCATGCGGTATTTTCTGTTAGCACGATTCCCCACCCTGCTGTCGTGGGTTACGAGCAACACTGCACCTCCATCGCGGGTAAAATCAGACATGGCTTTTAAAACCACTTCTGCATTTTCGTCGTCGAGGTTTCCTGTGGGTTCATCTGCAAACAGGATTTTGGGTTCATTTATCAATGCCCGGGCCAGGGCAACCCGCTGGCGTTCGCCGGTACTGAGTTCACCGGGCTTATGGTGCAACCTGTGGGAAAGATTGAACTGACCGATTAGATCTTTCGCCCTTTTTTCGATGGCAGCAGACCAGGTATGTGTCCCCACCGAAGGAATCAATACATTATCAAGCACATCGAGATAGGGAACCAGGTAAAACTGCTGAAAAACAAATCCCACATTTTCAGCCCGTTTCCTGTCCCGTTCCTTCGACGGAATCGTGTAAAAACTCTGTCCACCGAGCAAAACTTCTCCTTCATCGGGAAATAAAAGCCCGCCGGCTATAAGTAATAGTGTGGTTTTCCCGCAGCCGCTGGGTCCGTTCACTGCAACCAGTTCTCCTTTGCCAACTTCCAGCGAAATGCCATCTACGGCTTTTACTTCTTCCTTATTCCCTGAATTGTATCTTTTTTTTAATCCTGTTACCTGTAGTACCATTCCAATAATCGTCAATAAACATTATTTCCTGTCAACCTCTAAAAATCACCACGCTATTCTTCACTCAAAATAACTGCCGGGTCTTGTCCGGCGGCCATCACCGAAGGCAAAAAACCGGCTGTTAATGCCAGCACCGGCGCCAGCAACAGACCCAGCAGAACCACCGGCAGACTCACCAGTTCCGAAAAAGTGCCGCCCTCTGCTCCACCAAAGTATAGTCCGACGGCCACTCCAAGCAAACATCCGGCAACTCCGGCGATTATTCCCATAATAGCTGATTTTCCCAAAAATATCTGAAGCACCTGAATCCGGCTGAACCCGATGGCCCGCAAAATACCTGTTTCGTGTTTCCGTTCCCTCACGTTATTCAGAATGGAGACAAAAATCCAGACTGATGCTGCCGCGATAAGTAAAACCACGAGCACTGACGCCAGCCTTTCCTTTTCCCGCCTGAGTTTGGCCTGGTGCATTATTTCTGCAGATAAAACTTCCTCGTGCAGTTCTGAGGCTCTTTTTCTCACATCGGCGCGGGCCGCAATAAGTGAACTGAATTCAAACACCCGGGCATGAGGCAATATGGCGCTCATTTCGCTCTTCAGTTGTCCCAGTTCGTCGATGGCACAAACACATTCCAGTGCCAGAATGCCATTGATTTTTCCGGGCCTTCCGAGAATTTTTTGCGCATCACCGAGCGGCACCCAAACCGTTAAATCGTCACGGGTGCCGCGACGCGAATAAACCCGGTTCACTTCAAACTCCACTCCGCCGATAACGATTTTATCGCCCGGCCTGAGGTTGAGCGAAACAGCCACTTCTTCCCCAAGATCGACTTTTCCGTCGGGCACCCGCTCCATGATGGGTGAGCGGTATTCGAAATCATCGGTAAGGTGCCCGGGCTTGCTGTAAACCGGCACCTGACCGGGAATTCCTGCCAGAAAGATTTCCCTGTTTTTCTCTTTCCAGAATATTTTCTCCTGCAAAACAGGCATCAGGTGGTTCAGTGTTTTTATGCCGCTTTCCGCCACCACCCAGGCATCTTCATAATCGAGATAAGTGGTTGCAAATCCGTTTTTTTCGAGTTCAGAAATACTTTGTTCTTTGTTCAAAATCAAAACATTGTATCCCATATTCCGCATAATAATCCGGTAATCGTCTTCCAATTGAACCATCTCTTCCCTAAGTTCCTTTTCCTTCTCCATAAACTTCTGCTCCGTTGCCAGTTCATCGCCCTTCAGCAATATGAAGGTGGCCACGAATCCCGCAGTAGCCACCACAAGCGACAAAACTCCCATAAGAAAACCTGCTTTTTTATGGCGCAGTTCACTCTTTATTATTTTCCAAATGTTCATATTTTTATTTTTTTGAAATCTTCAGGAACCAAATCAAACCACCCAAAAAAACCAGCAAAACAATTCCTCCCAAAACGAGCAAAAGCATGGTGAAATCTTTCTTCCCGCCATTTCTGTCAACAACTGATTTTTGTGTTTCTTCCATTTCCGGGACATTTTGCAACACTGTTTCTTTTTCTGCCGCCCGTCGAATTTCGGGCTGTTTTGTTTCAGGTGCCTCTTCAACTTCCGGCACGGCAGCGGAAACGGCATCCCTGTTGAGTTTTGACTCAATTGCCTGCGGTATTTTTATATTTTCCGCCGGTTCCCCGTCAACTTCTTTTTTTTCTTTTTCCTGTTCGTTTCCCGCATGGCCAAAAATATTCAATACCACCACTTTTTCGGGGTCTGTATCTCTTTTTGTTTCACTTCTCCTGATTTCAGAACCGAATCGCCTGGCTGTTGCCGATTCCAGCAGTCTTCTTGCTTCTTCTTCCCTGTTGCTGAAATCCCCCATCCCGCTCAGCGGATTGGCAATGCTGATATCGGTTACATGTTCAACAACTTTGTCCCAGTCCATGGACATAAGCAAATCGACACCCGGATTTAACAATTTGGCCTGGCACGAACACGGCCCCGTCAGAAACTCTGCCGCATCCCTGATATTCCACTCGTTGATGCCTTTCCCCACTATTCCGTAAAGCGCGATTCCACGGCCAAACACCGGAAATACCATCGGTTCATCATCAAATTCAGTCAAGTCATCCTCGCTGTTCAGCAGCATTTTTACCAGTTGCTCTTCGTGTGGATTGTCGCGCGACAACCTTACTATTTCAAACTTAATCTCCGGAACCACGCCGTTGGGTCCCATCCATAATTGCCGGTCGGGTAAAACAAGGGTTTGTTCCAGGCGCTTTAATTCCTTTTCAAGGATACCCAGTGCATCCCTGTCTTTTCGGCGGTTTCCGCTTTCCAGGAATAACCAAATAGCCGTGGCTTCCCCGGCCAGTTTTTGTCCGATGTTTTTCCGTACCGGGGACTGAAGCAACCGGTCAATATTGGCTTTGTTCAACAAACCCGACCAAATCACCCGGTTATTGCCACTGATTCGGGGATACCGGAGCACCATGACAGGTTTTTTGGTTTGGTGGTTCAAATAACCGCGGGTGTAGTTTTCGAAATTTCCGGCAGCATCCGTCTTTATTACATGGATATTTGCCCTCACATTTCTGCCCGATGAAGCGTCAGACAGATAAGTTACCAGCTCTTCCTCTTCCGGCGAAAGTGAATTTTCATAAATAATTTCCAGAATGTAGGGGTCTGTTTCCCAGTATTCCAATGCATACCTGAACACAGGAATAGGACATGATGCACATTGCCCGGTACTTAACAGAATAAATCCGAAAATAAGAATAACAACTGCCTGTATTTTAATCAAGGTATTTCTCATGTTTTTTTATTTACCGCTATTTCATCGCGGACCTTGCATTGTAACCGTCCATCACGATTTCAATACCGGAAATAACCGGTTTGTTTTTAATGCCTGTAAAATCCACTTTCAGTTCATCCTTTACCTTTATGTTTCTGAATTCCTTTGTTACGGTTCGTTTTGGTCCGCCTGCCTCTGATGCAACGTCGAACTGCTCAATCACCTTTTCACCCTGAAGTGCAACATCGAAAATCCGTTCTCCGGTTTGAAGGTTATCAGGCTCGGCAAAAAAGAGTTTCACGGTATAAGTATTTTCATCCTGTGATTCTCCGGGATTCAGTTTGACTGATACAGATGATACCCCCTGCATCCCGTAGGAAGCCACCCAGTTATATCCGTTTTCCGGATTTTCAATCCACGAGGCATGGTGTTTAAACCATTCCGGCGACCCGGATTCCAATGAAACGGAAATATCGGGACCTTCGGGATAAACCCTGGGATACTCGAGCCAGAGAACCCCGTTCTCCCGTCTGTTGCCCGGAGCGCCGAAGTTAATTCCCAGTGCTCTTATTGCTTCATTTCCAATGTCCAGCCTGTTCAGCGTCCACATTTCCACGCCGGCATCGGGCATGTGTGCCAGTCCGAAACTGGATTGCAATGGATAGGAACAGGTACATGTACGGGTATAATCGGGTCCGTTCAATATCCCGTCAGCCGCAATGAGGTTGTTGGTACATCCTGCTTTCCACCCGCTGATGTTGCCGGTTCCGCCGAAGTTCAGCAAATCGTTGTAGCCAGCGCTTGACGAACGGAAAGTAATCAGGTATTTACTTGAATTCATTGTTCCGCAGCCGTAATACTTGTGCCAGTCCCAGGTGTATTCCTCCCCGGTTACCGGGTGGTTTTTCACGGCATCTTCGCCTGTCAGCGGATTGATTGCCGCTTCTCCCGGCCGGCCTGTAATTATCATGTCGGGGTGCAGGCCCAGCGGACCGGAATATTTTCGGTTCTTTTCCCAAAGTATTTCCCCGGTTGATGCGGAGTGAGCAATTAGCCGGTCACCTGGTTCGTCTGCCAGCGGCCCCCGCTGTCCCAGCCGGCCTCCCTGAAGCAAAATATCCTTGTCTTCATAATAGCCCAGCCATGTACCGAAAATTTTTTCATCAGCGGTCCAAAGCTCTTTACCCGTTCTCAGGTCAAACGCTTTCAGTTCAGATTTCACTTCATCCATTAAACCCCTTCGCTGCATAAGTTCGGCCACAACTTCCGACAATCCGTCAACCAGAAACAACCGGTCGGTACCGGCAACAATGGCATTGTGCCTGAACCCGGTTTTGGCTTTCAGTGTCCACAAAATTCCCCCGCTGTGCCTGTTCATTACAAGCAGGGTTGTGCTGGATGTGGCATTCCAGTTTTTATCCTTTCCCGGCAAACCGTCGTCAAACAATTGCGGGTCAATGGTAACAATCATGTAATCGCCCGAAACTACAATGTGGCCAAATTCAGGAACTTCAATATCAGGAACAGAGGGCAATCGAAATTCAACCCGGATGTCGCCTGTGGCTGCATCAAGGGTAAGTAACCTGTCTTTATGAATCACATACACTTCCTCCTCGCCCGAAACGTAAGGACTGCCAATAAAATTTGCGCCGGGATGATTTGACATGTAAACTTCCTGCCCCGACCAGAATTTCTCCTCCAGTTCCAGGTCGGTAAAAGGATGCCCGATTCCGGGAATTTCATGAACCCAAAGCTCCCTGCCGGTATAAACGCACCGGGCGCTGATGGTTTCCATGCCAAGTATGAACAATCGTCCGCCGGCAACCTGGGGTATGGGGCCGTTGTGGTGTCGCGGAAGCGTATTCAAATTGGAAGGCCCTCCGAACCAGAGTGTTCCCAAAGGTGGTTTTACCAGGTCATCATCAGAATAGGTACGATTGGCAGCACTTCCATACTGGTGCGTCCACTGGTCGGACCCCGGAAGCGAACCTTTCCTTGTGAGATATGTAAAGCCGTCCTTTGAAATTATCCGACTGTTTTCAAGAGAAATTCTGCTTTCTGTTTCCAGCATTTCTGAATTGCCAGACATAAAACAGGCAGTTCCTCCGTAAGGCCGGAGAGAATTGTATATCATCCTTATGTCAGCGGGGGAATACTCCATCTCATTTACCACAATTAAACTATAGATGTATGGCAGAAACGGTGTTGCATTTTGATTCTTTTCAACGATTGCAACCCGGCGGCCATAAAGCCCTGCTTCATCAAAATACCTTTTCATCTGCTCCCGTTTCCCGGCGTTGGGTTCCACCACCACAAAATGCAGGGAGCTTTTTTTTATTAATTCCAAAATAAGTCCGTTATCCGTTTCACCGCATATTAATGCATATCCGTCATAAATCCCTGATTCTTCAATAACTGAGTTTGCCAAATCCTTTTTTTCTGTATCTGTTTCAGGTATTTCAGGGTTATGTCGGTGGTGGATGGCCTGTTTGCCTGATGTTGTGCCATAACAGTAAATTTTCCCTTCGAGGGTCACAATAAAAAGTTGTTCATTACCGCCAAATATGCTCCAGATTTCTCCGTCAACATCCGTTTCCCAGACTGTTCTGCCGGGGCTTCCGTCCGTTGAAACGGCCACCAGTGCCGCCGTGTGGCCATCATTTTTGCTGATTACAAAATGCGAACCGGTAGCAAACCAAAGCCTGTCAAACCCTTCCATCTCCACTTTCCACTGCTCCTCCACCTCATAAATTTTCCGGATGGCGCCTCTTTCCAGCCTGTCGGCAACCTCAACTTCCGTTTTTTTAACGTCGGAATAATGGGCTACCAGGGTGTCTGCTTTTTTTCCAATAAAAGCGTTTCCGGTGATTACATCTCCCGGAACATGACCGTATTGTGCTCCATCTTCCAGGGAATACAACATCCCGTGGTTAAAATACCACTCATCCGAAACAAAAGCGCGGTAGCCACCAGCTCCCTTGCCCACAGCGCCGGAGGCCTGGTTAAAATAGAGGAATTCACCGGTATGCCTGTCATATACGGCAGGAGGAGTTCTTCCGCCGGGAACAACCAGTTTATCGCCGCTCAGGGCAAGGTATCCCTGTGGGGAAGGACCGCCGTAAGAATATGCTCCCCCATGCTGGTGCAGCGACCACTGGGAGCCGCTGGTGCTGTTGGTCCAGATTTTCTCTCCGGTGATTGCATTCACGGCATGAATAAACGTCCCTTCAAACGGAACCACACCGGCGGCAAAATAAATTACGTCGTCGTGAAAAAACGGGCCGCCGCGTGCCGGCCAAACGCTTATTACCCTTTCGTTACCCAAAACCATCCGTTCGGAGAAACTTCCTTTGTATTTCCAAAGAAGCTCGCCGGTACCGGCATCCACACAATAGAGATGGCCGTCATCGGAAATAAACCAAACCCTGCCCGAGTTATAAACCGGGGCAAACCTTACCGGACCGCCGGCATAAAACCGCCAGAGTTCTTCTCCGTTTTCTGCTGAATAGGCGGTAACCTTATCTGATACCATAGAAGGGACAAACAGTTTGCCTTCGCCCACCACCGGCTCATAGGAAAGGTCGAATGAAAGCTTCCCAATCTGGTCGGGATTGCCGCCGGTAAAGTGGTCCTCAAACTGAAATGGCCAGCACCGCTTTGGCTCTTCCAGTTGCCGGGTCCACAGCAACTCCGGGTTTTGAGGAAGAGTCACCTCCGCAAAGCCCCTTCTGCCGGCATCATACCGCCACATGGGCCAGTCGGAACTGCCGGTTGCTGAAAAACAGGTGTTTGAAAGAAAAAACAAAATGATTCCGGTTAATTGAAACTTCATGGTTGTGTTGATAAAAATGGTTTTGCGATAAAAATAGGAAATAATAGCCGTTTTAAAAATAAAATGGCCCAATAACTCTTTTTGCAAAAACCTTATTCACTTTATTCGATCCGCAAAAATGTATAAGATTAAAAAGGTTGGTTTTCAAGGGGGTCAAAATGCTACGAAGGTTGAAGACGGGAAATACGGTTTAAAATGGAAGGATACAGGTTGGGCGGTGTGCCCTGTTTAACCCTGTCAGGATTTTGAATTTAAAATATCCCGCCACGAAATTTCCCCTCCTTTAACGGATGTTGCCATGGAATTGATTTTTTCAAAAAGGAGGTTTACCCGGCATGATTTATCAGACGGGCCTGCCCGGATGGCATCGGTCGGACGGGGGTGGCTGAAGTCCTGACAGAAATAAAATCATACTGCGTTTTCTTTTGGACGAAGCCGGGGGTGGTCAAACCAGCAAAAAAACTGATTTTCATCTCCCGTACCTATCAAATTAAAACCTTATTTTCATATTCCCAAACCTCAGTAAAACGGTCTGCCTCTCCCATCCAAAACCTTATTCACCTTATTGTATTCACCGCCTCTGCCAAAAAGGTTAAAAAGGTTGGGTTTCAAGGGTGTCAAAGTACCACGAAGGTTGAAGACGGGAAATAAGGTTTAAAATGGAAGGATACAGGTTGGGCGGTGTGCCCTGTTTAACCCTGTCAGGATTTGGAATCCTGACAGGGTTAGGGACATGGACTAATCTTGTAAACAGATTCGGAAAAGTTTTTTCAATTCTCCGTTTGCTTCTTAACAAAAAGTTGGTTAGTTTTAAACCGTTAAAACTTAAATGAAACCGGCTTAATCAATAACATGAACAGCGACAACCCGATTTTAAACAGTCCTTACGAGGAGCCGGAATGGCACTATGCAACCGAAGTTAATGGTTCTGTAAATTTCTGGAGACAATTAATATACAGTAATTTGTAAAATTGTTATTTCAGTACTTAAAAATGAAATACTATATAGGAAATACGGATCTGGACTGGTATAGATTCTTGAAAAAGATGAATCCGGAAGACATCAACTTTTGGCAACCAGGGGGTAACATTCGGTTCAAAGCTATTGAATCGGGTTCCCCGTTTTTATTAAAGTTGAAAAGTCCGGTAAATAAAGTAGCAGGAATTGGTTTTTTTACTTCACATTCAATTTTACCGATCCATTTTGCATGGGAAGTGTTCAAAGAAAGAAATGGTACAGATAATTTCTTAGATTTTTATGCAAAAATTAAAAATTACAGGAATATTGCAAATTCAATTGAGAAGAATCCAAATGTAGGGTGTATTGTTTTAACAAATCCTATATTTTTCGATGAACAAGACTGGATTTCTGTCCCGGAAAACTGGTCGAAAAACATTGTTCAGGGCAAAACCTATAACATTGATTATGAAGCAGACAAAAGATATTGGGAACTGGTAGAAACAATTTTACTAAAGTATTCCGCAAATCAACCTTCAGAGGAATTGCAAGAACCTGTACCTCAGTATGGCACCTACTTAACTAAAGTAAGAATCGGACAGGGAGCATTCCGGATTCTTGTTACAGATGCTTATAAAAGACGATGCACCATTAGCGGAGAGAAAACGTTACCTGTTCTTGAAGCTGCCCATATTAAACCATATTTTGCTTCAGGCAGTAACACAACCAATAACGGATTACTGTTGAGAGCTGATTTACACAAATTATTCGACTCAGGATATATCACTATAACAGATCAATATAATATTGAGATTAGCAGAAGGATAAAAGAGGAATTTGAGAATGGAAGGGACTATTATAAATTTCACGGTAAACCATTGATTTCATTACCACAAAATTATCCTGATCTTCCCAAAAAAGATTATTTACTTTGGCATAACGAAAATGTATTTAATGGTTGACAATTTAAGGTGCATTCGAATAACAAATTTTTGTGTTATCAAGGTGAAAAGAATGTTGTTCGACCGCCTCTGCGGGTTCCGCTCGCATTCCATCGCCGTCAAACACCTCAACCAGAAAATTGCCGTCCGGGTAGTCAGCCAGTTTGGGGAAGAGAGCACGAAGGTGGTGGGGGTAGGAAGTTAGTTGTGAAGAATGGCAGACAGCCTCTTGCCCCAAGGCAGGAAAAAGCAACCCGCCCGGCTGACTCGGTCGAACCGGGAGAAGGAAGTTGGCTAGTACCAGATTTTATTTGAATTCATTTAAAATATCCCGGCACGAAATTTCCCCTCCTTTAACGGATGCAGCAATGGAATTGATTTTTTTAAAAAGGAGGTTTACCCGGCATGATTTATCAGACGGGCCCGCCCGGATGGCATCGGTCGGACGGGGGTGGCTGAAGTCCTGACAGAAATAAAATCATACTGCGTTTTCCTTTGGACGAAGCCGGGGTGGTCAAACCAGCAAAAAAACTGATTTTCATCTCCCGTACCAATCAGATTAAAACCTTATTTTCATATTCCCAACCCTCAGTAAAACGGTCTGCCTCTCCCATCCAAAACCTTATTCACCTTATTGTATCCACCGCCTCACCAGAAAGGTTAATAAGGTAGGGTTTCAAGGGGGTCAAAATGTTACGAAGGTTGAAGCCGGGAAATAAGGTTTAAAATGGAAAGAAACGGTTGGCCGGTCTGCTGTTTAAACCTGTCAGGATTTTGAATCCTGACAAGGTTGGAGTTTTTGAAACACTAAAACTTCACCGGATAAAAAGTAAAAAACCACGCCCAGAGGACGTGGCTTTGCGTTAACCCCTAAAAGGGGATAAAAATACCTTTACCCTCAAAGAAGGTAAAAGCATGTCGTTTCCGCTGTTGTTAATACTATTTTTTTTCTTCTCGCTTTTCTTTTTTCTCTTGGTATTTGACGTATTTCCTTATCATTTCTGCATCCAAACCTACTGTATCCACACAATAACCTTTCGACCAAAAATGATTACCCCAATAGGGCTTGTTCTTCAACTCTTTGAACTTATTAAACACCCGAATGGCTGTTCGACCTTTTAAAATTCCCATCAAATCCGAGATAGAAATCTTGGGTGGTACCATAATCATTAAATGAACATGATCAATTTGAACATTTAGCTCTTCAATGATACAGCCTTTCTGACTCGAAAACATACGAATACAATATTCAACTTCATCTTTTATTTCTCCTTTAAAAATTCTATACCTATATTTTGGTGTCCATACAATATGGTAAGTGCAATGCCATACTACGTGTGATAATTTTTTAAATCGACTCATTGTTCTTTCATTTTGTTGCGGAAACAACATTTGAAAGATAGCAATGAGTCTTTTTATAGGCAAACCCGTAAAACGTCTCTGACCACGTTCAAAGAACGTGGGTTTTTAACTTGAACTAAACTTTTACTGCCAGTCCATCAACCATGATTAATCATCCATATTTCTGTTGAGTTTTACCAAAAAACTGGTAAAAAACATCGAAAAGTTCAGCGTCCTGTCGGAGTCTGATATCCGGGGCGTTATTTATGCACTGGAAAATGTGGCTCAGTACCTGCTGGCCCAGAGGCGCATTGTACGGCTCGAAAAACCGGGCAGTTTTTACCCGGCAATCAGCAGCCAGGGTGAAACGGAAGCGAAAGATGTCTCTTCCAACTCCATCAAGAGAGTAAGTGTGAACTACAGGCCCGGCAACCGTATCCCTTCTACCAAGTAGGTCTTGAAAAGATTTTTAAGATATTATAGTTTTGCTTATCGTAGGGGAGTTTGTTTCCAATAGGCACTTAAGATTTTCCCCAGTTCTGGGGCAAAAGTTCATTCAGCTTATTGGCTTTGTGGGTGGGTATCCTTTCCAGTACATCTTTTAGCCACTCAAAGGGATTTATGTTGTTCCTCTTGCATGTCCCGAAAAACGAATAAAACACAGCTGCCCTTTGGGCCCCCTCGTGTGACCCGGCAAACAGATAATTTTTTCGGCCAAGCGCATTGGGCCTGATAGCATTTTCTACCAGATTATTGTCAATCTCCAAATGCCCGTCATAAAGGTAAGCCAGCAGGTTGTCCCACCTGGGAATGGTATACTGCAACGCTTCTCCCATGGGGCTTTTGGGCAGGGTGCGCTTAAGCTCCTCTGCCATCCATTTACCCAGGCTGTTTAATATGGGCAGTGCATGCTCAAGGCGGATGGCCTTGCGTTCATCCGGGCTATGGCCGACATTCCTGGAAAAACGCTCAATCCTGTACAACTTTTGTATTTCCGTTAATGCATATTCTGACGCTTCGCGGTTATAATCCTGCGCTTTTTCAAAATACCTGCGTGCATGCGCCCAGCAATTCACCAGGGTTATTTCTTTTTTCATCCCGAACCAATCATAAACATTGTAGCCATCGCTTTGAAGGTATCCCCTGAAACCCTCGAGCATTTCTTTGGGCCCCGCCCGTCCGCGGCCTTTCCGGTAATCGTAAAGCACTGCATTTTGTATCGGCGAGTTATAGACCCAGTAATACCCCTGGTGGCATTTCCCTTTTACATCTTTGTCCAGCACCCGGATTGGGGTTTCATCCACCTGCAGGTAACCCTGCCCAAGCACCAGTTGTTTTTGTTTTTCAAACAAGGGCTGGAGCAAACCGGATATGGAATCCTGCCAGCCATTGATGGTATTGGCCGGTATCCGGACATTTTCCCTTGCAAACCTTTGTACCTGGCGGTAGATTGGAAGGTGGTCAACATATTTGTCGACCATTATCTGTGCCAGTAAGCCCGGACCTGCAATGCCTTTTTCAATGGGAAACACCGGTAGCCGGGCTATTAAGCCTGCATGTGTTAATGTTTCTTCATCTTCGGGTTTTATGTATTTGGGCCGGATGTATCGTTTGATAAAAAGTTTTGCCGGAATAAGTTCCAGTTGGTCAGTAACTTCCCTGCCGATGCACTTCATGCCGGTGGTGTCTTCTTCGGGTTCAAGGACAATTTCT
>JAWLCW010000004.1:0-331415 GCA_041686935.1 Mariniphaga sp. | reverse complement strand
TCCGGCTACTTTCCCGGTAGGTTCAACCACTGTTACCTGGACCGTTACCGATTTAAGCGGAAACACTGCTACGGCTGAACAGGTTGTTACGGTTACTGATGACGAAAACCCGATTATTACAGCTCCGGCTGAAGAACTGGCTCTGGATTGTTTCGATGCAGATTTAGTAGATGCATGGATTGCAACTGCTTCAGCATTTGACAATTGTGACGGAGAAATTGAAGTAATTGCCAGTTACGATATACCTGTAAGCAACTGTAACCAAACTGTTACAGTTACTTTTACCGCAGAAGACAGTTCAGGAAATATTGCTTCTTCGAACAAATCCTTCAGTGTGAATGATGAAATCGCTCCGGTGATTGACGAATCAGAAATTGAAGATTTGGTGCTGGATTGCAATGCAAATACCGATCCTGAATCAACCGGAAATGCCACAGCTACTGATAATTGCGGTGGAGCAACCGTAACCTATTCTGATGTTATTTCTGAAGGAGTTTGCCCTCAGTTGTATGTTATTTCACGCACCTGGACTGCCGAAGACGAATGTGGAAATATCAGCACAGTGATTCAGACTATTTCGGTTGAAGATAATACTCCACCTGTTTTAAGCTGCAATCCAATCTCCATAAATCTGCGCACTAACGGAATTTATATCCTCTCGCAGGCTGACATCAGTGCAATGATTGGTGATTTATCTGACAACTGCACTCAACCAGAGAATATTACTATTTCAGTTGCGCCCCGTTCTTTCTCTTGTGCACAAGCCGGACAGGCAGTACCTGTTACAATTTCTGCTACTGACGAATGTGGAAATACAACGGAATGCCAGACTACCGTGACTGTGATTGACAATCAGTCACCAGTTATTAGTTGTCCTGAAGAATTGGTTGTTTCAACCGACGAAGGAAGTTGCAGCGCCATTGTAAATTTCGAAGTTGAAGTTACTGACAATTGCGATGTAACAACAACTTACAGCCATGAACCTGGCAGTGAATTCCCGGTTGGAACAACAACTGTTACAATTTCAGCTACCGATGCAACTGGAAATTCAAGTGAATGTTCTTTCAATATAACTGTTGTTGACAATGAAGCACCGGTTATAAGCTGTCCTGAAGATATAACAGTTTCAACCGATGAAGGAAGTTGTTTTGCAATTGTGAATTTCGAAGCTGAAGTTACTGACAACTGCGCTGTAACAACAACATACAGCCATGAACCCGGCAGTGAATTCCCGGTTGGAACAACAACTGTTACAATTACAGCTACCGATGCAGCCGGAAATTCAAGTGAATGTTCATTCGATATTACAGTAGTTGATGATTTAGCTCCTGTAATTGAATGTCCTGAAAATATCATTGTCAGGCTTGAAGACGATACTTCATCTGCTTTGGTTGATTTCAGCGTGAATGCGACAGACAATTGTGATTTTCTGGTAGAATACAGCCATGAGCCCGGAACTGAATTCCCTGTTGGAACAACAATAGTTCTGGTAACTGCTACTGATATTTCAGGAAATTCAAGTGAATGCTCCTTCGATATAATCGTTGTGGATGAAAATGCACCGGCAGTTATTTGCCCCGATGATATTACCGTTTCATCAGACGAAGGCCAATGCAGCGCTGTTGTGTATTTTGAAGCAAGTGTTTCAGATATTTCGGATGTTACAATTGAATACAGCCATGAATCCGGAAGTGAGTTCCCGATTGGGTTGACTACAGTAACCGTAACAGCAACCGATGAATCAGGAAACTCTTCTGAATGTTCATTTACAATTACTGTTACCGATGATGAGAATCCGGTAATTGTTTGCGCCGAAGACATTGAAGTAACAGCAGAAACTGGTGAATGTGAATTGTTTGTATCAGTTCCGCAACCGAACGAATTGGCTGACAATTGCGCATTTACTTACACTAATGATTTCAACAATACGACCGATGCCAGCGGAGTTTATCCGGCTGGAACAACACTGGTTACCTGGACAATCACTGATGAATCAGGAAATACGGCCACCTGCACAATGACCGTTACAGTAGTTTCAACTCCTGTTGCCAATGACGACCTGGCAACTACGCAGGAAGACACTTCGGTTGAAATTGAAATACTTGCCAATGACACGGATTGCAACAACAGCATTGTTCCGGCCACCGTAACAATTACCAGTGAACCTGTTAACGGCTTGGTTTCCGTTGACGAAACAACCGGCATTGTCACCTACATTCCGGCTTCAGGTTTCAATGGTTCTGATGCGTTTACCTACTCGGTATGTAACAGCAACGAACTTTGCGACGAAGCAACTGTGACTGTTTCTGTAATTTCAGTTAACAGGCCACCGGTTGCCATTGATGATATCAACATTACCATGGTGAATACACCAGTGTCAGGTATTGTTACAGTTAACGATTACGATCCGGATGGAGATGAGCTGATTACAAACACCACTCCTGTTTCAGGTCCTGAAAATGGAATTCTGATTTTAAATGCCGATGGATCGTACAACTATACACCAAATTTCAACTTCACCGGAAAAGATTACTTTGAATACCAGGTTTGCGATCCGGATGGATTGTGTGACATTGCACTTGTAACCATTACGGTTATTCAGGAGGAACCAGGTGACGAGAACCGTCCGCCGGTGGCCGTTGAAGACAATTATTCAGGTACTATGGATGTTCCTGTATTCGGGAATCTGATTGCAAACGATTTTGACCCGGACGGAGACAACATTCAAATTACAACTTCTCCGGTAAGTTCACCGGCAACCGGAATTCTGGAAATCAACTCAGACGGAACGTTCACCTATTTTCCGGAAAATGGTTTTACAGGTTTGGTAACTTTCACTTACGAAATCTGTGACGACGGAACTCCTTCGTTATGTGCAACCGCATCTGTAAGCATAAACATCGTGGATATGGGTGAAACCAACATGACTGTTGCTGTTGACGATGCCTACTTTATGTATGAAGACATGACCCTTGAAGGAGATGTTTCTGAAAATGATTATGACCCGGAAGGAGACAACCAGGTTAACTTTTCAGTAGTTGTTGCGCCTGTTAACGGAACTCTGATTTTCATGCAAAACGGAACATTTGAATTCATACCGTTTGCAGGATTTACAGGAAACGACTTCTTCGTTTATGAAGTGTGTGATGACGGTAATCCGGTTGCCTGCGACAAAGCAACTGCCTACATTGTGGTAGCCGAATCACCGGTTGATACAATTCCCGGCGAAGATGACGAGCAGGAACCCGAGGTACACTTTAAAATTCCTGAAGGATTCTCACCGAATGATGACGGTATCAACGACTTTTTCGTCATACAAGACTTGTATCAGGCTCATCCCAGTTCAAGGCCGAAACTCGAAGTTTACAGCCGCTGGGGTGTGCTGCTCTACGAACAGGAAGAATATGGAAATACCGACCGCTGGGGATCAACCGATGCATGGTGGAACGGAACTTCGAACAAAAAATGGACTGTTGGCAAAGAAAAACTGCCACCGGGAACCTACTTCTATATACTGTATTTAAACGATGGAAGCGAACCAATTACAGGCTCAGTTTTCCTTAACAGAAACAAGTAATTTAAATGTTTAATCTGAAAAAAATGAAAACGATGAAATTCAAATTAAATATCAATAAAGGGTTAGGGATTCTGATTTTGGTAATTGCAGCCAACGTTTCCTTTGCACAACAGGATCCGATGTACACACAGTACTTTTTCAATACGCAAACTATTAATCCGGCATACGCCGGCAGTTGGGAAACCATGGGTTTTATGGCTCTGGCCCGTCATCAATGGACAGGATGGGATGGCGCCCCTAAAACCTACACCTTCTCCATGCAGGCTCCTATGAAAAACGAAAGGGTTGGACTTGGCTTAAATGTAATCAGCGACAATGTGTTCAAAGAAAAACGGTTTGGTCTTTGGGCCGATTATTCCTACAAAGTGATTTTTGATGAAGAAACAAATTTACGTATGGGGTTAAAAGGCGGTTTTACCAATTATTCAAACAACCTTACCCAATATGATCTTATTGAGGGATATGACCCAATGTTCCAGGGTGATCTCGTAAATAAATTTGTCCCAAATTTTGGAGTGGGTTTATTTCTTCTGAATCCGAAATATTATATTGGCGTTGCAGTTCCCAAATTGTTGCACAATGAAATTACGGAAGACAATCCCAACAATTTCTCGGTTCAGGCAGATGTAAGGCATTACTTTCTCGAGGGCGGCATGCTGTTTAATCTGGGAGAGAATTTAAAATTCAAACCTACTTTTATGACAAAAATTACTCAGAATGTGCCGATTCAACTGGACCTTACCACAAACTTTCTGATTATGGAAAAGTTTTGGCTGGGCGCTATGTTCAGGACAAGCGATGCTTTCGGTTTTGTTGCACAGTGGCTAATAAATGATGATTTGCGGCTTGGCTATTCCATTGATTTTTCTACTTCCAGGTTGCAAAACTACCACAGCGGAACGCATGAAGTAATGATTTCATACGAACTGAAAAGTTTAAAGAACCTTGTAACGTCTCCAAGATATTTTTAACAGATACTTTTTCGTGAGGCTAAAACCCGAAGTTCAGCTTTTTTTGCTGTTCTTCGGGTTTTTCCTTTAAAAAGGATTCCACAATAGCATCAATTTCAGGAAGGCAGCGGCCGCATGACGATCCGGCCCGTGTAAAACGCTGAATATCTTTGGTTGATTTGGCGCCTTTTTTCAGGCCGGCAATGATTTCCTTTTCATCCACCAGATTACACAAACAAACCAACCTGGCCATTAATATTGCATTTTAAGAACCGTTACCACAATATTTCTCTGATTTCGCGGACCGTCGAACTCGCACAAAAAGATATTTTGCCAGGTGGAAAGTCCCATTTTTCCGTTTATAATGGGTATGGTTTCCGACGGACCGACTATTCCTGCTTTTAAATGTGAATCACCGTTATTATCCTGCGCATCGTGTTCCCAAACTCCGGCAGGAATCAATTTTCTGAACAGGCTTATCACATCATTCTGAACAGAATCGTCCCAGTTTTCCTGAATCATAATTCCCGCTGTGGCGCCCTGAACGTAAACGTTAACAATCCCGGTATTGACAGCGGCTTCTTTTACTGCTGTTTCAACATATTTTGTAATGTCAACCAGCTCGTTGTGCCGCGAGGTGGAAACTGTTACAATCTTTTGCATTACTCCATTAATTTATTTTCTGCGAATACTTTTACTTTTCGGTAAATTTCAATAACCAGGTCGTTTTTTGGCAGCGCGTTGAATATTTTCTCCAGGTATCTGTTTTTAATAATGAGTTCAATTGAAGCTTTATAATTAATATCGTAGATCCACGACAACTGCATAATTTTCACATCCAATTCACTCTTCAATTCATTTTTCGAAACCAGTTTACCGTTTAATACCTCTTTTGCCACAAGTGGCGAAACTTGTATGGCTTTTGGCAAATCCCAGGTAAGCGTGTGGTTAGGAATACTGTTTCTGTCTGAATAATAATCGGTTAAAACTTTCAAAATATCCAGTTTATCTGCATCACGCAATAAACCGGCATGCATGAGTTCGCGGGGATTTAATTTCTGAGGTAGTTGAAGTTTGTTGTGAAGCCTGATAACTAAATAAATCAGTTCTTGTGTTTCCTGATCCAGGTTTTGAAGAATGTTGCTTTCTTTTAAAATCCCGATAGCTGCTTCGGCATGATCTTCTGAATTGCTATCGTTAAATGTATTGAAATCAACAAGTTGCCTAAACCGGCCGATATCATGAAAAATAGCTGAAACCAAAGCAACGGTTACATCCTCTTCCGTTAATTCAAGGATGGCAGCCAACATTTTCGAGTTTTCAATAACCCGAAATGTGTGATCTTTTTTAATCGTAAAATTCTTCTGCTGATCCGAAGTCAGATTTTCAAAAGAATCTGCATATAAATTGAAAAAATCCGTTGAGGTTTTGACCAGGTCTTCCATTTTGTAAACAATTCAAATAAAAAAAACAAAAGTAGAAATTGTTGCCAATCCTTTAAGAATTTTAGAAATGATTTTATCAACAATAAAAACATGTAATTGAAAAACCTTATATTCTGATAATTCAACACAAAATGTTATCAGAACCATTCAAAATTTTGGAAAAATAACTCTTATCTGAAAACCGGAATCAACGGTTCTATTCCCTCCCTGGTTGAAACATAAATTGAATTCAGAATATCGTTCACCAACGGGAAATCAATCCCAAAATAGAACAACGTTTTTATTTCGTCCGGAGAATCGGTGCCGTAATAGTTTATACGGATTCCGTTTTTTTTCAAAGTTTTCGCATATTCAGCAAATTCAGGTGTAATTGAACCGCGCAGTTGAATAAAGTCTGCATCCATTTCAATGGTTCCGTTTACATAGTCAAAATTCGATTCCTGACGGTCCATGTTACAAATCAGAATTTCGGGAACTACATTGCGCGCCTGCCTGGCTGCTTCGGCGCCACAGGCAAGAAAAGCCTGATGCAGCCGATTTTCTTCCTTTAGAATTTCAGCTATCATATTCGGTGCCTCACCGGCACCTTTTAAATGGATATTCAGCCATACATTAAGCGGCATTTCATCCAGCACTTCCTTAAATGTGGGAACCTGAAGGCCTTTAAATTCGGAGGATTTCCAGCTTCCGGCATCCAGATTTTTGATTTCCGCAAAGGTCAATTCTGAAACCTGCCCGCTGCCGTTGGTGGTCCGGTCAACAGTGGCATCGTGCATCACAACCAGTTCGTTGTCTTTGGTAAGTTGCACATCGAACTCAATCATGTGCGCACCGGCTTTCACCGCCTCGCGAAATGCAGGAATGGTGTTTTCCGGATGCGTTTGCATGGCGCCCCGATGGGCACAAAGTCCGCGTTCGGGCAGTTTAATTTCTGATTCAGTCTTTCGGCCAATTTCCATCACCCGGCCTTTTTTGTCAACGATTTTTCCATTTTCAAGAGTCAGTTCAACCTTACCCAGGTAAACCGAATGTTCATCTGAAACGAAATGCGGATTTCCACCGGCGTGGGCGATTAATACTGAGTTTTCAATAACTGCTTCATCCAGCAAATCGTGTGAATGGCCTCCAATTATGGCATCAAACACCGGAAATTCCCATGCAAGCAGACTATCCTTTCTCAGACCAAGATGCGACAAAACCAGGTAAACATCTGAAAAATCTTTCAAGGTTTTGTATTTGTCAACTGTTTCAGCAAGGTCAAGTTCCTGAACCCCTTCCCTTCCGGCATTGTCGGTGGCCAGGCCCAGAACGGTAATCCGGCGTCTGGTGGAGGTATTCAGAACAGTAAACGGCTGAGGCTGAGGCAATTTATCGGTACTGATTTCAATATTTGCCGCCAGAACCGGAAAACGGGTAGCGTCAAGTGCATGCCGGGTGTAATTATTAATCCATGCCAACTCATGATTTCCCAGCGTCATCACATCATAATCCAGATCATTCATGGATTGAATCATTTGCAATGCCCGTTCTCCGTACCAGACGGTATCTTTCAAAAGACTGTCGTTTATAACCCACCGGTGAGCATGCCGCACAAACACATCGCCAGCCTCAAACAAAAACACATCGTCGTATTTTGCCCTGATTTCTTCCAGCTTTTTGGCCAGTTTTTCCTGATGGTTCATATCAAAGTGCCTGTCGTTGGTATGAAGAAGAACTATTTTTTCGGTTACCGGGTAAATTAAATCAACCTTTTCTGAGATACTTTCAGCAGGCAGAAAAACCCTTCCCGAACCGTCTTCTCCACTGATTTCCAAAACATACGAGCAATTGGCTTTCGCTTTCATTT
This sequence comes from Mariniphaga sp., assembly GCA_041686935.1. Lineage (GTDB taxonomy): Bacteria > Bacteroidota > Bacteroidia > Bacteroidales > Prolixibacteraceae > Mariniphaga. The sequence continues at coordinate 323,597 of JAWLCW010000004.1, read as the reverse complement.
GAAATGTTCCATCCGGCTGAACCGCAGTTCGTTTATACTGCCGGTTTGGTTTTATTTCCTTATCCTGATGAAGTTTTACTTCCAGGCCTCCTGCACGATTATCCGTTTTGTTGTAAACATGGCCTGTCACCAATACTTTTTGCTCCATACAGGCAGTTGAAACCAACAGAAGGGTTAGCAAAACCAGGAAATTATATCCTTTATACTTCATTCAAAATAATTTTATCATCATACAAAATAAAAACTGAAATGCCTTAGTCAATGTTTTCCAGCTCAACCTTTGCCCATAAATTGCTGTGAGAAAAATCAACGGCTTTTTTCAGGTCTTCAGTGGCCGGTTTCATCTTTCCCAATCCTTTATTTCCCAAACCACGCATGGTATGATACCGGGATTTCCTAATGTTTTCGGCCTCCCGTTCGCCAAAAATAACCCCGGCTTCCGAAGTAACTGGTTCACTGAGTTGTTGATTTGCCTCTGATATCATCGCTTCAAAAACCTTTTTGGCATTACGGTTGTCACCCAGCCGCGCAAAACTTAGTCCTTTGTAATAATCCATTACGCCAACTGTTCTGCCCGTTTCCCGCCCGGCTATCTTTTGCAAAAATTCATTTGCACGGTTTTTATCGCCCAGAATTTCGTATGCCAGTCCGATATAATAATTCACCTGCATGTCGCGGTCGTCCATGCGGGCGCTGCCGGCTTCTTCCTGCGGAACCTGCGCTTTCAGAAAATACTCCAGCGCTTTTTCGGCATTCTTTTCGTTCAAATACTTTTTCCCCACCATCAGTTGTGCATCAATTATAATTTCCCTCACACGCGAAGAACCTTCGCGGTACGCAAATTCCACGCCTTCAAGATATTCCACTGCCGTTTCAGGCTGTCCAGCCAGCGTAAGCACTTCAATTTGACGAATAAATGAATCGTCTCGTTTTTTTACCACTTTGCTGCTGCCGGCAAAAAGTTTCAAACGGGTTTCAACCGGTGCATTGCTCAATTCATAAAGTTCATCCAGTTCGGTAAAATAAATCGCTTCATTTTTATCGAGCGAAATGGCTTTTTCGTAGTGGGTAATTGCTATTGAAATATTTTGAAAATGACGGTAGTATCCCCAGCCCAGATTCCGGTGTGCAACGGCCAGTCCGGGAGTGAATTTCACCGCGTTCTTCCAGTTTTCGATAGCGTATTCCGGCTGTTTTTCGTATAAAATGTTGCCAAAGTAATAATATGCTTTACCATCTTCAGGATTGCTTTTCAGAGCAGTTTTCAACACTTCAACGGTTTGCATCCGGTGTGGAAAAACAAAATCCACCGGCTGGTCTGCAGCCTGTTTAAAATTTCCTGATGCCTTTTCCTTCTCTCCACGCTTATCTGAAATATATCCCAAATAATATCCGAACAGCGGACTTTTTCCTGAAAAGCGTAAAAGAATATCTTCTGCCTCAATCATCAATCCATCATTAACATACCCCACTGCAAGTTCCAGGTAATTTTCGTCAAAATCCCGCATCTCCTTTTTCAACGAGGAAAGCGCAGTTTCTGCCTCAGCCGGATTCCCTGATTCTTTTGCAATCAGATAATACTCATTTCTGATTCTGAAATCCAGCGGGTCGGAACCGGAAATGGTTTTCAGTGTTGCTGTTGCTCCTTCAAAATCGCCTGATTTCCTCTGAATGGCAGCTTTGAGCGCTATTGCCCGGTTATTGCGTGAGTTGGTTGCCAGCGATTCGTTTATCTGATGAAGCGCCTTTTTCAAATCATTTTTCAATACAGAAATTTGCGCCAGTTGAAAATAAGCAGCCGAGTGGTACGCATAATCCCAGGTTGCCCGGTAAAGCGTATCCGTAGCTTCATCAAAAAGCCCCAGAGCTTTCAGCGTGAGTCCCTGTAAATACAGCGCTTCACAGTCCAACGGACGGGTGTAGTCGTTCGTCAGCCTTTTTATTGCACGGGCCAGATATTTTCGGGCCGTTGTGTAATCTCCGTTTTTCAGATAATGGTTTCCAACTGCTGTGTTTGTGCGAATGTCGTCCGGGTCACGTTTAAGCGCTTCCATGTACCAGTCCATTTCGTTGTAGCGCGGGGCATAAAACTGCTCCACCCGTTTACCGGTCAGGTAAAGTTCCTCAACCGTTTTAAGCTCTTCAGGCAATGGATAACCATTCCAGGGTTCAGGCAATTCTTCAACCGGTTCCAGTTCTTTTGGCTGGTAATCCACCAAAATTTCGCCGGTATCTTCATTAATGAGCGAAATGTAAAGGTCAGTTAAATTGAAAGCTTCACCTGGAATTACAGTTTCTGCAAACGGGTTTTCGGGTGAAATTTCTATGGTTTTTTCCAAAATAATTCTATCCCTGTTTTTCAGAACAACTTTTGCATTCTCAACTTTTTGGGTGGAATAATACCCTAAAAATACCGAATTTCCTTCCCGTTTTTCCAGGTTCACTGCTCCGTTCAGGTTGGCGTTTTTAAATCCCTGAATTCCCCTGACCGGATACCAATATTGTTCCCATTTTTTAACTTCGTAAGGCCGAATCCAACTGTAATCGGGCTGATTGTCGGAAAAAGCGCCCACCATAATTTCCACATATGGTCCGTCATTCTCCGTCAAACGTCCTTCGGTTGCCTGACCACGCGGACCGGAACCCCATTCCCACAATTTGGCGCCCTTAACTATGTTGTGGTCGCCAATATGCACTGTACCCGAATTTTTCCCGTGGTCGTATCCACCCATAAAATCTTCCTGTAAATCATTCACAAAAAAGGAATTGGATGCTTCCACATTTTTCCACCAACTGATATCCACTCCGGCGGTAAAGTCAGAACCCCTGTACATTTCGGTGGAAAACGGCCAGCGGGTAAAATCGGTTTTGGAATGAAAGGTTGCGATTTGCGCACTGGGCGGGAAAATAGTCTGATAGTTTTCATTGGTATGTGCGGCCACATTGGCCCAGTACAAAAAAGAATGCGAAAACGGCGATGCATTGTAAATCCGTCCTTCGGTTTTGAAATACGATTTCCCGGGAAAAACTGTTACCCCGATGGTCCATCGCATTCCGTGCCGCGGCTCATATTCTCCCACCCAAACCGTTTTGCTGCCGTCTTCGTTTTCTGTAGTGGTGTAATCAACCGGCAAATAGGTGGAAGCTCTGTGGTGGTGCAGCACACACCACTCAATCCCTCCCGAAACCCAGGCGCCGGTCATCCCGATATTGGATGGTTTCACCACATTGTTTTTGTAAATAAAATGGTAATCGTTGCTTTTGTCGGTGGCATAATAAAGCTTGCCTCCAATTTCTGGAGTAATGGCCAGCTCAATGTATTCATTTTCAAGAATGAGGTGTTTCCACTCTTGTTCCACCCTTTCATTGATGTACTGGTCGTTCAACTTAAGCGGATAATAATGCCGCGACGCTCCCTGGTACGCTTCGCCCCTGAAAAAAATGGGACTTTTTTCAGCCGGGGCAACCGGCCAGGTGGGCAAAACAACCGGTTTTTCTTCGAGAATAACTTTTGATTGTGCAAAGGAAATCTGGGCAATCAGGATGAATAATCCAAAATATAAAAATAATGGCTTCATAAAATTCTATTGGTTAATTTAATTCTGCAATAACATTTCAATGTCGTTTAGTTAACGCTGTCAAGTCTATAGACGTTGACAGGTTATGCACCGCAGACTTGTCAGCGTGCGAAGCTCCTGACAACGTCAAACAAATTTGAAATACAATATTTACTAAACTAAACGACATTGAATAATATTTTCTCAAAAATATATTTTCATTCTTTCTCAGCCAGTTCAAAAGAGGTTAAATTTTCCACTTTCACCGTAAAATCCTCCGGAACTTTTAGCGAATAGTGAATCTGATTGCCTGCGTGTTTCCATTGCAGTTCAATCACTCCATCGTCAACCGGAACTGCGCCGGAACATTCGTCCAGACCGATGTCGGTAAACCGGATGGTTACTTCTTTTTCAAGGTAATCGATATTGCTGATTCCCAGAACATCTCGATATAAAATATGTCCCAGGTACGAGGCAAAACCATGATTGCAACTAGCATGTGCGCTCATATTTTCCCACAAAGTGCCGGTGCGCTCTGCCATGTAGTAAAAATAATCCTGGACTTCGTTCAGCAACTGGCTTTGCAGTCCGTATTTCGACAGGATGTCCATACGGAGGTAATTGCCGATAAACGCATTGGCTCGAAAAACATCGGGATACGTTTTTGTGTCGTCGCGGTTGGGACCAAATTCGGTGGTCAGTTTTTTCCACAAATCCGGATGGGTTTCGGGCGAGGCTATGTTAAAAAAGAAAGCGTAGTACTGACAAACTTCCGTAGTGTTTTCGGTAACAACAAGCTCTCCGTTTTCACTGCGAACGGCGTTATCCACAAAAAACTCCCCGTTAAACGATTGTTCCAGAATGGCTTGTTTTACCTTTCCGGCTTTATTTGACCATTCGTCGTTCTGATACAGTTTCCCGGCTTTTTCCAGAGCAGCACTATAAAGCATGTTGGTGGGGTAATTCACATCCTGCACAAAATCGTTGGCGCGCGACCATTCCACAAAAATCCAGCTGTCCAGCTTTTCCAGCAGACCGGATTCGTTTTCAAAGGCTTCGAAATAACCGAGCAATGCCGCAATCCGGGGTTCCAGTTTGGCAATCAATTCCGGGTCTCCTCCCCTGCTTGCATAATCTTCAATCTGAACGATAAACCACATGGCCCAATTGGGAATAAACACCCCGTCGTTGTGGTCGGCGGGAAAGCACATGGGCAGCATTCCGTCGGGAAGAAATTCAAAGCCGTCGGCCAGCGCATAGTTCTCGTAAAAATTGTGAGCCACGTCCGATTTGCCGGTAAATCCTTTTTCCATGATGGCCATAAAATAGCTGTCGCACAGCCAGCCGGCCCGCTCGCGCGAGGGACAGTCCATAAATATATCCACCGCGTTTTGCCGGAAGGTCTGCCGGGCGGCATCGTAAATGGCGTTCAATTTCGGATTGCTGCTGGCAAAAGTTGCCCGAGGATTGTCGGGATACGCATATTCCCGGATGTAAACATCATGAATGGTGCAGTTGCCGGCTGTTACAATGGCTTTCAAATATTTGAATGTGTAGGACTCAAAGGTTTCCAGCGCGTAAGTTCCCGGCTCCAGTTCATACACCACCTGATTGTTTACATCAGCCATCCGCTTTTTGGAATTCACATCGCCGTCGGTAAGGATTTCATCGAAATGGAAAATAATGGTGGAGGGCTCGGAACAAGTTATCCGGCTTCCGATAAATCCCGAGAGATTAGTACCAAAATCGAAAGTGACAAACTTATTTTTAGCCAGAACAACCGGATTACCCGAATATTTTTCCGAAACCTGTGTCATGGTTTGGATTGTTATTTCCTGCATCAGTTGCGAAGGTAAAACTTCGATTTCCGGTTCCGGGTAGCCTTTAAATTGCTCGCTGATGCGCACCAGCGACCGGTCTTTGTAGTACCGTTCGGGTTTTTGAAAATCAATAGTGCCATTGGCATAAATTTCCTCAGGCTGCAAAGTTTCAAATTCAGGCATGAACAGGTTTCTTGGAATCAGTTTTCCTCCGGGTTGTTCGGCAAGTTTCAGAGGACTGAGCGAAACATCTGCCGACGTTTTCCAGACATCAAAACCTTCATCTAACCGGTAGTATTCGGTAAACGGGCGTTGAAAACTGTATCGTTCCACTTTCTGCAGGCGTTCTTTCAACTCAAATGCTTTGAATCCCCGGTCATTTCCGGTGGCCAGAACAATTTTGCCGTCCGATTCCAGTTCGGCCTGCAAAAATGATGGCTGGTCGAGGGTGTAGTAGGTGTTCACATTGTAACCGGCCACCTCAACGGCCAGTATGTTTTCGCCCGATTGCACAACATCTCCGATGTCGTATTCATCTACCCGGAAAAAACCGTGAGCTGTCCGCGCCGGACCGTATCCCAGAAACTCGCCGTTCAAAAACACACGGTATAGCGTGGAGGCAGTTATCCGCAATGTAAAATCGCTGTTTTTTTCAGCCTGAAAAACACCCTGAAAACCCAGCGTCAGGTTCATTTCTGTTTCACGGCCTTCGGCCCAAACGGGCACAGCTTCCTTCATCAATTCCGGTTCGGAAACGCCGGGAGATGTACATGCCATCACAAATAATAAAAGTACTACCGAAAGATTTTTCATCATTGCCTGTAATTTATAACTGTTTTTAAGAGTTTGTTTTGCTTTATTTGTTCGTTATTAAGAACCCTCAAAACGCTTTGATTCATTTAACCAATTCATAATTTGTACTCCGTCCTCCTGCTGCTTCTTTTTGCAAAATGTTTTTGTCTATCAAATCATTAATGTCTCGTATCGCAGTGTCTTTCGAGCATTTTGCAATCTTTGCCCATTTTGACGAGGTCAGTTTCCCCTCGAATCCATCCAGTAACTTATTCAACAGATTGTTCTGTCTTTCATTAATCGATGTTTTTGAGTGCTTTGACCAAAAAACCGCTTTAAACAAAACTCTGCCCAACACAACATCAGTCGATTGCAAAGCATTTATTAAACACCTTAAAAACCATATCATCCACGCTGTAATATCAAGATTCCCTTTTTGTGTCTTTTCCAGTATTTCATAGTACGCTTTTCTTTCTGTTCGTATCTGTGCCGACATACTGTAAAAACGCTGATTGCTTCTGTCTGACTGAGCCAGTAACATATCCGTCAGTGCTCTTGCAATTCTGCCATTCCCATCTTCAAACGGGTGTATGGTAACAAACCATAAATGAGCTACTGCCGCTTTAAGTACCAAATCAATTTTTGAAACCTCGTTAAACCAATTCAGAAACGGCATCATTTCCTTTTCAACCAATGATGAATCCGGTGCCTGAAAATGTACCTTTTCCTTTCCCAAAGCACCCGATACAACTTGCATGGGCCCGGTCGTATCCTTTCGCCAGTCGGCAACTGTTATCTTGTACATTCCGCTTCGTCCTGTGGAGAACAGTGCCGCATGCCAGTCAAAAAGTCTGTCTGCTGTTAACGGGTTAAAACAATTTTGCGTGGCATCCAGCATCATTTCAACAACGCCGTCAACATTCCTGTCCGACTCTACTGAACCTGCTATTTCCATCCCCAACCTGCGGGCTATTGAGGAGCGAACCTGGTCGGGGTTTAAAAATTCGCCTTCAATTTCTGACGATTTTACGACATCGAGTGTCAACGTTTCAAGCAGGGCTTCATTCCTCAGGTCGAAACCCAACGATTCCATTTTCCCCATGAGTCTGCCCTGTAAATTCCTCGCTTCACTCAGCAGGTTAACTACATCATCATTTATCCAGGTGAAATTTGGCCAGTTGACTTGCTGATAAATAAATGCTTTCATTCGTTGCATATTTTGCATCAAATATACGGCTTATTTGCCGCACGAAAAACTAATCATCGCATTTGTTGCGACAAATAAACAGTTTATTCGTTGCACTTTTATTTTATTGAGCTGGTGATTTAAAGTCACCTGCTCAATTGAAATGAGTATTTCCCGCTTTTCAACGCCACCTCATCTTCCTCTATTCCAGCCAATTCGTATTTTTTGTCATTCAATGTATAAGATTTTGCAAAAGGTGGGATTACCACCTCCGCTTCTACTCCCACCGGAATCTCAATTTCCAGTTCCAGCATTTCACCGGTTAAATTCCAGTTCACCACCAGTTTTCCGAAAGGTGTTTCCTGAGACGTAGTGGCCCAGGTTACGCCATCGGGGATTTGGGGCTGAATGCGAACTTTCCGGTAAGCCGGCACATTTTCCACCGGACGGATTCCGCCAACCGCCTGGTAAAACCAAGAGCCAATGCCGTTGTAGCAGTTGTGAATGTGGCTGCGGGCACCGTTCCAGTGCTCCCAGGTGGTGGTGGCGCCGTTGTCAATCATGTACAGGTAGCCGGGGTAATCCCGCTTTTTCAACATGGAATACATCAAATCAGCCTCGTTGTTTTCCACCACCCATTCGGTTAACACCGGCAATCCCACCAGTCCGGTTGCCAGATGCCCGTTCCGGTTCACTTCGGTTTCGTGATACAGTGAATTTTCCACCTCTTTTAAATTTTCCTGAGGAACCACACCGGCAATCATCGGAAATGCCAGGTCAATCTGTGTTCCGGTGGCATACGAATTGGCTGTTTCATCAAAAAATGTGTCGTGAATCTTTTCCTGTACCTGTTTCTTTTTTGAAGCATAAAAACGGGCATCTTCAGGTTTTCCCAGAACTTTGGCCATACGTTCCATATTATCGAAACATACCGCGATAAAGGAATTATTCACAAGGTCAACGGAAGTTTCATCCGTCTGGTCAATCCCCTCCGGCGTGGCCCAGTCGCCAAGGTACCAGCCGCGGTAATCGGTGTCGGGCCAGCGTTTTAGCAAACCGTCAACCGTATATTTTTCCACATATCCCAGCCATTTCTGCATAACCGGATAATATTTTTCCAACACCTGGGTGTCGCCGTAATTCAGATACGTTTGCCACGAAGCCGTAATAATAAAACCACACCAGTAAGGACCGCCGCCGGCACGGTAAGGATTCGGGGCGGTGTGAGGCATTCCGCCGTCTTCACGAATGACATCGGCCCATGCCTGAAGCCAGTGGTTGTAAACCGGCGCCAGGTTAAACATGATTTGAGCCGTTAAAGTGGATGCATTTCCGTCGCCGCCGTAACCCAACCGCTCAATTTGCGGACAATCCACAAAATCACCGCCAATGCTCAGGCACTGAAGTGTGTAAAAAAGCATGTCGTGAATGGCATTCAAATCGGGGTCGGAACATTCAAACGAAGCAGCAGGCTCAAAATCGGTGTGAATCAGATAGGCTTTGATAGATTCGACAGCCGGCTTTTCGTTCAGCCCGGTAATTCGAATATAACGGAATCCGTTGTAATTGAACTTATTAATAAACGTTTCGGGTGAATTCCCGGAGGCGATATACTTATTCCATTGGTTCCGATCGTTAAACCGCTCGCCATCGATTAAATGGTCGCAATAATCCAGTTTAATTTCCTGCGCTTTTTGCAGGTCGGGAAAATGTATTTCCACCCAGCCGGTAAGGTTTTTACCCATATCCACCAGGAACGTGTCGGGTGCAATTTCTTTGATGGAAACCGGACTGATTGTTTCGGTAATGGCATTTTGTTCCGTCATTTGCGGGCTTGCGTTATGTTCAGGAATTTTCACCCGCGAAACCGGCTGCCAGGAATTTTCGGGATTTTCGGTTTGCAAATCATTTTTTGCCAGCACGCCATCCACTATCTCCCCGCCAAACCGGTCGGGACGCCAATTTCCGTGCCGGGTGTAGCTGCTTTTCCGTCCCTGCCAGTTTTCATCGGTTGCCAGAATGATTTCCCTTTCGCTTTTTTCAATTTTTTCCAGTTGCGCCCGCACCACCGGACCATTGTTTACCACTCCGGGCAAACCCTCAGTGTACCAGCCGCTGCCCAGCCAGAGGATGATTTCGTTTTTCCCATTTTGCAGGAGTTCGGAAACATCGTAAGTGTTGATAAGCGAACGTTTGTTGAACTGCGAAACTGCCGGCGCCAGCACGCCCTCACCCACTTTTTTGCCGTTGAGAAAAACCTCATGGTACCCCAGCGAATTTACATGCAGGAAATAATTTGAATCCGTTTCATCCACATCAAAAGTCTGATAAAGTTGCGGACATTCGCGGTAACCGTTTTCGGTATTGAAGGAGATGTAAACGGCCTGCCAGTCGTTTTCACTGAGCAACCCAATGCTGAACCGGGCCGGTTCGCTCCAGCCGGAGACATTCCCGGCCTCATCCCAAACGCGGACTTTCCACCAGGCTGCATGGCCGGGATTCAGCTTTTGCCCCTGATACAGCACAAAAATTGACGCAGAGGATTCCACTTTTCCTGAATTCCATAAATCAGCTTTGTTTTCTGTTAAATCCGAACGTTCAGCGGCAACCAGAATCTGAAAGGCTTTTTGTTCGGTTCCGTTTTTTTTACTGCTGATTTTCCAGCTAAAACGGGGTGTTGTTTTGTCAATGCCCAGCGGATTTTGCAGGCTTTCGCAACGAAGATCAAATAGATGCGGTTGGTTATCTGAATTGCAGCCAATGATTGAAAGAAGAATAATCAGGGAAAAGAAAATGGTAAGCCGACTCATATAAAAATGGTTTAGATTGTTTTTCATATTCACAATAAAAGTATTTAACTTTTTTAATTTGGCAAAGAAATTCTTTGCATGTTACATCGTGGCTCATTAGGATTAAACGCTAAAGCAGGCAAAAGGGGCGGAAAAACGCAACCACCGGGCTGAAACGCCGGTGAAAAAAAAGAGCTGCACCAAGGTTTTTCTATTTGGATTTCTATTGAAAAGGGACCATGTTACCTGAATTCCATGGGCACTTTATCTTCTTTCGAAATTCTTTTTCCTTCCCAGTGGGGTTCTCCGTCAATCATTTCAATTACTCTGGTTTTACTTCCGGGTGCAGGAGCGGCGCTTTGGGGCAGGTACTTAGCCAGACTTTCCATAATGGGTTTATAACCTTCGTGCCGGGCCAGGTTGGTCCACTCATAAGGATCATCGTGCCTGTTGTATAACTCGCGCGATTCATCGGCATATTGAATGAATCGCCACTGTTCAGTCACCACCACATGATTTCCGGGGCCGTGGGTGCAGATGGCCGGCCACTCCCGTTTTTGTTTTATATTCTCCAGAATCGGTTTTAGGGAGCGGCCTTCAAGTCCCTGTTTTGGAGGCAGTCCAGCCAGGTCAGTTAACGTTGGATAAAGATCAAGCAATTCCACCGGGACATCGCTTTGTTTTCCTGTTTCTGTAACACCCGGACCTGCAAAAATATAAGGTACACGGGTGGATTCATGCCACAAGGTGTTTTTACCGGTAATCCCTTTGGTTCCCAAGTGGTAACCGTGATCCGACAAAAGAACCACAATGGTATTCCCGGCCAGTCCCTCTTCTTCGAGAACATCGAGCAACCTTCCCACCAGCATGTCGGCAAAACTTATACTTGCCAAATAAGCACGCACTTTGGATTTCCACTCATGATTCATTTCCAGCCAGGCCAGCCTCGGCTCCGGTAAATGCCAGTGCAGGTACCAGGCAAACGGAGGAATATCGTCACGGTCGTCGGCACGGACTACCGGAAGCAGCACTTCATCTTCCGGATAAAGATCGAACCATTTTTGGCTTGCGTACAATGGAACATGGGGATGCCTGATTCCCACTGCCAGGAAAAAAGGTTTGTTTTCAGGAGGATTCTTCAATTGTTCAATCGCCCAGTCAGTTACTTTCCAGTCATCTTGATCCTTATCATCTCCCGGAAAAACGCCCCAATCCACCAACGGGTGCCCTGTGCTTTTCACAAAAGGTTCCTGCGGGCGGGGAAAAAATCCGCCATGAAAACCCCATTTGCTGAATTCAGGTCCGTCCCGACGGTCTTCTTTAGGCGGATAAGCATCGTGATAGGTTTTCCCCGTGGTTAAGGTTACATATCCGTTTTGTTCAAAATACTGTGGTAAGGTTACCCAATCCCTGTATTGTTCCAGGTCGCGAAACCAGGGACCCAGCCCGTAAATTCCTGTGGTAGTGGGTCGCAACCCGGTCAAAAAACTCGTCCGCGACGGATTACAAATAGGCGCCTGAACATGTGCATTGGTAAAAGCCACTCCGCCGGCAGCCAGTCTGTCCATGTTCGGGGTTTGGACTTTCGGATGGCCGCCTAAATGCCCCACCCAGTCGTTGAGATCGTCGATGGAAATCAGCAGAACATTGGGTTTTTCCTGTTGAGCAAGGGCAGAATTCTGGTTGAAAAATAAAAAGCAAAACAATACCGGAGCAAAAAAAACGGAACGTAAATTATTTTTTTTCATGATGCTTTAATTGATAAAAACAAAAGTAAGTATTAATCTTTTTTTTGGCTGCAAATTCATGTTGATTTTCCCGCGGTGAACATTACAATTTGATAAAAAATACACGGGGATTCTTGCAAAGACACATCTATCCAAACTCCGGTCCGCAAATTAAAAACTGATTTTCAGGCGTTCCCGGATTTGAATTTTCACCCAAAACCATCCGGATAAACTGCCGTTGCTTTTTAAAACCGACTGTGTTAAGCCAGGTGATGAAATTCTTTTTATCATCCAAAGCATCGACCACAACCGGTTGGTGAAGCAACGATTTTAGCATTTGCGACAAAAGTATTCTGGCCTCCTCTTCAGATTCAGCCGAAACCGGCCCCACCTGAAAAAAACGGGTTCCTTTTCTTCCCAATGCAATGCCCTTCATTTGTCCCTGATCTTTTAACATCCATGAATTATCCGGGTTTTCTTTAACCAAATATTCGGTGAGATAATTTCGACCGACTCCAAAAACTTCCGAGTCGTATTTTATGATTTCGGAAATGTCTGTAGAATGAATCCATGTTGGCAGATTCACATTTTCAAAATCCGCCAAATCCGTTGCAGGTGATTCAAGAATAAACCTGTTGATGACCTGTTCATTCCGGAATCCGAATTTCCGGTAAACCGGCTGACCGGCAGGTGTGGCGTCCAGCTTTATGGTTTTGAATGATTTTAACCGGTTCAACATTTCTGACAAAAGTATTTTGCTGTAACCTTTGCCCCGATGGTTCTTTTCAACCAGAACCATCCCAATCCATGCAACCTGGTTTTCGTAATTCATGGCTGTTGCAGTGGCCACAATTTTACCGTCCTTCTCCAGCGCCAGACAAACATTTTCCTGATTTTCAACCAAAAGTTTCCAATCCTTTTCGGTCTGGTTCCACCCTTCAGCATTTGAAAGCACCAAAGCCTGCTGAATATCCTTAATGTTCAATGTTTTCAGGCGAGCCACCTGTGGAGGTTTTCTTTTACAAAATCATCGTCGTTTAAATGGGGATAAGCTGCAAACACCCGGTCGATTTCCTCTTTCTGTCCGGGCGAAAGCGTTTCATTTTCATTTAGTGTCCAGATGCCTTCCAGCAGTCCCTGCCGGCGCAATACTTCGTGAATGCCGGTTATACAACCTTTAAAATTATTCGCCACATCGAAAAAGGCGGCATTGCAATCGGTAATCTGATTGGCCAGCGCCAGCACTTCCTGCACGTTTCCGGGCAACTGGTTTTTTTGAACTTTTTCCAGAAGTTCAACAGCTTTGCCTGTCCACACTGCCCAGTGCCCCAGCAATCCGCCAACAATACGTTTTTTAACCGTTCTTCCTTTCACCTCAAACCGGTATTCCGACAACAAATCAACCAGAATATTGTCGTCATTTCCGGTGTACAGGGCTATTTCTTCTGCCCTGCCCGACTCCGCCACACCGCGCACCACATCAAGTGTTTGGTAACGATTAAACGGCGCCATTTTTATGGCAACTACATTTTTTATGCGGGCAAATTCCCTCCAGAAATCCACGTCCAGTTTTCGTCCGCCAACTGCTGGTTGCAGGTAAAAACCAATTACCGGAATCACTTCGGCAACAGCCCGGCAATGTTCCAGAATTTCCATATTAGATGCGTCAGAAAAAGCAGCCAGACTGAGCAAAACAGCATGATAACCGGTTTGCAGGGCAAGTTCAGCCTCGGCAACGGCCTGTTTCGTTTTTCCGATGACGCCGGCAATGCGTAAAACAGGTTTTTTGTTTTTTGCTTCGAAACGGTCAAACTCTTCGCGGGCGATTTCCAAAACCGGTTTGTACATATTAAATTGAGGCAACCGGATTTCGAATTGTGTGGTGTGTACACCAACTGCCACACCGCCGGCTCCGGCATCGAGGTAATACCGCATCAGGGCGCGTTGCCGGTGTTCGTCCAGTTTCCGGTTTTTGTTCAATACGAGTGGAAGCGCCGGAATGACAACTCCTTTTTGTAAAATGATTAATGCTTCTCCGGGTAGTTCTGTGTAGTTCATCTTTTTTATATTTAAGAACCTCCCCTAACCCCTTACAAGGAGGGGTTTAAGAAGGAAAAAAAATTTTTAGTTTGATAAATTTTTCATTTGCAATGATAAATTCTCCCTGCCAAACTCCCTCTCCTTTGGAGAGGGCTGGGGAGAGGCTTCTACTAATACTTCCCGTCCCGCACTTCGAAATGGGTGGGCTTGCCCAACAGTTTTTTTTTCTCTTCCATCCAACGGGCGGTCCATTCGATCACCTGTTTTATCGAAATCTGCGGTTTTCCAAATAACCTGAATGCCTGTTCGGCATTGCTTAAAAGAGCGGTTTCAGCCTCATTGCCGGTAAACTGAACCTCTTTATTAAACAACTTTCCAAATTCGAGTGCGACATCCCTTACACGCAGCGTTTCCGGGCCGGCGATATTCAATACCCATGCCGGGCTGGCAACATTCTCCATTGAACGCAACACCATATTGTTGGCATCTCCCTGCCAGATGACATTAAACCAGCCCATGGTTAAATCCACCGGCTGACTGTTTTTCACTTTTGCAGCTATATCCACCAGTACGCCATAGCGCGGCTCCACCGCATAATTCAGGCGGATGAGTGCCACTGGTGTATTATATTTCCGGCTTCCATATTCAAACATCCGCTCGCGGCCCAGGCACGATTGTGCATATTCGCCCACCGGTTTAGGGTTGTCAGTTTCCTTTGACCCACCGGATTCAACCGAAACCAACGAATAAACACACCCGGTGGAATAGGCCACAATCCGGGAATCTTTAAAATATTCGGCTACCAGGGCAGGCAGGTAGGAATTCATGGCCCAGGTCAACGAAAGATTTTCTTCGGAACCAAACTTCATTCCGGCCAGGAAAAATACATTTTTCACTTTGGGCAAACTTTCCAGAAAATTCCTGTCGAGCAAATCGCCCTGAATGGTTTCGATGCCCCACTTTTCAATTTGAGCTTTTTCATCCCGATTGCTGAAACGGGAAACCCCTGTAATCTGTTTTTTCACACCGGCTTCTTCACACGCTCTTTTTGCCATGTGTGCCAGCGAAGGGCCAATTTTTCCGGCAATTCCCAAAAAAAGAATGTCGCCATCCAGTTTTTTAAACAACTCCACTGTTTCTGCCGATGGACGGGATAAAAGCTCCTCCAGTTCTTCTTCGTTTGTTATTATGTCAGGATAATCCTTCATCTTTTTCAAAATTAAAGCGATTGCAGATATCCAATAATTCTGCTATACATCAGGTAAACCATCAAGCTGATTAATATGAAACCAAAAACGGCCAGAAAGTTTTGCCACGGGTTGTTTTTCAACTGACCCATCACTTTCCGGTTATTCAGAATAAGAAACATACCGAAAGCGATTAGCGGAACAGCCAGTATGGAAGAAGCCTGAGCAAGAATCAGGGCATAAATCACATTACCGCGAAAGAATACGGCAATAACCATTCCCAACAACAGGGCAATGGTGGTAAATACTTTCGGCATTTTTTCATTCATGGTCCGGCCAAGCCCGAGCCCATCGGAAAGCAGTCCTCCCCCCATTACCGCATTCACCATTAGCGAAGAAAAAGCAGCGGCACACAAACCAATGCTAAATATTATTTTGGCATAACTTCCGAAAAGTGATTCAAGCTGCAGTGCCATATCAGCCGCAGAATTTACCGTAATACCCAATGGATGCAATGCCGTTGCTGAAGTAACAATTATTAATATCGAAATGAGCGCGAGCATAAAAATTCCTGCATACGAATCCTTGAGTCCCTTTTTCATATCCGCAACCTTCCATCCTTTGTTTTGTGCCAGATAGGACTGGTACAAAGCTGCATGCAACACAAATGTGGTACCCACCAGCGCGGCAATTATATCAAGGGAATCGAATGAAAATGAATGGGGTACAAAACCACCGGCAATATCACTTACAGCGGGTTTTGTAAGCAACAGGTTAAACAGGAAAGCCAGAATCATAATCATTACCAGAAACATCATCAGCTTTTCGAGAACCTTGTACAGGTTTTTTGCCCAAAAAAGCAGCACAATAGCTGAAGGAGTAAATATCAGTGGCCATATCCTTTCATCAATGCCGGTAATGCCTTGCATGGCGATGCCCACTCCAAGATTGTTCCCGAATTGAAAACTTGATGCTGCCAAAAACGCGGAAATGCCAATAATCGCCGAAAACCACCTGCCGTAATTTCCGGCAATGGATTGAAGTATGGACTCGTTGCTGGTAGTTCCAAACCGCGCGCCCATAGACGTGTAGATATACATTGAAATTGCAGCCAGCACGATTACCCATAAAAATGCATACCCGTGCTCCGAACCCATCCGCGACGAAACGGTAATGCTGCCCGGCCCCAATACTACCGAAGCGATAATAAAGCCTGGACCAAGGGATTTAAAGTAGATTTTTAAGTTTTTAAGCCATTGCATGGTTATCCGTTTTATACTTTTAAAAATATCTTTTGCCTGTAAAGATAATAAAGCAGCAACCACTCCAAAATAATTACGCCTGCAATCATAATCCAACTGCCAAGCGGTTCAATAAGCCAACCGGTGAAAAACCTTGATATTTCCCAAAAAGGAATTATCCTTGCAGCCATATAAATTGTTATAGAATTCAACCCGATAACTTTGAAAAAAAAGAAAATTTCCGATAATCCACTTCCACCCACCTTTCTCACGTCGATAAAATAATAAAATACGGCAAGAAGGATCAAACTGATTCCGCCTGTCAGAAAATTGAATGTCGTAGTCCAGAAATTTTTAACAACCGGATAAACAGACGACAAAACCAGGGAAAATATAACAAGAAGAAAACCTGAGCTTAATAACCAAATGGTTTTTCGGGTTTGTGACAATTCCTGGTTTCGCAGCATTCTTCCGGCAAAATATCCCATCAGAACCAAGACAGATGCTGAAATGATGCAAAGAATTCCCAGCCTGTCATACGTTTCAGAAGAAAAGTGCCCTGGCAACAGCATTTGATCAATATATGCATTCATTCCTTTTACCGGGTCGAACCATCCTGCTCCGTATCCGGGAACAGGAACAACCAGTTGCAATGCCGAAATCAGGAGAATTATAAAAATCAGCCAAACCAAATGAACCTTAACTGATTTGGCCTGTAAAACTATTGTAGCTCCAATGAGGTATGCCAGACCAATTTGCCCCAGAACACTTGCAAAACGAATATCGGTAAAACCTTTCTGCAAGGTTCCGTTGTATAAAATTCCAAACAAAACTAAAATCAAGGCCCGCTTAACAATACGAATCTGCAATTTTCTCTTTTCCACTCCTTTTTCCAATTTTGAGAGAATGGCATACGGGATTGTTACACCGGAAATAAACATAAATAATGGAAAAATCAAATCCCAGAAGCGAAATCCCTCAAACTCAACATGAGTCATCTGGATGGCAAGCGGTTCTATAAAACTTAAAAATTCAAGTTGTGACAACCGGATAACAAGCGCTCCCCCACCAATTATCCAAAACATATCAAAACCTCTCAGAACATCGAGCGACTGAAGTCGTTCACTCTTCCTTTTTTCAGCAACACCGGCAACTTCCATAAATAGTGGATCAAAATATAGAATTTACTATTTGATGATTTTTTAAAAGACTTGTACTTGTATATTAATCTATTACACAATTTTCCTTCTCACATCATCCCACTCCACTGTTCTTTTCTGTAAATATGATTCATGCGCCATGATACAGGTTATTCCTTCCTGGTAAGCCATTTCGATGTTGGCACTTGGCGTGCCTCCATTTCTAATGCAATTCAACCATTCCCTTAAATGAAGATGGGTAACATCCACTCTTCGCCCATTGATTGTGGTGGTGGTAAGTCCCCGCGCTGCATAATATCTTTCGGATGCTGATGTAACCGCATCTATCTGTCCGGCAGCCGGATTGAATGAAATCATGGGTGAACCCGGATCAATTGCACCGGATTTTATGGCACCGGCATACCGTGTCGAGTTCCTGTCGGCAGTGATTACGGCGTTGTTACCCAGTTCCATCGAGGCATCATTTCCCATAAACACCCTACCGCGGCTTCGGCTCGAAGCCAGGTTTCCGCTGTAAAGAAGGGTTAATTCATGATTTGGATATTCAAAAACACAATGCAGCGAGTCGGGCATATCGCGGTTGTCTTTCCAGTGATATATTCCACCCGAAGAACTTACAGATTTGGGAATGCCAATATGAAGTAACTGGTTTACTGCATCATATTCGTGGGTAAAAAGCTGGCCAATCATCCCGTGGTCGTAGTCGAACCATTTGGTCCAACTATAAAAACGGTCGATACTGAACGGAACATAAGGTGCAGTTCCAAGCCACTGATTCCAGTCTATACTTTTTTCATCTCCGGGTTTTGGGTTTCCGTTTGCATCAAGGTGCCTTATCCATGCTCCTTCTGCCGTATTCCGGTTAGTAGTGGTTTCAATAAGCGTTATTTTTCCCAGAATATTCCTTTTAATGATTTCTTTGGCCTGCTGGAAAACAATACTCTGCGTAATCTGATGTCCCAACTGGTAAACGATACTACTGTTTTTTATTGTGGAATACAGTTCATCCAATTCATCTTCATGCAATGCAGGGCTTTTTTCACAGTAAATATGCTTTCCGGCTTTGGCAGCCTCAACTGAAATTCGGGCATGATGGTGGTCGGGTGTGGCAATGATTACTGCGTCAATATTTTCATCGGCAAGCATTTCCTGGTAAGTATTGTAGCGTTTTACCGGCAATTTGGGAGCATCCTGTCCGCCGGGCCGGATTTCGTTGGAAGCGGCCGCCAAACCTTTTTCTGCATGAAGGTCAAAAACATCACAAACACCTGTAATGGCTATATTCAGGTATTCCTGCTCAAGCCATTCGTTTAAGGTATTGCGCTCCATTCTTGTTTTTGTATCATCAGGATGCATAAACCCAAGTGCATTCGACAATTGATTTCCCCGGGTGCCAAAACCAATAATACCAATTCGGATTAAATCTCCTGAATGTTTTTGGGAACCGTAATCAGAAACCGGAAATTCAATGGAATCAAGCCCCAGTTCTTTTATTACAGAATTTCGTTTATCAGAATCGAACCTGGTCTTTTTCAAAACCTGCCATCCCAGAATTCCAGCCACCGGCAATCCTGCCAGAGCTTTTAAGACCGTTCGCCTTCCCATTCCCTGGCTTTTTGAATTCAAATCGCCTCTTTTTATCTTTTCCTGTCCTTTATTCATCTTATCATCCATGCCAAAAATCCTCCCAACAATTAATGTTTTCGTTTAATTAAAATAGCATCCAGGCCAAATATTGTGCTTGTGGGAAAAAGTGCGAGAACGCAGAGTGAAGCTGCTTCAATTAAAGTTTTATCAACTATAATGTAATTCCCGTCAACCGGTAAAATGTATTCCACCCCGATAAGCGGAGGAGTGTTCAGATAATAAACAAAAATTAATACTGCCCCTGCAATTGCGGCCGGTCGTGCAAAAAGTCCGAGCAAAAGTCCCAGCCCAATGGCAATCAGTCCCCAGATGTTCAGAAAATCAACCACACTTAATATGTTTTCCGACGAAGTTGCCCATTCTGCAAATCCCGACAGCACACCGTGCGATTGCTGCAAAAAACTGAGTGAAGACCACTGGGGATTCAGTAACTTGGCAATACCTTCGTATAAAATGTGCCAGCCGATAAGGAAACGGAGCAAAACAAGCGAGGTTAACTGGAGTTTTGAATAAGTGCTTCTTTTTTGCATAACAGTCAAATTGAGAAAATTACCAACTTTAATTTTGATTTTTCCAACCGGAAAATTTCAATCATTTTCAAAAAAAAGATTTTTTTTTGGTTCAAATTAATTTTAAGAAATTTTAAGAAAAGAATGGCTGATAAAAAATCAGCCATTCTTTCTCGTATTTTCTTATAATTTTTTGGAATAATTTCTTAATAACCGGGATTCTGCGGCCTTAAATTCGGATTGATATCGAGTTCAGTTGCAGGAAGCGGAAACAGATAATCACGCGATGCATCGAAATTGGCATGTGGCTCCAATGCATTGGGTCCTTTAAAAACTTCATCACCCAATCTTCTGCGTTTAATATCATACCAGCGTTTATATTCAAATGCCAGTTCAATACGTCTTTCCTCCATAACCAAATTGATAAACTGGTCTTTACTCAAACCTGCCGGAACATTTTCAGGGAATGAAACGGTTTCTCCTGCCCAGTTTCTTGCTCTTTCACGAATTTGGTTCACGTATCCAATAACTTCAGCATTCACGCCGTTAGCTTCGGCGCCTGCCTCAGCAGCTATCAGTAATATTTCAGCATATCTGAATGCAGAATAGTTGTGATCGGAATACCTTCCGTCGCCACTTGAATTTCCCGGAAATCTTGAATATTTGGCAATGTGTGGCCTTTGCGTATTATCAAATTCTGTATAGGGAACCATAACACCTTTAACGGCTATGGAATCATCAAAACTTACCCATTTACGGTAATCTCTGTTATCCCAGGTATTAAAAACCTGCATGGAAGGAACAAGCACACTCCAGCCCTGGTGATCTGCTCCCCTGATACCAGACATGGGCGCCATAAGATCATCGTTTGCACCGCCACCTCCGTTTTGAGATCCCAGAAAATCAACTGTAAATATATGCTCCGGCCTGTCGCCGTTTAATGCACGGAAAAGTTCCTGGAAATCAGGTTCCAGACTGTAGCCAAATCTTTCCCTGTTGTCAATTACCCATTTTGCCTCGCTATATGCACTTTGAAAATTTTCCCTTGTGAGGTAAACGGAAGAAAGATAAGATGCTGCTGTTCCTTTTGTAGGCCTCGATTTGATATTTCCTGAGTAACTGTCAGGCAGCCATTCTTTTGCAAATTGCAAATCGGCAACAATTCCCTGGTAAACTTCATCAACAGATGTTTTGGATATATCAGCAACTGCCTGAGGATCGGTAATAAAATAATCAATATAGGGAACCTCGCCAAAAACCCTTACCAAATGATAATAACTGAAGGCTCTGACAAATCTTGCCTCAGCAATTAACGGATTTACTTCTCCCTCAGACAAACCAAGACTCTCTGCACCTGAAATTGCTGCGTTTACAGCACTTATTGTCTGATACCAGTAAGGCCAGGACACCCGGACCATACCATTATTTGCGTCCATGTTGAAATCGTTTACCTGTTGTCTTTCAGCAGGAGTTCCGCGGTCGCCAATGTCAACCATGTCGCTTCTTAACATAACAGCAGAAACAAATTGCCTGCCGTATATTCTTTCAGATGCAATCCAGCCATAAGCTCCAAAAATTGCAATTTCAACGTCCCTTGTGGTTTTGAAAAGAGACTCAGGAGCCAGCAGACCAATTGGTTTCTCTTCCAAATCAACACATGAAGAGAAATTGAAAACAAGTATCAATATCAATACTCTATATATTATTTTTTTCATAATGTCAATGCTTTATAAATTTTATAATTCAAATTATACTTCCCTTTTAAAATCCAAGATTTACACCCACTGTGTATGATTTGGCATTCGGATAACTTCCATAATCAAGGCCCAGGTTACGGTTACCGTTTGTACTACCGCCAGTATTGTAATTTACTTCAGCGTCATATCCAGGATAATTTGTAATCGTAAAAATATTCTGCGCGCTAACATAAATCCTCAATTTGGAAAGTCCCAGGTCTCTCAGCACAGAAGCCGGCAGGTTGTAACCCAAAGAAAGGTTTTTCAGCCTGACATAACTGCCATCATAAATCCAACGGGTAGAAACACGACGTGTGCGGCCTACCAAAGCCCTTGGAACATCCGTATCGGTATTTTGCGGAGTCCAGCGATTCAGTGCATTGGTGGTTGCATTGTTTATACCGGCCATCAGGTCAAGTTCCATTAAAGTATAACTCAGGATATCATTCCCCTGCGATCCCTGGAAAAACAAATTCAAATCAAAATTTTTCCATTTAAAGTCATTGTTCCAACCCCAAATAAAATCGGGATGCGGACTACCAATGATTGTTCTGTCGTCATTATTTAAAGTTCCATTGGGCTGACCGGTGAGTTGTCCGTCAGTTCCCCTTCCGTCAATATCCCTGAATTTTTCTCCACCGGCAGCTTGTTCAAAGCCCCCGCCGGGAATAAATGTATCGCCTTCCTGGTAAACACCGTCATAAATCCAGCCGTAGAAAACTCCCACAGATTCTCCTTCACGTAAAATTTGTGTATTGCCTAATCCAACCATATGGCCGGGGCCTGATCCGTACTGAATATCATTGCCACCAGGCAGTGTCAGAATTTTATTTCTGTTTGCAGAAATATTAACATCCATTTTCCACTGGAATTCTCCGATTAAGTTTCTGGACGAAACCATTGCTTCAAAACCTTTGTTCTCAACTTCGCCAATATTTCTGATTTGGCTTGTGTAACCCGAATACTGGGGCAACTGAACAGAGAAAAGGAGGTCGGATGTTACCATGCGGTATGCATCCAGTGTAAGGGCTATTCTTTCATTTAAAAATCCTATATCCAACCCTAAATTTAACTGCGATGTTGTTTCCCAGGTTAAATTTTGGTTTGAAACTGTTGTTGGCCTTGCTGCATTCACTGTATTGCCGCCAATTACGCTAAATACGGGAGAAAAACGCGCCAGTGTTTCGTAGGGTGAAATGGCCTGGTTTCCGGTAAAACCATAACTCAGTCTCCATTTCCAGTTACTAATCCAGTCCACATTTTGCATAAACGATTCATTTTTCATATTCCAGCCAAAAGCACCTGACGGGAAAAATGCCCATTTATTGTTGGCGCTGAAGTTTGAAGAACCATCATACCTTGCAGTGAAAGTCAACAGGTACCGGCTCATATAAGCATAGTTCAACCTTCCGTAATAGGAAGAAGTGCGCCAGTCAACCAAACTTGAGTTTGGAGCCTGAAGTGTGGCACCTGAGCCTAAATTCCAGTATGAAATTCCGTCAGTAATGAAAGCCTGACTTCTTCCGCCCCAGCTTTCAGATACAGATGACTGGAAAGAATACCCTGCCATTGCGGTCAGATGGTGAATTTCATCAAAAGTACGATCGTAGGTCAGATAATTTTCGTTCAGGAAAAGTGTACTTTTCCATCCATCCACTCTGGCATCACCACCACCAACATTTCTGCCTTCCTGGAGGGTTGAAGGAGAATATCTGCCTCTTCTGCCGCTGTTGGTAGTTGCTCCAAATGTGGTCCTGAAACGCAGGTGTTCAAGCAATTGGTATTCACCAAATGCATTTCCCTGAAAACGATCACTAACTTCTTCATCTTCCAGTTGTGTTGCAATGGCATACGGGTTATCAATCGGGTCATGAAGCCGGCCAATTGTAAAAGTACCATTCGGTCTGTAAATATTTTGGTCTGGTTCAAACTTAAACACAGAGGAAATTACGCCTGGTGTAAGCCCGCCGGAACCTTCCTGAGTCCTTACCCCGTCTTTTGTATTTCTTTGGGCAAACAAATTCACTCCCATTTTAAATTTTTCACTGGCTATAATATCAATGTTGCTGGTGATTGAGAAACGATTAAAGGCTGAATTGATTATTACACCTTGCTGGTCGAAATAAGTACCCGAAACGTAATAATTAACGGCTTCATTTCCTCCTGAAACAGAAAGCTGATAATTTTGAACTGCGCCCGTCCTGAAAACTTCATTCTGCCAATCGGTATTACCCCCTGCCGGTTCAATATTGGGCCTTGCTTCGCGGATGTAATCCATAAACTGATCTGCATTTAATAAATCCAACCGGTTTATTTCGTTTTGAACAGAATAGGAAGTATTCAATTCAATTCTGGCTTTTCCTGTTCGTCCGCGTTTTGTGGTAACCATTATTACACCATTGGCGCCTCGGGAACCATAAATAGCTGTGGCCGAAACATCCTTTAAAATTTCAATGGATTCAATATCTTCCGGCGGTGGCAGGGCAGCCCCAACAAAACCGTCGATAACAAAAATCGGGTCACTGCTTGCATTAATTGACGTTCCGCCTCTAATCCTTACTTTTTGTGAAGCTCCGGGTTCACCATTGTTGGCAGTTATCTGGAGTCCGGCAGCTCTTCCCTGCAAAGACTGAATCGCACCAATGGAAGGATATGCCGAAATTACGTCTGAACCAACAGAAGAAACAGAACCTGTTATATCACTTTTTTTAATAGTGCCATATCCTATGGCTACAACCTCGTCAATACCAAATGTTTCTTCTTCCATTGTAACAGAAAAACTGGTTCTTTCACCAATTACAATTTCCTGCGGTTTCATACCCACAAAAGAAAGTTGTAAAATTTCAGCATTCTGTGGAACACGAAGTGAAAACTCTCCGTTTGAATTGGTTACCGTTCCAATGGTTGTTCCTTTAACAATGACGGATACACCAGGCAACGGCAGTCCACCAGAATCTGTAACTCTGCCTGAAACCTCTTTTTGCTGAGGCTGTTCAATCTGAGTATCATTAATTTGCAATTGTAAACCGGCTGGTAATTCGGCTTTTTCATCCTTTAAAACTACAATCTGGCGATCGTAAATTTTGTATGTGTTCCCGGTACCTTCAAAGGTTTGATCCAGCACTTTTTCAACGGTCACATTTTGAACATCTATGTCCACCCGACGATTTACGTCCACCCACTTTTCGTTATAAAGTAAAATGAACTCGCTTTGGTCTTCGATGTGATCGAAAACTGTTCTCACAGTAGCATCTTTTAGCTTTAAGCTGAAAGTAACAGCCTGGGAATAACTATCGGCTGCCGAAACCGCAAATATTGCGAACATTAAAACGGCTAGTAGTTTCATTTTTAAACCAATTTTAAACAAGCTTCCTCTTGAAAAGCTTAATAACTTACATAGTTTTTTCATACTTTTACACTGTTTAGATTAAACACAATTTAAATTTATCTGAAAACCGGCGGGCGGGCAGGCCTTCCGGTTTTCTTCTTTTTTTTGACATATATTATTTTCGTTGCAATTCTTTCAATTTTTTTTCAATATTCACTTTATTTTCATTTATGCGGTATTCAAATCCTGAAGCATCTGCCAATACAACCATTACTGCGTCCAGTGATTCTTTCAGGTCAAGCTTTCCGGTAATTTCATCATCGCCCGGGTAATTGGCGGGTAATTGAACCTCCACATTATAGTACCGTTCCACTTTTCGCAGCACTGACCAAAGGCTCTCCTTGTCGTATTTTAGCCAGCCATAAGTCCAGGCAATGTATAAGTCCAAGTCGGGCTCGTCGGTTACTGTAAATTCGTTTTGTTCTTTTAAAAAGCTGGCTTTTTGACTGGGCTTTAATACTACCTCACTCTTAACCAGCCCAAAAGTTTTCGGCTTTTCCACGGCTACACTTCCTTCCAGCAAAACGGTTTCAATATATGCATCGGCCGGATAGGCAGAGATATTAAAGTGGGTTCCCAAGACTTTCACATTCAGATTTCCGGCCTTTACAACAAACGGCTGATTTTCATTCTTTGCTACCAGAAAACAGGCTTCACCTTCGAGGTAAATTTCGCGAATTTTACCGGTAAACCTGGAAGGAAATGCCAGCCGGCTTCCGGCATTGAGCCAGACTTTGGTACCGTCGGCAAGTAACAATTCAGTTTTTTTCCCATAAGGAATCACCACTTCATTCATTTGTACTGTTTGCTTCCCGGCGCTTTTGTTTTCCGATAAATCTATTATACTGTCATTTACCGTTACCTGACTGGTTGCGTCATTCAGTGCAATGGTAGAGTTGTCCTTTTTTAAAGCAATCTCCTCTCCTGTTGAGAGTACCATCCGGGCCTCGCTGCTTTGTTGTGCACCCGAAGAAACAAATTGATAGCCCTGGTCCCTTTCATTTAAATACAGGTAACCAAACGTGCCAAGCGAAATAACAAGTAAAACAGAAGCAGCCAAACTCAGCCTTCTTCTGATTTTTAATTTGCGTACTTTTTGCTTGTATAGTTGTTCGTATTTGTTGATGTTTTTCCAGATTTCCAGAACAGAATTTTCATCGAGTAAATCGTAATTGTCCTTTAAAAGGTAAATAATTTCGCGGGCTTTTTTTGCTTTTGGCCGGAATTCGGGGTTAGACGCAAGAAATTTTTCCCATTCTCCTTTGTTTTCCTGATGTAATACCCAGGAAATAAAAGATTTTTCTTCGAGGAGTTGTTCCAGACTAAAGTTCAAATACTGTTGATATTTCATTAAATTATTGGTCGTTTACATTTAAAGAAAGGCCGGATTGGGTTTTTTGTGGACAAAATTTTTAACATTTTTTAAAAAAAAGCGCTCACGAAAAAAAGAGCGCTGTTTCCAACTAACCTAAACTATGAATTCGGGCAGAGAAATACCCTTTTTTTAAAAAAGACGGAAATTGGAGTTTTGTGGACAGGAAGGAATGCATAAAACATCTGCGCTATTCTGCGGAATCAGCGGGAGAATTTTTCTTATCTGAGAGAATACCAACAAAAAAAAGATAGAGCTCCGAACCGGAAAGTACTTCTTTCATAGCCTTCAGAGCCCGCGAAACCTGTTTCCGGGCCGAATCATACTGCAGATTCATGATTTCACAAATCTGGTCGTAATCGAAATTACAAGTAAATTTATAAAACAGAATTTCCCGTTGTTTTGGACTGAGTTCTGCCAGTGCTTTTTTAATGGTTTCTTCCCGCTGCGTTAACTCTTCCTTACCGATAATATCATGTTCGGCAGAATATACAATTTCTGCTGTTAACTCCGGGTCGCCGGAATAGTCGAGCGGTATTTTATTATTGAAACTTTTTGCCAGTTTCCGGCGAAAAGACGCCATCAGATAAAATGAAATATTGTTCGTTTCTCCCAGATTTTTGCGGGTGCGAATCAAGTCGAAGAACAAATCCTGAATGGTGTCTTTTATCAGTTCGTCATCGGACGAAAACTTTTTTCCATAGCGGTAAAGCATTTGCACATGCTGAAAATAAATATGTGAAAGGGCGTAATTTTCACCCTTTCTAAAATCATCCCATATTAATTTGTCCGAATTCATTTAATTGGAAAGCACCAAAGATAATTCCAATTTATTCGCTTTCAAAATCTATTCAAATGCCTGTAACAAATCTTTATGCTCTCCAGTGCCGATTCCGGGGTACACTTTACAGGCTGTTTGTTTTTCACAATGCATGAAACGAAATAATCCAGCTCCGCTGAAAAACCTTGGTTGGCATCGCCGGCAGGGACTAAGGTGGTTTCGGTATCGGTTGTTACGATGATGTTTTCCGGGTCTTTCGGATAATACAAAACACTGGCATTTTCGAACCTTGCCGAAAAGGAGGCCTGGAACGGATAGGCCGTGTGAAAGGTGTTTCCACCCTCAATTTTTACGTGCAAATTTTAATTGTCATAACTCCAAAGTCCTGACACATAATCGTGGTTGCTGAGTTTGCCCGGCAGGCAGTTGGCGCTGATTTTTTCTGGAACACCGCAAACCCACTGGGCAAAGTCGATGTCGTGAATCACGAGGTCGAACAATGCGCCGCCCGAGGAACCGAAATCTTTCTGCTTGTCTTTCCACTGGCCCCAGGCAGGCACGCCCGAAAACCGCGACAGGGAAAGAAAATCCAGCCGGCCAAATTCTTCGCTGTCAATCCAGTTTTTCAGTGTTTGGTATGCAGGCATGAACCGCACCACGTGGCCAATCATCAGAATTTTGTTTTTTGCACGGGCCAAATCAATCAGCTTTTGTCCCTCCTCTATGTTGAGTGTTAACGGTTTCTCCAGGAATAGGTGGCAACCGGAAATGAGCGCCAGTTTTGCCATTTCAACGTGGAGGTTGGTATGCACCGCAATTACACAGACATCGGGTTTTTCGGTATTCAGACATTCAGCAAAATCTGTATAAAGGTTCACCCTGGCAAGTTCTTCTTTACTGAACGAATCGGTCGCAAAATTCCCCGATTCTTCTTTCAGGTTTTTTTGAATGTTGTCTGTGTTTTTGTCCACAATAGCGAGCAACTGTGCATGGGGATTCTTCAGAATATTTCCGGTGTGGGTTTTACCCATAAACCCAAACCCCAAAACCACTGTTTTTATCATCAATCCACTCCTTTCACCTTCATTTCCAAAGTGTAAACAGAAGTGCGCGCAGTCACAAACAGGGTTTTCCTTTTTTTGCCTCCGAAACAGATATTCGCCGGACTTTCGGGAAATTCAATTTCCTGAATCAGTTCTCCGTCCGGTGAATAAACCCAGACTTTCCCCATGGTAAGGTAAACGTTGCCTTTATTGTCGAGGGTCATGCCGTCGGAGCCATTGGGTGCAAAAAAGGTTTTATTGGCCAAAGAGCCATCGGGCTGAATATCGTACTTCCAGATTTTCCGGTCGTTGATATCGGCTGCGTATAATATTTTTCCGTCAGGGGTACCAATTAAACCGTTGGGTTGCACAAAATCGTCGATTACCCGGGTAATTTTTCCTTCCGGACTCAGATAATATACCCCGCGGACTTCTTGTTCTTCTCCTCTCCCTTCATCCCACCATTTGCGGTGATAATAGGGATCTGAAAAATATATTCCACCACCCGGTGCAATCCACAGGTCATTGGGTGCGTTGAGCAGTTTTCCGTCGTATCCTTCATGAATAAGATGAAACTCCTTGTTTTCATCGAAATAACCCAACTGATTATACAAATCGGCGCAGGTTACCAGTTGTCCCTTTGCGTTGAAATACATGCCGTTGGAGCGGCGTGTACCTTCCAGCCACAGGGAAACACCCTCTTTTTCATCCCACACAAAAATGCGGTCGTTGGGCTGGTCGGTAAAATAAACCTTACCGTCCGACGCTACAGCCGGGCCTTCGGTAAATGCATAACCGGTTCCGGCTTTTTTTATTTCAGCATTCTTTGCTATGATGCTGCTCTTTTGTGAAAAAGCTGTAAAAGAAACCAACAGGGAAAAAGCAATAGTTAATATTTTCATTTTTAATAATTTATAATACGATTTCTATTTTGTTGTCAAATCTTATAAGTTTGAAATCTAATGTCACACTGAGCGCAGTCGAAGTGTGTTTTCAATCGTCTTCTCACAACGTGATTCCATTGGAAGCCTACGCTCAGACTGACACTATTCAGACTATTATATTTTTACGATGGTCTTTGATATCCGTCCCTGTATTTTCGGGCCAGGAGTTTTGCTGCCGCCGGATTATCAATAACCGTTTTAACCGCAGCATCCCATTTTATTTCGCTGCCGGTGTAATAAGCGGCTGCAGCCAATTGTACCGTTGTGGTTGACTTCCAGGCATCTTCGGTGGTGCAACTCAGCAGTCGTTTATCTTTCGCCTTCACTGCATCGATGAAATCGGCCACGTGTTTTTCCTGCATATCAGGTGTTGGAATATCCATCTCCTGCTGACTCTGGTTTCTTCCGGCCGGCAATAAAACCAGCTTGTTGTCGGATGCAAACAGGGTGGCTTTTTCGCCGTAAAAGAAAACGCCGTTGTTGAACTGCGGATTCAAGTCGCCGGTTCCCCATAACCTGTGCTGCCAGATTACCGGACATTCCTCAAAATGCATCGTCGCATTCAGCGTATCGGGTGTGGTAATTTTTCCTTTCAGAATATCCAGGCTGCCGTCGCTTTGAAAAGATTTGGGCACATCAAGGTCTAGCGTTTTGCGGATAATGTCGATGTGGTGAATGCCCCAGTCAACCAAATGACCGTTGCCATATTCCTTCTCAAGCCTCCAGGCTTTGTGCCCAATATTTGGCCGGTAAGGCAGTTTTGGCGCCGGTCCGCACCAGGTATCCCAGTCGAGCGATGCCGGCGGGTCCTGAATGGTGGTGTCTTCATGCACCGGAACGTAATGAATTTGCGCGCCAACCTGACGGATTTTACCGGTTGTTCCATTCTGAATCAGCTCTTTGGCTTTTTGAAAGGCTGCACTTTGCCGCCGCTGAAAACCGATTTGAACAATGTTTCCGGCTTTTTCAACAGCTTTTATCATGGCTTTGCCTTCTTCCACATCGTAAGCCAGCGGTTTTTCGCAGAAAATATCGAGCCCCTTTTCGCAGGCATCTACAAACTGCAGGGCATGCCACTGGGGAGGCGTACCGATTATTACTGCTTCGAGGCCTTTCATATCCAGCAATTCGCGGTAGTCTTTGAATTCTTTGGGTTTGCTTCCCTGCAACGATTCCAGTTCGGCAGCACTGTTTTTCAGGTGTTCGGAATCCACATCACAAACGGCAACAAGTTCCACACCACCAACTTTCAAAGCCGCTTTAGCCACAACCATGCCGTACCAGCCGGCGCCAATCAACCCGATTTTAATTTTCCGGTTTTGGGCAAATGCCGGAATGTGAAAAGCCGTTACCATTCCGGCTGTACCCAATGTTGTTTTTTGAATGAATGATCTCCTGTCCATATTTTAACGTTTTGATTTCGGTTAAAATAACAAAATTTTATCGTATTTCAGTTCAATTCGCATACGATATCAGAAAAAATCCCGGAAAGCCGAAGCTCCCGGGATTTTTTCGTTTTTTCAGTTATAAAACAGTTTCTAAACCAGTGAAATCAATACACCGGCGGCAACGGCCGAGCCAATAACGCCCGAAATGTTGCTGGCCATGCAGTATTGCAAAATGTGGTTTGATGAGTTGTATTTCAGCGCCATTTCGTTGGCAACCCGCGATGCCATGGGCACGGCACTTAAACCGGTTGCACCGATTAGCGGATTTATTTTCTTGTTTACAAAAAGATTATAGATTTTAACAGCAAAAATTCCTCCGGTAACCGACATGGCAAATGCAATAAAACCGCCTATTATAATACCAAGCGTTTTTGGTGTAAGAAAAACTTCGGAGGTCATAGTAGCACCAACAGTCAAACCAAGAAATATGGTTGCCGTATTCATTATGGGTCCGGTTGCTGCATCAGCCAAACGGCTTGTGGAAGTTCCGATTTCCTTCACCAGATTTCCAAAAAGTAACATCCCCAGCAAGGGAACCGAAGAAGGAACAAATATTGCCACAACTGTACCCAAAACAATCGGGAAAATAATTTTCACGGTTTTCATATTTTTGATTTCACGTTTTGGCGGAAACTTTTTGTCCATCTCCCGCATGTTTATGGCAAATTCTTTCTTCGTAATAAATAAATTTGCCACAAACGGAATAATTACCGGCACCAGCGCCATATACGAATAGGCTGCAATGGCGATGGGCCCCAACAAATGCGGAGCCAGTTTTATAGTAGTATAAATTGCGGTAGGACCATCGGCACCACCAATAATTCCGAGTGAAGCTGCTTCATTCAAGTTAAACCCCAACAAGATGGCACCAATGAGAACACTGAATATACCGATTTGGGCTGCTGCGCCAAAAAAAGCCAGCCTCAGGTTCCTGAGCATCGGACCAAAATCGGTTAATGCACCCACTCCCATAAAAATAATGGGTGGAAGAAATCCCGTTTTTATAAGCGAATAGTAGAGAAAATTCAGAATTCCATACTCGCTTGCTATTTCAATCAGGTTCATGTAGCGTCCATCGCCCAGTTCAACGTTTGCGGCATCAACTATTCCCATTTCTGCACCCGGAAAGTTGGCTACCAATACGCCAAATCCGATTGGAACAAGCAACAGCGGTTCATATTTCTTTTTAATGCCAAGGTACAGCAGCACAAAGGCAATAATCCACATGATGACAGTTTTGTAGTTTATCGCTCCAAAAGCTGTCATTTCAAATAAATTTGAAAATATATCCTGCATTGTTTTACTGCAATTTTAAAATGACGTCATCCTCATCCACTGCATCGCCGTTGTTCAGACATATTTCCACAATTTTACCCGAATCTTCTGCAACAATGGCGTTGTATGTTTTCATGGATTCAATGTAACCCACCACATCGCCCGGTTTTACAATATCACCCTTTTTTACAGCGGTTTCCGAAGGATCTTTTGTCAAAAAGAATTTTCCTTCGAGGGGAGCGATTATCTCTTTTAAGTCATCTGAAGAAGGTTCCGGTTTATTTTCTGCCGGTTTTGGTGTTTCTTTGACGGCCCCGGTGTTATCATTTTCTTCAACTCCATCGTAGGAAACGGTCACCTTATATTTTTCGCCATTTACATCAATATTAAGCGATTTGGGTGCAAAACCGGAGGCAGCAGAAGCTGTCGGAGCCTTAGCCTGTTCTTTTTTCGCTTTCTTTTTGGCCAGATCTTCTTCAAATGCAGCTTTTGCCTGTCCCGACTTATATGCACGGTATTGCTCCGGATGCATGGCCAGTTCGAACAACTCTTCATCGTCCTGTCCTAAATCCCAGTTGTTCTCTTTCATTTCTGCACGAAATTCATCCAGTTTGTCGGGGTATTCATCCTGCGGATCTCCGGTAAAAAACTCACGTCCTTGTTTAACAGCCATTTCTTTAATCTCAAGTGCTACTTCGCCCGGCAGTTTACCCGATTTTCCCAAAATCATATCCCAGATGTTATCGGCAATCATGGACCAGCGTTCCTTACCTTTTTCCATTTGGATAACATTAAACAATGCCAGGTTTTTTACATATTGCGAGAACGGTGTTACCAGTGGCGGATAACCCACTTTGGGCCACACATAAGCCACTTCGTCAAAAAGTTTAATCATCAGGTCATCCTGCGAAATTTCAGGTTTATCGTGTTTTTTGTACCATTTATTCAGGCTTTTCTGATTGTCTCTGAGGTCGTTCATAAGTGAGCCCATCATTCCACCGGGAAGTCCGGGAGCAATTAAAAGTGAATTTAGCTGCCGGTTTCGTTCGGGAATGTAGTAGCCGAGAAAATCATCCATAAACTCCTGTGTTAGCGCACGGGCTTTCATGTAGGCTTTCATATTTATTTCGGGCACACTAAAACCGGCATCTTTCAGCATTTCCCTAACCATAATTACATCGGCATGTCCGGTTCCCCACGAAAGCGGTTCCATACCCACATCAATGATTTCACAACCTGCCCTGGCTACTTCAAGAATGGAAGCAGGGGTAAAACCGGGACCCGTTTGGCCATGATACTGTACCAATGTATTGGGATGCTTATCCTTAATGTACTTTACAATTTTTCCCAGCCAGGCCGGACGTCCGATACCAGCCATATCTTTCAAACAAATTTCATCGGCGCCGTTTGCAATCAACTCGTCGGCCAGGTCGCAGTAATATTCAACGGTATGCACCGGCGAGTAAGTCAGACTCAGTGCAGCTTGCGAAATCATGCCCGCTTCTTTTGCATATTTAATGGAAGCTGAAATATTCCGGGGGTCGTTTAGTCCGCAGAAGCTTCGTGCGATGTCGGTTCCCTGTGCTTTTTTTACTTTGTAAAACAGTTTCCGCACGTCAGCCGGTACGGGATTCATACGCAATCCGTTAAGCGAACGGTCGAGCATGTGGGTTTCTATTCCGGCTTTATTAAACGGTGCTGTCCACTCGCGTACACTTTTATTGGGATTTTCACCAAAAAGAAGATTAATCTGTTCAAATCCTCCACCGTTGGTTTCAACACGGGCAAAACAGCCCATGTTGATAATTTCGGGTGCTATGCGAACCAATTGATCGGCTCGCGGTACATACTTTCCGGCACTTTGCCACATATCGCGGTAAACTAAGCTGAATCTGATTTCTTTTGCCATGATAATTCTTATTTTATTCTTTTTACTGTTTTTCTATTTCTGTAACTTTTCCTTTGCCACCGGTAACTGCCTCAACCGCTGCAACAATGGCAGCCAATGTTCCCGGTAAAACTGAACCGACTCCGGTTCCTTTTTTTTCTTCATTCTGAGGCGCAGGCCAGTATTTATTTGTAACCCGAATTATTAGATTTCCTATAACCACAACAAGCCAAAGGATTAAAAGAACGGTAATCATACCGACTACCAAAATTGAAAATGCATTACTTAAATTCTGTTCCATTCTTTATTTTTAAAATTTTTTATCATAAAAATAACTTCTGCCAATCTTACATGGGTAAAACTGAATTCTAAAACCTTCTTACGTTTTTTATGAAATAAAAGGTGGTTATTTTGGTGCCTTTTATAATTACCGTTTTGGCAAACGGTCCAGTACTTTACTTATCGGTTCGTTGGAAACCCTATAACAGGCGGGGAAGAATCCGATTCGACACCTAAAAAATCAGTTATAATATTTTTTAAAAAAAATCTCTTCATGATGGCAAAATTGTAGGATTTTTACCGGTTTTCATATCAAATTACAGGAAAAATCAGGAGATTTAAGACAGTTTTAATAAAGGATGAAAATTTCATTTTACATGTAATGAATATTATTCCCCTTCGTCTTAACTTTGACAACTTGCTAAAAAAGCAGAAAAAAACAGCAAAACGAATGGTTGACAGTGATTTCAAAACGAAGGTTCTGCCGGTGAGCAAAAAGTTGCTCCGGTTTGCAGTACACTTTCTGAAAGATGAAGATGAAGCCAAAGACGTGGTTCAGGATGTATTTCTGAAACTTTGGCAAAAAAAGGAAGAACTGGACGAGATTGAAAACATGGAAGCTTTTACCATGCGGATGACACGGAACCGCTGCCTCGATATTTTAAGGGCAAACAAAGTGGTGCCCATTGATGCAGAAACCGACCGCAAAATGAAGCAGGAAACCATTGATGTTCATTCACAATTTGAGTTAAACGAAGCTGCCGGACAGGTTAAAACACTGATTAACCAATTGCCTGACCTTCAGCAAAAAATAATGCACTTACGCGATATAGAACAACTGGAATACGAAGAAATTGCAGAACGAACAGGATTACAGGTAAATGCCATCAGGGTAAACCTGTCGAGGGCAAGAAAAAAAGTACGCGATGAATTTTTAAAATTGAATTCAAATGGAAACGAAAGAAGTAAAACAATTGCTGCAACGCTATTTTAACGGCGAAAGTTCTCTGGCCGAAGAACGGCTTCTGGAAAGATACTTTCAGTCGGGAAACGTAGCAACAGATTTAAAAGAATACATCGGATATTTCTCCGGAATTTCAGCGCTTTCTGAAACAGGAAGGGATGAAGAGCTCGAAGGTGAAATCATGGATTTCATTCTGAAAAATGAACCGAAAGTAAAACCGAATAACCGCTGGTTGTGGCAAATGGTTAGCGGAATTGCAGCTTCTATAATTATAGTAATCAGCGGATTGCTCTTTTTCCAGCAAAATGAAGAACAATTCAAAGACACGTTTGACAATCCTGAGTTAGCTTACGCTTATGCAGAAGAAACGCTCGGGTATATTTCGGCAAAATACAGCAAAGGCATGTCTGGTCTGGCTAACTTCGACAAGCTTGAAACAGCTACAGAACCCATGCAAAAAGGAGTGAGACCGGTGAATGAATATCTGGAAATGATTGAGAATATGGGGAAGGAATGAATGCGGGAAAGCATAAATGCAGAAATTAAAAAATATTAAAATGAATAAAAATCATATTAAAAATGAAACTCAAAATTTTAAAAATTGATACCATGAAACGATTAATCTTAATTCTTGCAGTTGTATTGCCGATGGCAGTGCTTGCACAAAAAACACCCGTTGACAGATTGTTTGACAAGTATGCCAACAAAGAGGGATTTACTACCGTAAACATTTCCGGGAAACTGCTGGGATTTGCCAGCAAAATTGAAACCGGCGACGATGCCACCAGCGATGTTCTGTCGAAACTTAAGGGAATCCGGATTCTTTCGGTTGACAACAAGGAACTGACCGGAAAGCTGGACTTTTACAAAGAGTTGGAACAGGACGGTTTTTTCAAAAACAACGAATACGAAGTGCTGATGGAAGTGACCGAAGCCAACGAAGTGGTGCGTTTCCTGGCCAAAGATGGCGGAAACGGTAAATTTTCGGACCTGGTTCTGGTGGTTGGTGGAGATGACAATGCGCTAATCAGCATCAGCGGAATTATTGACCCGGAAAACATCGGAAAAATTACAAAATCGCTGGATATTAATGTGAATGGGAAAAGCCCGTTCTGAGGTTATGAACTAAAAAATAGGGGTTCTTAATGCCGGGGGAACGAAAAAGCAATTCAGCTTTAACCGTTCCCTTTTTTATTTGGTCTCCGGTACATTCGTAAATCTTTATTAATTTTATCGGCATTAATTAATAAAGGAGACAATGCCGAAAAACCCGATTTTTGGAAAACACCAGATAATGCCCGGAGAAAACCGAATTTTTTCCGACGAAAATTTTTCAATAGGTGTGAAAAGGGAAAAAGAAGGATGGATAATATTAAATTTGGAAAATCTGACTTCTGAAAAACAGGAAAATGAAGACTTTACGAAAGGTGAGTATTTTCAAACCGGAAAATCGAATTCACTTTTTATCGCTCCTTCACTTCCTGAAAAACCACTTGTATTTAAGGGAAGCAAGCTCCATGTATCACCCGGACTTAAGCTTACTTTCTTTTTAAAAATTCCCTTAACAGTACAACTCTATTTTTCGAAAAACCAACCCGAGAACCTGTTAAAGGAAATACCTGTCAGACGATTATCGGACACCTGGTTTGGGGAACCTTTTGGCGGTGAGCGGGCTTTTGCTTTGGGAAACGATTACTTTCAATCGACTGAGAAAATAAACTTATCACCTTATGAAGCCATTTGTCCGGTTACGATTTTTAACAATTCACAAAGTGTGCTTGAGGTAGAAAGGCTTATCATCCGAACCGAAGATATGGCTCTATATAAAAATGAAAACAAAATTGTTACCAGCCAGTTGCTCATTGAATATAGAGGTAAGGACATTATTAGTTCGGCAAGCTATCATTACGCCAAAGCTTTTCATGGTGAAAAGGCAGAAATGATTACAAAACCCCGGGCAAATTTATCAAAACATTTGCTGAAAATTAACTTCCACTTTATTAGAAACCTTTACAAACAGGAATTATGAATTTCGACTGGACCCAATACTTAAACGCAGCTACCCTTGAAAAAATAATTCGGATTCTGTTAATTCTGGCTGTTGGTATAGCAATTATATATTTCCTTGCATACCTTGTAAAAAAAATATTGCCACAGAAATGGTCGAGGCAACGAAAAATGATTATTAACCGGGCTGTTCAGTACACCGGATTTATTACCCTGTTTTTAATCGTTATTTCAGAACTGGAAATCAGTCTGGCGCCCATCTTCGGGGCTGCCGGTGTAATCGGTCTGGTAATAGGTGTGGCATCTCAAACCAGCATAGGGAATATAGTCAGCGGATTCTTCCTTGTGTCTGAAAAATCGTTCGAGATTGGCGATGTGGTTCGATTGGGCGATAAAACGGGAACGGTTTTCAGTATTGATTTACTTTCCATAAAAATAAGGACTTTCGACAATCTGTTAATTCGTGTCCCCAATCAAACGGTAATCAGCACAGAGCTTACAAATCTTACCCGGTTTCCCGTCAGAAGGGTAGATACTATGGTTAGCGTTGCCTACAAAGAAGATTTGAGCAATGTGAAAAGTATTTTGGAAAGTGTGGCCAAACAAAATCCATTGTGCCTCGACGAGCCCGAGCCGGTCATCATTTTCCAGAGTTTTGGCTCCAGCGGAATTGACATAACCCTGGGCGTTTGGGTTGAACGCACCAATTTTCTGAAGGTGAAAAATTCAGTGTTTATGGAAATTAAAGAAGCGTTTAAAAAAGAAGGAATCGAAATCCCATTCCCGCATATCAGCCTTTATACCGGTGAAGAGACGAAACCGTTTCCGGTGGAGGTGAAGAAATAGGAAGCGAAAAGACGGAAGACGGAAGTTGGACAAAAAAAAATGGCAGCCGGAAAATTCGTAATGTTGCCAACTGCCAATTGCTATTTTGTCTGCTTTTTTACTTCAGGCCCTTGCTTTCCAGATAAGGTTCAATAGAGGGTTCTTTTCCGCGGAAGTTTTTGTAAACGGTCATGCCGTTGTCGGCGCCGCATTTTTCAAGCAGGGTTCTGAACTTGGCTGCCACTTCCTGATTAAATATATCGCCGGTTTCCTTAAACGCATAAAATGCATCGGTATCGAGCACGCCGGCCCAGTAATACACGTAATAACCGGCAGAATATCCGCCGCTGAAAATATGTGAAAAATAGGTACTCCTGTAACGGGGCAAAATTTCATCAATTAACCCGATATTATCCATCGAAGCTATTTCAAAAGCGCGTACATCATCAATCACCGGATTTTCGGTGGTGTGGTAATCCATATCGAGCAATGCCGCAGCCACAAATTCACCTGTTTCAAATCCCTGGTTGAACGTACCACTCATTTCCAGTTTTTCAATCAGTTCATCGGGAATGGGTTCGCCGGTTTGGTAATGGCGTGCGTACACTTTCAGCACTTCCGGTTCGGCAGCCCAGTGTTCCATCACCTGAGATGGTAGTTCCACAAAGTCGCGGGGTACGCTTCCGGCAGTGCGATCGTAAGGGCCGTCGGCAAACAGGCCGTGTAATGCATGTCCAAATTCATGGAAGAACGTGGAAACTTCGTCGAAGCTAAGTAAAGCCGGTGTATCTCCCGACGGGCGGGTGAAATTCATTACGATTGAACCGATGCGCGGAATGCGTTCACCGTTGCGGTATGTAGCGCTTCTGAAAGCTGTTGACCATGCCCCCACCCTTTTGCCATCGCGCGGGTGAAAATCCATATACATCACACCCAGTTTCGAACCATCGGCTTCCAGCACTTCATAAACTTCTGCTTCTTCGTGATAAGTTGGCCAGTCACGTGGTTCGAGTTTCAAACCGTATAAGTTCTCAACCACATAAAACAACCCTTTTTTGGCATTGTCGAGGCTGAAATAGGGTTTTATTTCTGCCTCATCGAGGTCGAATTTTTGCTTGCGCAGTTTTTCAGCGTAATACCACCAGTCCCAGGAAGCCAGTTTAAAGTTACCACCTTCGCGATTTATAATTGCCTGCATTTCATCCCGGTCTTTTTTTGCCATCACCATTGCCGGTTCCCACAATTGCATCAGGAATTCGTAAACGGCTTCCGGCGTTTTGGCCATGTTTACATCAATAATGTATTCGGCATGATTCCCAAATCCAAGCAGTCTGGCTCTTTCGTCACGTAGTTTTACCATTTTTTTAATGATTTCCTTGTTATCGTGTTCATTGTCGTTATCTCCGCGCATGAAATAACCACGGTACAATTTTTCACGCAAATCGCGGTTTTCAGCATACTGCAAAAAAGGTAACATGCTGGGTTTGGCCAGGGTAAACACCCACTTGCCTTCTTCGCCGGCAGTTTTGGCATCGTCGGCAGCACGGGCAATCACATCATCCGATAATCCGGCCAAATCTGCCTTATTTTCAATCACAAGTTTAAAGTT
Source organism: Mariniphaga sp. (assembly GCA_041686935.1). GTDB lineage: Bacteria > Bacteroidota > Bacteroidia > Bacteroidales > Prolixibacteraceae > Mariniphaga. Next base: position 284,383 of record JAWLCW010000004.1, on the reverse strand, counting down.
GCGGTTGGTTTCTGCCAGCAGGTTTTCACCAAACTGCAAACTCAGTTTCGACAATTCTTCGTTCAGTTCACGAAGTTTTGACTGATCTGCATCTGACAGGTTAGCGCCGCCGCGCACAAAATCTTCGTAATACTTTTCAGTGGCACGAAGTTGTTCTTTATCAAACCCGAGATTGTTTCGCTGTTCATAAACACTCTTTATCCTTTCGAACAAAACCGGATTCAATGAAATATTATCACGGTGCTGGGTCATTAGCGGCGAAATTTCACGGGCCAGTGCCTGCATTTCGTCGTTGGTGTTGGCCGAGCTTAACGGATAAAATGTTCCGGAAACTTTGCCAAGCAATTCACCTGATTTATCGAGTGCCACGATAGTATTTTCAAACGTAGGTTCTGCAGTGTTGGCAACAATGGCTTCCACTTCAGCTTCCCGCTGTGCAATGCCTTCTTTTAACGCCGGCAGAAAATGTTCAACTTTTATTTCCTCAAAAGGAGGAACTCCATAGGGAGTGGTCCATTCTTTAAAAAAAGGATTTTCCATGTTTGTATCAGATTCTTTTTTTTGATTCTGGCAAGAAAACAACACCATGCCAAGAGCAAAGATTAAAATAAAAGATTTCTTCATTTTGTTCATTTTTTTTAAGATTTTAAGGGCACAAAAGTATTATTTTTCAATTCTAATTTAATGATTCTTATTAGGTCTTGGATATTTTTTTATTTTTGAGATTCATCACTAAAACCGGTAGAATATGACTTCAACAAAAAAAGAGAAAACTCAGGACCTTTTACCAGGTTCACATTTCAGCAGAAGAAATTTTTTGGTTAAAGCAGCCGCGGGCGGTTTGGGGATTGCTTTTCTGGCCAAATCGAATGATGTGGCTGCCAGTGTGGACTACGTAACTCAAAATGTAAGGCGAAGTTCCAGCCCGACAGATTTGAAAATAACCGACCTGCGTGTGGCAAATACAACCGATGGCCCTATTTTAAAGATGTACACCAACCAGGACATATATGGCCTTGGCGAAGTGCGCGACATTGCAGATCCGCGTTATGCGCTGTTCCTGAAAAGCCGCATACTGGGCCTTAACCCCTGCAACGTGGAGCAGATTTTTAAAATTATCAAACAATTTGGAGGACATGGTCGCCAGGGCGGAGGCGTTTCGGGTGTGGAAATGGCCTTGTGGGATTTGGCCGGAAAGGCTTACGGTGTTCCGGTTTACCAGTTGCTGGGCGGAAAATACCGCGACAAAATCCGGATTTATGCCGATACCCCTTCTTCCAAAGATCCGGAAGTTTACGCCAAACGGATGCGTTACCGGATGGAACAGGGATACACATTCCTGAAAATGGACTTTGGCATTGGGTTGATAAAAGATATTCCCAATACCCTGGTTGGTGAAAAATTCTGGGCCGGACAAAGCGAATGGGACCAGAGTAGGCCGGGCAACCTGAGCAACACCAAACATCCGTTTACCCGCATTCAAATTACCGATCTCGGCCTTGAAAAAATGGTGGAATATGTTCATAAAGTAAGAGATATTGTTGGTTATGAAATCCCGCTTTGCGCCGACCACTTCGGTCATTTCGACACCAACACGGCCATCCGGCTCGGTAATGCACTGGAGAAATATCAGCTTGCCTGGCTCGAAGACATGGTACCGTGGTTCTACACCGAAAAGTGGAAGGAAATAACGCGCGCCATTAACACACCAACTTTAACAGGCGAAGATATTTTTGGCAAAGAAGCATTTATCACCTTGTGCGACGAACGGGCTGTGGATATGGTTCATCCGGATTTAGCTTCTGCCGGAGGAATTCTGGAAACCAAAAAAATTGGCGATTATGCCGAGGAAGCAGGAATTGCAATGGCCCTGCACTTTGCAGGTACACCGGTTTCGTTTATGGCCAATGTGCATTGTGCTGCAGCAACCCAAAATTTTGTGGCGCTGGAACACCACGATGTGGACACACCTTACTGGGAAGATTACGTTACCGGCCACAAGCCGCTGGTTGAAAAAGGTTTTGCAGCAGTTCCCGAAGCGCCAGGTCTGGGCATCGATTTAAACGAAGATGTGGTGAAAGAACACCTGAGAAAAGGAGAAGATTTTTTTGCACCAACCGAGGAGTGGAACGAACGGAAATCGTGGGACCGCACCTGGAGCTGAACTTAAATAAATATGAAAAATAAAAAACTCTACAACCTGTTTCTTGCCGCCTCAGCCCTTTTTTTCCTGTTGGTTGCAGCATTCTATTTTTCGGGGAAATCTGACTGGACCGGCCCGTTTCTGACTTTGGGATTTGTAAGCCTTGCCATTGCGGTGCGCGGTTTTGAAACCTTTAAAGGGTTTTCCTATTCTCTCTGGATTTTTACAGCGGTTACTGTTTCCATGTATTATCCCCGGTATTTTCTGGCCGTAGGCAATTTCGAACTGAAACTGCTGATTTTACCGCTGTTGCAAATTATCATGTTTGGCATGGGGTCGCAAATGAGCCTGAAAGATTTTGCCGGGGTGGTAAAAATGCCCAAAGGGGTAATCGCCGGAGTTGTGTGTCAGTTTACAATTATGCCCGTTGTGGGGATTTCCATTGCAACAATGTTTAATTTTCCACCCGAAATTGCAGCCGGAATTATTCTGGTTGGTTCCTCGCCCAGCGGACTGGCGTCAAACGTCATGTCGTTTCTGGCACGGGCAAACCTGGCGCTTTCGGTAACCCTGACTGCTTTTGCCACAATACTTTCGCCGCTTCTCACGCCATTCCTGATGAAAACACTGGCCGGACAAATGGTTGAAGTGGATTTCTGGAAAATGATGCTGGATATTTTTAACATTGTCATTCTTCCAATTATTGCAGGACTTATCTTCAATATTTTTTCACACTCCAAAGTTTCGGTCAGGGGAATCATCTTTCAGTTGGCAAGCTATTTACTGATAATAGTTTTAAAAAATTACATATCGTGGCAAACAACAGACCTGACAGGAGCTGCACTCGCACTGCAAATTGGTGCAAACATTTTCTGGTTTATGCTGCTACCAATTGCAGGCGCTTATATTTTTAAATACTTTGCCCGCGGAGATGATGAATGGCTGAACAAAGCACTGGCATTTATTTCAATGCTTGGAATCGGAATTATCATCACAATTATTACTGCTACCGGCCGCGACAGTCTGCTCGAAGTAGGACTGTTATTAATTCTCGCCTGTTTTATGCATAATATGTTTGGATATGGACTGGGCTATTCGGTTGCGCGGTTTGTTTTACGAATGAATGAACAGGACTGCCGCACCATTGCACTGGAGGTGGGAATGCAAAATGGCGGACTGGCTTCAGGGTTGGCACTTCAAATGGGGAAAGTGGCTACAGTAGGTCTGGCTCCGGCCATTTTCGGGCCCATGATGAATATTACGGGATCATCACTGGCAACGTGGTGGAGAAATAAACCAACTGGCGAGGAAGCTGATGAAAAAGAATAATGGAATAATTTAAATTGACCCTTTTGGCTTCGCCATTTTCCCGGAACAGGGAAAAACGTTCTGAAAAACAGTGTACTAAATAATTAATTTTGCAGAAAATCGCATCAGAACGATCTCCCCACTTGAGGGGAGATGCAGACAGGCAGAGGGGTAAGAGACAAATAAAAGCATAAAATTAACATGATTAAAAATCAGTTAAAATTACTTGATCCTTTTGGCTTCGCTATTTTCCCTGAACAGGGAAAAACGTTCTAAATATCATTTTGCTAAATAATTAATTTTGCAGAAAATCGCATCAGAACGATCTCCCCACTTGAGGGGAGATGCCGACAGACAGAGGGGTAAGAGACAAATAAAAGCATAAAATTAACATGATTAAAAATCAGTTAAAATTACTTGACCCTTTTGGCTTCGCTATTTTCCCTGAACAGGGAAAAGCGTTCTAAAAAACATTGTGCTAAATTTGAAATTAAGCAGGAAATTTTCATTAGCGCGTTCTCCCCGCTTGAGGGGAGATGCCGACAGGCAGAGGGGTAAATCAAAAACATTAAATGCGAACATATAAATGAAATATGAACAAATAAAAGAAATCACACGTAAACTCAGAAATAATCCGACACCGGAAGAAGAAAGGCTTTGGCGTTTCCTGCGAAAAAGACAGTTGGAAGGTCGTAAATTTCTAAGGCAGCATGCCATTATTTATGAGTCGGTGGGAAATGAACATTTCTTTTATGTACCTGATTTTTACTGATACAAAGAAGATTTAGCGGTAGAACTGGATGGAAAAATTCATTATTACAGGAAAGAAGAAGATAATCGAAGAGATGAAATTTTAAATCATCTTGGAATAAATATTTTAAGAATTAAAAATGACGAACTAACAGATATTAATAAAGTTCTCGTAAAAATTAAAAATGAATTTAAGATGTAAAATCTACCCTTTTGGCTTCGCCATTTTCCCTGAACAGGGAAAACGGTCTAAAAAATATTCTGCTAAAACTACAACTTTAGTAGATAATTTGTACAGAACGTTCTCCCCTCATGAGGGGAGATGCCGACAGGCAGAGGGGTAAAAAAACAAATAAAATCTTTAAATTAAATTAACATGAAAAAATTTATTCTTTTAGTTACAGTTCTGGTTGGAATAACCAGTTTAGGATCGGCGCAAATTGAACCCACCATTGAACAAATGAGGTTTTACACACCCGAATGGCAGGGAGAACGCGATGCAGGTGGTCGTCCGATTGTGCCGGCAGAATTACTCGAACGATTGCTAACCCTTTCCATCGAAGAGGCCTGGGGAGTGCTCAGGGGCGAAGGATACCACAACCAGTTTGAAGGTGGCTGGGAAATGATTCACCATGATAAGCCTTTTGTGGGACGGGCACTGACCGTGCAATACATGCCCAACCGACCCGACATCACCAATCAGATTAAACAAGTGGGCGAAAAGGAGAACCGGATTGGTCCGTCTAATTCGTGGCCAATCGATATGCTGAAAGAAGGCGACGTGTATGTGGCCGACGGATTTGGAAAAGTGATTGACGGCACACTCATTGGCGATAACCTCGGGAATTCCATCTACTCCAAATCCAAAACCGGTGTGGTGTTTGATGGCGGCGCACGCGATTTGGAAGGGCTTTCGAAAATTGAAGGGTTTAATGCCTTTACCCGGGGGTTCGATCCTTCGTTTATTATGGAAATGATGGTCACCGGAATCAACGTTCCTGTGCGTATTGGACGGGCAACGGTTTCACCCGGCGATGTGGTGCTGGCCAAACGTGGGGGTGTGATTTTTATCCCGGCCCACCTGGTTGAAAAAGTGGTGATTACCGGAGAATTCATTGCCCTTCGCGATAAGTTCGGACACGAAATGTTGCGCACAGGAGTTTATACGCCCGGTCAGATCGACACCCGCTGGACTGACGAAATTAAAGATGCCTTTTTAAAATGGCTGGACAATAATCCGGACGAAATTCCGATGTCGCGCGAAGAGTTGGATGAATACATGAAAAACCGAACCTGGTAAATCTGAGGTTCTTTCAGCTAATCCCAACAGGTTTCGGGTTTAAACCCTTAACGTTCCGCGGAATCCGCGAACGGCATAATACGATTGTGCCCCGTTGTGGTACACAAACACCTGTCCGTAACGGAAATCGCCGAAAATAGCACCGCCGTGTTTCCTGATTTCCGCGGGGGTTACCAGCCAGCTCGAAGTTTTAGTATCGAAAGGACCGAATTTTTGCAGCTTCCGGTAATCCTGTTCCGAAAGAAGTTCAATGCCCATTTCAACGGCCATGTCCATCGCGTTATTGGCAGGTTTGTGCTCTTTCCTCGACTCCTGCCCTTCCCTGTCGTAACAAACACTCCGGCGGCCCTTAGGACTTTCCTTCGAGCAATCGTAAAAAATAAATTCACCCGTATTTTTATCATAAGAAATCACATCGGGTTCGCCGCCTGTTTCTTCCATTTGATAAAGCGACCACAATTTTTCGGGATTTGATTCCAGCCTGGATTCCACGCTGCCCCAATCAATTTCCTGATGGCGTTTTTTGTTCTTTTCAAACCGGGATTTTAAAGAGCCAAGCAATGTTGACTGCTGTTCGGGATTCAGTTCCTTTTTGTTGTCCTTTGCCGATTTCATGACATTCTATCTTTTGTTCCTTTTTCCTTTACGCCTTTTAATCATTTATTCAGGTCCGTTTGTACTTGCTATTTAACCCCACACCACTGAGAATCATCGGTTTAATTTTTTCGAGTCGTTTGAATTTTGTGGCTTCCTGTTTAGCTTCAATTATGTATAAAATGTACTCCTTTTGTTTTCCGGGGGTAAGTTTTTTGAATGCCAAATCCAGGTTTTTATCACTGGCAAATGCGTCGGTTAAAAGTTTGGGTGCTTCAACCGGTTTAAATTTTTCAGGCTCTATTTTCAACCCTTTCTTTTCAATCTCAATGGCCTCGGTAATGTATTCCAGAATTTTCTTTTCATCAATTTCTTCAACCGACGAAAACCGCCATTGCCGAAGCGATTTGGTTTTTCCATCCTGAGCATTCACAAGCACTTTGTATTTATCGGAAAGAAACACACCGTTGTAAAACCAAAGGGCGAAAAAATTTTTAAAACCTCCGTAACTTACCACATTATTCCCGTTGAAGGTGAACACTTCGGCGCCCCACTTTATGGTTTTTTCCAATGGTGCCTGTTGAATGACTGACGCGAGTATCGAAAGCTCATTGCTCCATTTTTCATTTTTGTGCATCGGTGTTTTGCTGCTTTCTTTTTCCATGGTGAAATACCTCTATGATTAATGCCTGTCTTTTACCATTTGGTAAACCTTCACATAATCAACAATCATAGAAACCGGGAGTTCATCCGAATTAACTTTTCCCACCCACGAACCGCCGAGCTGCTGGCTCAGGATAAAATAGAACGGCTGGTCGAACGGCCACTGTTTCATTTCATCGTCCAGGCCTTCAACCCGCGGATAGCTGAAAGTTTCCACACCGTTCACCGTCCAGGTTAATACATCGGGGTGCCATTCCAGCCCGTAAATGTTCCATTGGGTTACATCGGCCTGCACGTTGCCAATACCCCGCGGCGGGTTGGAAGTATTTTTCAGTACGTTGGTGTAGCGGGTGTGTACCGTGTGGTGAATCACACTGTCGTAATTGAGGTGTTCCATAATGTCGATTTCGCCGCTGTGGGGCCAGCCTCCGTAAACCCCGTCTTCGGGCATCATCCAGAGTGCGGGCCAGGCGCCTTGTGCACACTCCTTTTTGGCGCGGATTTCAACTCTGCCGTATGTGAAGGAAAACTTCCCCTTCGATTCCACCCCGCCGGTTAAAAATGGCCGGTCGTCATTCTCAATACCAGGATTGTTGATTCCGGCGAGATAGAGGTTTCCATTCTTAACTGTATAAACCCGTTCGTCAGAAATCATGTGTTTTTTCCAGTCGGGCGAACGTTCGTACTGGTTGGGATGTGTTGAAATCAGCGACCATTTGGTAGTATCCAGTTCATTTGTATTAAACTGATCTTCCCAGACCAAAACCCAATCTTCATTTCCGTTTTGACAAAAAGCGATGTTGCCCGAAAACAACAGAAAAAAAATTAGAAGCTTACCTGCCAATAAAAATTCCGGGATTTGTCCCAATAACTTTTTGTCCTCCTGCTTCCATTTAGTTAAAGTTTCTGCAAGCACTTGTTTGATTTTTTTCATAACCGTTAATTTGCTATTCTTTAATTTTCAACTTAATGTGATACCGCTCTTAGCCCAACCAATGAAAGAATCAAAGTAGTCAGAAAAAAAATGCGAATAAATGTTGCCGGTTCCCTGAATACAAAAATACCAACCAAAGCTGTACCTACAGCTCCAATTCCTGTCCAAACGGCATAAGCAGTACCAATGGGCAGCGTTTGGGTTGCTTTTATTAAAAGTCCCATGCTGATGATAAGCGCCACAAGAAAGCCGGCATACCATAAATACATGTCAACACCTGTGGCATATTTTGCTTTTCCCAAACAAAAAGCAAAAGCCACTTCAAACAAGCCGGCAATGGTTAAAATAATCCAATTCATCTTTTACGTTTTCTCCTGTTTTTTAATGATTTTTTCTGCTCTTTTCTCAAGGTCACTAAAGTCATTCATTTCTTTTATGGATTCCCTGCCCATACGCAAAACCATATTTGCATGTTTAACTGTTGCCAGTCTGTACTTTTCATTTTTTGCAAATTTATGAATGGTTGTCAAAGCCTCCATCAGCCGGATGATGACTGCGGTGCTTCCTGCCGAAAACTGACGAATTTGATTAAAGGCGGCGTCCAGAATGCCTTCAAAGTCCATCGTATCGGCAATTACCCTGAGTTTGTTTTCGTCATCGAACCGGTACTTCGAGGGGAATTTTATGGTGGCCAGATAGCTCATCGTTGCCGTCAGATTGTCGATGCAGGCAATGGCTGTATAGGGGTCGTTCACTCCTGGTGAGAGCGCACGCACAGCTATTTCAACCATCTGATGAATAGAAAATTCAAGGTCTTGCTGCTGGGTTTTTGTTGGGCCTATTACCAGTTGCTTCAAAATTTTATCCACTTCCTCTTTTTCTATTTTTTCGTTTGAAAAAAGCAGCCCTATTTCCAAACCTTCCACCAAAAATCCTCCGGGCCTGAAGTGCAACTCAAGCAGTGCATTGTTCCGGGTAATGTTTTTCATCAACGTTTCACTGTCGATATACTGCAGATAACCGCTTTGGTGCGATTTTACTGAAACTGTTTTTGAATAGTCTGATTTAATGGTCGCAATGTCGGGACTCTTCTCACTCTCCGATTCTTCCCCCATTTTTGCAGGAAACAATGTTTTAACCTGCGTGGAAATAAACCTCGAAATTTCAGAAATCACTTTATCTGCCTGAATGCTGATGGCAATCCGGTGGATAAAAATAATGAGCAGAATAATATTGGCCATGGCAGTAAATATGGCCACCAGAATTGACAACGCCGGAATAAAAGTATAGTCTCCCTCTTTTATGGCGGTTAAAACGAGCAGGCAGTAAAGGTAGGTGGAAATGTACGACCCCAGCACTACCTGATTGAGCCGCACATACATGAAATTTTTGATGAGCCTCGGCCCGAATTGCGAAGAGGCCAGGGTTAACGCCACCAGTGTCACCGAAAAAACCGTACCGGCCACACCTATCATTGCCCCCGAAATGGTGGATAAAATACTTCGGGCAGAATCGGAACTGTTCACCAAAAATAAACGCGTTATTTTATTTTGTGGCAGATTGACGGCGCTGTCTAAATAAACCACTCCCAAGGATAACAGGATGGAAAAAATGATGATTAGAACAGGAACAAACCAGAACGTGGTTTTCAATTCTTTCAAAAAAAAGAGTAGTTTTTTCATTCTTGAAAATTTATACCAAAAGTAAAACTATTGTACCTTTTTCTTTTGTTCTCGTTGTTAGAATTGCCATTTTTATTTTTGGTTAAGTTTATTTTTGGTATTGCATACGTTTTGTGTGCAGGGTTAGTAGCCGCTTGCAAGCTACTTTCCTGTCAATGTACACCAAATTCTTTTTCAATGTTTGTCTGCCGCCGGTACGTAGGGTAAATGTAAAATTACTTAACAGGCAACGAAAATGTAAAAGCACTCCCTTTTCCCAATTCACTTTCAACCCAAATTTTCCCGCCATGTTTTTCTACAAATTCCTGACACAGTATTAAGCCTAAACCTGAACCTTTTTCGTTTGCTGTTCCGGGAGTTGTGATGTTGGTATCAATTCTAAATAATTTACTTTGGGTTTCTTCACTCATACCCACTCCATTATCAGAAACCGTAATTTCAATATTGTTTTGATTTTGTGCTGCGGAAATAACGATTTTTCCATTTGAGTGCGTGTATTTTATAGCATTGAAAATAAGATTGCGTAAAATTGTTTTCAACATGTTCACATCCGCATACACCTCAAAATCAATATTATAATCGTATCGTAATGATATATCTTTAATTTTTGCAGACGATTTTGATACCTCTACAATTTCTCTGACAATTTCAGGCAAATGTATTTTATCCGGTTTATAAATACTTTTTCCGGTTTGTGATTTTACCCAGGTTAGCAAATTATCAAGTAAAATAAGTGTGTTTTTGGCCGATGAATTGATGAATTGAAGGTACTTTTCAGATTCAGCAACTTCAAATTCTTTTATGTTTTCAATTAATTGTTCCGACAGGCCTAATATGGCATTAAACGGACTTCTTAAGTCGTGCGCTATAATTGAAAAAAGTTTGTCTTTCGTGGAATTGAGTTCCCTCAACTGGCTTTCCCGTTCTTTAAGCAGCAGTTCCGCTTTTTTTCGTTCTGAAATATCTCTCGATACCCCATGATAACCTGAAATTTTACCATCCTGATCATAAAATGCTGTTGCAGTGGCTTCAACCCAAACATAACTGCCATCTTTACAAAGTTCTTCCAACTCATAAATCACCGGGGCTGATTTGATACCCTTGCTCAGGTCAGCGATTCGTTTTTTATTCGCCTCCTTCAGTAATTCAATTCCTTCGGGTTTTAAAATTGAAAACAGGGATTTGCCAATAATTTCTTCTCTTTTGAACCCTCGAATTCTTTCGTCGGCCGGACTGATATAGGTGAGAAGAAAATTACTGTCCAAATGCCAGATGATGTCGCTCGAGTTTTCAGTTATAACCCTGAATTTTTCCTCGCTTTTTTGTAATTCCTGATTTTTAAGATTTATACTTTCTGTCTGTTTTTTAATCTGCCTGCGAAGTAGCCAGACCCATATAAAAACAAGAATGAATAAACCAACTGCTATTATAAAAACAATCCAAATATTTCTGGCAATTCCCCTGTAGCTATGGTCATCTGGTTCATAAACCCTCCATTTTTCCTGTATTTCTGAAAGTTTTCCATTCTTTCGCAACTCCAAGATTCCATCATTCAAAATGTTCAGTAACTGGGTATCGCCTTTTTTTACCGCCATGCAATAAATACTGGGAATTATCGACGGTCCTTTTATTTCAATGTTTTGATAGTTGTTTTTTTCAATCTCGTTTAAGCCAAGCAGGTTTGGGGCTAACACATAATCCGCCAATCCCAGTTCTATTGCAGAAAAGGCTTCAGGTATTGAAATGGCCGAAACATAATCATTGAGCAACCCCATAGGAACAAGATACTTCTCGATGGAAGCATCCATGTCCAACACCGCTGGTTTGTATTCGTATAAGCTCGACAAATCTTTAAACGGCAAATCTTTGCGGATAAAAATCGAATAGTATTCTGTATGAACAGGAATGGTAAAATCGAGACACTTTTCCCGTTCTTCAGAAAAAATGATTCCAACAATAATATCCGTTTTTCCTGTTTGAATATAAGCCAACGCACTGTCCCACCTGCTGAGATGATAGCTCAATTTCAAATCACCTGAAGCCGCAATGGCTTCCAGCACATCAATTTCCAGTCCGCTGGGATTTCCTGTTTTATCGATAAATGAAAAAGGCGCATAATCAGAATCACCGCCCACAACAAATACCTGAGCAAATACATCGCCTGCCTGAAACAGGGCTAAAAGAAAAAGAATAAAAATCAAACCGATTTTTTTCGCCATTTAAAATTGCTATTTTGAAAGAATCCGATAAAGATAATTTAATTCCTGGAGTAGAAAAGTGATGTGCAATTCGTGTAATCATTCATGCAATGTCGCCAAAAGAACAAGCACGAATCAGAATTTATTGAAACGCAAAGCCCCGCTTTCCGCATAAAATCTCTATTTTTGTGGCTTCGTAAAACGGCAAAGCATTTTTTTATCATGAAGATATCGTACAACTGGTTAAAAGATTATATCACACTGGATGAATCGCCTGAAGAGGTGGCAAAAATTTTAACGCAAACCGGGTTGGAAGTGGCCGGCGTGGAAGAGGTGGAAACCGTAAAAGGCGGCATGGAAGGACTGGTGCTGGGCCAGGTAATCACCTGCGAAAAACACCCCAACTCCGACCACCTGAGCAAAACCACCGTTGACATTGGCGCCGGCCAACTGCTGAACATCGTTTGTGGTGCGCCCAACGTGGCTGCCGGGCAAAAAGTGGTCGTAGCGCCGGTGGGTACCACGCTCTGCATGGGCGACCAGGAGCTCACGCTGAAACGGGTAAAAATCCGCGGCGAAGTTTCCGAAGGTATGATTTGCGCCGAGGACGAAATCGGCATCGGTACCGACCACGAAGGCATCATTGTGCTGCCCGGTACGGTGGAAATCGGTTCACCGGCCAAAGAATATTTCAACGTCAAATCCGACTGGGTTATTGAAATCGACCTCACGCCCAACCGCATCGACGGTGGTTCGCACATTGGCGTGGCCCGCGATTTGGCCGCTTTTCTGAACAAAACAAAACCCACAAAATATCAGCGCATTCCGGTTGACCATTTTAAAACGGACAACCAAAACCTGGAAATTCCGGTGGAAATAAAAAACCCGGAAGCGTGCCCACGGTACTCCGGTGTTACCATTTCAGGCGTAACGGTAAAAGAGTCGCCCGGCTGGCTGAAAAACCGGCTGAAAGCCATTGGCCACACGCCCATCAATAACGTGGTGGATATTACCAACTACGTGCTGTTTGAAACCGGTCAGCCGCTGCACGCATTCGATGCCGATGAAATTACCGGCGGAAAAGTGGTGGTGCAAACACTGCCTGCGGGAACAAAATTCACCACGCTCGACGAAGTGGAACGCGAACTGCATGAAGACGATCTGATGATTTGCAACACCGAAACGCCCATGTGCATAGGTGGTGTATTTGGCGGCATTCAGTCGGGCGTGAAGGAAAGTACCCAGAACGTGTTTCTCGAAAGTGCCTGGTTCGACCCGGTTTTCATTCGTAAAACCGCCCGCCGCCACGGACTGAATACCGACGCGTCTTTCCGTTTTGAACGCGGTACCGACCCCAACGGCGTGATTTACGCGCTCAAACGGGCGGCACTGCTTATCAAAGAAATTGCCGGGGGAACCATTTCATCGGAAATTGTGGACGTTTATCCGCAGCCCGCTGAACACTTCAAAGTTCAGGTCAGCTACAAAAATATCACTCGGCTGGTAGGCAAAGATTTGGGAAAAAAGACCATCAAAAAAATACTCACCTCGCTGGAAATCGAATTGGAGAACGAAACCGAAACCGGTTTGTCGCTGCTTGTGCCGCCCTACCGCGTGGATGTGCAGCGCGAAGCCGACGTAATTGAGGAAATCCTGCGCATTTACGGATACAACAACGTGGAAATTCCGTCGCTGGTAAAAGCGTCGCTGCAATACGCCCGGCAACCCGACCCCGACCAGGTGCGCAATCTGGTGGCCGAAATGCTTACGGCGCAGGGATTCAACGAAATCTGGTCGAACTCGCTCACCAAAGCCGGCTATTACGAAGGTTTGGAACAATATAAAGCGGAGCAGACCGTAAACCTGCTGAACCCGCTCAGCGCCGATTTGAAAGGCATGCGCCAGACCTTATTGTTTGGCGGACTGGAATGTGTGGCTTACAACGCCAACCGCCAGAGCAGGGATTTGAAACTGTACGAGTTCGGCAACTGCTACTTTTTTAAAGGCACCGAACAGAAGGAAAATCCGTTAAAAAATTACCGCGAGGAAGAACATCTGGGACTGTTTATTACCGGAGCCAAATCAGCTGAAAGCTGGACCGGTGAACAACAATCCACTTCCTTTTTTCAGTTGAAATCCATCGCCGAAAACATCCTGAAACGGATGGGATTTGTACTGAGCATGCTGAAAGTTTCGGAAACACAGAACGAACTGTTTTCTGAAGGACTAACTTATGTGGAAAACAACAAAACGGTGCTGGAACTGGGAATGGTGGCGAAAAAGTTCCTGAAAAAATTTGAGGTGGAACAGCCGGTATATTACGCCGATTTCAACTGGGAAGCCGTGATGATGCGCAGGGGAAAGCACAAGGTGGAATTTCAGGAATTGCCAAAATTTCCCGCTGTGCGCCGCGATTTGGCACTGCTCATCGACAAGCAGTTGAAATTTCAGCAGATTGAGGAACTGGCTTTCAAAACCGAACGGAAAATTTTGCGAGAGGTCGGGCTTTTCGATGTGTATGAAGGCCAGGGCATTCCTGAAGGTAAAAAGTCGTATGCGGTAAGTTTCATCCTGCGTGATGACCTGCACACACTCAACGAAAAACAGATCGACAAAACCATACAAAAGCTGGTTGCAACCTTCGGGCGCGAGCTGGGCGCCGAATTGCGTAAGTAGCGTTTTCTTTTTAACTTTACGGAAAAGAAAAAAAGATGGAACGGGAAACAATCATTGATGAAACAGTAAAAAAACTCAATCGGTTACCGTTGGACAGACTCCGGCAGGTTGAAGATTTCGTGGATTTTGTGATGAGCCGCATTGACGACAAACTGCTTGTTGAAGGCATTCAAAAACTGACTTCCGATTCAAAAGCTTTTGAATATTTAAAAAATGAGGAAGAATTGTATTCGGTAAATGATTTAAAAGAAAAGTACCGGTGAAAAAAGGTCACATCATTCTGGTTCCGTTTCCTTTTACCGACCTTTCAGGTAATAAATATCGCCCGGCCCTGATTCTCATTGAATCAAATTATGATGTAACAGTTTGTTTCATTACAACTCAGATTCAGTGGAAAGAAAAATACGATGTTGTGGTTCAGCCAACTGTTGAAAATGGATTGAAAAAAGAATCGTTAATTCGTTTGACCAAATTTGCCACCATAGACAAAGATTTGGTTTGGGGACGGATTGGAACACTTGAAACCAGTTACATGCAGCATATCAATCAAAATCTGACTGCTGTCCTTCAATTGAATAAATAATTTATTGCATTCAAAAATAAATGTCCAATCAAACAAAAGGAGTCATTTATGCGGCAGTTACTGCCTTTTTCTGGGGATTTCTGGCCATTGCGCTAAAAGTTGCCGTGCGTGAAGTCGATCCGAAAACCATTGTCTGGTTCCGGTTTTTTGTGGCATTTACTTTTTTGCTGGGTTGGCAGTTGTACCGAAATCCGCGGTCATTGAAAATTCTGGTAAAACCTCCGCTGTTGCTTATTATTGCTGCATTGGCAATTTCCTGGAATTACCTGGGTTTTATGCTGGGCATTCAATACACCACACCCAGCAATGCACAGCTTTTTATTCAGTTTGGCCCCATGATGCTCGCCCTTTCAGGGTTTGTCATTTTTAAAGAACGCCTTTCCCGGGTGCAGATGATTGGCTTTTTTGTTGCACTGTCCGGGTTTGCCTTTTTTTACAACGACCAACTCCGGGCATTTTTCGAAGGAAAAGAGCAGTACAATCTGGGTGTGTTGTTTACACTGAGCGGCGCTCTGGCCTGGACGGTTTACGCGGTGATGCAGAAAAAACTGGTAGTAAAATATTCTGCGCCCATGCTCAACCTGTTTCTGTTTGGCCTCCCCACCCTCATTTATTTTCCGGTAATTAATTTGGCGCCGGTGTTTCAATTGCACTGGACCTGGTGGCTGCTGTTGGTTTTTTTGGGAGTAAATACGCTGATTGCTTACAGTTGTCTGGCGCAGGCACTGAGGTTTATCGAAGCCAGCAAAGTGAGCGTCATTATTTTCCTGAACCCCATCATAACTTTCATTACGATGGGCATATTGACTTACCTGAGTGTGGACTGGATTGCACACGAACGGTTTTCGCCGGCAACCATTTTTGGCGCATCGCTGGTAATTTCAGGCGCTTTTCTGGTAGTAAAAAAAACAGGAAAAACCAGGATTAATGTTCCAAAGGCCGCTCAGGAATAACAATCCAGGCAATAATGTAAATCAGCAGTCCGGGAAAACCGGCAGAAAGAATGGAAACCAGGGCATAAACCAGTCGTACCACCGTTTTATCGGCATAAATATATTCTGAAAATCCGGCTAACACACCACCCAGAATCCGGTCGCGGGAGCGGTAAAGTTTTTTAGGCTGACTTGTGGTTTCCATAGCTTATTCTTCTTCGTCGCTGTCCAGAAATTCTTCGTTTTCAAACTCTTTTTCCAGAAACTCTTCGGCTTCGTTAATTAATTGGGCAATCAAGTTCTCATCGCCCGGTTCACCGTCAATCCAGTGGATTTGCTGGTTACTTTCAAAGTCGTCGATGTCGGCTTCAATAATAAAACGCGGCGTTTCGGTATGGACCACAAAAATGGTTTCGGGTGTTTCCAATGAATTGTCGGCTAAAAGAAATCTTGGCAGCATGATCTTTACTTTTAAAAATTATGTTGCTAATTTATGAAATAGATTGCTATTTTTAGCCGGAATTAAAAAAAATGAACCTGAAATGAACGAATTGAACAATTTCTTATCAGTAATCGATAATCAGATCGGCGGATCACAATGGTTCGTTTTTTTATTGCTCGGCACCGGTCTTTTTTTTACCATCTATCTGAAATTTCCGCAATTCCGCTACCTGAGACACTCGATTCGTATAGTTTTGGGAAAATTTGACAAAAAAGGCGACGAAGGCGACACTTCCCATTTTCAGGCGCTTACCACTGCCCTTTCGGGAACCGTGGGTACCGGCAACATTGCCGGGGTGGCGCTGGCCATTCATTTGGGCGGACCGGCAGCGCTTTTCTGGATGCTAATGACTGCCGCCGTAGGTATGACTACCAAATTCGTGGAAGTCACCCTTTCGCACAAATACCGCGAAAAAGCTGCCGACGGCTCCATTACCGGTGGTCCCATGTATTATATGCGCAAACGACTCAATATTCAGCTGAAAAACAAAAAAGTAATAAAAACAGGAACTGTGATGGGCGCGCTGTTTGCCATAGCCACCATTTTTTCCTCATTTGGCACCGGAAATCTGCCCCAGATAAACAGTATTTCGAATTCACTATATGAAACTTTTGGCCTGAACCATGTGCTTACAGGGGGTGTTTTGGCCGTTTTGCTGGCGCTGGTCATTTTAGGTGGAATAAAGCGCATTGCAATGGTAACTTCGCGTTTGGTACCCATTATGGCACTGATTTATTTTACAGGCGCCATGCTGGTTATTTTCTTCAATTACCAGAATATTATTCCTTCAATTGCAGCTATTGTGGGTGACGTATTTACCGGAACGGCTGCTGTTGGCGGCTTTTTGGGCGGAAGTATTGCTTTTGCATTTAACCGCGGAGTTAACCGGGGATTGTTTTCCAACGAAGCAGGACAGGGTTCTGCACCCATTGCTCATGCTGCTGCACGCGCTCACGAACCGGTTTCTGAAGGACTCGTTGCCCTGCTCGAACCGTTTATCGACACCATTATTATTTGTACACTTACCGGTTTGGTATTGCTTTCTTCGGGAGTTTGGAATGAAAAACTGCCCAACCGTTTCCAGGAAACCGATTTGATGGTGTTGCAGAGTGAATATGATGAATCTAATGCTGCCGACCAGGAAAAACTGTACGAATTTCTGGCAGGCGAAATCAGACTGCCGCTTTTTAACGGGAATCTCGAAGTTTCGGAAGGAATCATTCAGAACCAGCCAACCATTTTACATGCCCGCTCGGTAGCCGAAAATGTAATGGTTTGGGCAAACAACGAGCCGTTTACCGGAATCATTGCTTTTAATTCGGGAAAACTGGTGAGCCAGTCGGGACTTTCCCTCACAGGCAACTCACTGTTGCACAGCGCACCGTTAACCACAGTTGCATTTACCCGTAGCTGGCTGGGCGATTACGGTAAATACATCGTAGCCATCGGTCTGCTGCTTTTTGCCTTTTCCACCGCCATTAGCTGGTCGTATTATGGTGACCGTGCGGTAACTTATCTGTTTGGAATTAAGGGAATTATATACTACCGAATTCTGTATGTGCTCGGTTTTTTCCTGGCTTCGTTTACCGACACTACCATCGTTTGGACACTGTCAGGTATCACAATAGCTTTGATGACCATTCCCAATCTTATTGGAATATTAACTTTGCATAAGGAAATGAAAAACGAGGTGCAGCTTTTCTGGAAAGAGTGGTACGAACATTTTCCGGGAAAGAATTCGCCCGGGATTTGATTGTTTTTTAATTGCCCTGCAAAATGAAAAAGTCAATTTATGCCGTTCTGATTTTCTGGTTATTGCCGCAACTGGTTTTTAGCCAGATTGGCTACTTCAAAACCGACACAAGCATGAACGCAGGAGTTAGATTAAAAGATGGTGGTCCGCTATTGAATTCCAGGTACATGCAATTAGTAAAAGGAGATGAAATAATTAAAATGTATCCTGATGAAATTTCAGAATACGGCTTTATCAAATCAAATGTCCCTTTTTTTCACAAAATATCATGGTTAAATTCAGACCAAGTATTTGTCTCAAAAAAAATCATTGATGGAGATACCTCAAAAATGGTATTTCTTGAACAATTGGTACAAGGAGAAACCAACCTCTACTTTTATTCTGATTATCATGATCAAACATTTTTCGTGGAAAATAACAATGACGGAATTGTGCGAATACCGAAAGGAGAAAAAGGAAGTGCCGGATACTTCAGAAATATACTGGAAAACTATGCTGCTGATTGCAACGCTGTAAATGACGCTGTTAAACTGGTACGGTTTAACAAACACTCGTTATCACTGTTTATAGAAAGATACAACAAATGTGTCCGGAGGCCATTTCCACATATTAAATTTGGTATTTTGGCGGGGTACGAATTTTCTAAATTTTCCGGACCTTCCATCCCCGCAGTCCATTATCTGAATTTGTTGGATTACACTCCAAAAGGGGCATTCCTGTATGGACTTTTTTTGGACGTGCCTATCCGAATACCTGATTTTTCGTTGCATGTTGAACTGTCTCATTCCAGCCATGGGTATTTACATAATGAACGTTTAGATGATATGGAAATCGATTTTGTTATTAACACAAGCTCACTAAAATTGCCTGTTCTTATTCGCTATTCATATCCGTCGGTTAAAATAAGACCGTTTGTAAATATGGGCGGCATTGTGAATTATCATTTGAAAAACAATACAATACTTTTAGAAACGATAATCCATGGAAATGTGATTGAATACGATATCATCCAAAATGCTCCCCGGCCCGCCAACTGGCAGACCGGGTATGCATTCGGAGGGGGACTGGAATATGACCTCACCTACCGAAATACGATTTCTTTCGAAGTCCGCCATAACAGACTTTCGGGAGATGTAAGATCGTTAAAACTTTCGGACTGGCAGTTTATAACAGGTTTCAATTTTTAATATGAAAAGGGCAACATTATATATCGTTCTCTGTTTAATGCTGTCTTTTACCGGATGTGAACAGGAAGCTGAAATTCAGCCCAAAGATTTTCCGGTTGTTATTTCAAAGCCTGTTGAAAATGCTGATTCTGGCGGAGTTACATTTTCGGCCGAAATAATAGTAAAAGCCAAAACTAACTTATCAGATTATGGCTTTAAATGGGGAAATTCCGATGCTCAATTCACATACTCTATAAGTGGTGAAAAAAGCATTGGTGATTTTTCGCTACATGTTTCATCCGACCTGAAAATTAACGAAGTTTATACGTACAGGGCGTATGTTCAAACCTCTGAATTTTTGATTTTGGGAAATGAAATTGAATTTTTAAGCAAGGGATCAAAATCGCCGGTCATTGAAAGCTTTTCACCGAATGAGGGGTTTGATGGCACTACTATAACAGTAACAGGTTCGTATTTTAGTCTCAATCCCGAACGCAATAAAATAGCAGTCAACGGACAGCATGCCGAAATACTTTTCCAGGGCAACGATACCATCGTATTTAAAATTCCTGAATCTGATTTTGTTGGAGAGGCACAAATTAAAATTATTGCCGGAGAGGATTCGGTTATCAGCCGTGAAAAATTTACCATCAAAGGGCCGGACATTACCGGCATTTCGTCACTTAAAGACTACTCCGGTGAGTATATTACCATTTCCGGAAGAAATTTCACAAAAAACGGAGAAAAAACTGAAGTCTATTTTGGAACGGAAAAGGCATTTTTAACAACTGTGAGTGATACTGAAATAACAGCGGTAGTTCCTTCCCAACCGTATTTTTCGCTGTTTGATGAATATCCGGCAATTATTAAAATTGTGAATGGCCTGAAATCCGCTGAGTATGATGAAAGCTATACCATTTTACCGGCATGGGATAAAAGAACAAGCATACCATACTCAATACAAAATGAAAAGGTTTTTACCTGGAACAACAATGCTTATGTGCTTGAACAATTCAGAGACGTTATCCATATTTATGATCCGCAAACTGACAAGTGGAGCGAGGAAACTACTGCTTCGCATCCTGCAGACAGATACGAAAACAGTTTGCATATTGTACTGAACGATACACTTTATTTGGTTGGAGGCCACTGGGGTTTCAATTTACAGGAAGAGTTTTGGTCGTTCAATATAAAAAACAGGCAATGGCATAGAAAACAAGATCTACCTTTTAAATTCACAAATGCTACATCCTTCAAATTCAATAACGCTATACATATTATTACCGGCAACGGGGAACACTGGAAATGTAATTTTGCGGATGAAAAGTATGAAAAACTGAATAATTTCCCTGAAACGTTCACGAATTCATTCGGATATGCTTTTTTAAGTGAAAACAAGGTGTTTATGGTTACCTACGGAAAAACTTTTCAATACGACGACACAGAAGATACATGGCTTGAAAAAACGGAAAATAATTTCAGCAGGAGCTTTTACGGCCATTGCTTTGGTTTCATTTATAAAAACTACGGATATGTTTGCGATTTGAATTATGAGGAAAAAATTTACAGATACGATACTGGCAATGACAGATGGATACCGGTTTCCTTAATTCCAGTGCCAATTTATCATAGTTCCCTGATTTCTGTTTTCTTTCTGAAAGACCGACTTTATTTTATGGATTTAAATGCTTACAACAGCCAAATGTATTCCTACAATACAGACTAAACTCACGGTATTGAACTTTAAACATCTTTCCCTACTTTTGCACCGGTTTTAATATGATATAATGCAAAACATTTATCCGCAACATTTTGAAGAAAAAGTGGGCTTCGACCGTATCCGGGCAATGATGCACAACAAATGCCTGAGCCCAATGGGAAGCGAGTGGGTGGATGCCATGCATTTTCAGGATGATTTTGAAACCATTTCGCGACAGTTGGGCGAGGTGAACGAGTTTTGCCGGATTATTCGCGAAGTGGAAAATTTTCCTTCGAGTCACTTTTACGATTTGCGCAACGCTCTGCAAAAAATCCGGATTGAAGGCCGTTTTCTGGAGGCGGAAGAGTTATTCGATTTGAAACGATCGCTGGAATCAGTGAGGGCCATTGTGCAGTTTTTTATAAAACAGGAAGAACATGTTTTTCCGCTATTGAAAAAGAAAACCGAACAGGTGCAGGTTTTTCCGTACATTTACGACCGGATTGATGCCATCCTGAACAAGTTTGGCAAAATACGCGACAACGCCTCGTCCGAACTGGCACAAATCCGGAAAGGCATTCTTTCACTACAGTCAAACATTTCGAAGCGGCTCCATGCCATTTTAAAACAGGCGCAAAAAGACGGGCTGGTTGATGAAGACGCTTCGGTTTCCATACGTGACGGGCGGGCTGTTATCCCCATTTCTGCGGGAAACAAACGCAAAATAAAAGGAATTGTTTACGATGAATCGGGCACAGGGAAGACCTCGTATGTGGAACCAAACGAGATAGTGGAGATGAACAATGAAATCCGCGAACTGGAATACGCCGAACGCCGGGAGATTGTGCGCATCTTAACCGAATTTTCCAACGACATCAGGCCTTATTTGTCCGACCTTCTGTTTTCTTACGATTTTTTAGGAGAAATCGATTTTATCCGGGCCAAAGCTTTGCTGGCTGTGGAATTCAATGCGATTCAACCCGAAATACATAAAACACCTTTGATTCAGTGGCACCATGCTGTGCATCCACTTTTACAACAGGCGCTGAAAAGAGAAAACCGGAAAATCGTTCCGCTCAACATTCACCTCGACGAAAAAAATCACATACTACTTATTTCGGGTCCCAATGCCGGCGGAAAATCGGTTTGTCTGAAAACAGTGGGATTGCTGCAATATATGCTGCAATGCGGATTGCTCATCCCTGTAAACGAAGCCAGCAAAACCGGTATTTTCCGACAGGTTTTTATTGACATCGGCGATGAACAGTCGCTGGAAAATGATTTGAGTACCTACAGCTCGCACCTGCTGAACATGAAACATTTCGTAAAAAACAGCAATGAAAACACGCTGGTGCTCATTGATGAATTCGGAACAGGAACAGAGCCCATGCTGGGAGGAGCCATTGCCGAAGCCATTCTCGACGAACTGAATCAATTGCGCACTTTTGGCGTTATTACAACCCACTACACTAATCTGAAACACTTTGCCTCCTCAGCAGAGGGGATTGCGAACGGCGCAATGCTGTACGATTCCCAAAATATGAATCCGCTTTTTCAGCTTGAAATTGGCAAACCAGGCAGTTCTTTCGCCTTTGAAATTGCACGAAAAATTGGCCTTCCGGAGGAAATTCTGGATAAAGCCACGGAGAAAGTGGGCAAAAAACACATCGACTTCGACCGAAACCTGCGAAAAATTAACCGCGACAAAAGGTACTGGGAAATCAAACGGGAAAAAATCAGGAAAGTGGAAAAAATCCTCGACAACATGGCAGCCAGTTATGAAACCGAGTTGAAGGAAACCCAGAAGCAACGAAAGGAAATCCTGAAAAAAGCACGGGAAGATGCAGAAACATTGTTGGCTGGGGTTAATAAGCGCATCGAAAATACGATTCTGGAAATTAAAAAAGCACAGGCTGAAAAAGAAAAAACCAAACAGGAGCGGAAGAAGCTGGAGAAACTGAAAACTGAAGTAGAAAAAAGCACTTCTGAAGACGATTTGCGCATTGATGCCAAAATGGAAAAACTGCGTCGGCGCGAAGAAAAACGGAATCAAAAGCGTCCGGCAGAATCGAAAAAAGAAATCAGTAAAAAAAATCCTGAAAAAAGCATTGAACTGAAACCCGGTGACAAAGTGCGAATCCCCGGGCAGCAAACCATTGGCGACCTCATTGAACTAAACGAAAAAAATGCAGTGGTGGCTTTCGGGCAACTCATCATTACTCTGCCCCGCCGGCAGGTGGAACGGTTAAGCAACAACGAGGCCAAAAAAGTGGAAAAAGGTGTTCGTTCCGGAGCAGGTACCCGTCTGTTGAGCAATTACTCGGAAAGGCGGCTCACATTCAAACCCGAAATCGACATCCGCGGGCAGCGGGCCGAGGAAGCCATTCCCAAAATCCAGGAATTCATCGATGAAGCAATTATGTTTGAAGTGGCGCAACTGCGCATTTTGCATGGCAAAGGGCACGGTATCCTGAAAGAAACCATCCGCGGTTTTCTACGCTCCGAACCCATGGTACAAAGTTTTAATGACGAGCACGTGGATTTTGGCGGCGCCGGAATTACCGTGGTAAATCTGGCATTATAAATAATTACCACCCGGGAACAAAGTTCAACCCAAAATTCCGGTTCTGCCAGCCGCCATTCTGGAACGGAATGGCAAAATAAGGTTCGATAATCATGGCCCCTAAAACATTTACCCGCACTGATGCCCCCGCACTGAAAACCGGAACCCGCTGATTAAAAGCTTCTTTTTCCCAGGTAATTTTTGGCTTGTCGCCTGCATTCCAGGCCAAACCGCCATCAAAAAACAGGTTCAAATCAGTCATAAAATACTTCGATCCAATAAGGGCAATCATTTTAGGCCCGGTCATCGGAATGCGTACTTCGGCATTCACTACGGCCACCCGGCTTCCACTTAAATGGGAGTAATTCAATGAATTAAAACCAATGGTATTGTCGCCCCAGTTTCCATAAAACGATAAATTCTCGTATCCCCTTATAAGCCAGGGATAACCCAGATAGATTGGGGAAACAAGATTGGTTTCAGAACTTCTTCCGCACCTGCCGTAATGGTATCCACGGAAAGCCAGCGTTATTGGATTTATGAAATAATATTTCCGGTAATCCAGAAGCCCCGTAAAAAAATCAACGGCTCCAAAATATTTCTCAATCTGGTACCTTGCCCGCTGGCCCCGCATGGGAGCTGTCATACCGAAATAGGAATTATCTGTTACATACGCCAAATCAATTTTCTGGTAGTTATTTCCGTCGGGAGCGGGCATTCTTTCTCTACTGTATGCCACCGGAAATCCGAAATCGTCGTAATAGTTATGGTACCGGTCGATGCGGTAATAGTACCAAGCTGTTGAAGCTCCCGCTTCAATCCTGCGGGTTTGGGAAAGGGCATGGTAGGTAAAAAACGAAATGTTGTCCTCGAACATCCGGATGTAATCCAGCACCAGGTCGGTAACCGGCACTTTATAAGAATCTTCGCTGTCCTTCGACCGGAAGGTTAAGGTATCGCGCCGGAAAAACATATCTCCAAAACGGTATGGTACGTGAGATGCCGATAATCCCCAGTTAAATTTCCGGCTTTGGTTGATATACGCCACCTGCCCGCCAAAATCGTAAATCTCGCCATTCAGCGCCAAAATGGAATAGAGCTGGTTGTTTCCTACCATATCACTGAAAATCATCATCACACTGCCCGCCATGTTTGTTGAATTGTACCTTCCCCCTGTGGAAACGCCAACTCCGGCTGAATTGGAAATGTAATCGAGTTTGAATTTCGGTTTGTACGGAACCTGTTCCATTGAGTCGGGATGAAGCCTCGTATCCTTTTCCCACCGTTTATAAAGCGCTGCATCAACAATATTGCTGTAATTGTGATTCAGCGGAGGTAAAGTTCCCGGCTCAAAATCAACGTGTGATTTGTCCACTTCCACATACCGGAAGTCGTCAGAAGTGGCTGTGTAAATTTCGTAACTATTGTTATTGTAATAGGTGTAGGCAACCAGGTCACTGCCCATGGCTGCGCTCATTGCCGGCGAAAAAGGTGTGAGCCCACTGATTCCAGTTTTGAACCGGGTCAGGCGAAACACTTTATCCGATTCCAGTTCATAAGCAAATAAATTTCTGAAGCCGTCGGAATTGGACAGAAAATAGATTGTTTTTCCGTCATGCGAAAACCGGGGATTCAAATTATCTGCTCCGGGAAATATTTCCAGGTTTTGAATTTCTTTTGTACGGATATCAATAATTTTTAAACTGGTACTGAATTTTTTGGCTTTGAAGTCTGTGTTTATTTCTTCGTCAACATACACAATCAAATTTCCGTCGGGCGACCATGCCGGATGGATTTTCGAGGAAAAACCATCTGTAAGCCGGATAATATTCCCGTTTCTTAAATCATACAGGTACAAATCGCCAATACCTTCCACAAGTCCTGAAAAAGCAATATATCTGCCGTCGGGCGACCACTCGGGGTTTGAAAAAGATTCAATGTCACCCAACTCAATTTCATCGGTAATTCTTGCCCTCCTGACATCGACAACGGCCAACCTGTTTTTTCCTTTTTGGAATACAACAAAAGCAAATTTTCTGCTGTCGGGCGACCAGGTTCCTGCCGATTCATTAAAACTGAAATCGTCAATTTCATGGCTGCGTGTTACACTCGAAAGTTTTCTGATAATTTTCCCCGTCGCCGCATCAGCCAGGTACAAATCGAGGGTAAACAAATCCTTTTCAGAGAAAAAAGCCAGGTATTTTCCGTCAGGACTCAGCGAGGGAGATAAGTTTAATCTTCCGGAATTTTTTTGTGAAATGATTTTATTTCCGGCGACATAAGTTGCAGAATCATCAATGAACTTGCTGTAATAGGTTTCCATGGCATTTTTCCAAAGTCCGGAAAGTATTTTGGAATTAAACCCGAGCATGGAATCGAGTGCATTATCCAGGCCATAGCGTGCGGTCTTCGAAAAAATGGGCATAATCAGCGAATCGCCCCATGTTTTGCCAATCATCGCCCAAAAAGCGTGGCCATAACGGTACGGAAAATATTTCGATTCAGTAGATAATTGCCGCAATGTGGGAAAATAATCATTCACTAAAGCATCCCGCATCCACATGGCCGTGTTGGGGTCCACGCTGCCAATGGAAAAATATTCTGCCATTCCTTCAATCATCCAAAGCGGAATATTGTTGAGCGAAGAACCCCGGATTGAGTCTGAATTGAGCAGTTTATTGAACTGAAAGGCGTGAACCAACTCATGACCCAGCACATGGTCGGTTTGGGCCAGTGTAGGCGCCACCGGCATCACCACGCGGTTTTTCAGCGATTCGGTTACCCCGCCGGTTGTGGTTCCGATAATACCTCCAACAGCACGGGTCTGCTGAAAATCAGAATGGGTGGAATAAAGAATAAGCGGATTCCTGTCGCGTATGGTGTCTCTGAAAATTCCCTGGTGCATGGCATACCATTCTTCAGCCCATTCAGCAAATTGGGTAATGAATGAGTCATTTTTTAAATAGTGATAAATTTCGAAGTTTGGGGTATAAATAGCATCGTATTTAAAGGTTCTGTAACTTGGTTTATTCCGGCCAAAATACTGTGAAAATACTATAGCCGGAAAAAAATGTATCAACAAAATTGCCAGGAATATGGCTCTTAAACCCGGTTTTTTCATTGTTTATCCCTCCTCTGTTTGGCTGTTTGTCAAACTTCTTTTTGCATCCGTTTGGCAAACAGGTTCTTTATTTTTCCATTTACCGTTTTATTTTTTTTTTGCAGTACGAAGAATTTCAAAATTTGTGCCAATTCTTTGTGTAAACCGGTATAAATCTGAGATTTAATAAATTTTAAAATAACAAGGGTTATTCCACCGGATATTGTATCTGTTTATATTTCACATCAATAAACTGGCTGTCAACCGGCAGGTAAAGCTTAATGTAAGCAGCCTCCCTGAAGGCTGGGAAGAAAACCTTCCCCTGCATGTTGTAATTGGGTTCCAAAGTCGTTTTTCTGATGGTGGAACTTTTCCAGGAATCCATCACTTCATTCAGGCTTTGGGAATGAAAGGCATGATGTGTTCCGGTAGCGATGGCATGATGGTAAAGATGTGTTCGAACATGATTGTTGTGGGGATTATCGTCGGTTGCAACCGCTATTCCGGTGGCAATGTCGGCAGTAGCCGCCAAAACAGTCAAACCGATGTGATTCACTTCCCGGGCTTTATTTTTCGAAAGTTGTTTTTCGAGTGAAAGAACTTCTTTTTCAGGATCGACAGCGCTAATCCTGTTTGCCGTTAAAGGTTGATTGTTTCTGTTATATGCCTGAATATAAAAGGCGGCAGGGTCAATCAAAATAGGCTTATTCGAATAGTTGGTTACATTAAAATCAAACCAGTATTTGTTTTCTTTCAAGTGCTCAAATCCCACCTCGTAAATAATTCCGTAAAGCGAATCGGAAACAAACATTTGGCCATAACGCCATTTTACGTCTTCTTTTTCGGGTTGAAGCCGGACTACGTTTTGCGGACTAAAACAGGACTGGGTAACTAAAAGAATGGAGACAATGAATACGGATAAAGTAAAATTTGTTTTCATTTTTTAATTGTTTTCTGATTTCTGAACTTTCTTACAATTTTTATACCTGTGTAATGAGTTCAGCGTACAAATTCTCAGAAAATCAGTAAACAGTATGTTTTTATCAGTGAAAACCTTTAATTACCGGCCTTATTTACGGTAAATAAATACAAATCTTCCACTTTTTTACGTGCCCAGGGAGTACGCCGTAAAAATTTCAGGCTCGATTTAATGCTGGGATCTTTCCTGAAACAATTAATCCGGATATGTTCTCCCAATTCCTCCCAACCGTAGTAACTTACCAGGTAAACCATAATGGATTCAAGGGTTTTTCCGTGTAGTGGATTATTCGGTTGCATGGATAAATTGTGAAATTGAAAAATTGTAAAACCGCTAAATTATGAAGTTATTCAAAAAACTGCAAACTGAGACTGAGACTATGAACTGCTAAATTCAAATCTTCAGTCCTTCCAGTAAATCGATGAAACGCTGAACACCTGCAACAATTTCACTTTTGTAAATGTATTCATCGGCAGAGTGGGAACGCGCCGAATCGCCGGGGCCCATTTTCACCGAAGGAAAAGAAATTATGGCCTGGTCCGAAGTAGTGGGCGAGCCATAAATACGAATTCCCAATTCTGCAGCTTTTCGGGCGAATGGATGATCGACACTGATTCCTGAGGAGTTCAACCTGAACGAACGGGGCTTCACCTCTGACTGTATCAATTCTGAAATAATGTTTGCAGCTTCTTTGTTGGAGTAAAACTCGTTTGTACGAACGTCCACAACAAAGTGGCAAATGTCTGGTATTACATTATGTTGTGTGCCAGATTCTATCTGTGTAACAGTAATTTTTACAGCACCAAGTATTCCATCATCTTTTTCAAATTTGAAATTTCTGAGTTTTTGAATATCATCCAGTGCTTTATAAATTGCATTTTCGCCTTCATTTCGTGCTGCGTGTCCCGATTTACCGTGTGCATAACAATCGAGTACCAGTAGTCCCTTTTCAGCAATGGCCAGTTCCATGCGGGTAGGTTCGCCCACAATGGCAAAGGCTATAGGAGTAATCTCCGGCAAAACTATTTCGAGGCCCTGCCTGCCTGATATTTCCTCCTCGGCAGTTGCGGCAAAAATAAGGTTGTAAGGAAGGTCTTCCCTCTCGTAAAAATGAAGGAAAACAGCAAGTAAAGCCACCAGCGGCCCACCCGCATCATTACTGCCAAGGCCGTATAGTTTGTCGTCATTTTCAACAGGCAAAAAAGGATCGAGAACGTATCCTTTGGCCGGGCGAACCGTATCAATGTGCGAATTCAGTAAAATAACCGGTTTACCTTTTGTAAAATACCTGTTAAATGCCCATGTGTTATTCTTTTTAACTTTGAAGGGAATGTTCTCATATTGCAGAAACTCCCTCATTATTTCAGCAGCTTTTTCTTCTTCCTTGCTAAAAGAGGGAGTCGTAATCAGCTTTTTAAGCAAATCAATAAATTTCTCCATGTCTGATTTAAATTCCGAAGGTGCAAAAGTGTGAAAAAAAACCGAAATTCAATCTATGACATTTTATACTATATTTGTGTTCAAGGCTAAAAAAATGGTAAAAGAAGTATTTTCAACGAATCAAAAGCAATTGGCCCGGTTTGCCAAGGCACTGGGGCATCCGGTTCGCGTTTATATTATGGAACTGCTTTCGAAACAGTCGTGTTGCTACAGCGGCGATCTTTCCGACAATCTTCCTATAGCCAAATCCACTTTATCACAACACCTGAAAGAATTAAAATCCGCCGGATTAATCCAGGGGGAAATTGAAGCCCCAAAAATAAAGTACTGTATCAACAGGGAAAACTGGGCGCTGGCACAAAAGCTGTTTTTGAAATTTTTTAACGACAAAGAAGGTATTGCCGAAGTTACGTTTCGTAAGTAATATTCACTTTCCCAACGTTCCAAAAGCTTTAGCAGGATTCATTCTTTGCATTTTTGAAAATCATTTGCCAGAAACTAAAAAAAGAGCTGCAACAAACCGCTGCAACCCTTTCTTTTCTTGAGTGAACCTGAAGGGACTCGAACCCCTAACCTCCTGATCCGTAGTCAGGTGCTCTATCCAATTAAGCTACAGGTCCATTTATATTCTAAGAACGTATATTCTAAAAAAGCGGTGCAAATATAATATTTTTTGCCTGACAATGGAAAACTTCACCGGTACTTTTCCATTTTGTCGCCGATTGTTACATTTTTGTGAAAATCGACCTGAATTTTGAGGTTGGTCAACATACGTTCTGTACCTGCATTATTACAGGCTTCATGCACTTTTTCAAGCAAGCCGGGCAGTTCTTTAAATGTACATTCCACTACCGTTTCAAACGGACAAACCTGACAATTTAAACCGGTTGACTGAATGGCTGCAATGGCTGCATCAACCAGTTCATATTTAATTTTTCCATCAGCTTCCGGAAGAACCTGAATGGCTACGTTAATCTTCTTCTTCTTCCAGTCCATCGGGCAATTCCAATTTATTTTGCTTATTGATAATGTCCAGTATTTCGTTGCGCGACAATACCTTCACGTTGGTAATAATCATATCTTCTTCAAGAAAATCGCCAAACTGATTGCATTCTTCCACCACATTACTGAAAATCTTTTTTATGTCGGCGGTAACGGGCAGCAGCACCTGCGATGCAGAAAACCCTTCAGAAAAATCGATTGATTCAAACTCTCCGTCCTCCGGTTTTAAACCGAAAACAAGCTCATCTTTAACCAGTTTTTGCTGCGTTTTTGTGAGAATTTTATTTCGGTTGCTGTTTATAAAAACCACATAATACCGCAATTTTTTCCCTTTGCCTCCTAACCCTGTGGATATAAAAAACTGCTGTTCATCCAGCAGGGAAGTTTGAATAAGCATCCGGTTTTCCTGGAATGCCAAAACAGCCCAGCTTCTTAAACCAGATTCAATCTGCTCCAGAGACTTTTCCAGAATACGGTAAGCTTTAACATCGTCTGTGCCAGCCAGCCCTATAAGGATTTCTTTTTTCCGATTCAATTCGGTTTCAGGTGAAAAAAGTTCAACCGCAAATTCAAGGTAATTTTTCTCCGATTCATCTTCCCTAACCTTTCTTGAAAGTTCAAAATATTTCAACTGAACCTCCAAATCGATTTGTTCTTCCAGAATATTGAAGTTACCGGGCAGGTCTTCAAAAATCTTCTGAATGTCGTTATAAAATTCTTCGTCTTTCATTCAATTCAATTGAACGGCAAAAATAGCCAGAACTTCTTACATTAAGAAATGAGGTTTAAATAAATCATGTTTTTATTCAATGGAATTTAAATATCTTTGCCTGCCTGTTTTTAATTGATTTAAATAAAAAGAAGAAGGGCTGACCACTTGTGAAGTTGAGTGAGGTAAAATATCAGGAAACAGTTATCATTACAAAAATACTTGGTCACGGATCATTTCGCCGGCGGATTTCAGAAATGGGATTTGTAAAGGGAAAAGAAGTGAAAGTGATCAAGAGTGCCCCGTTTAAAGGTCCCATCGAATTTAAAATTCTGGATTACAATGTTTCGCTTCGAAAATCGGAAGCCGAACTCATAGAAGTGGTTCCGCTCAGTGAATTCGAAACCTCGAAAAACGGAAGTTACGAAGGGGTAATCGACCGGAAAATTCAGCTTGAAAACCAATCGGAACGAACCCGCACCATTAACATCGCCCTGGTGGGAAATCCCAATTGCGGAAAAACTACGCTTTTCAATTTCATTTCAAAATCGAAAGAAAAGGTTGGAAATTACAGCGGGGTGACCATAGATATAAAAAAGGCCAGGCTTAAAGCCAAAGGTTACTCGTTTAATTTTTACGATCTGCCCGGAACATACAGCCTGACTGCCTATTCCAACGAAGAGATTTTTGTAAGGGAATTTATATACAA
This sequence comes from Mariniphaga sp., assembly GCA_041686935.1. Classification (GTDB taxonomy): domain Bacteria; phylum Bacteroidota; class Bacteroidia; order Bacteroidales; family Prolixibacteraceae; genus Mariniphaga. The sequence continues at coordinate 252,998 of JAWLCW010000004.1, read as the reverse complement.
AAAAACTCCCGATATTGTAATTAATGTAATCGACTCCTCCAATATAGAGCGAAACCTTTTTCTCACCACACAACTCATTGACATGGATTTGCGTATTGTTTGTGCGCTGAATATGTATGATGATTTGGAACGGAAAAAAATACAATTCAATTACCGGGAACTTTCACGTTTGCTCGGAATACCATTTATCCCTACCATCAGTTCAAAGGGAATAGGGCTGGATAACCTGATTGAAAAAGTGATTGAGGTTTTTGAGGGCAGAGAAAAAATTACCCGCCATATACATATCAATTATGGAAAAAATTTGGAAGAATCAATCCGGAAAATCAAGGAAAAGGTAAGAGAAGACAAACCTATAACGGATAAAATATCCTCGCGATTCCTTGCACTGAAGCTGCTTGAAAAAGACCCGCATGTTCGCGAATTACTGGCTGATTATTCCAATTTTGAAGAAATTAAAAAGACTACGGAAAGGGAAATAAAAAAAATTGAATCGCTTTACAGCGAACAAAGTGAAACAGTGATTACCGATGCCAAATATGCCTTTATTGCAGGTGCGTTAAAGGAAACGTTTAAAAATCCGTTTCGCCAACTGAAATCGGGGTCGGACAGAATTGACGATGTGTTAACCCACCGGTTTTGGGGATTGCCCATTTTTACAGCAATTCTGTTTCTGATGTTTTATGCCACGTTTAAACTGGGATCTGTTCCGATGGAATGGATCGATATGGGTGTACTGGCTTTAGGCAACTTTATTTCAGGAATTATGCGCGATGGAATGCTGAAAGATCTTATTACAGATGGTATTATTAGCGGGGCCGGAAGTGTGCTGGTTTTCCTGCCAAATATCCTCATCCTGTTCTTTTTTATTTCGCTGCTGGAGGAATCGGGATACATGGCCCGGGCGGCTTTTATCGTGGATAATATTATGCACCGGTTTGGCCTGCACGGACGTTCATTTATTCCTTTGATAATGGGTTTTGGCTGCAATGTACCGGCAATTCTGGCCACACGCTCCATGCGCAACCGCGGCGACCGGCTTCTCACCATGCTCATTGTGCCGTTTATGTCGTGCAGCGCCAGGTTACCGGTTTATATCCTTATTATTTCAGCGTTTTTCATAAAGTATCAGGCCCTTATTTTAGTCGGAATTTATGCAGTGGGCATTGCTTTCGCCTTTTTAACGGCACAGATTCTGAACAAAACGGTATTTAAAAACAAAGAAACACCCTTTGTTATGGAACTGCCATCGTACCGGTTGCCAACGCTGCGAAACATTATATATCACATGTGGGATAAAACGCAGCACTACTTAAAAAAAATAGGTACCATCATTTTGCTCGGAGTTATCATTATTTGGGCATTGGGTTATTTTCCAAGAGAAACAGGTCAGGCAGAACATCTTCTGGCCCAACTTAATGCCATTGAAGCCAACCCCGATTTCAGTAAAAAACAAAAAGAAGAGTTGATTGCCAATATTCATCAGGTTCGGGAAACCGACCGGTTAATAAACTCTTACCTGGGAAAAATCGGACAGGGAATTGAACCGGTTATGCGCCCTCTCGGATTCGACTGGAAAATGAGTATTGCCCTGGTGGCGGGCCTGCCTGCCAAAGAGATTGTGGTAAGCACCATGGGTGTTTTGTACCAAAGCAGAGCTGACGAATCTACTGTCAACCTTCAAAATAAATTACAAAATGAAACTCATGCTGCCGGAAAGCGAATGGGGCAAAAAGTTTTTACGATGCCCGCAGCGCTTTCATTTCTGGTTTTTATTCTGCTCTATTTCCCTTGTGTGGGTGTAGTGGCTACCATTAAAAATGAAGCTGGTTCGTGGAAATGGGCATCATTTGTGGTTTTTTACACAACCGGCCTGGCCTGGATAACAGCATTTTTTGTTTATTATATAGTAACTCTGTTTATGTAAAGTATGGCTCAGGAAATCATTACATATATAATAGTAGCATTTGCGTTTGGTTTTGCTGGTTTTAAAAGTTACAGGAAACTTGCGAAAAAGAAACGGAACAAAATTACCACTGTTAAAAATGAACTTTCCGAAGTTAGGAATTCATGTTCGGATTGTTTGGCAGAATGTATTTTGAGAGATTTAACACCTGATGGAAAAAATAAAAATGCCGTACTATGCGAACGGACGATAGAAAATCTCAAATGTTCCTGAGGTTATGAATGGTTTCTTTCGGATTTTCGGATCCAAACACAAAACTTCCGGCCACTAAAACATCGGTACCTGCTTCAACCAGCTTTTTCCCTGTCTCATAATTTACTCCCCCATCCACCTCAATCAGACAATCAGAATGATTTTCAACTATAAGTTTTTTAAGCTGACGAACTTTTTTTAACGTATTTTGAATAAAAACCTGCCCTCCAAATCCCGGATTAACCGACATTAAAAGTACCATATCCAGGTCTGTAATAATCTCTTCCAAAACTCTGACCGGTGTGTGCGGATTAAGGCAAACACTGGCTTTCATTCCCTTTTCCCTGATTTCATCAACAGTTCGGTGTAAATGCAAACAGGTTTCATAATGTACCGTGAGCCAGGATGCACCGGCTTGGGCAAAATCACCGATGTATTTTTCGGGATTAATTATCATCAGGTGCACATCCAGCGGTTTTTCTGCAATTTTTTTTACATGCTCAATTATGGGAATCCCAAAAGAGATATTCGGAACGAAAACGCCATCCATCACATCGCAGTGAATAAATTCGGCTTCGCTTTCATTAATCATCAGAATATCTTTTCCCAGATTATTAAAATCGGCTGCGAGTATAGAAGGTGCAATTTTTGGTTTTGTCATAAAATAAAAATGTTATTGCCCGAGATAGGCTTTCAGTAAACGGTTTCGGTATTGATTTCTTAATTTTTTTATCGCTTTTTCTTTAATTTGACGAACCCGTTCACGCGTTAAGCCAAATTCATCGCCAATTTCTTCCAGAGTGTGCGGAGGAGAGCAGTTCAAGCCGAAATAGTACCTTAAAATTTCAGCCTCTCTGTCTCCCAGAGTGGAAAGGGAGCGTTCAATCTCTTTCCGCAATGAACTGTTGATAAGCCCGGAATCCGGACTTGGAGAATCATCATTAAGCATCACATCATACATGTTATTCATCTCCTCGTCACGAAGAGGTGCATCCATTGAAACATGTACGCCGGAAAAATTCATGGCATCCTCAATCACCTCTGGCGTTGATTCCATTAATTCTGCAACTTCATCAACGGTTGGATCGCGCTGATATTCCTGCTCCAGTTGGTTAAACGTTTTGTTTATTTTATTGATGGAGCCAATTTTGTTTAAAGGCAAACGCACTATTCGGGATTGTTCGGCAAGTGCCTGCAAAATAGATTGGCGAATCCACCAAACGGCATACGATATAAACTTAAAACCCCGTGTTTCATCAAAGCGCTCGGCAGCTTTTATTAATCCCAGATTTCCTTCGTTAATTAAATCTGGTAAACTCAAACCCTGATTTTGGTACTGTTTCGAAACGGATACAACAAACCTGAGATTGGCTTTAATCAGCTCTTCGAGGGCATCACGGTCTCCTTTTTTTATGCGTTTGGCAAGTTCAACTTCTCTTTCTGCAGACAACAACTCTACCTTCCCAATTTCATGCAAATACTTATCGAGCGACAATGTGTCCCGATTCGTAACCTGCTTGGTAATTTTCAGTTGTCTCATAAAGTTGGTCTTATCACAATCGGTTTAAAAATCAATTCAATTTCAAATCGAAATTAACAAGCTCAAAATTAATACAGTTTTTATAAAAGCTATACGAAATTTCAACCAATTTGTTAGCTGAAACATTATTAAAGTAAAAAAGTTCAGTTTGCCAACTGTTTATTTTAATGACAACAGGTAGTTCCGGAAAGGATAAAAATCGTTTTTAAGCGACACGATTTGTTTCTTACCTTTCATAAATTCGGCGAGTTTTTCAGGAAGCGTTAGAGTTCCTTTACCCAACACATCTTCAACTGTTTCGGTAAATTTTGCCGGATGGGCTGTTTCCAGAAAGATTCCAACCTGCCCCGGGCTCAGGAATTCTTCCAAAGCCATATAGCCACAGGCTCCATGTGGATCGCAGATATAACCGGTTAGCTCAAGAACTTTTTTTATGGTTTCTCTGATTTGAGCGTTCGTATAGCGAAATCCTTTTATTACCGACGAAATCTTTTCGTGGGAATGGTTATACAAATCGAGAATACGGGCGAAATTACTGGGAGTTCCAACATCCATGGCGTTGGCAATGGTTTCCACCGAAGGACGGGGAGTGTATTTTCCGGTTTTCAGATATTCGTAAACCACATCATTTTCGTTATTGGCTGCCAAAAATTGTGTTACCGGAAGTCCCATTTCACGGGCAAACAAACCGGCAGTGAGGTTACCGAAATTACCACTGGGTACCGAAATTACGAGCTCTTTATTTTGGAGTGCTCCCTTTTCCTTCAGCCGGGCATACGCATTAAAATAATAAAAGGCCTGCGGAAGAAAACGCGCCACATTAATGGAATTGGCCGAAGTTAACAGCAACTCTTTATTCAATTCTTCATCCAGAAAAGCTGTTTTAACCAAATGCTGGCAATCGTCAAAAGTTCCGTCAACTTCCAAAGCGGTAATGTTTTGCCCAAGCGTGGTAAACTGCGATTCCTGAATTTTACTCACCTTTCCTTTGGGATACAAAACATGAACATGAATTCCTTCCACTCCCAGAAATCCGTTGGCCACGGCACTGCCCGTATCGCCTGAAGTAGCTACCAGCACATGAACCTGCTTGTCATTTTCTCCCAAAAAATAGTTGAGCAACCGCGCCATAAACCGGGCGCCCACATCTTTAAACGCCAGGGTTGGCCCATGAAACAGCTCCAGTGACCAGATGTTTTTGGTAACTTTTACAACAGGACAGTCGAATTCCAGTGTTTCGTAAACGATTTCTTTTAGGCTGGCCTCTTCCACATCTTCGCCAAAAAACTTTTTGGCCACTTCAAATGCTATTTCCTGAAATGAAAAGTTCTGAATGTTTTCAAAAAAATCCGGGTCGAATTTTTCAATCCGCTCAGGCATAAAAAGCCCGTTGTCGGCTGCAAGACCTTTAATTACTGCCTCTTCCAGGGTGACGACAGGTGTATTTTTGTTGGTACTGTAATATTTCATGGTCAAAATATTCGATAAAATTATAATACGGTTTTATTCTCCTGCAAAAGTAAGAAAAGTGCATTAAATATGGTTTTTAAAACTTTTTGTCTTAATTTCAAAAATTAAAAATCACAAATAGCGAAAACCGTAAATCAGATTTTGATGCCATGAAACTCAAACTACTAAAAAAACTCAAAGTGTTTTCATCGATATTTATCTTAATTATTCTGTCTTCCGGCTGCGTCATATATCCTCATACCATTGACGTTCCGCTGATTAAAGAAAAAAATGATTTGCGGGTGGATGCCGGCATTTCAAGGGCATTGGATGCAACCGCAACAGTTTCTTACGGATTAACTGAAAAAATTGCTGTACAGGGTTTCGGCAGCTACGGTGCAGACGATAAACACTACGTGCAGGGAGCTGTTGGATATTTTAGAAATACCGGAAATAACATCATTTTGGAGTGGTATTCGGGATTTGGGTACGGGTACGGCGATGCTTATAATAATGCCAAACCGGGGAATCTTTTCGGAAATTATTGGCTTGGCTTTACCCAGTTTAATTTTGGTAAAGTAAATACCCGTTTTGCCAACACCGACTATGGCATTGGATTAAAAACCGGATATTTGTTGACCAATCTTACCGACAGGAATTATTACGACATTTATTATGTTGATGATCTTCTTAAGAATTATACTTACCCTGCAATAAAGGATAACGGTATTTTATTTCATCCCATGCTATTTACACGGTTGGGAGGAGAGAAGTTAAAATTTAACCTGAAAGCCGGAACAATATGGATTTATAAATTTACCAACCGGGATAAAAAATTGCCGACAGCGCATTTCAATATTGGCTTGAGCCTGAATTATTCTATCAACACCAGGTAATAAAAACTATTCAGCAGGTGAACTTTGAGTCACCCGCTGAACATCATATTTCCAAAAATTTCCGGATAAACTCATCCCCTTTTAACAAACCAAGCGCCCCGTTTTTTACACTGAACTCATCGTACACTTTCACTTCGTCGGGTTCAATGCCGGGTTTGAAAATCAGGAACGGCACCGGTTCGCGGGTGTGGGTTTTCAAAGCGCATGGCGTGGGGTGGTCGGGCAGAATAGCAATGGCCACCGGCTCGTCCATTTTCTTGGTTTCTTCAATGATATATTTCACCACCCTTTGGTCCAGATATTCAATGGTTTTGGTTTTGAGTTCCACATCGCCTTCATGCCCCGCCTCGTCGCTGGCCTCAATGTGCAGGTACACCAAATTGTTGGTTTTCAGCGCCTCCATAGTTGCCTGCGCTTTTCCCTCGTAATTGGTGTCGTACAACCCCGTGGCGCCTTCCACATGAATCACCTCCATTCCGGCATAAACACCAATTCCCTGTACCAAATCCACTGCTGAAATCACGGCAGATTTTTCCACTCCAAACATCTCTTTTAAAGTGGGCATTTGCGGTTTGTAACCCGGAGACCATGGCCAGATGCTGTTGGCAGGTGGTTTCCCTGCTTTTTTTCGTTTTTGATTTACAGGGTGATTTTCAAGCAATTCCTGCGACTTTAAAATCAATTCATTTAAAAAATGTGCAGTTGAAATGGCTTCGTTTGAAGATGCATTGACCAAAACATCCTCAAACGGGGTTCCCGGAACATCGTGTGGCGGAGTGCATTTCAGTTCTTTTAGACCGTTTTTCACCACCAAAAGATGTCGATAGGAAACGCCCGGATAAAATTTCACCTTGTCATTACCCAATTTTTCATCCAGAAAATGAATCAATTCCGCAGCCACTTCGCTGGAGATATGCCCGGCCGAATGATTTTTCAGGATTCCGTTTTCGATGGTGAGCAGGTTGCAGCGCAGCGCCAAATCGCCGGGTTGCAGTTCAACACCCATGCTGGCTGCTTCCAAAACTCCGCGGCCATCATAAACCTTTTCCACATCGTAACCCAAAACAGCCATGTTGGCAATTTCACTACCGGGGTGCATGGTTTCCGGAACGGTAATCAACCGGCCTGTTTGTCCGTTTTTGGCCAGCCAGTCAATATGTGGTTTTTCAGCCATTTGCAGTGGCGTCTTTCCACCATAATCGGCCAGCGGTTCATCCGACATTCCATCGCCAAGTATTATTAAATGCTTCATTTTTTTAGTAGTGAGTGATTTTGTAAATGTGTAATAACGCAAAAAATATTAAACAACAACTTTACTTTATTTAGAAATCAACCCATTGTCTTCCATCATCCATCTTCCGACTTCCGTCTTCCAACTTCCAACTTCTGTCTTCCGTCTTCCGTCTTCCAACTTCCTAAATATTCGATACTTTTATCAAATCGGCAAAAACGCCCGCGGCAGTAACCGAAGCTCCGGCGCCGTATCCTTTAATTAACATAGGAAATTCGTTGTAGCGTTCGGTGGTGTACATCACCAGGTTGTTGCTGCCTTCCAAATCGTAAAACGGATGCCGCGAATCCACCTCCTGTAAACCGATTTGCGCTTTTCCGTTTTCATATTGCGCCACAAACCGCCATTTTTTGTTTTCGGCTTCCAGTTTTTTGCGTTTTTCTTCAAATCCGGTATCCAGTTGGGAAATGTTCTTCCAGAAATCATCGAGCGTACCATCAAAAAATTCATCGGACACAAACCGTTCTATGGTAATGTCTTCCATTTCAAGCGGATAACCTGATTCCCGCGCAAGGATTAAAATCTTTCGGGCAACATCAATTCCACTTAAATCAACCCTCGGGTCAGGCTCGGAAAAACCCTGTTCCTTCGCCATTTTAATGGTTTTACTTAAAGGAATTTCTGCAGAAATGGTATTGAAAATAAAGTTCAGTGTTCCGGAAAGAACGGCTTCAATTTTTAAAATCCGATCGCCCGAGTTCACCAAATCATTTAGTGTGTTGATAATGGGCAAACCGGCTCCCACATTGGTTTCGAACAAAAACTTTACGCCTTTTTGCTTGGCTATGTTTTTTAATCCGATGTAATTCCCGTAAGTAGAAGAAGCAGCTACCTTGTTGGCGGTAACCACAGAAATATTGGATGCCAGAATTTCTTTGTAGAAATCTGAAACTTCGTCGGATGCCGTACAGTCCACAAAAACAGAATTGTAAATATTCATAGCTTTCATCTCATCCACAAATCCCTGCAGGCTCGACTTTTTATCTGATTGTTCCAGTTTTTCTTTAAACGAATTCATTTCGATTCCCTCACGCAGAAAAACCATTTTTTTTGTGTTTGCAACTCCGGTCAGTTTTATTTTGAGGTGCTTTTCATCCACCAGTTTTTGCTGCTGTTTCATAAGTTGCTGCAGTAAACTTCCGCCCACGGTTCCCACTCCCATCAGGAAAACATTCAGTTCCACATTTTCAGAAAGAAAGAAGGATTCGTGTACAACGTTCAGTGTTTTGCGGAGTTCCGAATTTTTTACCACCCACGAAATGTTTAGCTCCGAAGCGCCCTGTGCAATGGCAATAATATTAATACCGTTTTTTCCAATGGTAGAAAACAGTTTTCCGGCAATGCCCGTGGTGTGCTTCATATTCTCGCCCACAATGGCCACGATGGACAATTCTCTCTCAATGGAGATTTTACTAACCTGCCCTGTCTCAATTTCTTTTTCAAATTCGGCCCGGATAGCACTTTCAGCCACCTCAACACTATTTTCATCAATCGCCACACTAATTGAATTTTCTGAAGATGCCTGCGAAATCAAAATTACATTGACGTTCACACGTGCCAAAGCCGTAAAAAGCCGCATGGAAATTCCGGTAACGCCAACCATTCCAATTCCCTGTAAAGTAACCAGAGTAATTCCCGAAATGGAAGAAATCCCTTTAATCGGTCGTTCTTTGGGTGTTTGAGCGCTGCTTAAAATAAGTGTTCCTACATTTTCGGGCTTAAACGTATTTTTAATTCGAATGGGAATTCCTTTCTGGTAAACCGGCAAAATGGTTGGCGGGTAAATCACCTTGGCTCCGAAATGCGACAATTCCATCGCTTCGGAATAGGTAAGCTCCGGAATGGTGTAAGCCTTGCTTATTACGCGCGGGTCGGCGGTCATAAAACCATCTACATCGGTCCATATTTCCAGCGAATCAACCTCCAGCGCAGCAGCCAGTATTGCTGCTGTATAATCGGAGCCACCTCGTCCGAGTGTGGTAAATTCGCCTTTGGCGTTTTTGGCAATAAAACCCGGCATAACGGCAATTCCCTTGAATTCAGCAAACTCCGTTTTTATTTTTTGGTTGGTAACGCCAAAATCAACCTGTGCTTTTCCGAAATTGCTGTTGGTTTGAATCAGTTCGGACGAATCTTTTCTTACGGCGCCCGAAATAAACTGCGCCACCAGGTGAGATGAAATGCGCTCGCCAATTCCGGCTATACGGTCCAGCGTTTTTGGCGTAAGTTCACCCACCAGAGTTATTCCGGTAAGAATTTGTTCCAGTTCATCCAGCAACTCTTCGGCTATATAAACCATGGCCCCCGAACCGTTAAAAAGGTCATCGATGGCCTTTTTATGACGGTTTTTAATTTCTGCCAGAACAGGGTGAAAATCATCCGAGCCTGTGGAGGCAATCCGTGCTGCATTTAAAATGAGATCGGTTACACCACCCAACGCAGAAACCACAACAATGGTATCTTCTTTTTGCTTCAGAACAATTTCCTTAACCTTTCTGATATTGGCGGCCGAGCCAACCGAAGTTCCGCCAAACTTTAAAACCTTCATTTCATTTCACTTTTTATTAAAAAAAACCGGATGAAACGACAGAATCGGATCATCCGGCAATATCTGTCACTTTGAATATTCTTATGCTGTTGTTATTTTTCCTGAAATAGCTTCCATGATTTTTGTTTCCAGTTCATGTGCCAGTTCCGGATTGTCAAGAACCAGGTTACGCACCGTTTCACGCCCCTGGCCCAGCTTAGTTTCACCGTAGCTGAACCACGAACCGCTTTTTTTAATGATATTGAACTGAACACCTAAATCGATTATTTCACCCGATTTGGAAATTCCTTCGCCATAAAGAATATCGAATTCGGCTTTGCGGAAAGGCGGCGCCACTTTGTTTTTCACCACTTTCACCCGAACATTGTTCCCTGTTGCCTCCTCGCCATCTTTTATCTGTCCTATGCGGCGAATATCCAAACGCACTGAAGCATAAAACTTCAGGGCATTTCCCCCGGTAGTCGTTTCGGGGTTGCCAAACATTACGCCTATTTTTTCGCGCAACTGGTTGATAAAAATGCAGCAGGTTTTGGTTTTGTTAATGTTGGCTGTGAGTTTTCGCAATGCCTGCGACATCAACCGTGCCTGCAAACCCATTTTGGAGTCTCCCATTTCACCTTCCAGTTCGGCTTTGGGTGTCAGCGCGGCAACCGAGTCAATCACCACAATATCCACAGCGCCGGAACGAACCAGGTTGTCCACTATTTCGAGCGCCTGTTCACCGTTATCGGGTTGCGAAATAAGAAGTTCTTCTATGTCAACGCCCAGTTTTTGGGCGTAATACGGATCGAATGCGTGTTCAGCATCTACTATGGCAGCAATACCGCCGGCTTTTTGCGCTTCAGCAATGGCATGAATTGCTAAAGTAGTTTTTCCCGACGATTCAGGTCCGTAAATTTCCACCACACGGCCACGCGGATAACCGCCAATCCCCAAAGCCACATCAAGTGCTATGGAACCCGACGAAATGGCTGGTACTTCTTCGGCAACACGATCGCCTAAACGCATTATGGAACCTTTGCCGTAACTCTTTTCAATTTTGTCCATGGTAAGCTGAAGTGCTTTCAGCTTTTCTTTGTTCATTTGTGCTTTTTCTTCTTTCGTCATGTTCAGAACAGGTTAAAGGTTTAAACTTGTAAAAATTTGTTTTGAATGATCTTTGGTTTTCACTTTATCAAAAATTTCCAGAATGATACCATTCTCATCGATAATAAAAGTGGTGCGTAAAACACCCATGTATTTTTTGCCATACATGCTTTTTTCTCCCCAAACACCATACGCCTTCAAAATTTCTTTTTCTGTATCGGCAATCAGGTTGAATTTTAGCCCGAATTTATCCCTGAATTTTTGATGCGACGTCACACTGTCGGGACTTACGCCAATTACGTCAAAACCTTTTTCGAGCCAGTGGTTGTAATTGTCGTTCAGGTTGCACGATTCCGCAGTGCATCCCGGTGTGTCATCTTTCGGATAAAAATAGAGTATCAGTTTTTTTCCGGCAAAATCACTTAATTTAATTTCTTTGCCATCCTGATTAATTCCTGAAAAATCAGGAGCTTTATCTCCTGCTTTTAATTTTGTCATGTTAATTTCTTTTTTTCGAAGAGTTACAAATATACATTATTTAATGATAAAAGTTAGTCAACTTTTTTTACAGTTTTATGACGTTTGGGAACATGTAAATGCCGGGCATTGCACAATTTTTGTAATTTTACGTTGAATTAAAGAATGATGCAAATTATATCATGGTTCATAAAAAATATATGCTCAGATTAACATTCTTCCTTTTTCTTTTGTTTGCAGCAAAAGCCACAATTTTTGCAGTTGAACAGGATGTTTCGGCAATAAAAGCCATGCAGCTTTTCGATAAAGGAGATTTTAAAGAGGCAGAAAAATTATTTAGGATACTACTCGATGAAGACCCCGGAAATCCGATGTTAAATTATTATTACGGTGCGTCAAGAACCGAGAACGGACATTTTGGTGAAAATGATTTAAACTATTTGCTCCTGGCCGGGAAAAATGTGACACCCGACCGACTCAACTATTATTTGGGAATGCAATACCACGCGCGCGAAAACTGGGAGCAGGCTGTTCGGTATTACAACCAGTTCAGGTTAAGCGTTCCTGAAAATGAGCAACAGAAACTGGGGCTGGCGCAAAAAATCCAGCAGTGTTTCGATCAGTTCAATCCATTTGAAAGCGCTTTTACTGAATCAATGGATAAAACAGATCAGCATACAACGGAAGTTATACCTGTAATTGAACCTACTGATGAAGATAAACGCCCGGTTGAAATTAAACAGGAAATTCCGGATGAAATCGTGCAGGCAGAAATTACAGACACAAAACAAGAACAGACTATCCATTTTCCGGCTACTTCCGAAACCGATAGCCTGAATATTACAGTCGAAATTCCTGAATTCACCTCGCCCGATGAATTATCTTTCGACCGGGCTGCCCTGCCTGATTTACCTGGCGTTAAATCAACGTTTCCACTTCCAGCCGGCGAACCTATTGAATTCATAATCAACAGCAATATAACATATTTGTATGATTCGCAATTTAAAACCGAAGAGGGAAAAGAACTTTTTCAAAAAGGAATTTCTCTTCGGAATGAGTTGAACAAAAAGCTGGAAGAACTGGATAATTTCAGAAAAATTTACAGAAATGTAACCGAACAGGAAGAAAAAAAATCTGTAACCGATAATATTGTTTCGCTCGAAATGGAAACTTTTAATCTCCAGGAAGAGGCAAATACATTATTTACAGTGGCCAGAAACAATGAAAACGATTACTGGAACAATGCCGGAAACATTGAATTAAACAATTTCTTGCTTGAACTGGAAAAAATTAAAAAGGCATTAAACGAAATGATTCAGGAAGAAGCGGAATCCATAGAACCAGATTCCGGTTTGGTGAACCTGCCCGAAAGTTTTCTTGAAATTTATGATATGAAACCGGCGACACCGGGCAGCCAGCAAACCGACCAACTGGTTTACAAAATTCAAATTGGCGCATACAGCCGCGGTGTTCCTGCATACCGGCAACGCCTGTTTAATAAACTGGCATTTATCCGACGGATTGAAAACTATACAGATGAAAACGGTGTGGTGGTCTATACCACCGGAAACCTTACAAATATTGAAGATGCGGAGAAAATGCGCAACCAGGTGAGGCAGGAAGGGATACAAGATGCGATAGTTGTGCCGTATTTTAACGGAAAAAGAATAACTTTGGAGCAGGCAAAAAAAATTGAAGCAGGCAATGACATCGAAAGAAACTAAACGAAAGCCGGCTGATGAACGGCAAAATGAATTGATTGGCGACCATGCGCTCATTCTTCACAACGATGATGTGCACAGTTTCGATTACGTAATTGAAGCACTGATTGATGTTTGCGATCACGATTACGAACAGGCGGTACAATGCACATTAATTACCCACCATAAAGGATGTTGTGACATTCGAAAAGGTAAATTCGAAACACTAAAACAAATGAAGGACGCTTTAACTGAACGGGAACTGAACTCAACAATTGACTTACAACCATGACTGCATTTGCCATTATATTGCTTATTTTCCTGGGGCTGCTTTTACTGCTCATAGAGTTTGCCGTAATTCCGGGAGTTACGATTGCCGGAATCGGAGGATTCATTTTACTTGGGCTCAGTGTTTACATTGCTTTTACAAGTTACGGGACTGGTATTGGATTTCTTACTCTAACTTTTGTTCTGGTGGCATCGCCGCTTTTGATTTACTACTTTTTCAAATCGAAAACCGGAAAAAAAATGGTTTTGGAATCGTTCGTTGATGGAAAAGTGGAAACGGTGGTAAGTGAAAAAATCCATGTGGGAGACACCGGCAAAACTTTAGGCAGACTTGCTCCGTCGGGTAAGGTAAAAGTAAATGGAGAAGTATTGGAGGCACAATCAACAGGAGGTTTTGTAGATCACAATACAGAAATTAAAGTATTAAAAATATTGACGAATAAAATAATTGTAGAACCTGTAAAAAAATAAAAAAATGATTGAATCAGTAGGTACCTGGGGAATGGTGATCGGAGTAATTGTATTGCTTTTCATTATCCTCTATTTTATCCCAATTGGGTTGTGGTTTTCAGCCCTGGTTTCAGGCGTAAAAATTTCGCTATTACAGCTTTTCCTGATGCGATTTCGTAAAGTTCCTCCGGGAGTTATTGTGCGTGCGCTTATTGAAGGCACAAAGGCTGGCGTTCCGCTCAACCGGGACGATTTGGAAGCCCATTATCTTGCCGGAGGACATGTGGCAAATGTTGTCCATGCGCTGGTTTCAGCATCAAAGGCAAACATTGATCTGACGTTTAAAGTGGCCACTGCCATCGACCTGGCCGGTCGCGATGTCTTCGAGGCCGTTCAAATGTCGGTAAACCCAAAAGTAATTAACACTCCACCGGTTACTGCCGTATCCAAAGACGGTATCCAGCTTATTGCAAAAGCGCGTGTAACGGTTCGTGCAAGCATCAAACAACTGGTAGGTGGAGCTGGCGAAGACACTGTGTTGGCTCGTGTGGGTGAGGGTATTGTATCCTCAATCGGTTCATCACACTCCCACAAAGCCGTGCTCGAAAATCCCGATTTCATTTCACGTGTTGTGCTCGAAAAAGGCCTTGATGCCGGAACGGCTTTCGAAATTCTTTCCATTGATATTGCCGATATTGATATTGGCAAAAACATTGGAGCAGGCCTGCAAATGGACCAGGCTGAGGCCGATAAAAATATTGCACAGGCAAAAGCAGAAGAACGACGTGCCATGGCAATTGCCGTTGAGCAGGAAATGAAAGCCAAAGCACAGGAAATGAGGGCAAAAGTGATTGAAGCCGAAGCTAAAGTTCCGTTGGCTATTGCCGATGCATTTAAAAACGGCAACCTCGGTATTATGGATTACATGAAATACAAAAACATAATGGCCGATACAGCTATGCGCGATTCCATAGCCGGCGAAGAAGATAAAGGCAAAAGCGAATAAAAAATCAATTTGTTAAGAAATGTTTAACAACATTTTTTTTAACATTCTCTTAACCCAAAATTGAAAATCCGACCTTATCTTTGCAGCATAGTTTTAGTTCATAGGTTTAGGTTTGATTAGTTTTATTGGTTTAGTTAGATGAAAAGGACGGGTGTTGACCTGTCCTTTTTTATTTTTGCCATTTTATTCCATTTTTGCCATCGAACTGTTAAAAAATATTTAATAACACTCATATTAACATTCTCTTAACTCAAAAACAGAAAACTGTACTTATCTTTGCAGCATAGTTTTAGTTCATAGGTTTAGGTTTGATTAGTTTTATTGGTTTAGTTAGATGAAAAGGATGGGTGCTGACCCGTCCTTTTTTTATGGGCCTCTCCCAACCTCTCCAAAGGAGAGGAGTTAATTCCCAATCAAAAAAACGACAAGCTGAAACAATTTATATTCATGTTCCCTTTTGAAATACTGAAACCATATCCGCCGGATATTCCACATCTACTAAAAAAAGTCCCTGAGCCGGTGCCGAAGTACCCGCTGTTTTTCTGTCCTTTTTTTCAATAATTTTCCTGAAACCTTCCAAAGAAAGTTTTCCTTTACCCACTTCGAGCAGCGTTCCCACAATGGCCCGAACCATATTTCGCAAAAAACGATCGGCCTTTATTTTAAAAACCAGTATCTCCCCTTCCATTTCCCATTCGGCCTGATATATTTTGCACAAATTGGTTTTTACATCGGTATGCAACCGGCTGAAACTGGTGAAATCATCGAATTCAAAAAGAATTTCTGCGGCTTCGTTCATTTTTGCCACATCCGGTTTTCCGCGATAACAAAATGCAGTTTCGGTTTGAAACGGATTTTTTTCGGTGGTAATATAATAATGGTAGGTTCGCGAAATGGCACTGAATCGTGCATGTGCATCTTTTGGCACCGGCCATATTTTTTGAACGGCAATATCGGCAGGCAAATAACTGTTTAACCGAAACACCAGTTTCTTACAATCCTGAATTTCTTCTGAAGTATCGAAATGCAATACATAAAAAGATGCATGAACGCCTGTGTCGGTGCGTCCGGCTCCCACCACTGAAATTTCTTCCCTTAAAATGGTAGAAAACGCTTTTTCCACAACCTCCTGCACAGAAACTGCATTGGGCTGAATCTGCCAGCCGTGGTAACGGGTTCCTTTAAATCGGAGTTGAACAAAATAGCGTTGCATTTTTCTGTTTTGTTTTCAACTTCAAAAATAACAGAAAAATCCCTGAAAATTTGTCACACTCTATTTTTCTGAAAATCAAAAATTTTTATAAACAGCACCTACTGCCACTGTCATTCAGGCATTTAATCCCTTAAAAATGGCACATTTTTGTCCGTGGTATTTTGTTTGATGGTATATCAACAGAAATTAAAACAATGTTTAACTTAAAAATTAAAGGAGGATTTAGCCATGACACTTGCAAGAAGATCAGAAAGCAATTTCCCGTCGTTATTCGACAGGTTTTTAAACAGCGACTTAATGGACTGGAACCTTACTAATTTTTCCGGTCCAAACAACTCATTGCCTGCTGTAAACGTAAAAGAAACCGATGACGAGTACATTTTGGAAGTTGCAGCTCCGGGAATGACAAAAAAAGACTTTAAAGTCAATTTCCAGAACAATGTGCTTACCATTTCTTCTGAAAAACAAGAAGAAAAGAAAGAAAATGAAGACAATTACACCCGGAGGGAATTCAGCTATCGTTCGTTCCAGCGTTCATTCACTGTTCCGCACAACGATGTGGACAGCGACAAAATAAGCGCTGCTTACGCTGATGGCATACTGAACGTGAAACTTCCCAAACGGGAAGAAGTGAAGCCCAAGCCGGCAAGAGAAATTAAAATTTCGTAATGGAAACTAAGGGCTGTCTAAAAATGGCAGCCTTTTTTATTTCCCGGTTCCTGATAAATTAGGTTTCCGGATAACATGATAAAATTTATAACCAATTATTGACTAAATTTGCGATAATGGTAAGCACAAATACTTTAAAATTGATTACTATGAATTCACAGTATGTTCAATTAAAAATACCGCTCAGTTTTAAACAGGTTCTTGAAATTGTGAAGCAACTGTCACCTTCCGAGAAACAGCAACTCAGTGATGTTCTGTTGACAGAACAAAGCTATGAGGATTTGGTAATTACCGAAGAACAAAAACAAGCAGTTCGGGAGCGAATAAAAAAATATGAAAACAACCCTGACAGGTATCTTTCCTGGGATGACATTGAACGTAAAATGGCTGTCCGCAAATGAAACGAGCATGAAAAAAATTTCACCCGGGTGTATAATTAATCCCGATAGCAATCGGGACATGCGAGCCCTCCTGACCATTTTAGTCGGGCAGGTTCCATACTTTACCGCAAAAAGTAAACAGTTTTGATAGTATGAATTTCACAGTAGAATATAACCCAGACTTCTTTGATGACATTGCTCAGGCTGTTGATTGGTACAACGAAAAAAAGACTGGTTTAGGCGACATACTTTTTAACAATATCAGAAATCAAACAGCTAAACTTTCAACTTCCGCTTTCCATAATGCTGTAAAATATGACGATGTCCGATGTATGCGTATTGAAAAATTTCCTTATCTGGTGCATTACTGTATAAACGAACATGCCAAAACAGGTTAAGTTGAAGCCCTTTTTCATACAAGCCGAAACCCTGATTTATGGAAAAACATGGAACACTAACATATCAAGGTTCTCAAACAATTTAAAACGTTAAACCGGATTATACCAAGGCATGCAATCAGAAGCTTAATATATTTTAACAAAATATAAAGGTTTTTTACTTTGCAATCGTTTAAATTCGTGCACTCAAAAAATGGCGTTAAATTGCCGCAAATAAAACAAATCGAAAACATTAAGAATACAAAAAATTGATATGAATCAGACGGTGGATATTAAAGAACTGAACGAACGGATACAACAGGAAAGTTCGTTTGTTGACATGGTTACCCTGGAGATGAACAAAGTGATTGTTGGGCAAAAACATCTGGTGGAAAGTTTGCTGATTGGCCTGCTTTCCAACGGACACATTTTGCTGGAAGGTGTTCCCGGGCTGGCGAAAACGCTGGCCATAAAATCGCTGGCCAACACCATCAGCGCCAAGTTCGCGCGCATACAGTTTACGCCCGACCTGCTCCCGGCCGACTTGCTGGGAACCATGATTTACAGTCAGAAAAAAGAGGAGTTTTCCATTAAAAAAGGGCCCATTTTCGCCAACTTCATTTTGGCCGACGAGATTAACCGGGCGCCGGCAAAAGTACAGTCGGCACTGCTCGAGGCCATGCAGGAACGACAGATTACAATCAGCGATGCAACCTTTAAACTGGATGAACCTTTTTTGGTGATGGCCACACAAAACCCCATCGAACAAGAGGGAACCTATCCGTTGCCCGAGGCACAGGTTGACCGTTTCATGCTGAAAGTGGTGATAAACTACCCAACCAAAGAGGAGGAACGATTGATTATAAACCAGAACCTGCTGAAACAGTTTCCTGAAACATCGCCCATTTTAAATCCGCAGGATATTTTAAAAGCCCGCGAGGTGGTAAAAGATGTTTACATCGACGAAAAAATTCAGAATTATATCGTTGACATTGTATTTGCTACACGCGAGCCGCAACAGTACCAACTGGAAAAATACCAGGAAATGATTTCTTACGGGGCTTCGCCAAGGGCTGGAATCAGTCTGGCACAGGCGGCCAAAGCTTTTGCCTTTATCAAACGGCGCGGATACGTGATTCCGGAAGATGTGCGGGCTGTTTGCCGCGATGTATTGCGCCACCGCCTGGGGCTGAGCTACGAGGCAGAAGCCAACAACATTACTTCGGAAGATATTATTACAGATATTCTGAATACGGTTGAAGTACCATAATCCGGTTGCTGGTTGCTGGTTACTGGTTGCATGTTTCACTTTGAACAACCCGGAACCCGAAACCCGAAACTTGAAACTTTTCCCATGGAGACGAGTGAATTACTAAAAAAAGTTCGGAAAATTGAAATTAAAACGCGGGGACTGTCGCGGAATATTTTTGCCGGTGAATACCACAGCGCCTTTAAAGGGCGCGGTATGGCATTTTCGGAAGTGCGCGAATACCAGTTTGGCGACGATATTCGCAGCATCGACTGGAACGTCACCGCGCGCTACAACCATCCCTACGTAAAAATTTTCGAGGAGGAAAGAGAACTCACTGTAATGCTGCTCATCGATGTGAGCGGTTCGCGTGATTTCGGAACATTCGAAAAAATGAAAAAGAACGTGATTACTGAAATTTCAGCCATCCTCTCTTTTTCTGCCATTCAGAACAACGATAAAATCGGGGTGATTTTCTTTTCCGACACCATTGAAAAATTCATTCCGCCCAAAAAAGGAAGAAGCCATATTTTACGCATTATTCGTGAGTTGATCGATTTTCAACCGGAACATACCGGAACCGACATCACTCAGGCAGTTCGATATCTGACAAATGCCATTAAAAAACGGTGCACGGCGTTTGTTATTTCCGATTTTATGGACGATAATCCGGGGTTGGAATTAACCCTTTCCATTGCCAACAACAAACACGATGTGGTGGCGCTTAAAATTTATGACGACCGCGAGCGGGAGCTTCCACCCATTGGAATGGTTAAGTTGAAAGATGCCGAATCCGGAAAATATGTTTGGGTGGACAGTAGTTCGCGCAAAATCCGGAAAATTTATTCCGATTTCTGGAAAAATCATATAAACCGGCTCGATTCACTGTTCAAAAAATGCGGCGTGGATTACGTTTCCATTAACACCCGCGAAGACTATGTAAAATCGTTGATGACCCTGTTTAAGAAGAGGGCTGTTAAACAATGATGAAGATGAATTTAAAAACCAAAATAGGCTCATTTTTAGTACTGATTTTGCTTGCAGCTACTGCAAATGCGCAGCGCATTAAAGCTACTACAAGCATCGATTCAACCAACATTTTGCTGGGCGACCAGGTGAAGCTGTTTCTGGAAATCGACCACCCGAAAAATGTGGATGTTATTTTCCCGAATGTTCCTGACACGCTGGCTGAATATATTGAAGTACTCAGCCGTTCGGAAACCGACACCTTCGAACTGGACGACGAAACCTATCAGAAACAGATTCAATCGTTTTTGATTACTTCGTTCGACAGCGGTTCTTACCGCATTCCGCCATTCTGGTTTAAAATTGACCTCGACGACAGGCTCGACTCTATTCCCACCAACGGGGTAACCCTGAATGTTTATTCCATGGAGATTGATACCACACGCGGGCCTACTGACATAAAATACCCCTACGATGCACCGGTAACTTTAAAGGAAGTAATACCATACATTCTTGGAGCAATCCTCATCCTGGCCATTCTGTTTTTTATTTTTTATGCCATTAAAAGAAGGAAAAACAACCAGCCCATTTTTGTTTTGCCGAAAAAGCCGAAGGAGCCTGCGCATATTATTGCCTTGCGCGAACTCGATCGAATAAAAAAGGAAAAAATATGGCAGCAGGGAAAAATAAAACAATATTACAGCGAGGTTACCGAAGCGCTCAGAAAATACATCGAGGATCGTTTTGAGATTCCGGCTATGGAACAAACTTCGGATGAGACAATTGAAAGTTTCAGAAGACAAAAAGGACTACTGAAAGACAAAACCTTTGCAAACCTCAGCCAAATACTGAAACTGGCCGATTTGGTAAAGTTTGCCAAATACCAAACCTCGCCCGACGATGACAACATGACACTGGTGAATGCCTATTTCTTTATAAACGATACCAAACCGGAAGAAAAAAAACCGGAAGCCCCCGATGAAACAAGAGATGAACAAGGAGAAGATGTTGAAATTAAATAGAGAAGGATGTTTGAAGGACTGACATTTAAAAACCCGGAATTTTTCTACCTGTTGCTGGTGATTGTGCCAATGACAGCCTGGTATGTATTCAGGCAGAAAAGAAATACCGCAAGCATCCGGATTTCTTCCACAGCACCGGTAATTAAAGCTCCCAAAACCATCAGGCATTATTTGCGGCATGTGGTTTTTTTGTTGCAGATGATTGCCATTGCGGCCTTTACGGTAGTTCTGGCGCGGCCGCAATCATCTGCCGATTTTGAAAACGTGACTACCGAAGGAATTGATATTGTTATTTCGCTCGATATCTCAACCAGTATGCTGGCCAAAGATTTTACACCCGACCGTTTGGAAGCGGCAAAAAAAGTGGCCATGGAATTCATTTCGGGCAGGCAGTACGATCGCATCGGACTGGTGGTTTTTGCAGGTGAAGCGTTTACGCAGGTTCCGCTGACAACAGACCGTGCCGTATTGCTCAATCTGTTCAAGGATATTCAAACCGGCATGATTCAGGATGGAACGGCCATTGGTAACGGGCTGGCAACGGCCGTGGCACGGTTAAAAGACAGCGACGCCATCAGCCGAGTGGTAATTCTGCTCACCGACGGCGAAAACAACATGGGCGAAATTGCCCCGCTTACCGCAGCCGAAATTGCACGAACGTTTGGCATCAGGGTTTATACCATTGGTGTAGGAACGGTTGGCACTGCTCCTTATCCCGTTCAAACACCCTACGGCACACAACTTCGCGATATTGAGGTGAAAATTGACGAAGAAATGCTCAGGGAAATTGCTTCGATAACTGACGGAAGGTACTTCAGGGCAACCAGTAATACCAAACTCGAAGAAATTTACCGGGAAATTGACCAGCTCGAAAAATCGAAAATCGAAGTACGTGAATTCAGCCGCAGGTCGGAAGAATTTTTACCTTTTGCGATGGCAGGAATTTTGTTACTGGTTTTAAGCCTCTTTTTACGGACAACCGTGTTCAGGAGCATACCTTAAAAGTTGAAAAAATGGAAATGTTCAGGTTTGCACATATCGAATTTTTATGGGGATTGTTAATCATCCCGCTGCTTGCATTGTTTTTTATCTGGGCAAGGTTTGCGCGAAAACGGGCATTAAAACGTTTTGGAAATCAGCAAACCATAAAAGAACTGATGCCATTTGTCTCCAAAAACAGGCCGTTTTTCAAATTCTTTTTGCTTATGCTGGCTTTGGCATTTTTTATTGTGGGAGCAGCACGTCCGCAGTTTGGTTCAAAACTGAAAAAGTTAACACGCGAAGGCGTTGAAATCATCATTGCACTCGATGTTTCCAACAGTATGCTGGCCGAAGACATTCAGCCCAACCGGCTGGAGAGGGCAAAACGGGCTATTTCGAGGATGGTTGACCGGATGAAAGATGATAAAATCGGGTTGATTGTATTTGCCGGCGAAGCTTATACCCAGTTGCCCATAACTACCGATTACAATTCGGCCAAACTGTTTCTGGATGCGGTGAATACCCAGATAGTTCCCAGGCAGGGAACAGCCATTGGTGCCGCCATTAATCTGGCAATACGCTCGTTTACACCCGGCGGGGAAACCAATAAAGCCATTGTAATTATTACCGACGGAGAAAACCATGAGGACGATCCGGTTTCAGCAGCGCAGGAAGCCGCCAATAACGGAATTTTTGTGCATACCATTGGCATGGGATTGCCACAGGGTTCGCCCATACCGGTTGTTCGGAACGGGCAAACCGATTATATGCGCGACAACGATGGCAATGTAGTGATAACCAAACTCGACGAACCCACCCTGGAAGAAATTGCAGCTTCAGGCAACGGAATTTACGTTAGGGCAAACAACGCCCAGGTTGGGTTAAATGCCCTTTTCGACGAAATCAACAAAATGCAGAAAGAGGAGATGGAAACCCTGGTGTATTCGGAATACGACGACCAGTTCCAATACTTTTTTGCCATTGGATTGTTTTTATTGTTGCTCGAATTTATTATTCTTGAACGTAAAAACAGGTATTTAATGAAGGTGAATTTGTTTTCAGCAAAATAGGAGGAAGATATGAAGCGGTTTATTTTATTGATAATTGCAGGATTTTTTACGGTAATCGCGTTCGGGCAAAACGAAAGAAAGTTTGTTCGCAACGGAAATAAACTGTTTATGGAAGCGGTGAGAGACACCGCCCGGCTCGATACGGTAAAATTTAGCCAGGCCGGGGAAGAATACCAGAAAGCACTGAACCTCAGACCGGGCCACGAACAGTGGAATTTTAATCTGGCAGGCGCAAAGTACAAACAAATGCGTTTTGAAGAAGCAGAACGAAAATTTGAAGAACTGGCCGAAAAATTTGAAACCCCGGAAGAACAGGCACGTGCCCTGCACAACATAGGCAACAGCCAGTTGATGCAAATGCGGATCGATGAAAGCATCGAGTCGTACAAGGAGGCTTTGCGCCGAAACCCAAACGACCTGGACACCAAATACAACCTGGCTTATGCGCAAATGCTGAAAAACCAGCAACAGCAACAGCAGCAACAAGACCAACAGCAAAATCAGGATCAGCAACAGGATCAGGATCAGCAAAACCAGGATCAAAAACAGAACCAGGATCAGCAAAACCAGCAGCAAAACCAGGATCAACAACAGCAGCAGCAACAGCAGCGGCAGCAACAAACAAAAATTTCGCAACAGGATGCCGAACAATTATTGCAGGCACTGCAAAATGACGAACGCGATATTCAGGAAAGAGTAAAAAAAGAACAGGCAGCAAAAGCCAGAAGAATAAGAACCGAAAAAGAATGGTAATTCAAAAATGATTAAACTACCGCTAACATATATTTTAGTTTTTTTAGCCCTGGTTACCTTGCGTGCAGAGCAAACGAAGTTTACAATGTCGGCACCCAATGCAGTGGAAATGGGACAGCAGTTCCGGCTTACTTTTACCATAAATGAAAGGGGATCAAACCTGCAGTTGCCTCCGGGACTAACCAGCAATTTCGATGTACTGATGGGTCCCAGTACCGGCCAGTCAACCAGCATCCAAACCATAAACGGCCGAACCACCACCGAAGTCACTTTTTCCTACACATACATTCTAAGGGCAAAAAGTGAAGGAGAATTCGAAATCAGGCCGGGAACCATCGAGGTTGACGGGAAAGTAATAGAATCGAATTCCCTGAAAATTCAGGTTGTGCCTGCACAATCGCAACCCCAAACACAGCAGCAAACCCCTCGCGGAGGTGAACAGAGTTCACAGCCGGTTGATTTGGGAGGCGACAACCTTTTCCTGCGCGTGGAAATGAGCAAACAAAATGTTTTCAGGGGCGAACAGATTATTGCAACGGTAAAACTATATGCCGATCCCAACATTCCTATCTCAGGATTTGATGAGGTGAATCTTCCTACCTTCGAAGGTTTTTATACACAGGATATTGAAATTCCGCGGCAAATCAATTTTACACGCGAAGTTTACAACAACCGTATATACCAGGTTGGAGTATTAAAGAAAACCGTTCTCTTTCCGCAACAAAACGGAACAATAACCGTGAATCCGTTCAGTATGACATTGCTTGTGCAGCAGCGGGTGAGGCCCCGCAGTTTTTTCGACGATTTTTTCAGCGGGGTTCAAACCGTACGCACCACCCTGACCAGTAGTGCAGTAAGGGTGAATGTGAATGACCTTCCTCCCCAGCCGGCAAATTTCTACGGAGGTGTTGGAAATTTCAATATCAGTTCCGAACTGAGTTCTGAAGATGTTACGACCAACGATGCGGTTACACTGAAATTAACCATCAACGGAACCGGAAACCTGCGCCTGATTCGAAATCCTGAATTGAAACTCCCGAGCGATTTTGAAGTATATGATCCCCGTTCAACTGAAAATGTCAGGGCAACCGACAACGGCGTATCAGGGACCAAAACAGTGGAATACCTGTTTCAGCCAAGGTTTGAAGGGGATTATACCATACCTTCCATTCCTTTTGCTTTTTTCAATCCGGCAACCGGAACGTATGTAACACGCAGCACTCCCGAATATACATTGCATGTAACAAAAGGAACAGGCGAACAATCGGCAACCGTGATGAGTTCGCGACGAAGGGAAGATATTCAATTACTCGGACAGGACATCAGGTTTATCCGTCAGGGAAATCCTATGCTGCGTATGAAAGGTACCACCTTTTACGGTACTCCGCTTTTTTATTCTATTTATGGTGGAAGCACACTCCTGTTTCTGGCTTTGGTATTGATTTACAGGAAAAAAGCGCGCGAAAATGCCAATGCGGCGTTAATGCGGAACAAAAAAGCCAACCGGGTGGCCACCAGGCGGTTAAAGGCAGCTGCCGGATTTATGAAAAAGAATGAAAATGAAGCTTTCCACGATTCCATTTTAAAAGCTTTCTGGGGTTATCTGAGCGACAAACTGGGCATTCCTGTGGCACATCTTAACCGCGATAGCGCTATGGAAGGCCTGCGCAAAAGGAATGTGAACGAAGAACTCATCAACGATTTTGTGGAGATTACCGAACAATGCGAATTTGCGCGTTATGCGCCATCAGGAGGTTCTGAAGCGAGAACGGAATTGTATAAGAAAGCGGTTTCGACCATGAGCAGGCTTGAAAAACAAATAAAAAGATAATTCAAAATGGTAAGTGCCAAAGTGAAAAAATACAGTTTATTTCTGTTTGGAATATTTGTATTCCTGCAAGTTTCCGCCCAGGATTCAATCCAGGTGCTGTGGGAAAAAGCCAATGCATATTACACTACCGAAGAATACCAAAAGGCTGTATCGGCTTATGAGCAAATATTAAATTCAGGGCAGGAATCGGCAAAACTTTATTTTAACCTGGGAAATGCTTGCTACAAAGCCGGCGACATCAACAATGCCATACTGAATTACGAACGGGCCAAATTGCTGGCGCCTCAGGACGAAGACATTGAATTCAACCTGCGCCTGGCAAATCAGTTTGTGGTAACCGAAATCGAGGCCCTGCCGCAGCCCTTTTTCGTGCGCTGGCGCAACCGGATTATTAACCTCTATCCGGCCGATGCCTGGGCTGGGATCAGCATCGGGGCATTTATTTTTTTTCTCGGTCTGCTTGGCCTGTTTATTTTTAGCCGCAGTTCTTCCCTGAAAAGAATTTCATTCTGGTTTGGAATTCTGGCCGTTGTAATTTCTGGATTTACTTTCTCTTTTGCAGGCCGCCAGAAAGAAAAAATCAACCAGCGCAAACACGCCATCGTATTTTGTCCGCGGGTTACGGTTAAGAGCGCACCGGCACAAAACAGCACCGACCTTTTTCTGCTTTACGAGGGCGTAAAGGTGGAAATTTCGGACAGCGTAAACACCTGGAAAGAAATAAGGCTTTCCGACGGGAATGTAGGCTGGCTGCCGGATTCGTGTATTGTAAGGATTTAAAAAATCAAATTATGGAAAATGAAATCAAACTGGCTGTTCTGATCGACGGCGACAACATTCCCTCGGCTTATGTGAAAGAGATGATGGAAGAAATTGCCAAATACGGTAATCCTACCATCAAACGTATTTACGGCGACTGGACCAAACCCTTTCTTTCAAAATGGAAAAACCTTTTACTTGAAAATGCCATTACTCCCATTCAGCAGTATGGTTACACTACCGGCAAAAATGCTACCGACTCGGCCATGATTATCGACGCTATGGACATTTTATACAGCGAAAAGGTAAACGGATTTTGCCTGGTTTCAAGCGACAGCGATTTTACCAGGCTGGCTACCCGCCTTCGCGAAGCCGGCATGAAAGTTTACGGAATTGGTGAGAAAAAAACACCCGACCCGTTTATTGTGGCCTGCGATAAATTCATATACATCGAAATTCTTGAAAGTAGAGGAAAAGAAAGTGAAAGCAATACTGCCACAGATAAACCGGCACGGAAAATCCAGGTGGACAAAATTACACCGAAGGTGGTCAGACTCATTTCCTCAACTATTTCCGACCTTGCCGACGACGACGGATGGGCTTTTCTGGGCGATGTGGGCAGTCTTTTGCAAAAGAAACAACCCAATTTCGACTCCCGGAATTACGGCTTCGAAAAACTCACGCCGCTCATAAACGCCATCGGCAAATATGAAATAGACCAGCGCGACAGTTACAAAGGGAAATTCAAGCTGATTTATGTAAGGAATAAAAAAAGGTGACTATTGAAACAAACTCATCAATTCATCTTTTGTAATCTGCTGCAGCGGATTGTTTGAGTTGATAAATTTATCGGCCAGCGAGCTTTTGCGGCTCTGCAGTTGCTGAATTTTTTCTTCGATGGAACCTTTCGTAATAAAGCGGTAAACAAATACATGCTTGTTTTGCCCGATGCGGTGGGCACGGCTGATGGCCTGGTTTTCGGCAGCCGGGTTCCACCACGGATCGATAATAAATACATAATCGGCGCTTGTAAGATTCAACCCTACCCCGCCGGCTTTTAGCGAAATGAGAAAAATGCGGTTTTCGGGGTCTTCCTGAAACTGCCGGATAACTTCTTTCCGGTTGGAAGTTTGCCCGGTTAAAACAGTGAATTTCCAGTTTTCTTTTTCTATGCGCGATTTTATAAGCTCCAGATGTTTAACGAAGGAAGAAAACACCAGCACCTTGTGGTTTTCGGCAACCACGTTTTCCAGCATCCTGAATATTTCTTCAAATTTGCCCGATTCCTGTGCTTCCAAATCGGGAAGCAGTTTGGGGTGATTTGCCAGTTGCCGCAGCCGGGTAAGGCCCTGCAAAATAATCATGGCCGATTTTTTTACCCCTTCCTGCTCAATTCCGGCCAGAATGGAATTCCGGATAATCGATTTTTCCGTTTCATAAGTCCGATGCTGAATTTCATCCATTTCGCAAACAACAGTCTGTTCCATAAGCGGGGGCAGATCTTTGGCAACTTCCTCCTTTGTGCGTCGCAACACAAACGGCCTGATTAAAACCTGTAGCTTTTCCTGTTCCTCTGCTTTATTGTGTTTTTCGATGGGTGTAATAAAATAACGTCTGAAAAAAGCCAGATTGCCAAGCATCCCTTTGTTCAAAAAATTCAGTTGTGACCACAGATCGGAAAGCGAATTTTCGATGGGCGTACCGGTTAAAACCAACCGGTGTTCACTTTGCAGTTTCATCACTGCCTTGTAGGTTTTCGAAGTCGGATTTTTCACATACTGGCTTTCGTCGAGAATCAGGTAGAAGAACTTCAGTTTAGCCAGTTGATCCACATCGTTTCGCACGGTTCCGTAGGTGGTAAGAATAACATCGAAATGCAAGGCTGCCTGCTCCAGTTCGCTGTTCGTTTTTCGCTGCTGCCCCACATGACGGTAAACTTTTAATGCCGGGGTAAATTTCTGAAATTCTGCTTCCCAGTTGTGTACCAGCGAAGTGGGCAACACAATCAGGCTGGCGGGCTGTATTTTCTCATGCATTTCCGGTTCAGAAAAAAGTGAAAGCTGGCCGCCATTCACTCCTCTTCCTATCAATGATAGTGATGTTTCAGGTCGTTTGAATTTCAGCAACAAAGCAAGCGTTTGCAAAGTTTTTCCCAGGCCCATATCATCGGCCAGACAGCCGCCAAATCCGTTTTTGTGCAATCCAAACATCCACCGGAAACCTGTTTTCTGATAATTTCTGAGTTCTGCGTTTAACCCGTCCGGCAAATGAATATTTCCGCGAATGCCGGCCAGTTCCTGAATTTTTTCCTGAAGGGTATCATCGCCGGGCTGTAATATCTTTTGCAGCAACGCATAATGATACCTGCCAAACTGCATCTTCTCTTTTTTCGTCCGGGCAAAAGGCAAAAGGGTTTTATACCGTGCAAACCACTCTTCAGGGATGATAGCGATTTCTCCGTTTGGTAGTTCAAACTCACGAATATCATTCAGGATATAATTTTTCAGCTTGTAAAAAGGAAAACTGAATGGCCCAAACGTTACTAAGGCATACACATCGAACCAGTCGTCGGTTAGTTTGGTTTTAACCTCAATTTTTTGTTCGCCGGTAAAATAGGTTTTTTCAAGCTTTCCCTGTTCAACCACAATTCCTTTTTTTTCAAGCAGGTGTTTGTTTTTATTCAGCCAGTTAACCAAAAAATAGAGTGCATCAACAGGTTCCAAAAGTTCAATCGCTTTTACAGAAAAATAACCGTTTTTTTCTATCAATCCGATTTCAGATAAAAAGTCGAATATTGACTTTTCCCACTCAAATTCCCTTTTTATTTTCTGAATAAAAAAATCATTGCTCTTTTTCTGAAATTTAACCGCAACCTCTTTGGTTGAATTGGGAAGAAATGCCTCATTACCATACCTGAAGACTAAAATAAAACATGGTTCAAATTTCAGGTTATTTTCCAATGAAAGTACCGCAGTTTTTTCCGATTCACCATCTTCCAGATGAAACCCTTTGGCAACAACATTAAAATCGCGAACCGCTTTGCGCACAAAACCTGCATAATATTTTTCCTCCATCGATCGGGGTACAGAAACATATTCCTTGCTGAAAAATGGTGTCAGTTTTTTTGCATCCAGTTTTTCAAAAACAATAAGCTGGCTGCGGGAAATAAAAATACAGGGCGAATTAGTAACGATTCTTAAATGGCGGTTTAAAAGCGGGATTTCCTTATCATCCAGAAAGATTTTTAACCAATATCGTGTTTCTTCCTGAGTTCGTTCAAAATAAAAAACCGGGCGGGCAAAAAGCGGAGGCACCTGAATTTCGTCTTCATCGTAAAGATTTGCATATTTCACCTCCTTGTTCAGCAGGCGCACAGGGCTTAGCATTAAAATGCGCGCTACCGCAAACATACATTCTTCAATAAATGGAACTATGTTTTTTTGAAACCAGGAAGGTTCGAGGTTAGCATAAAATTCAGTAACATTTTTGGCCCGTGAAAACCGTTTCATCAAACGCTCATCACTGTATTTGTCGATAATGGCAACCAGCTCCTTTTCATAAGGGTTAAGATCGTAGCCGCCATCCTTAACATCAACCGGCTTCACCACTTTTTCGGTAGAATAAAATTTATCCTTTTTATGAATGAGGTATGGCTGGAATATATTTCCAAGGTAGCGATGCTCTGTTAATACAATGACAAACTCTGTTTCCTCCATTTCACTTTAAAAGTTTTAAAAAAAAGAACCTCAAATATACGGGTAGATTGGGAAACGGGAAAGGAAAAATATTGCTTACCTTTACAAAAATTCAAATTAAACGTCATGAATCAGATTTTTGTAAAAAAGATTAGCGCCAAAAAATCCGTTTCGTTTGGCGAGGCAGAAAATCTGCTGGAAAAACAGGCTGTAACACATCCCATTCAACTGTTAAACTGGGAAGAATTTAAATACCTGCCAAAGGTAAATTTCAGGATTGGTCATATTGGAAATGAAATCTGGCTGAAATATTACGTTACCGAGAAACACCTGCGCGCCAGGGAAACCCGCACCAATGGCGACGTTTACAAAGACAGTTGTGTGGAGTTTTTTATTTCGGTTGATGGTGAAAATTATTACAATTTCGAATTCAGTTGTATTGGAACCATTCATTTGGCGCACGGCCCGGGACGGGGCAACCGGAAATTTGTAGAACCTTCCATTATTGAAAAAATTGAAATAAAATCATCGCTGGGAGGCGCACCATTCAACGACAGATCGGGAAATTTTGAATGGGAAATGATGATTCGGATTCCCATTGAAGTTTTCGCCTTCAGTAACCTGAAAACGTTCGATGGATTAAAAGCTACCGCCAATTTTTACAAATGCGGCGACGAAACTGCGGTTGCCCACTATGTGACCTGGAATCCAATAAAAACGGAAAATCCGGACTATCACCGGCCGGAGTTCTTCGGAAAAGTCACTTTTGAGTAACCTATTATTTCCAGAACAACCGGTTGTTTACAATGTAATCGAACATTTCCCGGTACAAAACCAGTTGGATGTCCAGTATTTCATCATACGTGGCGCCATCTTCAATGGTTCCGTGCGGGCTTTCGAACGTAAAAGCCATTGTGCCTGATGCATAGTGCAAAGCGCTGACCATGTTAAATGACTTTTGCGGCGGTGGTGCCATGTCGTCTACCGAAAGGCTTAATCCCCAATCGGGTCCCATGTTGGGCAGTTCCAGATCGATATATTTTTGATTCAGCCGCTGGGCTAGTCCGGCAATCCTTTCCTTCATAAAATGCGGAGCATGGCTGTTCTGAATGATAAACGGTTTACACGAACAGGAATGTAACGAAACCGTAATGTCGGGCGCTTCTTCCATAGCAATTTTAAAAATAGCTTTGGTTTCATCTGCCATTGGCGCAAAAAACTCGTCGTGCATAATATTGATGCCATCATCATTGTAATATGCTCCCAAAATGCCGACATCCCCAACCATCGGGTGCAATGACTTTGAATGGGGCCATCGCCAAAGTGTACTATCCTTTTTGGTTCCCTGACCGTATTTCGTCATGGTTTCCACCGGAATACCAACAAAACTGTCGTAAGGACTACGTTTCCTTCCATCCGGATTGCCGCACGGAATGATAATTACCCGGCACTGTTCAAAAAAGTTCTTCAGTTCAGGCCATGCTTTTCCGCGGTAATCTTTTCCGGTTTCTGCAACACGCATCAGGTTAATTAATCCAACAATTCCTTCCGGTTCCTGTCCGTGCACCGGCCCAATAAAATATACCACAGGTTTTGTGTTTTCATCTTTCCTGGCATAGTAAACCGGATTACGGGCGCCAACTGCCGAATTGTAGTTTGCCTGTGAATGAAAATCTTCCTTCTCACCATAAAAAACGGCATACACCGGCAATCCTCCCGGCGAGGTGGCAATTACCTCAGCCTTGCCAATTTTCAACCCCGCAATTTCCGTTTCAATATCCGATAGTCTTGATTTGTAAAATTCAGGGATATCTGTTTTTGGGAGCGGGTCATCGGATTGCAAAGGCAGTTGGGCGAATGAATTCCAGGCAATTAAAGTGAAGAGGAAAAACAAGGAACTGTAGAAAATTTTTTCAGGTTTCATGATTCTAAATTTTGTTTAACTGTTTAAATTGTAAGCATCTGAATTAATGAATCTTATTACTCAAAACTCCACTACTACTTTCCCTTCAGCTTTTTTAAAATCCAGTTCTTTGGTTTTACCATCAACGGTGATTTTATATTTTCCGTAAAAAGCCGGAATTGATAATTCTCCGTTAATTGCAAGTCCCGTCTTGTTGGTCCACCACTCCTTAAAAATAAGAAACTGATAGGCCTCACCAGCGGGTGTGGGTGTCCAGTCGCGTTTGTATAGCGACGATTGCGGTATCCAGTTGGCGCCTTCCCAAAATCCCCACATGAGGATTCCGTCAACTGCCGGATGTGCAAAACATATTTTGTAATAATCCACCAAATCTTTTGCTTTTTGTTGCTCCTCTTCATCTGTCATTTTCAAATCGCGGTTCTGATAATATTTCGATCGCTGCCCGGGCATGTTGAACTCAGTAATTTTTATGGGCAAATTGAATTGAGCCAGTGAGTCGAGTGACCGTTTCAGTTCGCCGCGTTCGAAGGATTCCGCATGCAGGTGCCCCTGAACACCGATTCCGGCAATGGGAACGCCCTGCTCCAGCAAACCGCGGATGTGGGCCATGTATTCATCCAGTTTATTTCCGGTAAGAATATCGTAATCATTCAGATAAAGTTTGATATCCGGATCGCCATTCTGCGCCCATTGCGCCATTTTTTTGGTGATATCCAGCCCCAGACGATCTTCATAATAATTGCCGTGAATCATTTCATTGTTCAAATCGTACTCAGCAAACCGTCCCTTGTAGCGTGCTGTAACCGTTTCTGCCCGGTTTTTTAAAGTTGCTTCCAGCTCTTCATCCGAAAGTTCTTTTACCCATGGCTGAATAAATTTTTCGATTCCCCAATAGAGGTTGTGCGCCCTGAGCGGTATGTTGTTTTCTTCCGTCCATTCCAGCATGGCATCCACCAGCGAATAATCCACTTCGCCTTTTCGCCGCTCCATGCCCGGCCATTTCACCGCATTTTCGGTAACTGCCGAATTAAAATTCTGAAGGAAAATTTGTTTGTACATTTTCACATCATTATCAGAGGCTCTTCCATTAAAAATCCCATCGCTGATGGCGCATCCAAACAAAAACTCATGTTCCTGCTGTTCAATTTGAATTTTTGCACCTGGCTTTGCTTTTACTACAATTTCTCCTTTCCGGTGCTCATCAATCGATTTTTCAAGCTCCGATTTCTGAGCGCTGATTTCAGCCGGAAGCATAATTGTTAAAAACGTTAAAGCAACAACCACGGACTTCAAATATTTTAGTACTTCAAAAGATTTCATTTTTATCAGTTTAAAAGTTTATCAATTTTTATTTCTCCTGGCATTCAACTTCCGAAGAAACAATTACCAGTTTTTCGCCTGCATTAGCCGGCACCGATTTCCGGCCTTTATCGCTAAAAGCTACTGCAGTTATAAGAACCTCTGTACTGTCTTCAAAACCGGGTTTCCAAAATAAGCGAAAATTGTTTTCTTTTTCGGTGCTTTGTCCAATGTATCGCCATTCATAATAATATTCCACCCTGCGGGTATTTTCTGAAGCATTGACAGAAAGCCAGCACCCCGTTTCTGAAAACGATTGTCCTTTTTCAAAATTCACTACCACTTCTGGCCTGGGTTCAAAATAAAATTCATCCTGCGAAATACCTTTCATCGCTTTGAGGTATCCCATAGAAAAAATCATGTGATTCATTTGCTGGTGAATGGTAAATTCTGCTCCCTGAATGCTGTACCTGTTGTGAAACTTTTGCTCGGCGCCCGGCCAGACCGAAGGCGGTTCAGCAGCCTGAGGATAGGCAGCAAGCCTTGAAAAATATTCCGACCATTTCCAGGTTCCTTTTTTTTGCCAGTACTGACTGGACAGGCCGGTGCCTCCAAAATAGCTGGTTTGCCCGATGTAATTTTCCGGAGTATAAACCATACTGTTTTTATTGCTTACAAGGTAGGCACTGGGCTGAAAAATCCACTGATCAGATCTTTCGCCCAATCCCGAAAGGTAAGTCAAATTCATTTGATTTCCGCCAAGCACATAATTTACGATGTGTTGTATTACATCCAGGTAATCGTTATTTCCGGTGAGCCGGTGAGCCGCTGCCAAAGCGGTAGTTCTGGCAGTGGAAAATGCCCCCAGTTGCAGAAACTGATTTTCTGTCATCCCATTTCGAAAACCATTTGAAAGCACATCGGCAGCCCGCTCGTCAGCCCGGGCTAAAATGTGATTTTTACAGTCAAGCTGCAGGTTTTTATTCAAACCGTTTTTATCCTCCGGTATTAGTGCGAACAGTGCCGCAGCCACATCCCAGATATTAACACCGGCAATTTCGCCGTGCGATTTGTTGGGTTCCCAATTCCAGTAATCCTGAAATATTTCCTGAAAAGATTCATCGCCTGTAGCCCGGTAAAGGCAGGCTGCTGCATACCCTTTCACCCTTCGTCCTTCTTCAGTATCAAGCTCTTTGGAGTCTGCCCATTTCCAGGCTTCCAAAGCCTCTGTCAGCCACTCATCGTATTGAGGATGATTCCCAGAGGTTTTATCAACTTTGTGTAACTGGTTCAGATTGATGGCATAATATGCGGCATTGCCGGCATACCATAAGGTTGCCAGCGGGTTTTCGCCGGAAACAAACCAATCCCGGGTATCCTCCCATGCAGGAAGACGGTTACTGTGAGGAATGGCATCGCGGCCCACATAGCCGGGAACACCGCCTGTACCACCATTTTCCAGAATTACCTGTCGCGCCCTTCGGTTAAACTCTATGAGCCAGGCGGCCTCGTCAAGCAAATCAGGTATTCCGTTTTTTCCTTCGTCAAACCACTCATCATCTTCATGCAATTTGTACCGGTTATTCACTTCCCCGTCAAAAAACCGGTTGGGTGCCAAATCAAAAAGCAACAACAGATGAGCAGGAACGCGGTTGTGGTGGGTGTAACCATCCCAGTCGCCGGCATCGTAGTAGTGGCCCCAGATTCCCGAAATCCGCGGAGATTCGGCATTAAAACCCGACTCATCGTAACCGGTATCCACAATCCAGTTTTTATCAAAACGCCAGACAATATCATCGGGATGATGTGCCCTTGGATGGATGGAATCTGGTTCAATTTCCTTCACAATACCCTGCCGCTGCCAAAAGAGACCTTTCATAGCAAAATAAAACGGTTCGCGTGTAATGTCATTTCCGATTTCGAAAGGAAACGAACACCCAATACCGTCAACTGCAATAATATACTCGCCGGGAGTTGTGAATGTACTGAAATCACATTCCCAAACATCGGCATGGGTGTAATTCTCCGATGGGAAATCAGCATTTGTGGTTTCACGTTCAGTTTTGGCCATCCTTTTTGAAATGGTTCCCCTAAAAGCTGTTTTTCTTGTTGCATATTCAATAATTCTGAATTCAGAACCTTCCTTTTCATCGAGATTAAGTCCGCCATCTTTGTGAACCGGCGAGTTAAAATCGCCCATCCAGTGAGAGAGGTAAGCGATTTTGGGCCCTTTTTCAGGAAATCCGACCATATTGACATGTACCGTTTCGGAACGGATTTTATTTACATCGAACAGGAATTTAAAAACATTTGTATTTCCAGCTATATTTTCGAGCTTTATCGTATAGGTTTTCCCCTGTTGCATTGCGTGGGGTAATTCAATGTAAATCCAGTGCTGCCAGATGTAAGGTGGCTCAATGTCTCCTCCCTGATAATCCAGTCCTTTTGATTTACGGCTAATGTTCACCGGATTCAGACCCGAGAAATAAATTTTATCGTCCGGGCTGGTAAGCAAATAATTTTCCTTTTGAGCAGCTTTTTCCAAATCTGTGGGGTCGTGATACAATACATTATCCTGAACAGTTTCCCAGGTTCCATAAGTATCAATATGGCCGTCTTTCAGGTGAAGCATCAATATTTTGTCGGTTACCGGCGTTACGCTTATCAAATCTCCGCCACCGCCCGATTCTGCAAAAATTCGGACAAAAAAAACAAGGAAAATCACTAACAGGACAAAAAATTGTTTCATCATCAATTTTTTAATTTTGGTTTTTCTGAGATCATTTTATTCAGGTATTCTGCGAAATGTTCATTGGTTCCTTCCTTTTGCTGAATGAATGTTTGGTTGAGTTGACTTTTGCCTGAATTCCAGCGACACCCTTTCTCCAAATCAAATTCGAGCCAGCCTTTGCCGGAACTTTCCAAAAATTCGCCCGGGCCTTCAACAGCAAAATAAACGGTTACCAAATCCCAGCTTGGCCTTTGGTCGTCGAGTGTCTTTTTCTCCACATTCCAAAGCCAGTCGCGGTATGCCGTGCGCACAATATTTTCGGGAGGCGTATTTTTAAGCGATTTGCCGGTATAAACTTCTGCACCGCCATCCACATAAAAAACCGGACGGGGAAAATTTTCCACCAGATATTTGGTATAAGGTGATGTTTCGTTAAAAAAGAAATTCCAGTCTTTGGTAAAATGCCTCTCTTTATTATTGGCATTCAAGGCTCCCAATGCCACCCATCGTTTTATTTTTTTTGCCACCAGTTCGGCGCCTGTGAGCGGAGAAATCTCATCGGGTTCGGAAACCAGCAATTCATACAAACCTTTGGTATGGCCCACTGTGATGTAGGTTACGCTGTGATCTTCCTGTTTGGTAAGTATGAGCCGGTTAACAAGGGTTTGTTCCATCGCATCGGAATTGTGTATTATTCTGTTTTTGAAAGCGGCCCTGTCTTTCACCAGTTTTTCTGCCAGCATTTTATCAATGGGATCACCCACTTCGTTGCCATGATATGCCCCTATTGGAATCCGGGGCCGTCCGTACCAAATATTAATGGCCTCAACTATTCCGGCACCAAAGGGAACTTTTCCCGAACTGTAAATGCAACCCAGTATCTCAGCCTTTCCCTGATCAGCATAATAATGAAGCAAGGCCAGTGCGCCCACGTCGTCGCAATCGGAGCCCATATCGGTATCAAAAATTATTTTTTCGGTATGCCCATTTTCCGGGCAACTCAAGTTCTCAAGAAAATAAGTCTTTTTTGAAGTATTGGCAATGCTGTAAGGGCCGGTTACAGCTACTTCCTTACCCCAACCATAAAGACCATCGAACGTTCCCCGTTTTTCCCCGGCAGTCATGTCCATCTCATGACAATCGCCATTTCGAACTGCTCCCCACGACCATGCCAGCCATCCGATTTGGTATTTTTCCGATAGGGCCATTATGGTTTTATAGTCAATCCATTGTTTGCAGCCGACTCCCATTGGGGCAAATTCGCCAATTATAAGCGGCAGATCCATCTTTACAGCCTTTTCAATCCCTTCAGTAATTCTCCCTGTTGAACCATCACCGGCAGTCCACCACATGTGTACCGACAGCAAAATGTTTTTCAACGGATCGTGTTCCAGCAGCGAAGGTCCTGTTTCGAGCAGAATATTAAGGTCTTGTCCCCATCCCGACGCGTCAATAACAATCGGGCAACGCAAACCGGTTTCCCTTATCCGGCTGATATAAGCTTTATAATCATTTCTGAACTGGTCCGCTTTTATGGCATGATCGCCTGCCTCGTTGGCGATGTTGAGCATCAGGTAAGATTCATGCTTTTTCAGAACAGCCACCACATCGGGCCGGGTCCAGTATTCAACCTGATCTTTCAGTTTGTCCCACTTTCCGGTTGCTCCATGCAATTCTGGCATGGGAAACATCTTATTGTTTATACATATCTGAATGATTCTGTCGAGGTTTTCGGGCGATCCTTTGGCATTTTCCTTATCGGTTAACCAGACAATCCGTACCACATTGGCCCCGGTTTTGGCGATTTCGGGAATGATCTTTTCGCCCGTAGGATCATCCGACCAGATAAACATTTCGTTGACGCCCCGGAGTACAACCTGTTCCCCGCAGGGATCAAAAAGGTTTTTACCTTTTACCTGCAAGACCCCCTGAGCGAATGCTATATTAACAGTAAACAGATATATAATCGTACAAAAAATCCTGTACAGGAGGTGATTGGT
This sequence comes from Mariniphaga sp., assembly GCA_041686935.1. GTDB lineage: Bacteria > Bacteroidota > Bacteroidia > Bacteroidales > Prolixibacteraceae > Mariniphaga. The sequence goes on along the minus strand of JAWLCW010000004.1, from coordinate 215,190 downwards.
TTTATTTGAACTTTCAGTCATTATTTAACTATCAAAAAATGTTTAATCAATAATTTTACTTTTTGCATTTTAGAATCGTTTTATGCCCATACGATTTTTATCGTTTTAAAAACAAAACCCGGTGGTTATCTTCCTCTGATTTTACAGACGCCGGCAATTCCAATTCAAAAGGATCTTCCCATGCTGAATTGTCGATATCGAGCCATCTGGCCTGATATTTCCCGGGTGCTCCGTTCAGCATAACCTCGCCTGAGGACGGGAAATATACCACATACTCTTTCCCGGGAATGGCCATACAAAATGCTTCGTTGGGTTCACGGCCGGAGAGAAGTTCCAGCATTGGCCGGTGAATGAAAAAATCCATCTCATCGGTCAGCATTCGCATGCTCAACACATTACTCATAGCCAATTCTGTATGCCCAAGACCCCATGGTCTGCGATGAAAACGGGCAGAAGAGCAGCCTCCCAGAATATTGCGCCAAAAGCGGTTTTTTGCTTCCTTTGTATCTCCCCAGAAATCAACATTCCATGGCGACCAGTCGGCGCCGTAAATTTTTATGTTGGTAATGGGTTTTGGATTGTCTTTTAAAATATCCCGCACATACTGAATCCTTTCCCAATGCAAATCTCCTTTTTGGAAATTGTTCTGCGAAATATCCGTAAAAGTGTAAACATCCGATTCGAGTACACGCAGAATGGTTTCATCTGTAATATCGTGCGCATCGGGCATATCGGTAAATTCGATGTGTTTGTTTATTTCCTTTGCTTTTTGAAGAATGTAATCCGCCCAGTAATCGGCAAAAAGTTGGCTTTCCACCGTTTCGTTGTTCATGTTGTAAAGTACATGATGGTAGTTGAAAGTGTAAGACAGGATTTTATCCACAAAGGCCTTTTGGTAATTCAAAACCAACGGATGGTTTTGGAGCGGGGGCACGGTATTAAAAAAAGGATGTCCCGGTGTGTTTGAGTCGTTGGGCCATTCGATGGCTGGCATTCCCGATTCTTCTTCCGAGAAATTAATGTTGTTGTTTGGGTTGAACGGATGACGCAGCCAGCCTGCCTGATCTCGGGTGCGGTAACAATCGTGCCGTTCCCATATTTCGATTTCAACTATGATGTCCCTTTTGGCTGTTTCTTCCAGCATCCGCTCGAATTTTGCCCAATAATCGTCGTTCCATTGGTCCAAGTTGTAAATGTTTATTAACGAATCTTCAGTGGTTGAAACAATTTTATAGGGCCACAAATCACGATGATCGTCGGTTATTTCCCTGGAAGCCATTGTATTTCGCACATAATTACCACCATGAGACTGAAGCAGCTCAAGTTCATCCACCATATCATCGCGTTGAAAAATATTGTGGTAATCCGAGGCGCCAAGCAGTAAAACAGGCTTTTGTTTATATTGCCAGTACCAGGTGTTTGAAGGATAAACTTTTATTCCGTCAAATTTTCCTTCTACTGCTTGTTCATTGCAAGAAGTCCAGAAAAAAAGGGATATAAAAAGTAAATAACCAAATTTTCTCATCGCCGGTTATTTTGCTTTTACCAGTTTATAATCATCCATTGTAACAAAAAAATCGTTCATAATCCCGTAAATATCGAACCATTCCCACAGGGTAATTTTTCGCGGGTTGTTTGGGCGTTCCACCCATCTTCCATTCATATAAATGGGTACAGGAATTTCGCGGGTTTCGGCCCATTCAGGATTTTTAACTACTGCCACCGCAGCCATATCGAAAAGCGCTCTGCCCGGAGGATCGCCCCACATGCCGTATTGTTCGAAAAGGTTTACGGAATAATCACCAAAATTGGTGAATTCGCCGCCATGCCGGCCCGTAACAGGAATTGATACCTGCGGCCCTTTTCCCGGCATCCGGTGCAAAATCTGGTCTTTGGAAGCCATAACAGCGGCCGTACCCGATGGTTTTCCGTAGCGTACGGTTACCATTTCAAACGGCACATCCACATCCAGAATGTAATTCATGGATTCAATGTCCCAGTCCTGGTTATGTTCGCCCGGTTCCGGGTAATTGGAGCCCAGCCAAACGATTCGTACATTATTGGCAATAGCCGGTTCCTTCATCAGCGCCAGGGCAATGTTGGTGAGTTTGCCCACCGGCAGCAAAACCAACTTTTGGTTACGCTTTTTCATGGCCTGTTCTATAATAAAATCAACTGCTTCGTGGCCATCGAATTCAGCAGCACCAATATGGTTTTTAATTTCTTCGAACGAACCGTTTGCACCGGTTTTTAGCGGAATTTTTCCATATAACTCACTACAAAGCTGCATCACCCGTTTGGCCTCTTCGTAGTGATCACTCACATCCGATTCTTCGGAATAACCGGTGGGCGCGCTGGTGGCATTTACCGTAACGCCCTCCACTTTAAAGTGATCGCCGCTAAACAGCAGGTAGGCCAGCGCATGCTGATCATCCACTTCGTTGTTGGCATCGGTATCGAAAATAACCGGGATTTTGGAACTCTCCGATAAATTGCATGCGCTGAATAAAACAGCCAGCAGCATTAAAACCGGCATAATACCGTTCACAAAACCTCTTTTAAAACTTTTACTTTTCATTATTATAATTATTTGTTTGAATTTTTGATTATTACCCTGCGGTAGGCCACCAAGTCTGGAGTTCCGTTATCACGCACTTCAAGTACCAAATGAATATCTTCACCGGAAAGACCCGAAGGAACAGTAACCGACTGTACAGCGCTGCTAGGGTTATTGATTTCAAATTCGCCGGAAAATGAATCGGCCTCTTTATATCTGAACCAGTTAAAAGTGATTTCATCGCCATCGGGGTCGAACGATTTGGAGGCGTCCAGTTTGATTTTATCGCCGGATTTTGCCAGAATGGTAAGAATGCGGTTGCTCTTATCTCCATTCACAACAGCCACCGGTTCGCGGTTTACTTCGCCGGGCTCTTTAACCGACCATAGTAACCTGTTTTTAAAACTGTTGGTTGCATCCGGAACCCATCTTTCCAGTTCATTGCGGTCCACATTGCAGGTGGCGTAATAATCTTCGGGAAAACTTTTTCCCATGGGTTTGAACATGCTGCCCCAGCTACCCTGCGTTGGATCATCGGGGTCATTCAGGCCAAATACCGAACTTAAAAGGTACAGAAACGATGGCGTATCACCTTCGCCGCCATCATCATAGATATCCGACATCGGGCCGTGACCATTGACATCTTTGGATGTTACCGGTTTCTGATAATCCGGATCATTGCTCCAGACATAGTACCAGAAATGACCATTATCATACAACACCGTTCCCAGCTCAACCGGTTTTTCTCCGTAAGTTGGAATTGCAGTGCCAAAACCCGCGCAGGTATTTTCCTGCATCAGTTTGAAATCTGCAAAAAACTCAAATGAAATGTCCTGAAACAGAATGCCGAACAAATGAATTTTCGGGAGCAATTCACGGAACTTTTCCTCTCCATGTTTTTGCCTGTATCTGTGTAAAGCCTGAACAAATGTAATGGTGCCACCCCAGGCCTGCACAAAGATGGGACGATCATCGTCTTTTTCAAAAACCTTAACGAGAAACTCACTTCCTTCCGAATCCCTGGGCTCGCCATGAGGATTCAGGCCGTCGCCAATCCAGTCGTGAAAATATACCGAATCCCAGGAGCTTTCCACATACCGGTCGGCAATATTTCCCTTAAATTCAAGCGAATTGGTAAGCCAGATGATAGGAATAGCGCCCCGGCCCTGCTTTGTTACAGCCAATAATTTTTCGTAATCAGGCAATTGCGGATCATGTTTTCTTAACTGAGGCAGTTCCTGTTTATAGGCTTCCAAAATTCCCATGGCTTTTTTCCACGGACCTTCATCATTGTAGTCAAAGTCGGGCAACTGGTTGGTAATAATCAAAGCCTCCAAATCGAAATACGAACTGTAATAAAGGTAACGGATAAACGAGTTGCCGTCGTCATGCGTCATATCGGTAAGAATTACCACACGGGGTTTTTCCTGCGGAGCTTCGGTTTGACAGGCAAACAAAAAAACACAAGTGAATGCAAAAATGATAATTTTTAACGGTGAAAAAGATTTTTTAGAATATATTTTTCTGTTCATCATTATTTGGTTTTAATTGGTTTTATTACTGCCACCCAATGCCCCGAACCCGGAGTTTTAACAGAAATTTCAGAGTTTCCTTCAACCTGAATTTCAGGCAACAGAGAACCGTCCAATACATTTCGCCACCTGATTTCCCAGTGCCCGGTTGTACCAGTTAAATCGAGGCTGACTTCACCGCCATTCGGAAAATACAGCGCATATTGTTTGCCGGGTTCGGCCAAAAGGTAGGCTTCGTTTTCTTCGCGTTCAGACAACATATCGTTGCGTGGTTTTGTGGCGGCAAATTCAATTTCATCCATTACCCACCGCATGGATTGAATGACCTGCTGGGCCAAAGGACTAAGCCCGAGGCCAAAATCAGACGATGCTTCCTTTTGATTTGGATCTTCGATGGGGTGTGGCCTGTGGAACCGCACACCGGCGCAACCGGCAAAAACCATCCTGCAAAATCTGGCGACCGATTCATCTTCACCGTGCCGCGAAGCGCCGTAGTTTTTAATGTTGTTAACCGGTCGTGGATTACTTGAAATGTAATCGCGAACATACATGATATTGTCGTAATGTCCCTGTCCGAGCCCCGACCAGGCATTGTTCTGCGAAATATCGAGAAAAGTGTAGCGTTCCGGAAAATCAAAAACCCGGCGATGATCGGCGGCCCGCACATCTTCATTCCGGCGCATTTCGGTTATGTGTACTTTTACACCAGCTTTTTTTGCCGCCTCATGAACATAGCCTGCCCAGTAGTCGCTCCATTCAATCATTTCGCCGCTTTCGTTATTGATGCAATACAAAACATTCGGGTACTGCAACGCTATCGAAAGCAATTTATCCAAATAGGCCTGCTGAAAATTCAGTACCGGCTTGTTGTGGTTCAGGGCTGGTACGGCGCGAAAAAACGGATGTTCAGTGGGTTCACCACGGGGTGGATAATTTACCGTCTCCGGCAGGCCACTTTCCAATGCAGTGTAATTGGAGTTGTTCAGTGGATTGAAAGGGTGATGCGACCAACCGCCAAACGACTGGTGATCTTCATAATGATCCCACGGGTCCCATATTTCGATTTGAACGATGATATCGCGCTGATAACACAAATCGAGAAAATTTTCGAACCGCCACCAGTATTCATCATTAAACCGGTTAAGATCAAAAAGTCCCTGTTCATCACGAACAAAGGCAAACACATTACCTGCATTCCGGTGACTCATGGTATTGCGCACATAATTGCCTCCAACCAATAACAACTTATCCAGATGTTCTTCCAATCCCACAGGATGATTGAAAAGATTGTCCTGCCAGCTTCCGCCAAGCAGCATGACCGGGTTACCTTTATATTGCCAGTAAAACGGATTTTCTTTAGAAACAGCAATATATTCAAGTTCAGATTTTTGTGCCTGCCCACTGTTTTTACACGCCAGGCCAAAACCAATTACCAATAAAACCAGAAAAATTTTGCTCATTGTTTCTTTATACATAATTGAATGAGTCATTTTTTATTTCACTTTAAAAATAAGCCGCTTATATCTTTTTAAAACCGGAGAGCCGTCATCGCTGACTTCAAGAATAATATGAATATCCATATCCGAATTTTCAGGTACTGTAAAATGCGCATTGTCTGAAGTTTCGTGAACGATTTTAATGGGATTATTCATGCCGGAGGGATCGGGATAATGCCACCACCAGTAATAAACTGCATTTCCGTCGGGGTCGGAAGCCGTTGCTTTTAACTCCACTTTCTGACCCGGTTTCACGGTTTCAGGAACAGTTACTTCCTCAATTTCCGGCGGATGATTGGCCTCTTTGTATGATTTGACACACCAGTCCATACGGGCTTCAAAATCATTTTGAACGGCAGGAATCCATCTCCAAAGCGTTTTTTGCATATTGTTGTCATCGGTTGCATCACTCCAGTAATTACCCCTCACCGATTGGTAACGACCGCCCCAACCTCCGGCTGAATAGTCTTTATACGTATTAAGTCCGTTATCAACAAAGTTTAAAAAAGCGGGCGTATCTCCCTCGCTGATGTTCCTTTGCGGATACCATGCACCAAGCGGCCCATGATTCTCTTTTACGTGTTCGGAAAGCCATTTTTCACTCATCAGATTCGGATATGGGTTGTGTTTTAAAGGTTCTTTATCGTGGTAATTCCAGGTCATGTGAAACGCATTGTTTCTGATAATCCGGACTTCCGGCATATTATTAACAATCCAGTTCCCGGCTTCATCCTGAAAATCGATGGCAATTACCCGAACCTTTGGAATGTTCTTTTTGTATTCGGCAGGATGGTTTTCCCTGAATTTCCAAAGTGCATGAGCTACTGTATTTACACCGCCCCAGCAGTTTATGTGTAACAAATCGCTTTCAATTTTTAAGAGTTCCTTTACTATTAATTCGGAACCCTCCGAATCAACATAAGGAGCATCACCAGTCAGGTGTTTTGGATCTTCATTTCCCAAAACTGTGATTGATTTTAAAAATTCCACACTTGGATAATCCGGATTATGCAGAAGAAGGTTTTCCCGTACCTGGTCATACAAATCATACGCTTCGTAAATCCATTCCAGGCCGTGTCCGTTCTTTTGCCATTTGGAGTTTGTTGCAACAATACCCCTTAAATCCATATCCGGTGTGTAAAGCAGAAATCGTACAAAAGAGCTCCTGTCATCGACTTCTCCATCCTGAGTTATGATGACGGCAGGTTTACCGGTTTCATTGCCAATAGAAACAGCACAAGTTATAATTGCTGTAAACAGCAAAATGAATTTAAGCCGGAATAAAATTGATAATTTCATTTTTGTCGTATTAAAACTGATTCAACATAATGGATTCAATCAGCCTGGCCATTTCCTCCGGCTTCTTTTTCAATACCAGGTAGGCGTGATTGTATTTATCGCCCTCAACCCAGTAATTGTCGCCGTTTTCTTTGGCCACGCAATAGCCGTTGTCCACTTTTTCCCAGTATTCGCCTAAACCGGATCTGACGGAATACAATACTGCAGTCTGATCATAGGAGGCATTATCCAGAAAATCACCTATGTAATACTCTTTCATCCACGGGGCATGTTCGCTGAAATGCCGCCATCCCAAATAAAGCGGATGTTTTTTTTCGAGCCTGGAAAAAACAGCACCGGTTTTGATATTCAGTCCAACCTCAGCACCTGAAAAAACAACCGGAACAGTGAGGTTTTCGAGCACAAATTTCGTAACCCCCGGCATATTTCCGTTAAAATTCCATTCGTTTTCTCCACCGGGAAAAAAGCCGCCCATAATCACAAACTCCTTTACCTTTTTTTCAATCAGTTTTTTTCCGTCTAAATCCGAATATGTGCCGGGTTTTGACTGAATTAAATCCATGATGTTTTTGAGCGGACCAACCGTTACAATGGTAACGCTTTGGTCGGGCTGCTCCGAAAGGATTTTCCGGTAAAGGTCCAGAGCCTTCGGAACGTCGTCGTTTGAAAGTTCGTGTGGTAAATTGTCGGCTATCGGTTTGTTGTAGTTCCAGTCCTGAAAATGCGATTCCTTCGAGCGGACACCCATGGGAATTTCCGGGTTTCCATAAAACCGGTTCACTGCATCCATGGCCGGAATCACAAACTGCTCGGTTGACCAGCTTGCAATGCCCAGCAATTCACATTCTCCGGCATTTTGCAAATTATGCAGCATGACCAGCGCGCCCAGGTCGTCGGCATCACCGCCAAAATCGGTGTCGAAAATAATTTTCACCTGTGCAGTACCGGCGAAAACCGTAAAAAGTAAAAAGGTTAAAACGATTAAGTTTCTCATAATTCATTCAATTTATTGTATTTGTAAAAATATTGTTTTTCAAACACTAATTATCTTTTAAGGTGTACGACAAATTCAACGTTTTTAAAATGCGGTAAAAAGCATTCATCCTTTTTTCACCGGCGCTTCTCCCTAAGGGATTCCCTTGGAAAGCCCGGTGATTTACTTTCTCAGTTTCTTTTGCGGCTTTAGCATTTAATCCCTTTAATGGCTGAAGCCTTATTGCTTTGAGCTGCTTCTGTTCACCGGGCTGAAGCCACGGTGTAAAAACTGAAATTACCATACATTCTTTGTCTGCTGAAACTTCAAAATAAATTAAGGCCTCCTGCCGATAAACGCTGGTTTTTAGATATATTCTGCGTAAAACAGCGATATCTGCGGGAACATTATTCCCTATTAGAATTTACATTGATTCACTATTGCTCAAAATAAACCCTGGTTCCAGGGTCGTTCGTTGAATAAACAAGCAAATCACCGGTTTCAACCCGGTAACCTTCCGGAATGTTTCGGGCTTTCAAAATGATGGTATGTTTGCCTTCCGGCAGGTCGTACTTCCAGGTTACTTCATGCCGGCGAACCAGCCACTGGGTGGGCAGTTTTGCCGTTTCAAACAGTTGGCCGTCAACGAACACATCCAGCTCAAGGACAGCCTCAGTCAACTGATTTTCTTTGGCAGCCCGTCCTCCAACCACAAAACCACAACCTTCTATTTCAAAGGTAATTTCAGGATTTTGCCTGGTTATTTGCTTGCCAATTCTTCTTCGCTCAGTCGGGAAAAGTCCTTCAAAACCTACTTCCAGCGGAACGGTTTGTGGTATCTGATATTGAATCAGGAAGTTTTCGCCCTCTTCACTACCACCGTTTTGTTTTATCATTTCCGATGCATGGCGAAGACCGATGTCATACACTTTGTTGAGCGACATTTCAGTATATTGGAAATTCATGTCCTCCACTTTATCGATTCCCTGTTTCCAGTAATCCGGTATATTGCTATAACCAATCATGGTACCCAAAATACCGGCAGCGTTGGCCGGATTGCAGTCGGAATCGTACCCGCAGCGGGTGCTGATATCAACGGTTGCTCCAAAATCACCTTTCCCGTAAAGCAGGCCGATAACAATGTAAGCTGCGTTGATTTTGGCATCGATGTTAAATGGACGGAAAACGCCGTCAGGACAACCTTTGTCGAACGTCCATTTTTTCTGAGCTTCAAACCAGGCTGATTTCCAGTCATCGGGATTTTGTTTGTACCATTGAATGACATCGGCAATGCACTGGTAAAATTCGCTTTGGGGTGGAATGGTTTTCAGCGCCTCTTCCACGATAAATTCCATATCGTTGTTAACAAAAGCCAGCGCATACATGGTAGCCACGTAAATTCCTCCGTAAACACCGTCGCCGTAGTTCATAATGTGACCAATTCGCCAACCTATATCGGCAGCACCATTTGGCATTCCCGGCGCCATCAGTCCTGCAAAATCGGCTTCAATCTGAAAGTCGATGTCGTCGGCATGCGGATTGTTTTTCCAGTGGCCGGAGGCCGGAGGCATAATTCCGTTCAGAATATTGTAACGTGCTGCCTGATTGGCATGCCAGAGCGGATATTCAGCCCTTGCAAAAGCCAGTGCATGAAGCGAATCGGGAGCATCCAGTCCGTGTTTTTCAAATACATCCACAAAGGTTAAATCCATATATACATCGTCGTACAAACCCGGTGAATTTTCATAATACCACAACATGCGGGTTTCGTCCCAGGGAATGGGCACGTGGTCGCCAATCATGGTTCCGTTCCACTGAAATTCGGTGGGCCCGCCGTAAGTGCATCCAATCACCTGGCCAGCCCAGCCGCCTTTGATTTTGTCCTGCAAATCACTTTTTGAAATTTTTACCATTTCGCCATCGGCAAATTGACGGGTTTCCTTTTCTCCTGCCCGGATGCTGCATCCGGCTATGATGGAATAAATAAATGCAGCAAATACAAATGTTTTCATGATTAATGAATTTAAGATTCTGATTTAATTAATGCCACCCATTGTCTTCCTCCGGGTGTTTTTAGTGAAACTGTATTTCCGCCGTTTAACGGTGGACCATCGAGCCACCTGTTGCCAGCGATATTCAACCAGGTCAGGCTCAATTCCCCTTCTGCACCTGAAAGATCGAGACTGACCTCACCGTCATCGGTAAAATAAACCGCATACTGGTTGCCTGAAACGGCCAAACAATATGCTTCATTCGGATCGCGATCAGATAATAAATGATTGGCCGGCTGACTTTCAAAAACATTGAATTCATCCGAAAACATGCGCATACTCTTAATATGAATCTGAGCCAGTTCGCTTAAACCAATACCAAAAAATTGTTCCGACGGCCCCTCACGATGAAACCGAACCGAAGCACAGCCAGCAAAAGCGCTTCGCCAAAATCTGCGGGTGCCTTCTTCAACGCTGGTTGTCCAACTGCCTATGGTACCACCGTAAATTTTTACATTATTGAGCGGTTTCGGATTATCTGCAACCTTTTCGCGAATAGACAGGGCCAAATCGTAATGTCGCTGGTCGTTGTTGGCATTGTTCTGCGAAATTTCAAAAAAATCGTAATTTTTACGGTCATTCAGTAATTTCACCTGTTCTTCCGACTCAAAGTTGGAATTCCGGCGCATATCGGTCAGGAAAACTTCCTTACCGCCACCATCTGCTATCTTGCGGATAAATTGTGCCCAGTATTCGCCCCACTCGGCAGGTTCACCAATTTCGTTGTTCATGCAATACAACACATTCGGGTAATCCAGTGAGACAGAAAGTATTTTTTCCACAAACTTTTCCTGGTATTTTCTAACTACCGGAATATCTTTTAAAACCGGAACCGTGTGAAAGAAAACGTGATCGGTCGGATTGTTGGTGGAATAATAGTCAATTTCGGTAGCAAGCCCCGATTCTTCATTAGTATAATTTATGTTCAAAACAGGATTATACGGACAGCTCTCCCACCCCACATTTTCCGGACCGTAACCGAGTGGCGCTTCGGTTTTAAAATAATCCCACGGGTCCCATATTTCGATCTGCACAATAATATCACGCTCCTCACATAAATCCAGCAAATTTTTAAAACGCTTCCAGAATTCTTCGTCCCACTGTTCCAAATCATACAGTCCGTTATCGAGTTTTTTAAAAGCCCACGGATTGCCGGGATTGCGGCTGCTCATGGTATTGCGGATGTAATTTCCGCCACTTGCTTTTAAAATATCGAGGTGTTCTCCCAAACCTTCCGGATGGTTAAACAGGTTGTCTTCTTTCGAACCACCGATCAGCAAAACAGGTTCCCCTTTGTATTCCCAGTAAAACGGGTTTTCGTCATAAATGCGGATGGGTTCGGTAGATTTTTCTGTTTTTGCCTGTTCACAGGAAACAAATGAAAAAGACAGAAACAGGTTGATAAGTAATAAAACCGTATAGTTTCTCATGGTTTAAAGTTTTGGATAAATTTAAAAATAGTATTGCTGAATTTCATCAAAATGAGGCGCCGAAGGCTGGGCACCCATCCGGGTAACCGAGATGGCTGCAGCCCGCTGTGCAAAATCAACTGCCTTTTTAAATTCCATTTCTCCGGCTAATGCCGCAGCAAGGGCACCGTTAAACACATCGCCGGCAGCACTGGTATCCACTGCCTTTACCGAGTATCCCGGAATCATTCCCTCAAAATCAGGTGTTTTTAAATAAACGCCTTTACTGCCAAGAGTGAGAAGAACTGTTGTCCCTCCGTTTTCGAAAATTTCGCTGGCCAATTGGGGAATATCTTTTTCTGAAAAATTTTTCCGGGAAGTGATGATGGCCGCTTCGGTTTCATTGGGCGTAATGATGGTGACTTTGCTGAGCAAGCTTTCCGGAATCGGTGCACCGGGAGCCGGATTCAAAATAAACGGAATCCCTTTGGCATGAGCTACTTCTGCAGCCGCCTCAACTGTTTCCATAGGAGTTTCCAATTGTGCCAGCACCACTTTTGCACCATCGAAAGCATCTTCAAAACCATGAATATCTTCCGGGAACAACCAGCTGTTGGCGCCCGGAGCCACTGAAATGCTGTTTTCGCCATCTTCGGCCACGTTAATCAGTGCAATTCCGGTATGGGTGCCCGGCTGAACTTTTATGCAGGAAGTATCTATTCCATCTTTCCGATAATTTTCCAAAGCCTGTTTCCCAAATGAATCATCGGATACGCATGCAATAAAAGTGACATCGGCGCCGGCCCGCGCTGCTGCCACAGCCTGGTTTGCTCCTTTTCCACCGGAAATGGTCATAAAATCCGTTCCCAAAATGGTTTCCCCCGGAGCCGGAATATGCGGCACTTTCACTACCATGTCGGTGTTGGAGCTTCCAATCACAACAATTTTAGGTTTTTTCATTTCTGTCAATATAAACGTGCAACTATAATCAGAGTCAGCCCCACAACAAAAAACAGGAACATCGCAGTGAGTAAACCATTTACTCCTTTTGCCCCTTTAAATTCTTTCCAGATAAATACTCCCCACAAAGCGGCAATTAGTGTTGCTCCCTGCCCCAATCCGTATGATATGGCAAATCCTGCCTGTTCGGCTGCAATAATATTCAGCGTCATACCCAGACTCCAGATGGCGCCTCCCAGAATTCCAATGAGATGCAACTTTGTATCTCCTTTTACAAAATAGTCTTTGTAGGTTACTTTTTCACCTGTAAGCGGTTTGTACATAAAAATAGTATTCCAAACAAAATTGGAAATAAGCAGTCCCACGGCAAAAACAACCGAGGCTGTGTAGGGCGTTAGTTTTCCTTCCATTGGATTTGCAAAATCGGTAGCCATGGAAGCCGCTACAAAACGGTAGAAAAATCCCATCAGGAATCCAGCCAGCAACGAAATCACAATACCCTTTGCCGATGTAACCGATGAGGAATTTGACAAACGGCGGTATGCCATCGCATCCAAAACAATGGCAACGGTAACCAGCGCAACACCGGTGAATAAAATCACCGGATTTCCCAGCGGAGTAGCTGCATAATTGGTAATCACTCCCAAAACCAGCGCAAGTCCTATTCCAATTGGAAAAGCAACTGCCATACCGGCAATTGCGATGGCTGCCACCAACAGGATATTGGCAATGTTAAAAACCACTCCGCCCAGAAATGCGGAAATCAGCGATTTTCCATCGGCCTGTGCCAAATCGGCCAAAAAACTTCGGCCTTCAGTGCCAGAGCTTCCGGCAGTGAATGCCAATACAAGCGCCAGCAACAAAACCCCGATGGCATAATCCCAGTAGAACAACTGAAAAGGCCAGTGTTTTTGGGCCAGTTTTTGGGTATTGGCCCACGAACCCCAGCACAACATGGTGATAAAAGCAAGAAAAACTGCCACACCGTAAGAATGTATAACTACCATAGCTTTAAGTTTTTAGTTCGAAATATTTATTTTTTTCACAGATTCGCGGAAAATCAGACGCGGTTTAAGCATCAGGTTTTCCGTTTGTGTTGGTAAACCTTTGTTAATAATATTCAACAAAAAATCAAATGCCAGTCTGCCGATTTCTTCGCGGGGTTGTTCCACGGTGGTCATGGGGCAGGCCAGAAAAGCGGAATAAGGTTGTTCATCGAACGACACAATCGAAATATCTTCCGGTACGGTCAGTCCTGCCTCTTTCAACGCACGCAGCGTTCCGAGTGAAATCAAGTTGCTCAGCGCAAAAATGGCGGTAGGACGGGTAGGTAAGTCCAGCAGTTTTTTGGTTTGAATATAGCCGTTTTCCTCGCCAAAGTCGGTTCCCAAAATCATGGATTCATTGACTGGAATTCCATGGTTTTGCAAAGCATCCCTATATCCTTTTACCCGTTCAGAATTGGCTGAGATTCCGTTTATTCCCTGAATGCAGGCAATATTACGGTGTCCCATTTCAATAAAATGTTCGGTGGCCATTAAAGCCCCCAGGTGGTTATCGGTTGTAACAAACGGAAGATTTGTACCCGGCAAATACCGGTCAATAACCATGACAGGAATTCCCTGTTGCTGAATTTCTGTAACGTGCCTGCTGCTTTTTCCGGTAGGTGCGATAATAATTCCGTCCACTTTTCGTCCGGCCAGCAACTGCAGCAATTCAGCTTCGGTAACCTCGTCGTCCAGACTGTCGCAAAGAATGATGGAATACCCGCTGTTGCGGGCCTCAACCTCTATGGTTTTGGCAATGGAACCGAAGTAGGGATTGGCAATGTCAGGAATAATCAGCCCAACGGTCTCAGTTCGTTCCAGTTTAAGTCCACGGGCAATCCGGTTGGGCGAATAGTGGTATTTCTGTGCAGCATCCAGCACTTTCCGGCTGGTTTCCTGGCTGATGCGGAAGTTCTTGGACTTTCCGTTTAAAACACGGGAAACGGTGGTGGGTGAAAGTCCCAGCTTTTCGGCCAGTTCCTTAATATTGTTTACCTTTTTTTCCATTGATTCAGCATACAAATATTTACATTTATTTTTATTTGCACAATCGTTTGTGCATTTTTTTTAAAAATTTATCGAACAATCATTTTATTTTGCACATAAGTTTATTATATTTGTGTATTGAAAATTAGATTCAAATTTAAAAAAGGAGGTTATTATGCCAGGATTTAACAGAACAGGGCCAACAGGCGCTGGACCTATGACGGGAAGGCAGCTTGGCAAATGTACCGGGGATGTGGAAAACTTTCCCGAAAGAGGATACAGGGACTTTGGCCGCGGATTTCGTGGAGGTTTTGGTCGCGGGGGTGGCAGAGGATTGGGTTTCAGATGGGGAAATCCGTTTGGGCGCCATCACGACGATTTTGCTCCTGGTGTTTCGGATGAAACGCTACTTGAAAACGAAGCCAGAACACTAAAAGACCAGCTTTCACATATAGAAAAAGAACTGGAAAGAATAAGGAAGGGGAAAGAAGAAGAATAAGCAGGCATGGTTTTCTGCCTGCTTTTCTTAGTAAACATTGACGCTGTCAGGTCTATCTCAATATCGGGATTCTGACAGGGTATTCAGAATTTAAAAATGTCTCAATTTAACAGTTTTCAAAATGAAATCAGGAAAAGGATTGGGTCTGGGAGGCCACAAAGGAAAAAATAAAGGAGGTGCATTTGGTCCGGGGGGTTACTGCCTGTGTGTAAAATGCGGGCACAAGGTTCAGCACGAACAGGGTGTAAAGTGCACAGAAATTAATTGCCCGAAATGCGGACACACCATGGTGCGTGAAGAACTTGTGAAAAACAAAAAATGATTTTATGGCTGATAAAAATTCAGTTATCGAGGTCATATCCGGAGTGATGCACCCCGCCATAAACTGTTCGCTCACCGAATTGGGTATTGTGAAAGACCTGGAAATATATGGTGAAAATATCGTTATTGCCACGTTTGTTTTTCCGTTTCAGAAAATTTCCATAAAAGATAAATTGATTGGCTCGATAGAAGAAACAATCAAAAAATTCGGGTATAGTCTGGAATACATCGTACGTTACATGAACGAGGACGAAAAAAAGCGTTTCCTGGAACTGGAAAAATCGAACTGGAACGATTCAAAAAATGTAACAGCCAATTGTCAATCGTAATACATTGGAAAATTGAAGCCGGGATATAAATACCTTTTCGGCCCCGTTCCGTCCCGCAGGCTGGGAATGTCGCTGGGAGTGGATTTGGTGCCGAAAAAAGTATGCTCGCTTAACTGCGTTTATTGCGAAGTGGGACCAACCACAAAACTCACAACCCAGCGCCTGGAATATATTCCTTACAAAAATATTGTAACCGAACTCAACAATTATTTTGCGACCAGTCCCCCACCCGATTACATCACTTTCTCGGGCTATGGCGAACCTACTCTAAATTCAGCCATTGGAAGAATTATAGAGTTTATCAAACTAAAACAACCGAAAATTCCGGTTGCGGTGCTGACTAACGGAACGCTGCTTTCACTGCCAGAAGTGAAAAATGAATTGCGTCACGCCGACCTTGTGCTTCCTTCATTGGATGCAGCCACGCAAGAGGTTTTTGAAAAAATCAATGTACCTGAATCAAGCTTGAATATTGATAATTACATTCAGGGTCTGGCCGATTTCAGAAAAGAATTCACCGGAAAAATCTGGCTCGAAGTATTTATTCTCCCAGGGTACAACGATAATGAATTTGAACTTACGGAGCTAAAAAGGGCGATTCTGAAAATCAACCCCGACCGGATTCAGCTCAACACACTCGACAGGCCGGGAAGAGCTGAAAATTTGCAACCGGCAACTCCGGAAAAACTGAACAGCATCGTCGATTTCTGGCAGTTAAACAATGTGGCGATAATAGCAAAAGCGGCAAAACGGAAAAATCTTTCGGCCTACCGCAAAGATGTGGAATCGGCCATTATCGGTACCATTGCCCGCCGTCCCTGCACAGCCGGTGACCTGGCGCAAATTCTGGGAACCCATGTGAACGAAATCAACAAATACCTGGAAACGCTGGAAAGCGAGGGTAAAATAACCCATGCAAGGGGAAAAAGAGGAGTATTTTACCAATTAATATAAATTTGGCTCTGAATTCAGATAATTTCACGATTAAGAGCGACGGTGCTGTTGTCAGGATTATAATAAACCGGAGTATCCGCACATGCATCAGTTAGTTTTCAATAAGTTACCAACGGAGAAACCTGAATTGTTAAAAACTTTAATTTCTTTAAATTGTTTATCTTTATGGATGAAAAATTTAGCGTCAGGAAATTATGAAAAATAAGTTCAGTATCAACCGCAGAAAATTTATTTCAACAGGTGCCGCATTAAGTTTGGGTATTCCCTTTCTGGGAAAAGCCAATGCAACAAACACACCAGTCTCAGACCTGCAACCGGATATTCAACCGGAGTGGCGCAACAGGCAGTCAGGCATGGCCTACCGTCAACTGGGAAATACCGGATTGATGATCTCTGAAGTTGTCAATGGTGGCGACCCTGTCAGGTTAGATAATCTGCGCACCACCGAAATTGCCATGGAGCGTGGATTGAACTACCTGGATATGGCGCCTGCTTACGGTCGTGGCGAATGTGAAAAAAGTTACGGTAAAATCATCGACAACAGTGCAAAACGCGAAAAGGTGTTCATGACCACCAAAGTAAGCGGATACACCTCGGTAAGAGATAGATTGTACCGGGAAATTTATGACAGTCTGCCGGGTAGCAAACAGGAACATTATCAAAAGAAAGCCGCAGAAATGCGGGCTTCCCGAAATGTGGACAAGCCCGGTTATTTTATTACCTACTGGCCCGGACAGCCGCGCTCCTTTGAAGGAACCTATCTGAGCAATGCCATGGCTGCCGATTATGCGCATAAAGTGGACGGAAGTCCTAAGTTTAAGGAATTCATAGTGCAGTCGGTTGAAGACAGCCTGAAGCGTACTGGAACCGACTATTTCGATATTCTGATGTGTCCGCACGGGGCCGGTTCCTATGAAGAAGTACAAATTGAAGAAACGTTTACAACCTTTGAACAGCTCAAAAAAGACGGGAAAGTGCGTTTCCTGGGCATATCGACCCACAACGACCCGGCCAGCGTTTTAAGAGCCGCCCGTGAAACCGGACTTTACCAGGTGGCCATGGTAGCCTATAACATCATTAATGCCGGTTATATGGAACGGGAAATTGAACTGGCCAAAGAAAGCGGAATGGGCATTATCGCCATGAAAGCGGCCATGGCTGTGGCTACCCAGCACAAAGAGCTGCAACCCATTCCCGAATGGCGCATTCAAAAAGTACAACGAATTGTTCCGGGTGATGATAAACCGCCTGTAAAAGCCTATTTGTGGGCGTTGCAAAATCCAAACATATCCGCTGTAATTTCCAATCTCTGGGATGAACAACATCTGAATGAAAACCTTTCGGTAGCGGGTAAAAAGGTGGAATTGCAGGCGGGGTGATTTATCAACCATTTCAGGCGGTTTCTTATGCTATAAATAACGAATGTGAGTGGGTTTTGAAACTGTAAAACTAAGTCTATCAGTCAATCATCGCAAAGTAAACCGGTTTCATTTCTATCGTTAATCCTTTGAATTCGGTTGTTTTGTTTTCAACCGAGTCTATCAGAATTACGGCCTTATGCACATGAAACTTTTTGCAAAAAAGATACAGGTTATTCAAATCGCTGTTTCTGATTTTGGTTTTATATTTCACTTCTACAGGAAGAACCTGTTTATTTTTTATTTCAACAAAATCAACTTCATGATAATAGGCATCCCGCCAAAAAAACTGCCAGGGCTTTAACGCAAGTAAAGCATTTTCAACCAATAATCCTGTTTTCTGAAAATCAACCATACTTCCGCTGACTGCGGGGCAGAAAGAGGATGAAGAGAGATAAATACGTTTCAGTTTTTTTTCGGATGTAAGTTGATTGGCAGAATAGTTATAAAGGACTTTCACCACAAATGCCTGTTCAAGGATACTTATGTATTTACTCACTGTTTTTGATGTTATTTTTAAATCGTTGGCCAGATTTTCGTAATGAAGATAAATTCCCGGATTTTCTGCAACTATTTTCACAATGGCATACAAAATTTCAGGGTTATCGACCGTAAAAATGATAGGAATGTCCTCAAAAACAATCTTTTTAATAATCCCCAGTACATATTCCTGAACAAAAGAATTATCCGAAATATTAACTGTTTCAATAAATTGTCTCGCTAAATAATTTTCAAATTCAACTTTCAATTCAGAATGAAAAATTTCAGGCTTTTCGAGGTAATTATCCCTGTTTCTGAAATGAAGGTATTCTTCAAAATCAAGTGGTTTCAACTCAAACGAAAAAACCCTTCCAGCCAGGCTCTCCTGTGTTTTCTTTCTGATATAAAGCGATGTTGAGCCGGAAATAAAAAATTTCAGGTTGGGATATAAATCGTAGTAAATTTTCAATTGAGATTGAAAACCTTCCAGTTTCTGAATCTCGTCAAAAAAAATAAATATTTTGTCCGAATTAAAATCCATTCGGGTTTGGGTCTTAAAAGATGTAAAAAGTTCATCCAAATCATATTTATCCTCATCAAAAGAAAAATACCATATACGTTGCGGTTCAATATTTCGATCAAGCAAGGTATTTATCACTTGGAGAAACAAGGTGGTTTTCCCCAACCGCCTCAACCCTGTAAGCTCTATTATTTGCCTGCTTTCAATATGTTGCTCAAGAATTTCAATGAATTTCCTTGTTTTGGGGAATTCGTACCTAAACCCCACATTCCAGTGCCTGTTGAATTTTAGTAAGTTAATCATCACTTTTTATAATTTATAGTAATTACAGTTCCTGTATTTTATAAAAATACCGGAACTACAAATTTAGTGTTTTCTGACAATTTTACAAACCATACCCGCCGGGTCTTCTGAACTCCTGACTTAATCGGGATTAGTTGTTTTAATGAACCGGGTTATGGGAATTGATTACAATGAAGCTTTAAACCATAAAAACTTACTGGCAATTTACAGAGGGCAGCTTGCTGAACAATTCGTTGGACAGGAATTTGCAACACAAACCGATAATCAACTTCATTACTGGGCGAGGGATGCAAAAAACAGCAATGCAGAAGTTGATTATTTAATGGTGATTGACGGAACCGTTTATCCGGTGGAAGTAAAAGAAGGGCCATCCGGAAAACTCCGTAGTCTGCATATTTACAGGGAAACCTTTCAGCCTTCCTGGTCGGTTGTATTTCATGCCGGACAAGCAGGTGTGCTTCAAGACGAAAAGATAGTATTCCTTCCGTTGTATTTCGCAGGCGCTTTTGCACAATCTGGCATGGACGATAAATCAGAACTGTTTGACGATTAAAGTGTAATAATTGAACAAATTGCCACAGAATCACAGAATCAATCCATTGAATTATTCATAATCAGTGAATCTGTAGCAAATTTTCCCTTTTATAAATTTAGCAGCGATTTCCATATCCCTGATTTTTTAAAAGTTAATTTGTATTTAGGGCTAAAGAGGCAGCAACGCCGAAACAGACTACATCATTGAAAAAGATGGAAAAATTATTCCCATTGAAGTAAAAAGCGGAAAATCAGGAAAATTAAAAAGCCTGCATCTGTTATTGGAAACGTTTCCTAATGTGCAATACGCCTATGTTTTAACAGAAGATAAATACGGAGAAATCCCGGAACAAAAAATCAAATTCCGTCCTTTGTTTTGCGCAGCAACTTTGATTTCCGGCAAATTATAAAAATGCGTCGCCGTAGCCATATTTAGATTGGAAAACTAAATATTTTAAACAAAATTAGTATTGGATTACTAAATTTAATAAAAGCTTATTGCAGGCACGAATTGCAAAAAAAGTAAAAGCATTAATATCGGGATACCATTGGAAGTTTATGCTTCCGACAAAAAATTCAAAAACATTTTTCTTGATATTGGTTTAATGAACCGGGTGATGGAAATTGATTACAATGAAGCCTCATAATACCTACCAGCCTTCGTGGTCAGTGGTTTTTCATGCCGGAAAAGCAGGTGTGCTTAAAGAAGAAAAGATTGTATTCCTGCCGTTGTATTTTGCAGGCGCTTTTGCACAATTTGCAGTTGATAATAAAATTGAACTGTTTGACAATTTAAGTTTATAACAATAGCTGGTAAAAAGGTGGAGTTGCTGCCGGGTTGATTTAACAGACCTGTTTAAAAAATGTTGATACCAAAAAGATAAATAATCAAAAATCCAGTTATTCCGGCAATCACTGCATAAATAACAACCGGTGCAATATTGCGCTTAATAATCAGTCCTTCAATACCTGTTAATCCCACAGTAGCACACACTGCAATAATATTGTGGATACAAATCATGTTACCAATGGCCCCGCCCACATTTTGTAAGCTTACCACGATGGTTCGTGAAATTCCCAGGTTTTCAGCCAGCGAATACTGAAAAAGGGAAAACAGCATGTTCGACACCGTGTTGGAACCCGATATAAAAGTTCCCAGTACACCTACAAACGGGGCAAAAACCGGCCACACGCACTGGAATATCCCTGCGAGATAGCCTGCCATCACCAGCGGCATTCCATCTGTTTGGGCGGGATTGTTTCCCGAATCCATCATCAACCTGACTAACGGGACGGCAAAAAACAGGGCAATTGCAGGGATTTTTATTTTGTGGAATGTTTCTTTCCATACGGCCAAAGATTCTTCTTTTTTCATCCGGAAAATGAAGATTCCCAGCACTGCAACAAATATAAAAGGGAATACACCGGGATTTTTGAACGGTTCAAAATTGTTCCCGACCGAAGTGCCGAAAAGATTGGAAAACCGTATGCTCACGCTGCTGAGCAATCCGTTGAACGGCAGCGAAGGCATTCGCGACAAAACGAGCAACAGGCCGATGAGGATGTAAGGTATCCAGGCTTTAAACAACGAAATATTCTTTCCGTTATCTCCGCCGGAAGGTGAAATAGTACCCATCCAGGCGGTGGGCCACTTGTTTTTTTCAGCAAAATCCCAACGAGTTTTTGGAACCAAAAAACCAGCCCTTGTAAGGGGTATCATGATGGCCAGTCCGGTCAGCGGGCCGATAATCGAAGGGAATTCGGGACCCAGCAGCCAGGCCGAAAGCAAATAGGGAACAACAAAACAAAAACCGGCAAAATTGGCATACGGCCAAATTTCAAGTCCCTCCCTGAAACTTTTCTTTTCGCCGAAAAAACGGGTCATTATCACCACCACAATGAGTGGAAGAAAAATAGCGGGAATGCTGTGGATGAATGCACTCCAGGCGCCAATATTGTGCACGAAATCTGCGTAATTCATGCCTGCGCTGGTGACAACCTCTAATGTTTCCGGTGAATCGAGCGAAGCGCCAATGCCGAGTATAGTCGGTGTGCCCACTGCACCAAACGAAACGGGTGAACTGTTGGCAACCAGCGCCACAATAACAGCCGCCAGCGCCGGGAAACCAAGCGACAGCAACAGGGGAGCGACCAAAGCAGCCGGCGTTCCGAAACCTGCCGCGCCTTCGATAAACCCGCCGAAAAACCAGGCGATGATGATTACCTGCACCCTCCGGTCGGGCGAAATACGCGTAAAACCCCGGTTTATCACCTCAATTGCCCCGCTTTCGCGCAACATAAACAAAACGGCCAGCGCCCCGAAAACGATGAGCAGAATCTGCAAAGCAATAAAAAGCCCGTTGACATTTGACGCCAGCAGCCAGTTGAACGGAACGCCCCAGACAAAATAAACCAATGCCAAGGTAATAACCCACGCCACCGGCATTGCCTTCACGGCAGGCCAGCGAAACCAAACCATCAGAATAAACAGCATGATGATGGGAGCGGAAGCAAGTAAGGCGAATATTCCGTTTGTCATAGTTATATCAATAAATTTGGAATTAATTCAGACTACATTTTCTCCAAAATACTATCAACCAAAATTTCATGTCCTCCCTCAAAAATAGTTAGGGAGACATTTTTAAAGGTTTTAAAATAGCGTATCTCCCGGTCACTAATTTTTCCTTTGGTTTGACTTGGTGAAGTTCGCGTTGTTAGCATCCATGTCATTTCATCGCATGAAACATAATTTGATTCAGAACCGCCTATATCTTTTACAATTTTGTTATAAAATAATAGTGAATGTATAATTGGTACTGAACCAGTATAACCATCGTGAATCCCTGCATATATTTTCAACTTGCAATCATCTAATTTATTAACCGGTGTTTTCCAATACAACGGCGATCGTTCCATAGCCAATTCCAGGTTTATTTCATTACAATCCTCGCAGGTACATTGAATGATATCTGTCGCGTATTTTGAGTTTCGTGATTTAGACTCAAAGTACCATCTTTTTAAATCTGAAATGGGTACCCAAACAGAATATTCTTTTACCTTATACCGCGATTTCATAAAGTGGCACAAAGCTGCATATCCACCACCACTCGCTCCAACTATATAAATATGATTTGTATCGACCGGCAGATTTTTAACAGCCCAATCAATAGCTTCGTCGATATCAGCTATTACATACTTGCTGCCACATGCTTTAAAATGATTGTTGGGACCACGGAAGTCGGGCCGGATAAAGTTCCAGTTTTTTCCTTTTGTTTCGTGAGCTAAAGAATTTTTGTACGTTGAATAGTCCGCACTCCACTGATGAAGAGATACAATAAGTGGCCTATTTTCAGCTCCGGTTGATTGGTGGTAATAAAAAAATTGCTTAACACCGTCAAGTGACGAGGTTATACTGTCTTTTGTAAAACCATACCATACATTTTCCTGTGAATATCCGTTATGAAGAATTCCATTAATTAGTGTAAAAAAAAGCATGGCTAAACGAATGATATTCATTTTCTTTCTTCTTTTTTCAAAATCAAACTCCCAAAAGCATAAGGCGAGCGCATTGGCCAGGCGTCAACCCAGTCGAATAACTGGCGGCCTTTCCCGTCATTATCACCATTGGCAAAGTTGACTCCCATAGTTAATCCGGATTGAGGTGTTTGGTTCAGTTCCGACCATGGAAGAGCCAAAGTAACAAGATAACCGGTATCTTTATCGGTGGTATCGTTTAACGTACCGAAAAGCTGAACAGAAATGCGCGCATTTCCATCCCAGGTTGGATCAGTAATACATTCCGGAGTTCCCCGGTCGTCCTTCTTTACTCCCAGCAGGTTTATATGGTAAACTATATCGTCTTCTGCCCAACAACTGTCTTTATCGTTGCGGGTGTCTATCAATACCTCTACCATATCATCAAGATGCAATTCCGGATGGTCTTTTTCGGTTTGGTATGCACGAAGGCAGGTGTCCTCAACTTTAAAGAAAAAATATAATGAATCGTTATTCCAGCGTGAAAATACAGTCATACGGTTTTCGCTTCCTTCAATTTCACCTTCGATAACAACATTGCCAGTATTATCCCAGTCTGATAATTTCCAGGAAAGTTGAACAATTTCCTGTAAAAAATAAGAATAGATTTCCTTCTCCTGACTCTTTGGATTTTGGGCACAAGATAAACTACCAAAAAATACAATAACAAAAAGCAGGATTGGATTTTTCATTTCAAAATCATCTCGGATTCGTAGGATTTAATATGCCCGGCACGACGTTTCCTCCGGGTATATATAAAAATAATTTAGCCCGCCGGTCGCTCTCGCCAATAAAAATTGTCCCGTCTGCTGCGGTACACATGGCATCAAACTGGTAAGCGATTTTTGCATAGTAAGGACTTCTGTCCACTCCAAGAACTCCATAGTCGAGAAAGCCTTCATTCCTTTCAGACAAATCATAGGAAAACATCCGGCATACATCGTCTTTTTGACCACAAATCATATATAACCGTTGATCTTTACCCAGGGTCATTGCCCTGACACGCCTGTCAACCATGGGTTTGCCCAAAGCACGGATTTTCTGGTTTTCAAAGTCAGCGCTAAAAATAAAGCCATCACTGGTACTGCCAAAAACAGAACCATCGGTATTAAGCAGTAATTGTTCCACCACAGGAAAACCCCAGTAGTTTCGGGTAATCCAGTATTCACCGGGGATTCGCATGGTTGTTTGATGAATTTTTTCATCTGACGGATCAAAATATGATATAAGACCATCGTCCCCGGATGAATACACTTTGCCGTCAGGCATACATATCAGCGATCGGGGAACACTTCGCCAACTGCGTTCAGGACCTGCATAAGATTTTACAGTCAGCCATTCTCCATGGTTTTTGAATGTCTTTTCATTAATGTTAAATTCAAAAAACAAAGCATCCGGGTAAGATATTCCATATATTTTATCCTTTTCAGGACTGATCGCCATAGCATATATGGAATTCCCGGGAATAGCTATGCCCATATCCTCTGCCTGACTTGTGTCCTCGGGAAGATAAACCCGGCTGTCTTCTTCCTCCGGATTATAGACTAAAAGTCTTCCTCCTTCAAAATTTTCATATTTATGCTTAATATCCTCCCAGAGCTGAATTTCTATCGTTCTTCTTCCCTGTGGGATATCTTGAGTCAGGTTAAGCAACATAAGCTCATTTAATCCTGTCCCAATATAGATCAAGCCATTCTCGCCTTCAACCATACTGTTATGCACTCCGCTGCTGCCGGGTATTTGCCCTAACGGATATACTTTATTAGTCTGGTAATCATAAACAAACAGATAAGACTGTTTTCCCGTTGTTGCCCCGTAAACCCTGCCGTTTGAATGAGCCAGTAAAGAAGCAATTGGTGAATTATCTGCCGGGATCATGGTAGAGCCGGGATATCCAATGTCACGGAAATCGAGGCGGTGAGTGTCAAAGTGTGGGTTTACTGCCTTTTGGGCAAAAATTGAACTATTTAAAAGCAAGATGCCTATAATAACAAAAACGGATTTATTTATAGATTTCATATATTTATCTGTTAAAATGTTAATTTGAATTGGGATCAAAGGCTATCAATCCTAAACTGAAAGGCCAACGACGCTGGACTTCTCCTACTATATATTTCTGGTCATCCTCTTCAACAGCGCCAACGAAATAAATTCTTCCATCCTTTGCACCGTAACACGCGCCTCCCATGCCATAAGCCACTTTGCCTTTTTTTGTTACCAACTGACCATGGGATTTACGTTCTTTGGATTTTAAATCATAACTAATCAGATACGTCACCGGAGGAAAATAGCCTCCTGCCATTTGTGCCTGAAAAGCTTCTTCATCGTGTACATCCCATGAATTACCAATATAGTCGAAAGAACTGTTTGCAGTTGGAGCATAATAAACCACCCTTTCTTTCTGGTCAATAGCTAATGCCAAAGTAGCAAATGGAATCCTTCGGGGATTTCCTTCATTCCAATATTGTGGCGCAGTTAACGGAATGATATAATCAATTTCACCTTCCTCTCCTTTATGCACATCATATCTGAAAAGCATGTTATCTGCTCCCATAATTCCATACGCTACCTTTTCAACCGGGTCCCATTCAATTACACGCCAGATCACTTTTCTGTCAATCATTGGTTTTGACATAGTACGGGGAGGAACCCGCATATCGTACTGAAGTCTTATATTTGGGAAGTCAAAGACCCTATCCTTTACCGGGTCGTATTTCCAAATTTGACCGACAGGAAAAGCGCCGTAAACATTCCCGTCTTCATCAGCAAAAATGGTACGGCAAATGTCCCAGTCGTCCACTTTGCCCAGGTCGCGTGTATAATCATCGTCTATATCATACATATACAAGTGGCCATCTTCGGCCAAACCATATAATCGCTTGTAGTTGGGTTCATATACCATTCCAAGGAGGCCAAAGTGAGGGCTAATCATATCCATTACTTCTACCTTATCAAGTGTGGGATTGTATCTGTACCAAAAGGCACCCTTGTAGCTTGACGGATCAATAGCTTCGGGTCCGGTATCTTCATTCAGGCCTGCAAAGTAAATGTTACCTTGCTCGTCTTCCCCCATGCGAACGTGAATTTTGCCGTTGGTATTAATCCCCTGCCCGCGTTCGTCATGCAGTTTGGTTAAATCAACAATGTGGCGCATGGTTTCGGTTTCGGGGTCGAATTCGTAAAAATGGGCGGCTTCGGCATGGGTACATAGCCCAATATAGATTTTACCGCTTTTTGCACCGTACAAGGCACTCCACATACTTTCTTCCCGGTTATTGTCCACAAAATGATAATGATCGACAATAGCTTTATCACTAAGGACAAGTGATTTTACCTGGGCATATGTTACTGTATTAACAAAAGGTAAAAATGCCAATACACCTAAAAAAAAATTCAATTTTGATATCCGCTTCATAACTACTTTATTAAAATCCTTATTTCAATTAAAAATTTGTTTTTACAGCAGGAAGTTTATTCACAAAATCTGCATTTGTCCGCTTTAATTCATTAATCAGTTTAACACGTAATTCTTCCAATAATTCTTTATAATCAGCATTCAATGCCAAATTGGTCAACTCTTCCGGATCGTTCTCAATATCATATAATTCTTCTATCTCATCATCAATTAAATACCTGATATATTTATAATTTTTCTCTCTTAATGAGACCCAACAGGGCATTTCTCTATTAATTGGAAATTCACTCCTGTTTGTATCTTCTCCGAATAAATATTGGGTATTTACCATAAGTAAAGGATTATCCCATTGACAATCCGGATTTTCCAGCATAGGAGTAATATCATGGCCGTGCATTTTCCAGGGCAGGTCAAGGCCTGCAACAGAAAAAAAGGTTGCAATAAGATCATGTCCTCCTACCGGGTGATCACAAACCTGACCAGGAGATATTTTCTCCGGCCATTTTATAAGTAGAGGAGCTTTAAGTGTGGCGTCATAGGGTGCATATTTCCATGTGAACCCGTGCTGGCCAATAGCATATCCCTGGTCAGATGTGAAAACGATTAATGTATTGTCCAGTTGACCGGTTGATTTCAATAGTTTCACAATTTTTCCCACTCCTTCATCAATGGCAAGTACTCCGGTATTGTATTTTTGAATAAAATCATCAAAAGTTACTCCTCTATATATTGGATTCCCTTCTTTATCTTTTCCCCACTCTCCATAATTTACCATATGTGAAGGTTTACCCGGGCGAGGTGGAAAAATGTCAGCAGGGACTGGTACGGGAGCTGCATTGTTGTAAAAACCTGCATGCCTTTCAGCAGGCGTATAAGGACTATGTACTGCGGAATAACAAAGCCATAAATACCATGGTTTGTCTCTGTTTTGTGAGCGATCGTTAATGAAATCAAGAGCATATTCCGTATAATTATCTGTAGAATATCCGCCAACAGATATAGGATCATCCCCATTAAAACTAATTTTCTGATCAAGATAATAACCACCATTGGCAGGCGAAAGTGCATGGTTCCAAACAGCAGAATAATCCCAATCCCTTCCTGCTCCATCATCAGAACCTACATGCCATTTTCCAATAATGCCTGTATAATATCCTGATTCCCGAAACACTGAAGGCCAGAAATGTAATACATCAGGATCATAGTCGTTTTGTGTAGATGGGCCTGTCCTTCTTAAAGAATTTATTCCGTGTTGAAGCAAACCTGTTAAAGCTGTAGCCCGGGAGGCCATGCACGATGCACCGATGTAACAATGCGTAAAACGCATCCCTTCTTCAGCAAGTTTGTCGATATTCGGGGTGTTTACCCATTCATAGGAACCGGGATAAGCGCCTACTGTCCGGTAGCTCTGGTCATCTGTGAAAATATACAGTATATTTGGCTTTTTATTTTCTTCGGGTTTATGACATGCTATGAATCCTGCCAAGCAAAATAGTGTAAATAATTTGATCTTTTTTAAGTTATTCATGTTAATAGTTTTTTTTTATTTCACCATTATTTAATAGAATCTTATTTTGAAAATTTACTCAAAAGTCCCTGATTCAGTAACAGTTGCTTTAATTGCTTCTCTATCAAAAAATACATTCTGTTTTGCATTCTTTAGAAAATTGTTCAGCAAAATAATTTCATCAGATTTACCATATACCGATAAGAAAACAGGGACAGGAGTGGTTGGTCTGCTTTCTGATATAATCACCCTTTGAGTATCAACCAAACGAACCACCTCAGGTGAATTCATTGTACCGGAAGCCATAAGACCTTTTATTTCGATTTGCTCCACATCATCGCACAATACTGCGGGACGATGTTCTTCTTTATCGAATCGGAGGAATATATTACTGAGTGTAACATTTTTTGCGTGACGGATAAAAAAACCATAGGCTGGTATCCTTCCGAACATTCTTCCGCTTGGATATCCTGTTTCATTCTCCGGAATTTCCTTGTAAGAATCATCGGTTGTTCCACCTCCGTCAAACTGAAGATTGATGTTTTTCAATACAATATTTTTAACAGGGAAATCTTTTATTCCTGTAACAGAACAGCCAAAATCAGCAGAAATACGGGTTCCCTGTATATTTTCTATTATAATATCCCGAATAATCGGTTGTTCGTTTGGTTTAATATTTTTAAGGTAGAGACGATTGCGATTTCCTAGCCGGATAGCAATGGCTGCCCCCTTGATGTTTCGAAGGGATATATTGGAGACATTGATTCGTTCAACCCTTGCTCCATCTGCGCTTAATAGGGCTATGGCTTCTGCCCGGGTATCAAAAACTACACAATTCTGGATGGTAATATCTTCAAAAGATCCCGCTGTTTCTGTTCCGATTTTAATTCCGGAAGCATTGGAGCTGACAATACAGTTGGTGATTGTGATATCTCTGCAGCCTTCGTCCGGGGAAAAACTTTTCAGGCAAATGGCATCATCTCCGCTATTAATAAAACAATTGGATATTCTTACTTTCTCACAATCCACCAGGTCGAGCCCATCTGTGTTTCTCCCCCGGGCATCGGCATAACGCTCTTTTTCAATATCCTTATTCTCACGGCTATTAACTGTTATCCCATCAATAACCATGTTTTTACACGATTGGTATGATTGTACCCAGGAAGCTGAATTATATAGAGTTAAATCCGAAATATGTATATCCACACATCCACGGAAATGGATTATGCGTGGCCTGACACTAAAGGAAGGGCTTCCATAAGGTCCATCAATCCAGTGATCACCATTTCCGTCAATAGTTCCCCGTCCGGCTAATGAAATATTTTTTGCATCTTCAGCGTAAATTAACATTTTGTTGGTTTCAAAATTTCCTTCATAGGATGGATACCGGGAGGGCAGAATCGGAAAATCTCCCAGGTTGTTACTTGCTTTTAAAACGGCGCCGGCTTCAATATATAAAGTGACATTACTTTTAAGAATGATGGTGCCGGAGATAAAAGTACCGTTGTTGAAAACTACTTTCCCGCCACCATTTTGATGACAATCATCGATAGCTTTTTGAATAGCCTTTGTATCCAGAGTTACACCATCCGCTTTGGCCCCATACTCCAATACTTTGTATATCCCACCGATTATTGAACCATACGATATTTGAAAAAAAAGAAGAAAAAAAGTTAGCAGGCCTAAATAAATACTTTGTTTCATTTTTACTGATTTTTTAAAACTACATTTCTTTGCTCAACTCATGCTGTAAAACTTTACCATTTGCCCGTCATAACGTATTTTGGCTTTCTATTTTTACCGTTGACCAATTTATATCTTATTGCAAATGACAGCCGGTTTTTCCAATTCCCCCGTATATTTCGCCTAAGCTTAAAAGAGATAAACGGCATTGGATTCACCATACATCATTAAACCAATTTGTTAAACTATTCTATTTTATAATTCAAATCAGACTCCACTGTGATTTTTCCCTTTCCTTCATTAATGTTTGCCGAAAAATTATTCTTAAGAATAACATTCGAAGCTGTTTTTAAAATGATCTCTTTATTTTCAACTGTATTGTTGATCAAATCCATCTCACCATCATGAGTAAAAACAGAGCCATAAATGTTGATAATGGTTTTTTGGTAATCGGGCATAGCCTTATTGCCCCTAAACGTTATACTGTTGTTTCTAAAACTGGAATTGGTGATTGTTAAAATATCCACCGGCGTGCCTATAGAAAACAAAGCCTTTTTTTCATCGTGCATCACCCGAATGTTGTCAAAAAGCAACTGCTCTTGCCTGACAACAGGCGCACCGGGATAATAAGAGCGACTGTATCTGTCATTGTCGAAATGCACGGAAAATCCGATCCTGGGTTTGCTCAAAATGATGTCCCTGAATACTACATTTCTAACTCCGGCAGTATAAGTAATATCCTCCTGTACCACTCCCCAGTTAATGCCATCTACTACTTTACTCCCCTTTTCGTGAACAGGACGGGTTTTAGAAGTATAAATGGTGCCATCCGGCTCAGCCTGCACCCGGTAAATACGGCCATTGGAAATAACTGCATCCGATTGCTGCACTTCAATACCTGGCTTCCAGTCGGTCCAGGCCCCCGCTAAAATCCGGCAAAAGAAACCTGTGGTATTTTCCTGATCCAGGTCGTGGCAGTTTTCCACTACACCATCTTCAATCCATCCCAATTCAGGATTAGAGGTAGCGTAGTCATGTGCATTCAGCGCGATGGCATCATCATAGGTCTGGAACACACAATCCCGGATTGCAAAGCGCTTACCCCGACCCAGGTGAATTCCATCTTTTCTGCCTTTAATGATAACATCTTTTATCAATAAATCTTCGAAGGTACAGACGTGAATACCGAATTGTACGCTTTCCAAATCCAACAACCGGAATCGTTCTATACGTAAATCTTTAATGTAAAAAAATGCTAATTGACCCCTCAGCCCATATACTTCATTAAAAACTTTATCAACTCCATTTACACTTATATGCAAACCTTCAATTAGTATATTTTCGTCGTAGGTTTTTGTCAATGCTCCTTTATTCAAAAATACATGAGTAAATAGTCCGTTTTCAGCGACTTTTTGCAGTACCACATGATTTTCAAATTTTAATGTGGTGTGACTACTTAAATAAACAGTTCCGGCTATTTTATAAGTCCCTGGCTTACTCACCACAATTGTCCCTTGCCTATCTACTGCTTGTTGCAAAGCTTTGGTATTTTGTATGCCGTTAGCATCCGGTGAAAAGCCGAATTCAGCAGCATCTGCAAAAGCCACCTGCGCCACCATCGAACTACTGATTATAAAACACGAACATAAGTTTAGAATAAATTTTAATTTCATTTTTTCAATCATTTAAAATTGAATTTTAATCCTGAAATTCAGGATTGTACTCTCCCAGTTCTGAAAAACCGGGAAACAAGCCTTTTCCATCTTTATCTTTCATAATAATGGGGTTAAATACCGGATAACTATCAAAAACATCTCCTTTGCCAAAAATTCTGGGGTCACTCTGTTTTTCCAAATCTGCTTTCAATTGTTGCCATAGTTTTTCCCGAACCTCATTGTAAGCCGGATCATCAGCCAGGTTATTCAGACATCCTGGATCAATCTCCACATTAAAAAGCTCTTCCTCCGGCCGTTTTTCCACCGTAAGCTGAAAAAGCTTTTGCGCTTTGACATCAGTGTCTTTTTTATCCATAATTGTTTTACCTGAAACCTTATCCAGTTCGGAATCTTTATAAACCGGAGGGTCACCGGAAGGCCAGCGATCGGGCTTGAAATTTCGCAGATACAAAAACTTATCCGAACGGATGGCCCGGATGGGATAATTCATGTTATCGGCCCTTGCATAATTATGGCGCTCTTTACCTGACGATACATAACTGCGGTTGTTATCCACCTGTCCTGAGGCGTCCGATTTAATTACATTCAAAAAGCTTCGTCCGGTCACTTGCTCCGGAATGGCTACTCCGGCCGCTTCCAAAATGGTAGGCTTCAAATCAATCAAGCTGACAAAATCATCCACAGTCCGGTCGCCCGGAACAAATTTATTCCAGCTAACTGCGAGCGGCATGTGAATCCCATAATCATACATATTAATTTTCGCCCGGGGAAAAGGCATACCATTATCGCTTGTAACAATTACAATAGTATTCTCCAGTTCGCCAATTTCTTTAAGATAATCCAACATAAGTCCCAGATGTTGGTCAAAATATTCGATCTCCAAGGCATAATCCAACAGGTCCATGCGGGTGACAGAATCGTCCAGCAGGAAAGGGGGAACCTCTAGATCGGCCAGTCTTTTGCCGGCTGCATAACCGGAGCCATATTCGTAACCCCGGTGAGGTTCTGATCCTCCAAACCAGAAATAGAAAGGTTGCCCCTCTTTTCTTTCTTTCATAAAAGTTTTGAAATTGGCTGCATAATTTACTTTACTCATTCTTGTTGACGGAGGAACCGTATCATGCTGATAATAACCGGGACCGGCCGGGTTATGCTCCCAGCCGGAATCCCTCCAGTTACCAGGTGACCATCCTTTGCCAGTCATACCTACATGATAGCCATTGGTGGCTAATATATCCGGAAGCACCTGAAACTTTTTAGGAAAAAGACTGATGTGCACACCGGCCTCTTCATTTTGCCAAATGTTGCGTCCGGTAAGAATAGATGCACGGGTTGGACTGCAGGAGGGGGATGGTGCATAGGCACGATTGAATAGCACACCATCACTCGCCACCCGATCAAAATGTGGAGTATGAACAAATTTACAACCATAGGCACTGGCATGAGGATATGATTGATCGTCAGAAATGGCTAACAGGATGTTGGGTGGATTTTTTTCAATTTCGGTAGATTTAGATGTACATTTTGTTAAAATCATTAATAGAATAATTGCCCACAAATACTGATTAATACCCTTCGCATAGCTGCTTTTGGTCAAGTCCTCAGATATCATTTCCACATTAAAATTAATTGGCTGAATCATATTTTCCGATTTATAAATTTTACAATTTAAGCCAGATCGGGTTTTTATACTGGTAAAAAATAAAAAAACAACCCTCCGAAAAAACTTAATATTTAAGTTTTGATTCATCATTCATTAAATATTTATGTTATTGAACTGACTTTTCAAAATAAGTATAAATTAATCTGTTAGTGTTATTTCTCTAATTCATTTGGGTTGATTTTTTCGGTAAATGCATACATATCTTTTACTCTTCGTTTATTTGTTAATTCTACCCAAATTCTGCCGGTGACCATCCCGTGTAAATATCTGCTGGTGTATGTCGGATGGTGAACTCAATTTTATTGCACCCAGTTATTACGGAATTAATGGAAAGTATGGGTTTTCTGCATGATTTTCTTCAAACAATGAATAAATTTCAGCTACTTTCTCCGGCATAACATCTGCCAGGTTATTCTGCTCTTCCAGGTCATTTTCCAGGTTGTATAATTCCAGCCGGGTTTTCTCAGGATTTTTTACATCAAGGCGAATCAGTTTCCAGTTGTTTCTTATAACAGCCTGCTTACCACCCTGTCCATGAAACTCGAAATAAAGGTGGTCGTGCACTTGCTGAGGCTGCCCCAGCATAGCCGGCAGATAGGAAATTCCATCAGAAATTTCCGGAGCTTCGATTCCTGCCAAATCGCAAACTGTTGGCATGAAATCCCAGAAGGCCGATACATGATCGGTTTTTGTTCCCGGCTCTATTTTTCCTGGCCACCGCGCAACAAACGGCACACGAATTCCACCCTCATATAAGTCGCGCTTTTTCCCGCGAAACGGATGATTGCTTTCGGTGTAAAACGAACCGGGTGAATCGCCGCCGTTGTCGCTGGTGAATATTACGATGGTGTTTTCAACCAGGCCCAGTTCCGTAAGTTTATCCAAAATTTTCCCCACGTCTTTGTCCAGATAGGTAATCATGGCAGCATAACCTTTTTCGCTTTCAGTCCAGTTTTTATCTTCATAAGGTTCAAACGAAGGAATATCGGAGTAGCGTTTGCCCTTCGGTGCCTCACCGTTGTCGTGCGGAATAATGACCGGAAAATAGAGAAAAAATGGGTTATCGTGGTTTTCTTCGATGAAATCCAAAGCCTTCTCTGTAAAAAGTTCCTGCGAAAACTGGTTGATTTCGACGGGGTAGCTTCCCAATCCTTTTGTCCAGTGGGATGTATCATTCCAAACCACCTTATTATCGAGGTAAACCTTTTCACCGCTGTCCATCAAATATTCGGGCGCATGGTTA
This sequence comes from Mariniphaga sp., assembly GCA_041686935.1. Classification (GTDB taxonomy): domain Bacteria; phylum Bacteroidota; class Bacteroidia; order Bacteroidales; family Prolixibacteraceae; genus Mariniphaga. The sequence continues at coordinate 180,801 of JAWLCW010000004.1, read as the reverse complement.
TGCGCTAGAATCTGACACAGATAACCGTAATAGGAATCGAATCCCTGTTTGAGCGGATCGCCCGACGTGCCTTCCACTCCGAGTCCCCATTTGCCAATTAGGGTAGTTGCATACCCGGCATCTTTCAGAAGGGAGGCTACCGTTACTGTATTTTCGGGAAGTGGAAACTGGCCGTAAGGTTCCCATGGTCTGTTTCTCCTGACAGGAGTATTACCAGTGTGCTGGCCGGTCATTAGCGACGATCGGGAAGGAGCACAAACCGACGTTCCTGCATAATGCTGCGTAAACAGGATGCCTTCGGCTGCCATCCGGTCGATGTTGGGCGTTTGAATGCGCGAAGCACCGTAACATCCCAAATCGCTGTATCCCATATCGTCAGCCATGATAAAAATGATATTGGGCTTTTCTTCTATGGTATTAACAGCTTTTCTTTCGGACTGACAAAATATCAGTCCAAGTCCTGAAAGTGCTGCTGCATTTAACAATAACTTGATCATGTTCACTTATTTGTTTTTAAAATATTTTTGTACTCCCCTTTAGTTATCAGAAAGCTATTTGTAAAGCGTGGAACAACGCTCGATAAATATTCTAATATTTAAATATTTTTCCTCCGGCCATTACCTGTTTGGTTTTTTCGTCGAATGTGGCACGCTGACCGGTGCGCAATGCAGCCGTAACCATAATGTTAGCAATGGAATGGCTGTAGCCCGATTCAACCGGAGCATTGGTTTTCGGATCTCCCTTGCGAACACATTCCATCCAATTTTTCATGTGGGCATTGGTTAACGGATCAGATCCTGTATCAGCACCTGTTTCGGCTTTAATTTTGGGAAGGTCAAAATCTTCCAGCAGGAAGGGTTCCATATTCATAGAGCTGGCATGACATTCAGTCAGGCCGCCATCGCTGTTTACCTTGTTGGTGGCTAAGTCTAGTTTACCGCCGTTGGAAAAATACCACTCCTTGGTACCACCCGAGGAGTTGTTTTGCCGTGAAGAATAGATTACCTGAAATCCTTCGTCGGGTTTATCTGCAGGACCATAGTCGAATACTGCGGTCATGGTATCGAAGTTGGTACGGCCGTCTTTCCACATATAAATGCCACCGTTGGCCACGGCAGAGCGGGGATGTGGCAAATGCGAGAACCAGTGTACAGTGTCAATCTGGTGAGCCATCCATTGCCCGGGAATTCCGGAGGAATAGGGCCAGAACAACCGGTATTCGAGGTATTTGCGCGGGTCCCAGGGTTCGTAAGGCCTATTCATCAGGTAGCGTTTCCAGTCGGTATCCGATTCTTTGATTTGGGATGTGAGATGCGGCAAACGCCATCTGCCGGGCTGATTCACATTCCAGGTCATTTCCACGGCAATAATATTTCCGAATTTTCCCGATTGAATGTAGTCGTGGGCAGCGTGGTAATTAGTACCACTGCGCCGCTGTGAGCCAATCGTTATTACTTTACCGGTTTCCTTAACCGCTTTCAGCCCTTCGTTGGCATCGTCCATGGTTTCGGCAAAGGGTTTTTCGCAAAACACATCGGCACCGACTCGAACTGCTTCAGCCGTATGCAAGGCATGCTGAAAATCGGCTGTACTGATGATTACTGCATCGGGTTTTTGTTCCCAAAGTTCATCTGTGTTTCTTGCCGTATTTATTTTTCCGCCGGTTGTTTCCCTATACCATGCCTGTCCTTCGTCGCGACGGCGATTCCAGATGTCACAAACGGTAAAAAACTCGTAATTCATGTCACCGGCATACTTCAAAAATGCTTTTCCCAATGATCCTTTGAACCGATCGGAGAAGCCGAGTATTCCAACCCTGATTTTTTCGTTGGCGCCTATAATGTTTCCGTAACTTTTTGCCGACATGCCCACGCCGCCAATGGTAATTCCGGCAGCGCCAATGGCTGATTTTTTAATAAACGATCGTCTTGAATTTCCCATGATTTTATTCTAAAGTTGATAATTGATTTTTTATTGTTTCAATTGCTAACAGAGCCTGGGCTTCCATATCTTCCCACCGGCATTCGACTGACATCATTCCTTTGTAGCCGGCATTTTACAGCGCTTTAAAGTAAGCCGTAAAGTCTTCGTTATGGGTTCCCGGTGCAGCCCGTCCTTCTTTTTCGGCAATGTGGGTATGATGAATAAGATGGCCATATTTCTCAATATTTTCCGGCCCTTCACCGTCCATCAGCATGTGGTAAATATCGGCCAGGAGCCTGAAGTTGGGATGATCGACTGCTTCTACAATTTCACCGCCTTCAAGAACAGAATTGATAAAATTACTCTCTTTTGTGTTGAGTGGTTCCAAAACCACTACCACATCGAATCTGGCTGCAATAGGTGCCATCTGACTGCAAAGGCTGATAAACTGCCGGCGGGCTTCGTCACGGGAAAATCCTTCAGGAATATTGCGTGAACCCCCGCTTCCAAAAACGATGTATTCCACACCGGCTTTTTGTGCCCTGCGAAAAGCGGTTTCCATATATTTCAGGATTTCCGGATGAACGGCATCGGGGCCGACGCTCTTCATGCTGCCGGGGATAAAGCTGTTACAGGCTTTTACGGGAATGGCTGCATTCTGTGCCTGCTGCAGCATCTCGTTAAATTCTTCCTCACTTTTGGTTGGCATTAAAAAGCGGCCCACACTTTCTTCGATGAACGTATAGCCATGCTCAGCCAGCATACCGGCATTGGAAACGCTGGTGCAAACACCGGTTTCAGTTATAAAGGCACCGGGTTTGGGTGAGGTGCATGAGAAAATACTCATCGAGATCAATAAAATAATTCCGTAGAAAAGATATTTATTCATTTTTATCCGTATTTAATTGTTTTTAATAATATTTGCCCCACTCTGAAAGCAAAATTCGATGGGATGTATTATCTGTCGGGCCCAAAATGGATAGAAACGTTCTATTGATTTAGAAGCGCCCACTTTAATCTGGAAACTATCAGTAAGATTTGAATATCCAGTTTTGAATCCTTTTATTCAGAATTTTGTTCGATTTCGCGATATTCTGATTAAACTAAATATAAAGTATTCATATTCTATTACTATTTAATAATTCTGTGTCAGTTGTATGTAAACTTTTGATAGAATTTTTTGATGCACATACAGAACAATTCATGACCAATGCTTTATCAACTTCATCTAAAGAAACACCTACCCGATCATTATTCATTTCAGCTTTCTCTGTCATATAAATCCGAATATTTTCAATATCAAGATCGGTAACATGGCTAACATTTATGTATGCTGGATGAAAGTTATTCTCATTGTATTCATTCTCAACCATTTGTTCTGTGCCAAATTTTGGACCATATTTATAATTCATTCGTCTGGGAATAAATACCAAATTATCTTCTACCCTAAAATTGATGTCTCGAATCTTCAGGTTTTCAATATTGCTCTTTTCAGTACCCTGGATTACCATGCCATAATTGCTGTTTACATTAATATTGTTTAAAGTTAGATCCCGAACTTTTCCGAGACGAGACTCGGGAGTTCTTTGAGAAACATGAAACAAAACAGGATAAACAGGAGTTCGCCAATGCTCACCTACATTCTGAATAAATATATTGGAAAAAGTAACTCTTTCAATAGTAGCCCCATCTACTAAAACAATTGATAATCCCTGAGAAGTATCTTTAATAATACAATTGGAGAAAACAATATCCCGAAAATCGCGATGCGTTTCGCTTCCGAATTTTAGTGCTGTACACATAGTTTCTAAGGTACAGTTATTTACCACAACATTCTCACAATCCGGGAAATCAGGATCCTTTGTTTTAAGAACAATACAATCATCGCTTGTTACAATATGGCTGTTTGAAATATGTACGTACTTACATGAATTAATATCAATCCCATCATTACCTGTTCTCCTTTTTTTGTCATTTTTTATAGTAATTGAATCGATAAATACCTGAGTACACCCATGTACATGTACGGTCCATGAATCACTATCAAATATGTTTACATCTCTTATTTTTACATTTGTGCAATTTCTAAAATATAATACACTACTTCTAAAACCTCTTTCTTTATGGGAACTATCATGTCTCATCATGTTTGCCTGTCCTCTTATTAAACCAAAACCGGTAAGAGCAATGTTATTTACTCCATCAGCAAGAAATAAATGAGAACGAGACGGACGAATCTCTCTTTCCATTCCTTCGACAAAACTTTCCAGTATTACTGCTCCTGAGTCAATATGAACAGTCATATTATCATGAAACCAAATAGTTCCAGAAACATAATTGCCCGGAGGAAAATAGATAGTCCCTCCTCCATTTTCTTTGCATGCTTTAATTGCATCTTGAATTGCATCGATATCTTTTATACTTCCATCACCGGATGCTCCAAAATCTTTTACATTAAAATAACCCCCGGTACTATTTATGATACTTTCTTTTCGAGTGTTTTCCGGTTGACTACCGGCTGATTTGTTTTGTGAAAATGCAACTGAAGCCATACCCATGCCGATACTAACCGTACTCAGTTTTTTCATGAATCCGCGACGGCCATTATCATCTGTGATTTTTATTTTCTTCATTATCTATCGATTATTAATAGTTAAAATGTAAAAAAATGAGAGTTTCCCAAAGAGGTCCTACTAAATCGACCCATACTGCATTTTCTTCATCTCATGAAATTTGAAATATTTTAGCAGAAAGAAATTTCATCATAAATTTCTTTCTGCTAAAATGAAGTATGTAAATTAGTTTGATCTTTGAAATACTCTCATTTCATTTTTCCTGTTTTTTAATATCCAGGATTTTGCTCAAGAACAGCTTCAGTATTTTTCAAAATTTCGCTGTTAGGAATACCAAGTAAGTTTTGGTGATCGCCCATTGTTTCAGCAACAGCCGGGTTTAATCTTCTAACCCTGTCAACTCCCTTTCCTAGCCTAAATAAGGTGATCGTTCTCAGTTTTTCAAAATAAAGTTCCCTCAATCTTTCGTCAAGGATATAATCTATATCAACCTGAGCGGGTGAAATCTCAGGTGCCTGGGCTCTTCTGCGCACCACGTTGATATCTTCGGCTGCTTTAGCAGTTTCGCCATTGCCCAGGTAAGCTTCAGCCCGCAATAAATAAGTCTCGGCAAGCCTTAATTCGTAATGGTCCCGCCAGGTTCTTGCTCCAGCATTCATTGAGCCAGGAATAGTTTGATCTTCAAGCCAAAATTGTGCCGGATGTTTTCCCGGAGTAACAGCCTTGCCAATAATGGGATAAAAAAACCGGGCTGTATCCGAATGGTCAACTTTTCTCAAAGGAAGATTATCTGCGATCACCCATTTCCCGTCATATTCATTATCTGGATTTCTTACCTGAACGTCGCGAATTATGTTATGCTCTGAATTTCTTATATCCTGATCAAATCCGCTTTCTTCCCATAAATCATAAAGAAAATATTGGCTTGGAGCCATAAATCCTTGTCCTCGACCTGCCACATAACTGTTTGGATATTTAAGTACACTGGCATATTTTCCATCACTTTGCAGAATATTGGCCCTGGTAAGATCAGGAGCTATTATTCGTTCCAATATATATCCTTGATTCCCTCCATCCCCGGGCACATTATAGGCATATTGAATTACCCAAACAGATTCAGTATTTCCACTGCTTCTGTTTTGGTTTCCCTGCCGGAATAAATCCCAGTAAACATCACCTCCAAAATCAGGATCGTTAATTCTTGTCCCAAATCTTTCGGTCATTAGCGAAGTTGCCGGATGATTAATAACTTTTGAAGCTTCATTAATTGCATCTGCCCATCTTTCCAATGATACATAAACCTCAGATAAATAATGATTTGCTGCCAGCTTATTGATCCGTGAATCATCAACTTGATCAATTTCCTTTAAATTTTCTGTTGCGAATTCAAGATCCATAGCACTTTGCTCGTAAACTTGCTGCCGGGTTGCCCGAACATAATCTCTTTTTGGAGCTTTAGTCTCTTCAAGAACTATAGGAACTCCGCCAAACATGTTGGCAAGTATTTTATATGTAATTCCCCTGAAAAAACTGGCTTCCGCCTGAATGGCCAGTTTTTCATTTGCGGTAAGTGTTACATTTTCCTCTTCCGATCTTCCTAATATAACGTTTGCATCATAAATTATTTGATAACAAGTCTCCCACAACTTTAATACATCATTACTTGATGGTCCTAAATTTTGGTTAAAATTTCTGCTACCTCTAAGAACATAAAAGTTCGTTGATAAATCAGATGGTTCCCAATAAAGAAATCTACTATCATTCCCCCAGAAATAATCTCTGTAAACACTGTGAAGATTATAAACTGCAGCTTCAAAATTAGCTAAGTTGATAAAAGAATTTTCTGGAGAATAAAAATCGATTGGGACTTCATCTAAAAATTCATTTTCATTACAAGAAAACCCAATGAATAAAAGAATGAAAATATAGAATTTATAATTGGTCCAGGATATTACATTATTACTTTTCATAACTGTATATTTATAAATTAAAATTCAAAGTTGACGCCTAATGAATAACTTCTTAATAATGGACGTTTATTCATATGTAACAAATCTCCCGTTTCAGGGTCTAACCCAGGCCAATTTGTAAGGGTAATCAGGTTTTTTCCGGTAATAAAAACTCTTAAACTTTCGATATTAATCCTGTTTAAAACTTCAGGGCTGACAGAATAAGAAAGAGATACATCCTGTAAACGAATAAAATTTCGTTGTACTATTCTGCGCGCTGCAACACTGGTGCTGGAAACAATTGCCGGATACCATGCATCCGGATTTTCCGGCCGCCATTCGTTGTAGCTGTATGCCAGGTTCAAATTATAAGTATTTGAAGAACTGCGAAATCCACCTTGAGTTTCCCTGTCATCGTCTAACATGTAATAATAATTCTTACCTCCCTGTACCGTATTTATAAAAGCATATAAGGTCCAGTTTTTATATTCAAATGTATTGGCAATGCTAAATCTATAGGATGGATCCTGGTAGCCTAATATTTTATAATCGTTAAGTATATCAATCTTTCCATCATCATTTTGATCGATGATTTTAAAATTTCCTACTTCAGACCAGTCTGGTATTTCATCTCCCAACTGGTACATTTCACCTGTTGTCTCATAATTGTAAATTACTCTCAGAGGTTCTCCAATAAATAATCCCTCTGACACAAGATCATCCTCTATCCCATCTCCGTCGATGTCAAAACCAAGCAATGATACAAGTTCATCCCTCGACCTGGAAAAAACAAAATCACTCCTCCATCGAAAATTATTTGCTCTGATGTTTACAGTTGACAAAGAGAGCTCTATTCCATGATTGTGGATTTTCCCTAAGTTATCCGGAAAATTAGAATAACGGCTAATGGAAGGCACATCTACATTATACAATAAATCCGTGGTATTATTATTATAATATTCTATTGATCCTAAAATACGGGAATCACTAAATCCAAAATCCAGACCAAAATTTGTACCGGTAGTTGTTTCCCATTTTAAACCAGGACTTGCGAGGCTGGTAATTGCTTGTGTAAAAACCGGTTCCTCATTCGCATTTATGTAGTTATAACCACCCGAAACTCTTGCAAGCGTTTGATACCTGCCAACAGTTCTGTTTCCTGTTGAACCGTATGAAACCCTGAGCTTTAAATAATTAAGTGCTGTAACTTCCTTCATAAAAGGCTCCTCAGATAATAACCAACCTAATGCCAGTGATGGAAAAACCCCAAATTTATTTTTTTCACTAAAACCTGAAAATCCATCTCTCCTGACAGTCCCTGTGAATAAATATCTGTCAAATAATGTATATGCAATTCTGCCCATGGAATAAAGGCTTGATTCCTCCCATGCGCCAGATATAGCTTGTTGCAATTCAGAACTACCTGCTTGCAATTGATTATAACCCAATACCGGATTAGCAAAATTTTGTGCCTGGGCGCGGGTCATTGTAAAATTTCTTTTTTCAAAACCATAAAGTAATGTAACATTAACTTTATGCCTTTCTTTTAAGGTGCGGTTATAAGTGAGAATATTATCACTCAGCATATTATGGTTGATTGAGTGAATTTTCGAACCTCTTCCTTGCATGTTACCGGAAAATGGGTTAAAGTTAAAATGCTGATTGTTGATCAAATTATTGGAAAAATTTATTTTGTACGATAATCCTGGAATAAAAGGAATAGATATATCGGCATAAATATTTCCAAACAAATTGTTCCTTGTATTATTATCATCAGTCCCTAATCCGGCTATGGAATGCCAGTGAGGGAATGGCATGTTAAGTTCTCCATTTTCTTTATATGCAGCCATATATGGTGGTAAAAACCTGGTACTGGGAGATAAAGGTTCACCTGAATAATCACTGAGAGTAAACGAGGATTGCATCCCAATAACAAGCCAATTGGCAATATGATTATCAACATTAATACGGGCATTGTACCTTTTATAATCTTCATTTTTCATGTATCCTTTGACATCAGAAAAACCGAACGAGATAAAATAATTTAAAAATTCGGTTCTGCTACTCATGCTCAGATTATGGTTTTGGCTGTACATATTAGGGTTGGTTACAATTCTATCCCAATCCGTTTCTTTACCCGCTTCATAATTGAGTCGTTGATCGGTGTCTTTAAAGTTAGTAGTGACAATATAGTCGGGATTAGGCTCAATATACCCTGACTCAGCAGTTCTGCTATTTCGCCAGTCTATACTGACAATCCTATCTATCCAATCTTCACCAGTCAATGGTATCAATTCATTAATAGGCTCTTGCATAGCATAGCTTCCGGAATAGCTGAATACAGGTTTTCCTTTACCTTCTTTTCCCATTCTTGTAGTAATTAATATTACGCCATTTGAAGCCTGCGAACCATATACAGCCGCTGCACTATTATCCTTTAAAATATCAATAGAACCAATATCATTAGGATTTAAATCTATCAGATTACCACGATAAATAACTCCATCTATTACAATTAACGGACTTTGTGCTCCTGAAATAGATGTACGGCCCCTGATAGAAATGCTCGGTTCCTGTCCTGCCCGATTTACTGCTCCAACATTCAATCCAGCTACGCTACCTTGCAATGATTGGGCAATAGATACATTAGGTTGGTCTTGAAAAGATTCAATATTAGCCCTGTTAACAGCGCCGGTTAAATCACTTTTGCGCATGGTACCGTAACCAATAGCCACCACTTCTTCAATTCCAACAAAATCTTCTTCCAAAACTACAGTGAATGTTGTACGGCTTTCAATCGCCACTTCCTGCGTTTTCATCCCCACAAACGAAAACTGCAAAATTTCGGCATTTAGTGGAATGCTTAGCGAAAACTCCCCATTTCCATTGGTTACCGTGCCAATGGTAGTACCTTTAACAATTATCGAAACACCTGGTACAGGGAGTCCCCTGGTATCGGTTACTTTCCCGGTGATTTCTTTTTGCTGAGGTTGCTCGATTACCGGTTTCATATTTTCATTGAGCCTAAACGCCTGTCTTTCCAGTTCTTTTCTCGGAGCTATACCAAGTACAATCTGTCGGTCGCTAATCACGTATATATTATTTGTTCCGGCAAAAAGCTGATTCAGGATGGTTTCCACATCCTTTTCGTTCACATGAATGGTTACCTGCCGGCTTAAATCAACATGCTTTTCCTGGTAAAAAAATAGAAATTCACTTTGGTTTTCAATGGCTTTAATCACCTCTTTTACGGTAGCATTATTTAAGTCAACTGTAAGTTTTACATTCTGCGAATAGGAGGTGGCACTGAAGGCCATTGCTGTGCTTAATATTATTAAAAACAAACTTAGCCGCATAATTCGCATTGTTTTACGGAGATATTTCAAAAAATCTCCTTTTTCTTCATAATAATTCATAATTTTGTTTTGATTTTTATTACTAAATAAGAATTCGCTTGAAACCGGGGTCTGTTGGCGCACATCCCGGTTTTTTCATTGTTCAGATTGTTAGATTCTTTCTAAGTCATAGGCAATTCACTTTTACGTTTTACGGTCTGATCAGATACACATCGTTTTCGTAGTCCACGGAAAAGGAGGCTGAAAAACCGATGTTTTTCAGCACCTTCTCCAGGTCGTCGGCCAAATCGAGTTTTCCAGTGAACTTAGGTTGGCCGGAGAGCTTCTCTGTTAAAATATTTTTATTGTAATACCGTTCCAGTTTTTTAAAGATGTTTTCCACCGGTTCGTTGTCAAATCTCAGGTACCCGTTAACCCACGAGGCATAGAGTTCCACATCCACAAGGTCTTTTTCCATGTTGTCTTTCTGCTTGTTGTAAACAATCCGTTCACCCGGCCGGAGTTCCACGGGACGGGCAAACCGCTGGTTTTTTGCAGCGCTCACTTTCCCGGAAAGCAATACCGCCTGCGTAGTTTGGTCGCCGGCATACGATGTAACATTAAATTTTGTACCTGTTACTTTGATTCTCATATCACCGGTAACTACATGAAATGGTTTTGCCGGATCGGATTCCACCTCAAAAAAGGCTTCACCCGCCAGATAAACTTCCCTTGTATTTCCGGTAAATTTAACCGGGTAAGAAAGCTGACTGCCGGCGTTGAGCCAGATTCTGGTTCCGTCGGCCAGGGTAATATCCGAACGTTTTCCGTAAGGAATAATCACCTGAGCTAAAGCTTGCTTTTCTGTTTTGGCAGAAGATTCAATTAGTGATACTGTGTCGTTGTTAATCGTCAGCTCGCCTGCAGCCGTTTGCCGGATTTTTGTTTGTTCGGTTTCAAACTCGTTTACCGTGCCATCGGGTAAAATGACCCTTCCCTTTTCCAGTTGTTCGGCAGTTGCCAACTCCATGGGGAAAGATTGCCGTTCGGTTTGTAAATAATACCACACACCGCCAATGGAGACAAGTAAAAGGAATACAGCAGCAATTTTGGCTACCATCCAGCCGATTTTGCGAACTGGCTTTGAAGAAGATTGTGCATTTTCGTAAACCTGGTGGAACCGTTGCTGTGAAAAGGCAGGTTCAACTGCCCGAATGGCTTTAATCATAAAAACGGCTTCTTTTACCTGCTGCTTTTTTTCGGGGTGAACTTTCAGGAAATCGTTCCAGTACCGGTCGGTTTCCTGGGTCGGGTGCAACACCCATTTCATGAAGTCGTCATCGAGGATGAATTCTTCGGTGGAGTAATTTTTATATTTTTCGTAGCTCATAAATGTCATGCTTATACCCTATAAAGACATGAGGGAGGAAAACATCATCAAAAAATTTTAAATATTTTTAAAAAATCTTTGAAACAATATGTTAACTTTAGAAAGATAGCGGCAGCGCCGCGAAAATATTTGTAGCAACTTCCCTATTAATCAGATAAAAAATAAGGTAATTAGGCATGAGTCATTGGGGGGTTTGCCTTGTTACTGAGGTTAGAAATTGGAAATAAGGTAAGCTCATAAGCAAACAAATTTTATTTTTTTCAGTGCCATCAATCCCCCTGAATCCCCCTTTGAATACAGCAAAATGCAATCAGATTATATTAGCGGTCAAGGGGGACGAGGACAGACCCTGATTTAGCGAAGTTGGTTGTTCGGAGCTTGTCCCCCTTGAACGCATAAGTCGTATAGAAGCAGTGTCTTTAATTTCAAAGCCACGAAGTGATTCCTTTGGAAGGGGAGCACAAGGGGGATTCAATACCGGAGATATCTAAAACGAATAAATAAATTTGAGAAATTTTGATTGTTTCAAGATTGATTAAAATTGAAAATTCTATTTCGAAATCCCCCTTAAATCCCCCTTTGATATTAATGTTTGAGGTTCCAAAACTTATTCGACAATCAAAGGGGGACGAGGGACTGCTCCGATGTTAAGCAGGGAAGTTGTTCGGAGCTTGTCCCCCTTGAACGCATAAGTCGTATTGAAGCAGTGTTTTCAAATTTAAAGCCACGAAGTGATTCCTTTGGAAGGGGAACAAAAGGGGGATTCAGAACAATTAACTTTTCAGAATAATCATTATTTTCTAACTTTACCTAAAACAGACTCAATGACTGGTAAATACAATAAAAAACTGAAACCACTGGCCCGTAATCTTCGGAAGTTTGGCACCAAGGCAGAAGCAATACTTTGGTGGGATGTGCTCAAGGCTAAATAGCACTGGCCTTATCAATTTAACCGCCAGTTTATTATTGGTGAATACATCGTTGATTCTATTTGCAGGAAGCTCAAACTAATAATTGAAATAGATGGTTCATCACATTTAGCAAAAAATGAAGAAGACTTTGTACGTCAGGAATTTTTGGAATCACAAGGTTATACAGTTTTGAGATTTTCAGAGAGTATTGTGGTTTACCGGATTGATGAGGTAGTTGCAGAAATTGATTATGCAATAAAATGTTTGGAACAAAGAATTGAGGATGAGAAAGAAAAGAGTTCAGATTAAATATTGTACCACTAATCCCCCGGGCCCCCTTTGAATACAGCAATGTGCTATCAGATTTTATTATTTTTAAAAGGGGGACGAAGAACGTTGCTGTTTTGCATGCAGTTGTTCGGAGCTTGTCCCCCTTTGAACGAATAAGTCGTATAGAAGCAGTGTTTTCAATTTCAAAGCCACGAAGTGATTCCTTTGGAAGGGGAACACAAGGGGGATTCAATACCGGAGATATCTAAAACGAATAAATAAATTTGAGAAGTTTTGATTGTTTCAAGATTGATTAAAATTGAAAATTCTATTTCGAAATCCCCCTTAAATCCCCCTTTGATATTGATGTTTGGGGTTCCAATACTTATTCGACAATCAAAGGGGGACGAGCTCCGGTGTTGCGCTTGCGGTGGTCGGCTACTTAAAAACCATCATAAACAATACCGCAGTACCACCTCCTTTTTCTTCAATCCATTTTTTTAAGATTGAAATGGCTTTGCAAATGAGGTTGCGGCAGGCTTCCACGCTGATGTCCATCAAGCCGGCCACTTCATTGTAATCCAGTTCCCTGGTGAACCGGAGGTAAATGGCTTCCTTTTGCCGCGGGGTGAGTTCATTTAATGCCTTCAGCAACATTTTCGATTTTTGTTCCGAAACCTCTTCCAAAATCAGTTCATGCTCAATGGACCAGATAACATCGAAATGATATTCCTGCAATTCTTCATCGCTCACAAACCTTTTTTCGGTTTGCATTTTACGCAGCAGCTTTCGTTTATAGGATTTCAACAGGTAAAAAAGAATATTGTCGGTGTCACCAATATTTTTCCGGTTTTTAATGAGTTCGGCAAACAAATCCTGGAGCGCATCTTCTATAAAAGATATATCGGAAGTAAATTTTAACCCGTAACGGTACAATTTTTCAGCATGTTCAGCATAAATACACGAAATGGCCCACTCTTCCCCTTTTTTGAAAGAGGTCCAGATTTCAGTATCTGTTAAGCCGGTTGAGTTCATCTTTGTTTAATATCGAATGCAAGTTTAGCAAATGTAAGCGGAAAAACAAATCCTCTTTTTAAGAGATAAAGAATCTCTGTTTAGATTTGGGAATCGGTCTCGCTCCCCAAAAATTTGAATATATTTGTTCTTTCTGAATCTGGCTTTAGAATTATGAGCGAACAAAAAAAAACGAATCTTGACTATTTATGGAAATCCTTCCTCAGGGGTGACGATAAGAGTTTTTCGCTGATTTACCAGCAGCATATCAGCGGTTTGTTTTTATACGGCTCAAAACTCTGCGCCGACCGCGAACTGGTGCGCGACTGCATCCAGGAAATTTTTGTCGATTTGTTTTTGAAACGAAAAAAAATGAGCGGGGAAATTGTCAACCTGAAATCGTATCTGTTTGTTTCGCTCCGAAACTGCATTCTGAAAAAAGCGGAAAAAATCAGGAAAATGGAATCTGTTGGCGGGTATGATGAAAACGGCGGAACATTCCATACCGAATACAATTTTCTGGACAAATATATGGAGCTGGAAATTTCAATTGAAATAAAGGAAAAACTGCAATCGAATATCAATAACCTGCCTTCGAGGCAAAAAGAGATAATCTACCTCAAATTTGAAGAAGAAATGGATTATCCCGAAATTGCCCGTATCCTGAAAATATCGGTAGAATCGGCCCGGAAACTGTTGTACCGGGCTTTGCTCACCCTCCGGAAAACCATTGATCCTTCGGTAGCGCAAACACTTTTTTTGTTTTTTTTCAAAAAAAGTCCCGTTTCCGTGTCCATGTTTTAGGCTTTTCCGACCCCTGATAATAAATAAACAAAAATCAGGTTGGAAAAATTTTTAACATACTTCGAGAATAAAAACTTCGTCCGGTGGGTGCTTCACCCCAATGAGCAACTCGAAACCTACTGGAAAAATTATCTGGAAAAAAATCCGCATGAGCAAAAAGAGATTGAATTTGCACGTCTTTTGGTATTGCAGCTTCAATCGAAAAAAGAGGGCGGTGCAACGGAAGAAGAAAAAATAGAATTGCTTTCAGACATCATTCAGCAAATCGAAAACACAAACCGGAAAAAGAATTTCAGCAGAATAACTTTATCCCTATTAAAATATGCAGCCGTAGCTTTGCTGTTCTTTTTCCTTGGAGTCGGTTATTACTACTTCCAAAAACCCGAATCTTTCAGTGGTTTGGCGGAGCAATTGTATTCTGTGCCGGATGAAAACAGTGTGCAACTTATTCTTGGCGACGGGAAAAATGTTCCGATTGACCAAAAAGAATCCACGGTGGAATACCGGGCCGATGGGAAAATTGTAATCAACAGCCGGGATACTTTAATCGCTGAATCGGAAAAACAAAAAAATGAGCTTAACCAACTGGTCATACCTTATGGAAAAAACTCTTCCATACAATTGCCCGACGGAACTATTGCCTATCTGAATGCCGGTTCGCGGCTGGTTTACCCCAGCTATTTTACCGGGAAAAACCGGGAAGTCTTTCTTATTGGCGAAGGATTTTTTGAAGTGGTTTCCGATAAAAACAACCCTTTTGTTGTTCAGACAAACGACCTGAAAGTGGAAGCGCTGGGCACCAGATTTAACGTGTCGGCCTACCCTTCCGACAATATGATTGAAACCGTTTTGGTGGAAGGAAAAGTAAAAATCAGTCCAAACAGCAATAATCCGTTCAAAAAAGAATACACCCTGGAGCCGAACCAGATGGCCGCATACAACCGTACAAGTACCGAAACCAGTATCTCGGCGGTTGATGTGTCCAATTACGTGTCATGGCACAATGGCTTCCTCAACTTCGACAGTTCCGACTTAAGCAGAATTACCAAAAAGCTGGAACGGTATTACAGCATCCGCATTCTGTTTGAAGATCCAATGCTCGGAGTCCGCTCCATAACCGGAAAACTGCATTTGAAAGATGAAAAGGAATATGTATTGAAAGTATTGGCCAGAACAGCTTCGGCAGAAGTAAAACAACTGGATGAAACAACTTTTGTGATGAAATAAAAAACCGGACGGTGCTCCACCACTGCCCGGTTTTCAGATAGTTAAATTTTATTAATAAAACTTGTCAAAAGTATGAAAAATTTACGAATGAGATGCCTCTTCGGAAAAAGAGGTATGAACTTAAAACTAAAAAAAATGAAACTGACACTGCTTTTTTCATTTTTGATTTTCTCCTCGGTTTGGGCTGAAACCTATTCCCAAACCACGAAGCTGAACCTGAACCTCAAAAATGCCACGGTACAAAATTTTATAAAGGAAATAGAGGACCAGACCGGTTACCTGTTTCTGTACCAGGATGAGGTGGTTGATAAAAACCGGCGGATTACCATCGAAGCAAAGGATGAAACGCTGGAAAGTGTGCTGAAAAAATTTGGGGAACAGGTTTCTGTGATAGCTGAAATCGCTGAAAACCAAATTATTCTAAAAAAAGCACCCCTCTCCCTAAAATTGCCCGCACAGCAACCCACAAGGCAAATCAACGGATTTGTATCCGGAACCGACGGTCAGCCGCTGCCGGGGGTTACGGTGGTGGTAAAAGGCACCACAGCCGGCACGGTTACAAACGCCAACGGAGAGTTCTCCCTCTCCATACCGGCAACAGCCGAAACGCTGGTGTTTTCATTTGTGGGAATGCGAACGCAGGAAGTGACTATTGGTGACCGCACAACATTTACGTTGGTGATGGAGGAAGAGACGATAGGAATAGAAGAGGTCATTGCTGTAGGCTATGGAGTACAAAAGAAAAGTGACATTACTGGAACAGTTGCTTCATTGCCCAAAGAAAGGCTTGAAATGGTGCCAAATTTAAATATTGCTCAAGCTATTCAAGGATCTATTCCAGGGGTTATGGTACAAACAACATCGGCTGGCGCTAGGCCAAATGAGGTTATTATGATTAGAGGACGTAACTCCATTTTAGCGGATAACACACCACTAATTGTTATAGATGGAATACCGTATGGTGGTCAATTGAATGATGTAAATCCTAATGATGTTCAGTCAATAGAAGTTTTAAAAGACGCTTCTGCTGCTGCTATTTATGGCTCTAGAGGTGCGAATGGGGTAATTTTAATAACTACAAAAGAAGGAAAAACTGGCAAAGCAAAAATTTCTGCTGATGGAAAATTTTCTTTCCAAAGCTTTGCTAATCTACCGGAAATTATGACTGGTGAGCAGTTCTATCAAGCCAAAATGGAACGTTCACCTGATTCAATGACTCCTTCAGAAAAAGCTGTATATGAATCTGGAGAATGGGTTAACTGGTTAGACTTAGCATCACGGAATGGCTATAGTCAACAATACAGTGTATCTGTATCTGGGGGGTTTAATAAAACAACTTATTATTTGTCTGGAAATTTACTTGATGTTAGAGGATTAATTGTTAATGATGATTACAAAAGACTTTCTGGTACAATTAATATTGATACAGATATTAGCAATTGGCTTACTATTGGAACAAGAACTAATATTTCATACAGTGACATGAGTGGTGTATCTCCTTCAATGTCAAGTCTATTTTATACAAATCCACTGGCTAAAGCTTACGATGAGAATGGAAATTTAACCATTTCACCAATTACTGATGATCCTGTAAGAAGTAATCCATTACAAACAATATTATTTAAAAACATTGATCAAAACCATCAAGTTTTAAGTAATAATTTTGCGTTAATTGATTTCCCATTTATTCAAGGGTTAAGTTATAGGTTAAATGTTGGATTAAGAATATCCTTTGAAAATCAAGCTACATATAGAGGCAGAGATACTAGAGATGGTATGGATGTTGGAGGAAGAGCAAATACAGATCGAACGAATTATTCCAATAAAGTAGTGGAAAACATACTCGCATATAATAAAGGGTTTGGTGCACACACTATTTTTGCGACAGGCGTATATAGTTATGAGGCAAACAAAAGAAGTTCAAATACTTTGGATGCACAACGTTTTCCAAATGATTTCCTAACATGGTATGCTGCTGCACAAGCAGAAGTATCAATACCCGGATATTCATTCAATCAAACTGACTTAATATCTCAAATGCTCCGCATGAACTATACTTATGATAGTCGATACTTAATGACTCTTTCAGTTCGTCGAGACGGTTATTCAGGTTTTGGCAGTCAAACTAAATGGGGAGTTTTTCCCTCTGCGGCATTAGGTTGGAATTTTAATAATGAAGAATTTTTCCCATGGGATGACATATTTAATGAGTTTAAACTTAGATTTTCATATGGATTAAATGGGAATCAAGCAGTGGGAGCATATCAAACAATTTCAAGGTTAAGTCAGGAAAATACAGTAACACTTGGTTCAACTGTGCCGGGATATAAACCAAGTCGACTTGGTTCTGACATTCTAGGTTGGGAGGCTTCAAATACACTGAATTTTGGTTTGGATTTTCGAATCTTAAATAATCGAATAGCAGGAGCCTTTAATTTATATGATACAAATACAACTGATCTTTTATTGAATAGGACTATTTCTCCTGTACATGGAATTACTTCTATCACCCAAAATATTGGAAAAACGAATAATAAAGGAATAGAACTTGATATTAGTTCGAGAAATATTGTTCAAGGAAATTTTAGATGGAATACTTCTGGTAACCTTGCTTTTGTAACAAACAAAATAGTATCATTATATGGGGATTTAGATGAAGAAGGTAATGAAATCGATGATTTGGCAAATTCATGGTTTATAGGAAAACCAATTCGAACAAATTTCGATTATGTTTTTGATGGTATCTGGCAACTAAACGAAGCTGAAGAAGCTACTAAATATGGCACTCAACCAGGATTTGTCAGACTAAAAGATGTTGATGGAGACGGAGTACTTAGTGCTGATGACAGGCAAATAATTGGCCAACAGGATCCAAAATTATTATGGGGTTTTACTAATTCCTTATCATTTAAAAATTTCTCACTTGATGTTTTTCTTCATGGAGTTCATGGAGTTACTAAAAAAAATGTATTGAGGGAGGATCATGTTACTGCTGGTTTTCGCGGAAATACTACTTATAAAAATTATTGGACCCCAACAAATCCAACCAATGATTTCCACATGAATCACGACGATGCAAGAAGGATGAGTGGTATAATTGCGGCGTATTATGAAGATGCTAGTTTTGTGCGAATAAAGGATATTTCTCTTTCTTACAATATTCCATCTTCTACTATTGAAAAAATTGGAATTGATAGATTGCGGTTTTATATAAATGGCCGTAATTTATTTACATTTACAAAATGGGGAGGACTCGATCCTGAATTACCTGATCAAGTAACAATTCCATTACAAAAAGAAATTGTATTGGGATTAGAGTTAGGATTTTAAAAAATATTAAGGAAAAAACTATAATAAAAATATCATGAAACCAAAAGAATATAAATCAATAATTTTGCTTCTTATAACATTGTTGATTGCATGTGATGAAAGTTTACTTGAAGAGCAACCACCTCATCTTATAACAGCAGAGACACTCTATACTTCAATAGATGGGCTTGAAACTGGGTTAAACGGAATTTATTCACTAGTAAGAAGGGAACATTCAGGAGGATTAAACTTCCATGCAGATATGTTTCAAAGTGGAACAGATAATCTAACTGCTAATTGGAATCAAGGCTTCAATCTAAATGTAGCAACTAGTTGGGGAAGTGATAACCATCCTTCAAATAATTATTTTCCGAGAATTTTTAATTGGCTATATGAATTGGTTAATGCAGCTAATACATTAATTAATAGGGCTGAATTGAATTTACCAGAAGATGCAAATAGAAATAGAATTATTGCAGAAGCCAAAGCAGTTAGAGCTTGGGCATATCGTCATTTATCTTTTTGTTGGGGAGATGTACCTCTCAATCTTGAAGAATCACAAGGTTCAACTATTAAAACAGACTGGGAAAGAACTCCATTACTTATTGTAAGAAAACAGATTATTTCAGACCTTATCTATGCTGAAAAATATATTTCAGTTGAACCATCTCTTGCTGGGAGACTTACAAAAGGAGCTGTACAACATTATCTTGCCGAGATGTATTTGGTAGTAAATAAACCAGACAGCACAATCTATTGGGCAAATCAAGCAATAAATAATCCTTCATATAAACTTATTACTTCTAGATATGGTGTGAAATTAAATGAATCGGGAACTCCTTTTTCTGACATGTTTAAATATGGAAACAGAAACAGAGAAGAAGGGAATACAGAGGCTCTTTGGGTTTGGCAATTTGCTTATGATATTCCAGGAGGAGGAGATGCATATACCAGAGCAAATCACCAAGGTCGATTTATGGATATTGTTATTGATGGTGTTATACCTTTACAAATAACTTATGAAAGAGGAGGAAGAGGTAAGGCATACACAGCACCTACTAAATTCGCCATGGAATTATATGATGACAACGATGACAGAGGATCAAACCACATTCTAAGAAAATTTTTCATTTTGAAAAATGCAAATGAAAATGCACCTTCTCCTGCTGACAGATTACCTCCTGGTTACCAATATGGCGATACAATCTGGCTCAATTGGGAGAATGATTTATCCCCTTCTACATGGCGACAGGCAAGTTGGCCCTATTCAAGAAAAATTGAAGGTACGGACCCTAACAATGTCACATTAAGTCCGAATTTTGAGGATTATATTGCATTGCGATTAGCTGATACATATCTTCTTAAAGCCGAAGCAGAATATTTGTTGGGAAGATTAGAAGATGCAGCAACAACCATCAATATTATTAGAAAACGTTCAAATGCAAATGAAATAAATGCCTCAGAAATAAATATTGATTTTATTCTTGATGAAAGATCTCGTGAGCTTTTTCTTGAAGAACACCGAAGGCATACACTTTTAAGAACTGGGAAATTGTTTGAAAGGACAAAAGCACATAATAAATTTGGTGGACAAAACATAACATTAAGAGATACACTATTTCCTATTCCACAAATAGTTATCGATGCAAACTTAACTGGCAAAATGCCGCAAAATCCTGGATTCTAGGGTTATAAAATAAATAATAAGAAAGAATACTGATTGTTGGTATTCTTTCTTTTCTTTAAGACCAATAAGAAAATGAAATTAACTCAAAATATAAATATTCAAATTTTTCTTCTTCAACAGTTAAGCGTATTTGCTTATAACTAGTTGGTAATGATGCGCCAAAAGAAAAATAGATTTAAACGACAGGAGCACCGAACATTTATTGACTGGTTTATATATAAATTCCTGCCAAAATTACCAGGAGAGGACATCAAATGGAATTAAAATTATATGAAGATCATTTTTACAAAGCCGACTGGGAATAGTTTGATAAACTCAAACAAAGATAGGAGGAAATAATGAAAACCAACCCTGAATTGTATAGGCGAGGATCTTTCCTTTTGCTCATAAAGAAAGATCAGAGGGCATTTTATGCCAAAAAAAAGGGGTGAAAAGATTTCTAAGTGGAGTTAAACCAAATTGGCCACGATAAAATAGCTTTTGTTTTATTACCGAGATAAAAATCGACTCAAAAAAATCAATTTGGATTTTTAAGTAGAATAAATTAATAAAAATTATACAGATGACCCAATTTTTGAAACTTTCAATTATTTTCCTTGTAATCTTATTGTTAGGATGTCATGGAAATTCTGGCAAAGATGATTCCGCCCGCAATAATGCCACCGTATCAGAAACTAATCGATCAGTGGCAATAGAATTAATACTTGCTGATTTTCATGCCGATTCCGATAGCACACTGCTACGGGTTGCGATTTTAGGTGATGCTGAACCAAAGCCATTGGCAGAGTTCCCCAATATGGCTGCTGTTGTTGAACAAGTAAACACCCTTGCGCAGACACACCCTATCGATTTTGTGATTGGTGTTGGCGATATTGCACATAGAGGAACAGAAGTCCAATATGAAGCTGCAACTCAGGTTCTGCAGAAGCTTAAAGCTCCTTTCTATCCTATCATGGGTAATGAAGAGCATGATAGTACGGTTGAGCGATACCTGCACTATGCACAAAAGTGGAACAACAAAGTCGTGAGCATGCGTTACGTGCTAAACTATGACAAACTGGCATTTGTATTTGCATCACCCGATCATGGCCGTGAATTCGATGACAGCGGTGCCTTATGGATTTTTGAACAACTGCAACGTCTCGCTCCCAAACCGGTGATGTTGGTGGTACATGCTCCCCAAAAAGGCGTATTTCCAGAAAACCCTGAGAAAGGTGTTAGCAATCCACTTTTCAGGGAAAAAGTAATTTCTCAACCCAATCTTGCCGCTGTAATTTCCGGCGATCTTCACATGGATATGGACCGGGTGAACCACTCTAAAAAATTAGAACACGTTCACTATCTTCATATTCCTGCACTGGAACGGACCAAAATTCCCGATGAAACAAGTCATACACCTATGTTTCGGATGATGACCATCGCCAAAGATGGAAAAGTTACCATTGATACTTATGCAGTTGACGAAACTGTCCCCCGTGAAGAACATGCCTATTCATTTACGCTTATATTGCAAAAATAGAAAATTTATAAAACAGGGGTAGTTATCTCTCAACTTATTAGAAAGAGGTGGTTTTGCGTTACATTTAAGTCCGACAGAATGATTTCAAAACCCCAGTATTTACTAAGCCGAGCAGCCAATGGACTATCGGGAGCAGGACTTTAAACAAAACGAGTAAGCGTTTTTGAGGTGTCTTATAATATTTTAAACCAATCGAGAAGAGGTTTTTGTAAAAATGAGTGGGAGTTTGGTGTATTGGCTCAGCCTAATTCAACCAAATCACCTCTCTCCTCCACCAGTAGCCGGCACAATTCATTATGTGCTTTTTTTGGCGAGGGTGCTGATGTTTGAAAACTTCTCCTGAAGGTCCTGCAGGTTTTGGATTTCGACGTATTTTCGAATTTGGATGAGATCCTGAATTTGAAGTTAATCACTTTCTGTCAAAACATTTTTCACCTTTAGGTTGTATTATTCTAAAACACTTTCAAAATGAGAAAAAATTTCTTTGCCAGAATATTTTTGCTGGCAATTTTGGTGTTAAACCTGCCGGTTTTGGGGCAGTTAACCTACACGGAATCGCAACGCCGGCAGGTTGTGCTCACCTGGCAAAACGATCCATCCACTTCCATGACCATCATCTGGCGCACCGATATTCGCGGAGACAAAAACACCCTGCGTTTTGCGGAAAAGCCGGATGCAAAACCCCGGAAATGTAAACTACAAATGGAATTAAATCCTTTTTGGTAAACTTTTCTCACCCCTGAATTGTATCTTTCTAAAACACGAACAACATGAAAAAAAGTTTTTTTGCACTATTTTTTGCTTTCCTGTTCATTTCAATGCAGGTGAAATCGCAAAACGAGCCTCTGGCCATATTGCTCACCTGGACAGAAGATCCGACAACAACAATCAGTATCGACTGGCATACCAGTGAAAACCAGTCACAACAATTATTCTTCAGGAAAAAAGGAAAAGAGGAATGGAAGGCTGAATCAAGCAAAACGCATCCTTTCCCGTTTTCCGAAAGGTTTGTACACCGGGCTGCACTAAACGGATTAATACCGGGCACATCGTACGAATTAAAGTTTGGAGAATACGATAAAGTGTATTTTTTCAACACCATGCCCGAAAGTGCTGCCAATGAGCCCATACGGATTGCCATTGGGGGCGATACAATGCACGAAAAGGACATGCTGGTAAAAACCAATAAACAGGCGGCAAAATATGAACCGCATTTCGTAATTATGGGCGGCGATATGGCTTACGAAAACGGCTCTCCTGATGCCGTTGAAAAGGTGTACAACTGGTTCGATGCCTGCAAAAATGCGCTGATAACAAAAGAAAACCGAATCATTCCCATTGTTGTCGGAATTGGAAACCATGAGGTTGCCGGCGGATATTATTCCCCTGAAAAATTCAGCGGAAGCAATGAAGACCGGGAAAAATATTCGCCCTATTTTTACAGTTTGTATGCTTTCCCCGGCCAGCCTGGTTATAATGTATTGGATTTTGGCAACTATTTAAGTTTGTTTATTCTGGATACCGGTCACAATAATCCTATTCCGGGAACACAGACGGATTGGCTCGCCACGGAGTTAAATAAAAGAAAAAATTTCATGCACATCATTCCTGTTTACCATGTTCCGGCCTATCCTTCTGTGCGTGATTTTAACGGGTCGCGGTCAGAAGATGTCAGGACCAACTGGGTACCCCTGTTCGAACAACACAACGTAAAAGTCGCATTCGAAAACCATGACCATGCCTATAAACGAACCTTCCCCATAAAAGAAAACGCAATTGATGAAAAGGGGATTGTATTTGTTGGCGACGGAGCCTGGGGGGTGAGAGTGCGCGAAGTCCATAATGTGGATGAAACATGGTATCTGAAAAAAGCACTGTCACAACGCCATTTTATTTTACTCACCATTCAGGGAAATCATCAGCAACTGACAGTTGTAAATGAAGAGGGCCAAATTATAGATGCTTATCCTGAATTTGAAAAATTCTGAACAAACTGCAATACACCAGAAAAAATTTTCCAAATAAAAATCCATTGTGAATATCTGTTTTTTCTCCGGTTAGTTTCTGTTTTTCTGTTATCTTGCATAATTATTTCTTCTAAAACAGAATTTAATTATTCAAATAAAAAACGAAAAGAATGAAACATCTGACAACAATTTTAATTGCAGTATTTACAATGGCTGGCTCACTTTGTGTCCAAAGTCAGGAACGCCCCGGCGAGCAACCACCTCCGGAAACCGGTGAACCGTTTAAACTGGGTGTGGCCGGTTATTCTTTTGTGCGTTTCGACCTCGACAAAACACTGGAAACCCTTGAAAAAACGGATGTGCATTACCTCTGTATAAAAGATTTCCATCTGCCGTTTAACAGTACCGACCAGGAAATTGCAGATTTCCATGCCAAACTGAAATCAAAAGGTGTGACCGGCTATGCCGTAGGCCCGATTTATATGAAAACCGAAGCGGAAGTTGATCGCGCATTTGATTATGCCAAACGGGTGGGCGTAAAACTGATTGTTGGCGTTCCCAACTACGAACTGCTGCCCTATGTGGATAAAAAAGTGAAGGAATACGATTTTCATTATGCCATTCACAACCACGGGCCCGACATTGAACTGTATCCCGATGCCGATGATATCTGGGAAAATGTAAAAAACCTCGACCCGCGCATCGGTATGTGCCTCGACATTGGCCACAACCTCAGGAACGGAAAAGATCCGGTAGCCGATCTGAAAAAGTATCATTCAAGAGTTTTTGACATTCATATTAAAGATGTTACTGCCGATACCAAACAAGGGTATTCGGTGGAAATAGGACGGGGAGTTATCGACATTCCGGCATTTGTAAAAATGCTCAGGGAAGTGAAATATAACGGCGTTTGTAGCCTGGAACACGAAAAAAATATGGACAATCCTTTTATGGGAATTGCCGAATCTATTGGTTATTTCAGGGGAGTAATTGCGGCAACAAAATAATTTACGAATGATGAAACCAAAAACATCAGCAATTTTTCTGTTTGTAGTTTTTGCTTTACTTTTCCATTCCTGCTCTGAAGTTGCGCAAACTGAAAAACCGGTCAATTTTGTCATCATTTATCTCGATGACATGGGTTACGGTGATCTTACACTAACCGGAGCAATTGATTATCAAACTCCTCATCTTGACCAAATGGCAGCTCAGGGCTTGTTTTTCACCCGTCATTATTCGCCGCAGGCGGTTTGCAGTGCTTCGAGAGCCGGGCTGCTAACAGGCTGTTATCCCAACCGGATTGGTTTTGCCGGGGCATTAAGTCACGCTTCAAGAACAGGAATTTCGGCCGATGAAGAAACATTGGCTGAGGTATTGAAAAAGAAAGGCTATGCCACAGCCATTTATGGAAAATGGCATTTGGGTGTTCAGGATAAATTTCTTCCTACCCGTCACGGATTCGATGAATTTTACGGCATCCCCTACTCCAATGACATGTGGCCCTATCATCCGCGCGGTCCGGGTGCTTTTCCCGATTTACCGCTTTTCGGGAATGAAACCATTGTTAATCCGGCAGTTACTCCGGAAGATCAAAAAAAGTTCACTACAGAATTTACCGAACGTACAATTGATTTCATAAAACGAAATCAGGATAATCCGTTCTTTATTTACCTCGCCCATCCCATGCCTCATGTTCCGTTATATGTTTCCGAAAAATTTGAGGGAAAATCGGAACAAGGCCTTTTCGGCGATGTGATGATGGAAATTGACTGGAGTGCCGGTCAGGTTATTCAAACATTGAAAGAGACTGGTCTGGAAGAGAATACACTGGTCATTTTCACATCCGATAACGGACCGTGGCTCAACTACGGAAATCATGCCGGAACAACCGGCGGACTACGCGAGGGAAAAGGAACCTCTTTTGAGGGTGGCCAGCGTGTGCCCTGCCTCATGTACTGGAAAGGGACAATTGCTCCGGGAACGGTTAACAACGCCCTCATATCAAGCATTGATTTTCTGCCAACTCTTGCAGAAATCGCAGAAGCTCCACTGCCGGAGAAAAAAATTGACGGAGTAAGCATCCTGCCGTTAATTAAAGGTGAAGATGTGGAACCGCCTCGGAAATCATTCTGGTATTATTACCGGCGAAACAGCCTGGAAGCCGTTCAGGATGGAGAGTGGAAACTGGTTTTTCCGCATCCGGGAAGGACATACGTTGGTTTTGAACCGGGAAATGAGGGTCAACCCGGAAATGTAAATGAAAACTACCCGCATGAAGCCGGATTGTACGACCTGCGACGCGACCCGGGGGAACAATACAATCTGCTGGAATTTTACCCTGAAATTGTGGAAAGGCTGGAAAAAATAGCCGCTGAAGCACGAGAGGACCTTGGTGACGACCTGACTGACAATCCGGGGAAAAACCGCCGGGAACCGGGACGGGTAGAGCAATAGAAAAAATGGCAAACAAAAAAATCCCGCCGGTTGGCGGGATTTGCTCTTTAAATGGTATAAATATTTTTAACCGACCTAAGCCAGCTTAACATTAACCGCATTTAATCCTTTTCTTCCTTCTTCCAGTTCAAAAGTAACTTCGTCGTCTTCACGGATGCTGTCTTTCAATCCGTTTGAATGAACGAAATACTCTTTGTTCGAATCGGAATCTTTAATAAAACCAAAACCTTTGGCTTCATTAAAAAACTTAACTGTTCCTTTATACATAAAATGAATTTTAATTACGCGGCAAAGTTACACAAAAAAATTGTGATATTTCCTGTTTTTCAGATATTTAATGTATATTTGTGCAAAATCGGTTTATTTACCGGTATCTGACAAAAAATCTATCACTTTTTACTTGAATGAACTAAAAGGCTGCATTGGAAGCAATGCACATTTATAATTAACATTTAATGAAAGGATAATACGATGTTTGAAAAAAAACAAAACAGTTTTAAATCACCTGATTTGCATAAAATGCAGGAAGTAATAATTAACGCCAGAACCCGCATTTATGTGGAAGCGGGACAGGATCCGGAGGAAGCAAAAAAACGTTACCTTGAACGCCTGGAAAATAAAAGAGCATAAAGTACTATTTTAAAATATCAACAAACCCGTTTAAATTTTGGTAGTTACAAAATTCAGCCACGAACTGTTTTCTTCATACTCTTCCACCACACGGGTTTTATTTTTAAATGAAAAGTTGCTTATAAGATTTGAAATTTCCTGCTGAAGCATGGTTATGCCACCTTCTGCAAGGTCTTTCCTGAAACCTTTTCCGGCAACATCCAACACCTGGTTTAATGAAATAACACGGCCAATAATTTTACCCAATTCAACCAGTTTGCGTTGTGGCATCTGGAAATCAAGGTTAAAATTTACCTGCCCTTTTACGTAATCGGCAGCCAGGTTTGTCAGGCTGTAACTTTTAAAAAACCGGAAAAGATTTGTTTCGCTGGTGCGTTTCATCCACTTTAGCAAACCTTCAGAAATCTGTGCATAAAGGATGTCATTCGAACCTTCAAAAATCTGAAATGGCCGGCTGTCAACAGTCCCCCGTCCGGCAATGTGATTTAACTTGTAGGCTTTCGCTCCAACCAATTGTAAAACCGACTGGGCGGCATCGTGCATTAAATCGGTAATAACACTCTTCACTGCATTAGCTTCAATACCATGAGGTGCAAGGTTATTTTCAATTCCTGCCTTTGCACTGCTGTTGACACACATTGCCGAACAAACTGTATATGATGCCTGGAGCTTCGACAAACGTTCCTGAACCTGATCGTATCCGAACAGGCTCTTTCCTCCCACATACCGTTGTTTGCAGTGGTCAATTGCCTCGTCAAGCATTCGCTGAATGAAACCCATACCCAGCCCGGGAAAATGCATCCGGCTTCTGTGCAACAGGTCGAGCATCATTTGCACTCCCGTGGTGTGAGGCTGAAGTTTATGAGCTTCAGGAACTTTCACATCTATTTTGTTGCGCCCGTACGGAATCATGTAAAGACCGAGGTTATCAAACAATTCCTCCACTTCTATTTCCTGACCGGGAGATTGCACATCGCATACAAAAAAGTCTATATCACGCTGCAGGTTACCTTTTTCTGTCATTTTACGGGCTGTTAAAAGCCAGTAATTTGCCAATCCTGTGAGACCTGCCCAATGTTTTTTACCTTGTATATGAAATTGCCCGTTTTTTTCAATGTAATGTGTCTGCATATTTAATGCATCACTTCCATAACCGGGTTCGGTAATCATTAAACCACCCATATTTTTATGCAGCAGAAATCCATTAAATACTGTTTCTTTTGTTTCATCCCTGGCATATTTGGCAACCGGTTGTAAAAACAAAGCCGAGTTAATTCCAAGCGTAAGTGAAAGCGCCAAAGATTCATAGGAGGCCATGGACAGCAAAGCTATATTTTCATGCATCAAACCTCCCCTGCCCCCATATTCCAGAGGTATGCCAACCGATAAAGGATTTCCGGACATAATTTCTTTCAGCGCAAACGGTGGGATTCCGCGGTTCAGGCTTAATTGATCATTATTTTCCCTGTTATTAAAAATACGGCGTACTTTTATTTTTAAATTATTCAGAAAATCCGAAAATGGGAGAACTTCTCTTTTTATTGATGGTATTGCCGTTATTAATCCTGTCTGAAAATTATTCATAAATAGTTGTTTCTGTTTTCTAAATAAAAAACCCAACTTCAGGGTATGGTAGAATCAAAACAACTGCCTAAACCGGAATGTTCTGAGAATTCAGCTTTTCATTAAAAATTAAGAATTACAGGATATTCGTATTCCGTTACAAAGAATATTGCTGAAATGAGATTGTTCATTAACTTTATTGCATTAAAATCAAAAACAACATTAACCAATGAATAGAAAATATATTCACATTCTGACTGCGTTTCTGTTGATCACCCCTATTGCAAAAGGATGTTTAAAGTTTCCGGAAGATAATCCGCAGAAACTTAAACGTGATCCACTAAAACAACCATTTAGTTCTGCTTCCATCTGGAACATGCCAATTGGAAGTGAAGCAGTTTATGTACATGCCGGAATTGAACGGGCCATGGCAAAAGGAATGACCATTGACGAAGACCTTATTGTGCTGACACCGGATGCTCCGCAGACTGAAATCTTTACCAGCTATGCCGGCTGGAACCGCAATAAAAGCAGATGCGAACCGGAAGGTGATTTGTTGTTTTTGGCGCCAATTCCCGGTGATTTTATAATCAGCCCGGAAACATGGGACGGACTTACACCCAACTCTGGTTTAGCCGTTCTAATGTCCGACGGCAGAACCATCAAACAAACCCAGCCCTTTGCTCGATGTAAAGCCGGAGAACCTGCCACATCGCAATATATGTTTGGAGACGAAGATTTATATGGCGAGGGATATTATGGAGCACATGGAGGATCAGGACTTTCAGCTATTGGCGGTGCATTGCGGGTGGGCGAATTGTTACCTGAATCGGGACCCATATCGCACGTATTGAAAGTGAATCTTTTCGGGCAAAAAAACTTTTACTACGATAATGAAACCAAAGGATTCCGATGGCCTGCAAGGGCGGCTGACAGTTATGCCGAAAAGAATTACGGGAACGCCCGTACCCAACCGGTTGTTACAGAATGCCGGATGGGTGCGTTACTTGCCTTACCACCTTTCCTCGATTTGGATTCTCTTGGATTTGAAACCATTCCGGGAAGAAGGCTGGCAGAAACTTTTCGCGATTACGGTGCTTATGTGGTTGACGACACAGCCTGGGATGTTTACGCACTGGTTACCGAATGGGGACCAGATGGCCGGGTAAAAGACGAATTTGAAGAGGTCTGGGGATTCCCTATTGACCCGGAAAGCAAAAATACCCCCTGGAGCCGGGATATGGATCGCATTTTTCTTAACCTGCATGTGGTAGTAAATAATTCGGCAGAAAACATTGGAGGCGGTGGAGAACCGCGGAAACCTTTAGCTCCGCCAATTTCCCATTGAAACATTTTAACAGAACATGCGGTTTTTAACCGCGTATTCCGGAAAAACCCTTGTTCTGCCTGTTGTTCCGTTAAAAAAAAGTGTTTATTTCCCTTTATTCTTCACCCACTTTTCAAGCCACTGGTCCTGTTCCCACAATACATGTAAAATGGATTCACGGGCCGCGTAACCGTGACTTTCTTTTGGAAGAAAAACCAACCGGGATGTGGCGCCCAACCCTTTCAACGCATTAAAATAGCGCTCGCTTTGCAGCGGATAGGTCCCCGAGTTGTTGTCGTCTTCACCGTGAATGAGCAGCAGCGGTGTTTTCATCTTGTCGGCATGCATAAACGGCGACATGCCATTGTAAACATCCGGCGCTTCCCAGTAAGATCGTTCTTCGCTTTGAAACCCAAACGGTGTGAGTGTACGATTGTATGCTCCGCTTCGGGCAATTCCGGCTGCAAACAAATCGGAATGCGAAAGCAGATTGGCTGTCATAAATGCCCCGTAAGAGTGTCCTCCCACACCTACTCTGCTCCTGTCTATATATCCCAGTGCATCCACCGCGTCGATGGCTGCTTTGGCATTGGCAACCAGTTGTTCACGGAACGTATCGTTGGGCTCTTCGTCACCTTCTCCGATTATGGGAAATGCAGCATTGTCGAGAATGACATAACCGCGTGTTACCCAAAAAATGGGCGAACCGTAATTGGGAGCCGTAAACTGATGCGGCGATGAAGTGACCTGACCGGCACTGGATGCATCTTTAAATTCACGGGGATAAGCCCACAGCACCATCGGCAGTTTGTCTTTCTTTTCCATGTTATAACCGGCAGGCAGATAAAGGGTCGCCGAAAGTTCCACCCCGTCTTTGCACTGATAAGTAATAAGCTCTTTATGAACTCCTTCGAGACTTTCAAACGGATTCGGAAAAAAGGTAATCTGCTGAGGGGCAATCCGCTTTTTAATGTTTCGGATGAAATAATTGGGAAAAATATTGCTTGATTCAACTCGGGTTAAAAGCACCCCGGTTGCCGGATTAATCACTTTAACAATCTGCTCCAGTGTTTGCAATCCATCAGCCCGCCACAGTTCTTTCTCCTCTTTTGTTTTCAGATCAAATTCCCTGAAAAATGGTCTTGGGCCATCTTCCGAATGACCAGTTCCGGTTAAATAAAGTGTATTATTGTTGATAACCAGTGTATTTTCACCCCACTCATTTTTATCGGTCAGGAACGAACCGGGATCGTTGTAACTGTCCTGATAGTTAAGGTCGAACAAAATTTCGGTTTGTCGTTTCGTATCTGAAGGATTAAAGAGGTATGTTTTGGCATTTCGTGTATTCCACCAGCGGTCGAAGGCAATGGCAATTTCATCGTTGCCCCATAAAATACCGGCATACCGCTGAATGGTTTTCAAAATTGATTTCGGGTTTCCGTCAAAAGGCGCCTCCCATTCAAAAACTTCATCTCGAAATTCGGTTTCAATTGCCGGATCGCCTTCATCCAATGCTTCAACATAATAAATGGTAGCTGGTTTGTCATTCCGCCAGTTGATGTTTCGCATTCCCTTTTGAGTAGCCATAAAACCTTTGGGCATTTCCTCCAAAAGCGGCGATTCCAAAAGCACTTTCACTTCGTTTCCATCTTCGTCATAAACAGTTATTTTTGAAGGGAAGCGGGAATAGGGAACCAGATAGGAAAACGGTTTTTCAAGCGCTGTAATCAGCACATATTTTCCGTCAGGCGAGATATTTATGCGGATAGTCATAGCGGTTTCTTTCCAATCCGACTTTTCTCCGTTTATATTTACTCTAAAAAGTTTGGAACGAACCAGTTGCTCAAAATTGACTTCATCGGCCCTATCCTGCAGCAAATCCTGGTAGGTTCGGTTTTGCGCCATTTCGCCTTCGCTCACAGAAACCCGCGGCCCGGTTGGAACGGCAGTGGATTTATCGATGAGCGGTTCTTTATCTTCCGGCAAAATTTTCACCAATAAAGATTTGCCATTGGGAAACCAGGAAAACGGGCTGCCGGTATTTGCATTCAGAACAGGTTCTGTAAGCTTTCCGGCAGCGGCGCTGGCCACATCAAGCACCCAAAGCTCAACACCTTGTGAAGTGGTATGTGTAAATGCCATTTTCGACTGATCCGGAGACCAGGAAAAATAGGAAAGCCGCGGTTCATCAGGAAGTCCTTTTACGGCAATTTCTTCTCTTTCGCCCACTTTCATCAGTGTTATGTTGTTAAAGAAAGTTGTCCGGCTGCCAATATTGGTTACAGGGTTAATACGAAGTCCGGCCAGCCGCAACTCATTCTCAGATAATTCCGCAATACTGCTGTACCTGTTTCGGTGCAGCAAAACAATATTTTTATTTTCGTCGTCAATCAATACCGAGGGAGTTTGCGGCACATCAGCCAAATCAAGTATTTCTTTGGGTGGTTTCTGATATGTAATATCCACTTGCGCGTTTGCTATTCCACAGGCTACAAAAAACGAGATAACAATAAAAACAAAATTCTTCATTTTACTTTAAAAATTATAATTTCAATATGACTTAATTCTACAATAATTCTCCACCAATCGTTATAAATTTCTCTAATTCTTATTATACCAACCTTCTCCCAAACGGGGTCAGAGCCAGCGAAACCATTTTAAAATGTTGTTTTCCCCAGGGAATTCCGATAATTGTAACTGACAAAAGGATTCCGAACAACAGATGCGTCAGGGCAATCCAGATTCCTCCGATAATCAGCCACAAAATATTCATGATGGTGGAAAGACAACCCGGTGCGTAATCCATGTATTCAATCCGCTGACCAAAAGGCCACAAGGCCAGGATTCCCAGCTTAAAGGCCTGAATGCCAAAAGGAATTCCAATAATTGTGACACATAATACCAAACCGGCTAAAATGTATTCCAGAAAAATAGCAAAACCGCCAAAAATCAGCCAAATGATGTTGCCAATAATTTTCATTTTTCAACAAATTGGGTTCAGGTAAAAATAGTTCTAATTTCTGAAAGCTTGCAGATTTTTTTATGTTTGTAACGTCAGAAAAAATTTGGAGAAAAAGAATGGCAAAAAAATTCAAACCATTGACATCAGTGCTGGTAAAACCTGCCGGACCGGATTGCAACCTGAACTGTACCTATTGTTTTTACCTGGAAAAGGCAGGTCTGTTTCCCGAAACACCGCGCCACCGGATGAGCGATGAAGTGCAGGGGGAAATGATTCGACAGGTGATGCAACAATCGGGCGACTCGGTATCCATTGCGTGGCAGGGGGGCGAACCCACTTTGATGGGACTTGACTTTTACAAACGCGCCATTGAACTGGAAATGAAATATGGTCATGGCCAAACGGTAGGAAATGGATTGCAAACCAATGGAACCCTGCTGAACCTGGAGTGGGCGGAATTCCTGAAAAAATACGACTGGCTGGTTGGCCTTTCGCTCGATGGCCCGGAACACATTCACAATCGCTACCGTCTGGATAACGTCAACAAGGGAACCCACAAAAAAGTGGAAAAAAATGCAAAAATGATGCTCGAAAACGGAGTGGCTGTTAACGTGCTGGCCACGCTGAACGATTATTCCGTGCAATTTCCTGATGAAACTTACAACTACTTTAAATCGCTGGGGTTTACCTGGATGCAGTTTATTCCCATTGTGGAAACCGACCCGCGCGATCCTTCAAGGGCAGCATCTTTTTCAGTTTCGGCAAAAGCTTACGGAGAATTCCTTTGCCGCATTTTCGACCTGTGGCTGGCTGATTTCCGGAATGGTCAACCCACCACTCAGGTGAGGCACTTCGATTCGGTTTTTTACCCTTATGTTGGGCTGGAAGCGCCGGAATGTACCATGATGAAGGAGTGCGGCCCTTACGTGGTGGTGGAGCACAACGGAAATGTGTATAGCTGCGACTTTTTTGTGGACCCAAAATGGAAACTGGGCAACGTGATGACAAACCGGATAACCGCCATGCTCAACTCTAAAAAGCAACAGGCATTTGGCGCTGCCAAGGCAGTGCTGCCGGGTGAATGCCGCCGCTGCCCGTGGCTTTCCAAGTGCTACGGTGGATGCACCAAAGACCGGATTAAAGATCCGCAGGACAAACGCAAACCACGGTTTTGCCAGTCGTACAAAATGTTTTTTGCTCATGCCGACCCCACCATGCGAATGCTGGCCGAAGACTGGAAAAAAAATCAGCGCGACATGCAGGAAAGCGAACGCACCGGAGGAACATACAATGCGTTTAAGGATTTTATCAATTAAGTCTGCTTCTAAAAATCGGCAGTTTATTTTATAAGAATAATAACTTCACAAGTTTCATATTTTAAAATCCGAATCCTGCCCTGCCAACATTACCGATTCAGGGTGGAAAATCAAAATAAAGTAATTTACGTGCTGGGGAAAAACTTCAAATCCAAAATTACCTCTTCACAATTTTTCCGGTGAATACTTTTTGTTCCTGAATGATTCGCCAGGAATAAATGCCCGGTCTGAAATGAATTATTGCAATTTGCTCACCATCAAAAATTTGTTCCGACAGCATTTTTTGCCCGGCCATATTGAAAAGCTCCAGTTGGGCAGGAACGGAAGAATTGGGGAGTTGAACCCTGATGAAATTTTCTGCCGGGTTGGGGTAAACTTTAAGATGATTTTCTGAATTAATTTCAACAGCATCCTGAACCGGACCTGTTGAATAATAATAGGTTTCCCTGGTGTCGTATTGCCATTTTTTATCTGCCTGATTCCAAATGTACCATAGAGTAACGAGATTTCTGCCATAATCACCGTAATCATCGTATGTATATTCTGTTTTGGTAGCGCCTTTCCATTCGCCGGCATCTGTTTCCCATCCATAATATGCCTGCATAAGAGTTCGTCCGTTTTCGTTGTAATTTATTTCCAATTTGTTACCCCAGTATATATTTCCATAACCTCCCCATTCCAAATAGCTGTTTAGTATTTGACGGCCATCGGAATCAAAAGCCCACCGGTATTCCCGGCGAATTCTCCAGTCACCCAAATCGGTATCCCAAACGTAATTGCCATCCAGAATATAGTGACCTGCTTCATCAAAATCGTAAGCTGTTTTCGTTAAATTCTCCCAATCGCCATAGGACGGATTCCACCACGCATTCTCATGTAAAATTTGCCGGCCCTGTTCATCATATTCATATTTATTCTTATTGGCAAAATCCCAATTTCCGGAGTCTTCATTCCACTGTGAAATGATTTGCTTAAGAATGTGGCCATTTTCATCGTATTCGTATTCTGACAACGTTCGGTTAACACTGAACTCCCAGTTTTCATCTGCATCGCTCCATACATACAACGATGTCAGCGTGCGGTTTGCCAAACTGTCATATTCATATTTTTCTTTGAAAAGTTCTGTCCATTGATTCTCCATCCAGTCCCACTGATATTCGATTGTAGCCCCGAGATTTCCGTTGATGTCAAATTCTTTTTCTGTTCTTGAAGCCCCAATCCATAAACTGTCTTCAGCACTCCAGTGATATGAGCTTTGCAAAGTTTGGTTGAAATTTTCGTCGAACTCAATTTCCATTTTCTGTACATTCACCCAATCATTCAGCGATGCATCCCAATGAAAGTAAAACTGAAAAATCATGTTGCCTTGTTCATCATAAACATATTCTTCCCTGCTTGAGTAAACCAAAACCTTTTCCGAATAATCCAATGAATACCAGGTTTTTTCTGTTACATTACCGGATTCATCATAAGTGATTTCAAACTTTCCGGATTCAATCCAGTCTTTGGAATCCTGGTCCCACCCATAATTTATTTCCGACAGTTTGTTTCCGCTTTCATCAAATTCATATTCCGATTTCCTTACTCCATACCACTCCTCTGAATCCTTTCGCCAGGAATAATCAATGTTCAATGTTCTAAAGCCATTTTCGTCGTAATCGTATTCATATTGCTTTATAAATACCCATTTCTTCAGAGTTTTATCCCATTGAGACAAGAAATAATGAACCTGTTTTTCTTCTGAATTATAGGTAATTTCTTCTTTTTTGTTCGGTATAAGCTCGTTTGTGGAGTAGTCTTTTTGATACTCAATAATTTCAGCCTGCTTGCCACTGTCAGTATATGTATAAAAGCTTTCCTTTTTATAATTGTAATTCATTCCGTTTACCGAACGACTGCCGCCATAAATCACATGAGTATTAAGGTTGCCTACTTCGTTATATTCCCAGACTTCGTTCGGATAACTTTTCCACTCTCCTGTTGAATCATTCCATGCATAAAACAGCGATTCTTTCCGGTTTGCAGTTTCTTCAGTACCGTACTTGTATTTTCCAATCCTTTCCCATTCTTCGGTTTCGGGTAAAAATGACTCGACCACGATGCTGTCGGGTCTCTGATTCAATTCTTCGGAAACAACTTCTGATTCAGCAGATTGTTGAAAATTTAAAGATGGTGTTTGATTTGTGGCAATTGATGTTTGTGCAAGTATTCCACCAGCAAGAAAAGAAGCAAGTGCCAGGAGTTTTAGTTTTTTCATATTCAGTGGTTTAAAAGTGGTTTAAAAATTGATTTTGTTAAATCAAAAATAAGAAGTTTTTCAATAAAAAATATTTTAAAATCAATTTTTTTTCAAAACTGCCACCCATTCATTTTCACCTGGAGTTTTCAAATTCACCAATTCTCCACTTATGGCTTTTTCTTCCGCGGCCCACTCCCCTTTTCGCACCTCCATCCATTTCAGGGTAAAATCTGTATTGAATTCCGACAAATCGAGTCCCACTTCCCCTTTATCGGGGAAAAACACCACATACACTTCACCCGGTTTTCCTGTAAGATATGCTTCGTTTTCATCCCTATCAGATAACAATTCGTTGTTTGGGTTGAGTTCCCAAAACGGACAGATTTTTTCAATTTCGCGGGCAGCTTTCACCGAGTTCATTGAAAGTTCGGATAAACCCAAACCCGAGGGGGGACGATGGAAACGTGCAGAAGCAGTTCCGCCGATGACGTGTCTCCACCAGCCGTCGATGCCGCTGTTGGTGTTGCCATGGGTGCCGCCGTCAGCCCCGTAAGTTTTTACAGTATTTATGGGTCGGGGATATGCAGAAATGTAATTTTTCACCCATTGAAAATTATCCCAGTGCGCCTGATCGCGCTGGTGGTTGTTTTGTGAAATATCGCAGAAATCGTAAAGTTCGGGATGGTCGAATGTACGTTTGTGCTGTTCCGATTTTAAATCCCAGGCATCCCACATTTCCGTGAGGTAAACTTTTTTACCCGCCTCTTCTGATTTGGCACGGATATACCGGGCCCAGTAAGCGCCCCACTCCTCTTCGCCCGAAGTTTCGTTATCCATACAGTATAGAATATGGCTGTGATTAAACGAATATGAAAGCATCTTATCTACAAACTGTTGCTGAAATTTCAGCAAAACCTCATTGTTTCGCTGGTTGGGTGTGGTAAAGAAAAACGGCTGTTTGTTTTGTCCGGGATGGTCGGGATATTCCAAATCCAGTCCCGATTCTGCTTCGGTATAATTGAGGTTGTTTTTCGGATTGTAAGGATGCACCGGCCAGTTGTTCCGGGTATAATCGAACCGGTCCCATACTTCAATCTGAACAATAATATCGCGTTTGGCCGTTTCATTCAGAAAAAATTCAAACCGCTGCCAGTAGTCTTCATTCCATTGGTTCAAATCGTATTTTCCGTTATCAAGAAGTTCAAACGGATACAACTCGAAACCGCGGTCCACGCGGTCGCTCATGGTATTACGCACATAATTGGCACCCACCGATTTCATGGAATCGAGGTGCGGCACCAGCATTTCCGCCGGCCATTGAAACAGGTTATCGTCGCTGCTGGCACCGAACAGCATAACCGGTTCGCCTTTGTACTGCCAATACCAGTGATTTTCGGTCCATGGCTGAATACGATCGTCAGACTCTTTTTTTGTCTGGCAATTCAGCAAAAAAGAAACTCCAAAAACAAACACCAATAACTTGATTTTAACCATTTCTTTCAACTTTAAGCATTAAACTTTTAACCTGTTTTTATTTCTTTTCCAACAAAATAATCCGGTGGTCTGCTCCGGCTGGAAAATCCAGTTGAAGCGAGGTTGCACTAACTGAGACCTCCGAACGGTTTATTTCATTTCCTGTTGAAGGATCAATCCACAGTACCGTCCAGGTTCCTGGCGATAATCCGAGGTGAATGGAACCGCCGTTGGAAATGCCAATCAATTGAACCACACAAACCGAAGAAGGATCGGCAAGTACATTTGCTCCCGCCCCTCCCGGCAATTCCAAAACAATTTCGGGGGTAGGGTGCATCTTCCAAAAAGGAACTTTGGCAATAAACCGGCCCAATCTCCCAATTGATTCGTGCTGAAAATCGATTACCGTTTCGGGATTATCGCCTGCCGGACGGTGAAAGCGGGCAGAGGCTGCTCCACTCACAAACCGGCTCCATAAAACCATATCACCTCCCTGTGCATCGCGCGAATAATCTTTGGAAACAATCAACGGACGCCGGGTTCCTGCTTCAGCCATTGACTGCCGGTATTTATAAATTCGCTGTCCGCCGCCAATAGCCTGTTGATGCGGCTCGCCAAATTCGTGCCGTGAAACTCCCTGTGCAATATCCACAAAATCATATAAAATATCGGTGCATAAAGTTAAAGGACTGAATTCATGTTCGCATTCTCCGCCTCCATCTTTGCGGTTGGTGGATGGCATTTCGCCAATCATAAAACCTTCAGGAACCCTTTCACGAATATATCGGGCCCAAAAGCGGCTCCATTCTAAATGCGCACGGCTTTCATTGGAAATATTCAAAATGATATTGGGGTAACCGGATGCTACCGAAAGCAGGTGATCCACATATTTTTTCTGAAGATTGAGTACCTGAATATTGTTTTGTCGTGAGGAAATTGTGCCGTAAAACGGTGCATTGCATACACTCGTTTCTACAGGCAATATGGTTTCGTCATAATTTACATTGTTTTTGGGGTTGAACGGATGAGCATTCCAGCCATTCCCTTCGCCCGGATCGTATGCTCCGCCCGGACCGCGGGTAACCGACCAGTCGTCCCAAATTTCCAGCGAAACAACAATGCGCCGTTCAAGCGCCGCATCCAGATAAGCCCGAAGCCGTTCCTCCCAGGCCGGTTCAAATTGCTCCAGGTCATAACGTCCGTCATCCAGCAATAACCAGGGTTGCAATATTTTCGACACTTCGCCGTCGTGCATGTGGTTCATCGGATCGTACGGGAGGCAGCGGACAAACCCGCAAACACTGGGGCTTCCAATGTTTTCAATTACCTTTGCCAGTCGATCGAGTTGCGCAATAAAATCTACTTCGTTTGGCCTGCTAATGGGTGTCCAGCTATGGTAACCGGTGGCTCCAAGAGGAAAAACCGGCGTATCTCCCCAAGCCAGGCAATGAGGGTTTTCGGGAAATGGCTGAATTGAATTGTCAACCTCATTTTGAGTCTGACAACTCAACATTAGCATAGCTCCAAACAATATCAAGCAAATTGTACTATTCCGCATCTGTTTAACTTTAAACGTTGAACTCATTTTCCGGGAGCTTTAAATCCCGCACCCGCATCGTCCAGCACCAGCACCCAGTCGAAATTTTCTCCCAATCCGGGAGGCGAAAATGTGCGGATACCTTCGTTTGAAAATTTTCCTATTTTTTGAACCTGTCCGTTACGCGGGCTATACCACCAGGCTTTTACCTTTTTACCGCTGATAACATCCATTCTTACTGTGAATGGCCGTCCAACCGGGGCGTAAACCATCGCATACGAACCATCATCTGCGCGGGTTGCTGCGTAACGGTATAACCCGGCGCCGGGAACGGAAGTCGGTACATCATCGGGAACAATTATTGAATTATCCGGAATTCGATTCAAAAAAGGACGTGATTCCATAAGCCTCCGTCCGAACTGCATTTGCCACGCACCGGGCTGATCGAGAGCTTCGTACCAGGGCATCAGCGGAAAATTCACCGGATTACGACCCGGCTGCCACATTTGCCACACCGAATGGTGGCCGTAAGTATGGCCAAATGCACCGCTGAAAAGGTTCCAGTAAAGCGGACGACGCACATCGGCAGAAATGGAGTGCCCAAATCTTTCTGCATTAAATTCAATGGGGTGATCTTCATAAATCGGTTCGCCGTCGATAACCGGTTTTACAGGAGTTCTGTCATAATCTTTCAGCGTATTTTCGTAAACTCCGGTAAATCTTGGGTTATGCCCGTTTTGGCGCATATTGAAATCGAGCCAGTCTTCATTGTGAAAATACTGTGCAGATCCCTGTCCACCCATGGGGTGATAAGTAATCAGGTGTTCCCCGTCATCTCCTTTGCGCAGACCATGTGCCATGGAGCGTACAATCTGACCATGAACTTCCTCTTCCAGTGGACGATCACCTCCCACAATCCAAATGATGTTAGGAGAATCTTTATACCGTTTTCCGAGAATTTCACCAAAAACAGCTGCATTTTCGGGCGTAAAAACAACCGGCCCAACGCCCCACTTTTTATTCCATTTATCTCCCCAGGTTGGAAGCAGGCCAATAAAAAGTCCCTTTTCTTCGGCCTTTTTAATCACCCAGTCCACATGCCGGAAATAGGCCTCGTTAATTTTTGTGGGGTCGTTATCAATCAACGGTTTTTCACCTTCGGCATTGGGTGTATTCAGCCCATCGAGTTCGGCCAAAACAACTGCCTGAATAACGGTAAAACCTTTTTCGCGTCTATTTTCAAGGTACTTTTCGGTTTCTTCCTTATTCAGCCTGTGAAACAATTCCCAGGCTGTATCGCCCAAATAAAAAAATGGGGTTCCGTCTTCAAACACCAAAAACCGTTTGTTTTCGGACAGGATTATTTTGCCACGTGAAAAATCAATTGATTCGCCTGCCCATTTGGATACCTGGCCCGTGGAAATTATAAAGCTTGTCAGAAAAATAAAGAGGAGTAAAAACTTAATTTTATGATTCATTTAACTACAGGTTTTAAAAAAATATTCCATAAGTTTAGTTCATTTTCGAAAAGTAGAAATATTTTTAACGACTTCAAAAAAAGATTCATTCAAATGACTGAAAAAAATAAAAGCAAATGGCATTATTTGCTAACAACCCTGTTTTTTTTGGCAGAATACTGAATACCTTAATCTACCATTTTAAAAAACTGATTTTTACCTTCCCAGTTCCTTAACCTCAAAGGAAAAATGCTCATTTTTAGCAGGATATAAAATTAAATCTCATTTATAAAATGCTTTTGCTAATTTTGCACATCTTTATTAGCAAGTGGATGAGAATTAAGAATCTGGTTATCAAATATCTTATTACCGCCTGGGTACTGTTTTATGCAATACCCGGCAGTTCATCTGTTGCATTTTACCATTACGGTATTGAAAACGGATTGCCTGAAGCGCGCATAATCAGTATCAGTCAGGATTCAACCGGGTTTATATGGCTGGCAGGAGAAAACAGCCTGACACGTTTTGATGGCCATCAATTTAGAAAATATGAAAGTTCCAAACAATCGACATTGCCGTGGAATAAAATCAACACCATTTTTTCTGATTCGGAAGGCACACTCTGGATTGGATCCGACAATGGCTTTTCATATTACAATTTTTTAAAAGACCAGTTTATAGCTCCGGTTTCTGGCTGGAATGGAACTCTTGTAACAAGTTTCGCAGAAGGGCACAATGGCCAGCTTTGGATTTCAACGGACAAAGGAATGGCTCGGTTTGACAAAAAAACATCACAAATAACCTGGTTTTTTAGCGATGAAAATGAACTTTTTGCTGGTAATATAAAACAAGTTTGCAGCCAGCCCGATGGCAAAATCTGGGTAGTTCGAAATCCAAACGACTTATTCCAACTGAATCCTGAAACGGGCGAAATTAACCAATTTGACACCATTGATGGTGTAAACGTGAATGAGTTTTTTATTACCAATCTCAGTTTCTCGAACGGAAAATTACTGATAAGTACCGAATCGCATGGGTTAAACATATATAACCCGGATGATGGTAAAATAAAAAAAATCATAGTTGGTTACCTTTCCAATACCATTCATCATGCTGATGTGGAAAACGATTCTACAATTTGGCTGGCAACAGCAAGCGGACTTTATCAACTGAACCATTACACCGGCAACTATCTGCAATATACCAATATTGTTGAAGATCCGCTCAGCATGGGAAACACAACCATTAAATATGTTTTTGTCGATCGCGAAAATAACCTGTGGGTTTCTTCGGGAACCCGGGGTATCGATTTCGGAATAAAGGATATCCTTTTTTCACATTTTATGTATTCTAAAGATGTACCTTATTGTTTGGCACAACAGGAAGTGGTGTGCATTGATTTCGACAAATCAAATAATTTATGGCTGGGGTATGAATCCGGCTTGCTCGAAAAGCATAGTTCCGACCCTTTTGGAAAAACTTCATATTTCCTGCATTCCGAAAATAACGAGAGAATTTCTGGAACTATTTACCGGGTGCTTGAAGACAGTAAAAACCGGATTTGGGCAGGTGGCTGGCAAAGCGGATTGCAAAAATTAAACAGCGATAAAACCCTGTTTAAAGCGGCATTAATAAAACCAGCATCGGTTGCTGAAAAACTGGACAGGGCAAATATACTGGATATTATTGAGGAACCCGGCGGTAATTTATGGTTAAGTACAAACGGAAACGGAGTTTTTAAATACAATCCCCAAACCAAGTATGCAAAATTATTTCAGTTTCATGAAAACAATCCGCAAATGGGGATAACCAATGACTACACTTCTGATTTGTGTATCGATAAGCAAAACAATT
Source organism: Mariniphaga sp. (assembly GCA_041686935.1). Lineage (GTDB taxonomy): Bacteria > Bacteroidota > Bacteroidia > Bacteroidales > Prolixibacteraceae > Mariniphaga. Next base: position 138,111 of record JAWLCW010000004.1, on the reverse strand, counting down.
TATGGATTTCGAGCAGTTTCGGTTTATCGGTACTTGATTTGGAAAGCGAACACATTACCCAATACTATCATAGCCCGGAAGACTCTGCTTCCCTGTCCGGAAATACAATTCAAGCGCTTTATTGCGACAACTCAGGACTGGTTTGGGTAGGCACCAGCACCGGTTTAAATGTATTTATCCCCAAATTAAACAGTTTTAAACGCTTAATCACTACACAGGATTATTCTATAAACGATATTTCAAGTATCGAATCCATCAAACCGGGAGAACTTTGGGTCAGCACTAAATCCGGTCTGTTTTGTTTAACCTATAAATGGGATGAAAATACGCACGAACTGGATTATGAAAGTGAATATTTTTTTGAATCCAACGGACTTATTTCCAATTCATATTATAACAAATCATCAACAACCGAGCGGAACAGCATAATTTTTTTCGGTGGAAACAAAGGAGTAGATTTTTTTAATCCAGCCGAAAAAAAGAGATCATCTTATAAACCGCCCAAAGCTTTAATTACTGATGTATCCGTTTACGGAAAAAGCACTTATCCGCAAAACGGCAATGAAAACAACCTTCCGTTGTATGAACTTGAACACAACCAGCAAATGATCTCTTTCCGGTTTACCTCATTAAATTTCACCAATCCAAATCAACAAAAATACCGCTACAAATTGCAAGGATTCGACAATCAATGGGTTTTTCCGGAGGACGAAAAAGTGGCCACTTTTACCAATCTCAGGCCAGGAAGTTACCTGTTTATTGTTGAAACCATGGACAAAAACGGGCGCTGGAGCCCACAAAACAGTTCTGTTGAACTTAAAATAAACCCGCCAATATGGCAAACATTGCCGTTTATTGTTTTCATGGTAATTTTTGTGTTTGGTACATTGTTTATGGTGAACCGCATCCGCAACAACAAAATTCGAAACCAGCGGCGTAAACTGGAAAAAATTATTGATGAACGCACAAAAGAGCTGCAGGGAAAAAACAAAGAACTGGAATTGGCCAACCAAACCAAAGACAAGTTTTTTTCCATTATTTCACACGATTTGCGTAGTCCTTTTTCCGGAATTTTAGGCCTCCTGGAATTGCTTACAGAACCCGGTAACGACATTGATCAGGAAAAAAAAGAGGATTTGCTTCAAACGGCAAAATCTTCGGCATACAATACTTTCGAACTTCTTGAAAACCTGCTGTTGTGGGCACGCACACAAATGGAAAAAACAAATTGTGTTATAAAAAAACAAAATTTAAGTGAACTGCTTAAAAATAACTTAGGCCTTAAAAGGCAATTTGCCCTTCAAAAAGAGGTTTCCATTTCAGGAAAGTTCCCCGAACACCTTGAGGCTTCGTTTGACAGGGAAATGATTAATACCGTAATCCGGAATATTTTAAGCAATGCTGTAAAGTTTACTCATCCGGGGGGAAGGGTTGTACTTTCGGCCCGGACGCTCAACGGTGAGGTTATTGTAAGTGTAGCTGATACCGGAATAGGTTTAAGAGAAGAAGAATATCTGAAATTGTTTGAAGTTGAAAAAACCAGCCGTGCCGGCGCCAGGGGTGAAAAAGGAACGGGGCTCGGCCTTGTAATATGCAGGGAATTTGTGGAAAAAAACAATGGAAAAATCTGGGCTGAGCCCAATCATCCTGAAGGAACAATTTTTCATTTCACCCTGCCGGTAAACCAATAAGAAGATAAATAAAAACTTATCAACCGAACTTTAGCTTGTTTTTCTGCAATAAAAGAATAAAACAGCATAAATCTTACAGCCTTTTAATGAATGATTTGGCCAAGTACGCGTTAAACAACAACGACTACTGGTAAGATTTTGGTTTTGATCATGGCGCCGAAATACTTTTTGGTGGTGGTTTCAGGATTTCGAAACGAAAGTAAACTCATCTTTAAGGCAAAAATCTTCTGATTTTTTTTTTTATTTTTAACCAAAATTTAAACGCAATCAAAACAAAATCGTTATGAATAATAAATCAATATTTGTATTTGTCCTGTTAATTGTTCTTTTTTCAATGAATGGTTGTCAGCAATCACCCAAAGTTGACGAAACCATAAAAGTGGACATTACTGCCACATGCGAACCCATCAATCCTTATATTTACGGTCAGTTTATCGAGCATCTCGGAAAATGTATTTACGGAGGAATCTGGGCGGAAATGCTCGAAGACCGCAAATTCTATTATCCTGTAACATTTGACTTTAATCCCTGGGGAACTGCATCCGACCCCGATTGGAATTCTGGTCAATACCAATTTCTGAACGCTTCGCCATGGCAGGTGATTGGCCATGAAAAAACTGTTACCATGGATAAAAAAACGCCGTTTGTTGGCGAACATTCACCAGTTATCGAATTGAATGGCGATGGTTTGGTGGCTGGAATCAAACAGGATGGACTTGAGTTTTTAACCGGGAAAGAGTACACTGGACGAATTGTACTGGCGGGCGACGCTACTGCTGCTCCGGTTATCGTTCAGATTACATCGGAAAACAATGTAGTGGTTAAAATGGAAATTCCTGAAATCAGCAGTGTTTACAAAACCTATCCGATTGGTTTTACTGTTCCTTTTGCCGGTAAAAACTGTTCATTTGAAATTATTAGCGCCGGGAAAGGAAGTTTCAGAATCGGAACTGTTTCGCTAATGCCGGAGGACAATATCAAGGGCTGGCGGGCCGATGTGGTAGCGCTTCTGAAAAAACTCAACTCGCCGATTTACCGTTGGCCGGGCGGAAACTTTGTGAGTGGTTACAACTGGCGCGACGGAATTGGAGAAATGGATAAACGTCCGCCCCGTAAAAACCCGGCATGGAAAGGTGTGGAGCACAACGATGTGGGTTTACACGAATACATGCAACTGATGGAAATTATTGATGCCGAACCTTTTGTGGCAGTTAATACAGGTTTGGGCACTGTGCAGGAAATTACCGAACAAATTAATTATTGCCGAGGCGACCAGAATACTCCACTCGGTAAACTTCGGGCTGAAAACGGAAGCCCCGAACCGTTTAACATCAGGTGGTGGGCGGTTGGAAACGAAATGTACGGAAGCTGGCAGATCGGCCACATGCCCCTGAGTGATTATGTAAAAAAGCACAACGAAATGGCAAAGGCAATCTGGGCAGTGGATTCCGAAGCAAAACTGATTGGCGTTGGCGCTGTTGGCGAATGGAGCGAAACCATGTTAACCGAATGTGCCGATTATATGAACCTGCTGAGTGAACACATTTACTGCAAGGAAAAAGACAATTTGCAGGAACATATTTTGCAGATTAAAAACGAAATTAGAAGGGTTGCCGATGCCCACCATGGTTACCATAAAAAAATAGCCGGTTTAAAAGAAAAAGACATTCGTATTGCCATGGACGAGTGGAATTACTGGTACGGCGATTACATTTATGGTGAGCTGGGTGTGCGTTATCACCACAAAGACGGGCTTGGAATTGCAATGGGGTTACATGAATTTTTCCGCAACAGCGACATTTACTACATGGCCAACTACGCTCAAACCGTGAATGTAATTGGCGCCATCAAAACCACGCAAACTGCTTCTTCTTTCGAAACCACCGGTTTGGTGTTAAAACTTTACCGCAATCATTTTGGTTCTGTTCCGGTTAAAGTTGAAAGCGCAAATCCAAACCTCGATGTTTCGGCTGCGCTTACAGAAGATAAAAGTGTCCTGACTGTTGCCGTAGTAAACATGGGTTTTGTTCCACAAACTCTTCAACTTGATTTAGCCGGAATAAAATTGTTAAAAAAGGGACGGCAGTGGGTAATTCAGAACGATGATCCTGAAGTTTACAACACACCGGGCGAAGAACCAAAAGTTGTGATTGAAGAGCTACCGCTTGATTTCAGCAAAAATGTAATAGACGTTCCCGGTTATTCGGTGATGTTGATAAAAGTGGGATTTGAAAAATAAGAAAGGCAAAAATCCCATAAAAAAGTTGCTGGCCAGATGTTTTTCTGTTTAAATGCCTGTTTTGACCTGATGGGAAAACAGCCGCCGCGTTAATTAAGTGTGAAATTACCTGGCAAAATACCAATCCGTTCTATTTGATTTACAGAGGTTTGTTTTAACCCATTTCTTTTGGTGGAAAGAAAAGACAAAGGAGATTAAATTTGAGAAATGATGAAGAATACAGATTCAACCCCTGCAGGGAAAATAAAAAGCAGGCAGGCACTCAATGCCAACGTAATCGGGGCTACAGGACTGGTGGGAAAACAACTGGTAAAACTTCTGCTCGAAAATGAAAATTTCGGAGAAGTAAAAATTTTTGTCCGGCGCGACACGGGAATTCAGCACCCCAAACTGAAACAACATATTGTTGATTTTAGCAAGGCAGAATCCTGGACAAAAAAATTAACCGGAGATGTTCTTTTTTCAGCACTGGGAACCACATTGAAACAGGCTGGAAGCAAGGAAAAACAATACGAAGTTGATTTTACATTCAACCTTAATTTTGCCCAAAAAGCAAAAGAAAATGGCATCGAAAATTATGTACTGGTTTCATCCATCGGGGCAAATTCAAAATCGAAAATTTTTTATACCCAAATAAAAGGCGAACTTGACGATGCAGTAGCCAAACTGGGATTTAAAAACCTGGCAATTTTGCGGCCGTCGTCGCTTACAGGCGACAGGGACGAAACCAGGTGGATGGAAAAAATGTCGATTCCGATTGCCCGGTTTGTTACCAAATTCGTTTTAAAAAAATACCGGCCCATTTCAGGTAAAACAGTCGCGCAGGCTATGATAAACGCTGTTTTAAATCCCAACCCGGAAAAAACAATTTGGGAAGCGGATGAAATTTTTGAGCTGGCTGCCGGCATTTAATTCCGTGCATTAAAAAAATATCGTTGGTTTAAACTCTTGTTGCATTTTTTAAACCTGTATAACACTTTTTTTAACAACTAATACCGCTGGCAAATTTTGTTGTACGGACAATACTGGCAGTATTTTTCGTGGGGTGTCTGGTTAAACGTTCCTGATATTGAAAAAATTTCAGAAACCAATAACTGAAGTTGCTCTGTAAATTCAGATTCGATCTCCTGAAAAGAAACAGCCTTCCCATTTTTTTTAATTTCGGGAGCAAAGTTTTCTTCAAACAATTTTCTGAGACTGTAAATAGCCGGTTGAAGTTCACCTGTTTCTTCTGTATTTTTCTTATAAACCAGGCAGTAAATGAGCGCCTGTAAAATTTCCTTTTTCGGTTTTTCCCTGTCTTTTTCAAAAAGTTCGTCCAAATCATTAAATACAAACGATTCCACATTTCCTGTTTTGTAATCGAGAATACGGAGAGCGCCGTTTACCTTATCCACGCGATCGATTTTGCCGCCTATACGAACCGGAATTTCTTTATCTTCTGTTCTGATTTTTAAGGTTGCCTGATACTCACCTTCCAGCGAAACCAACTGAAAAGGAGCTTGTTGCATATCAATCTCCAGCAATCGCCGGATAAACGTTTTTGTATTTTCATAAATTAATATGGTTTTGCCTTCCAGTTTTACAGTTTTTTCCGTTGGGTCTTTTTGCCTAAAATAGTGTTTGCCAATCGCCTTGCGGATTTCATTTTCAATCAAAACTTTGTTGGTGCTGATTTTTTCCAAATCAACTTTATTTACCATTTTCCCCTCAAACGGTTTATAAAGATTTTCAATCACTTCGTGAAAAATGCTGCCAAAAACCGGACTGTCAATTTCATCCTTCATTTCATCGGGTTCGGGAAGCTGCAAAATGTAACGGAAATAAAACCGCAAGCTGCACTGCAACCAGGTGTTAATGGCCGTTGGTGAAAGCGGTTTATCATTTGAAATCCGGGCTAAAAGCCTTTCAACATTCTCAGCAGAATTTTGCACTTTAATGGGCGGTACCGGTTCGTTGGAAAATTTAAAATCGAGCGTAGTTTTTTGCACTTCAAGACCCGAATCGTAAAGAAGCTGGAAACCATAGCGGCTGAGTTCTCCGGTGCCGATTCCCTCCTTAAGCGTACTGTATGTTGCAGTAATATTTTCTGACCGCTGAATTAACCGGTAAAAATAATAGGCATACATGGCATCCTGCTCGTCAATTCCCGGCAACCCAAAACCTTTACGAAGGTTATACGGAATAAATGAAGGCGCAGTAAATGTTCGGGGCCATTTGTTCTCATTCAGGCCCAGGATAATCAGGTTTTCAAAATCGAGGCAGCGTGTTTCCAGTATTCCCATCACCTGCATTCCGCTTAGCGGTTCACCTTCAAACGCCACCGAAACCTGCCCCACATACTGGCTGAACAAACGAAAATAAACCGCATTGCTGATTTCGCGTTGCTGGGTATTAACCACGTCTGAAATAACAGAATCCAGTTTTTCAACGGTCTGGTAAATGGAAAAAATCAATTCAGCTAAAAGTTGATTTTCAGCATCGTTCCTTTTTACCATCTCGTAAAAACGGCCTAAAATTTCCAAAAACCAGCGGCTGTAATTTTCCACTTTTGCCGGTAATTGAAAAATAAGCCGATGCAATGTTGAAAAATTAATTTCATCCACAGGAACGGTAATGCGGTTCTTCTCTTTCAGGTTTGCGAGAAACTCAGTCGTTTTTTCCGGTTCAATGTTTCCAAGCAACTGGTGGTTCAAAATATCGGTTACAAAGCGATGGTATATAACCGGTTTTCCGTTTTCATTCAGCCGGTTGTTTTTCAGAAGGTTTATCAATAACAGAATAAATCCGTAAACGACCGAGTTTTTAACCGGATAACCCATTGTTACGTTCACCGTTCCAAAATCACCGGGAATAGCGCCGAGTGCCGGATAAAGAAGCGATTCATCAGCTAAAACCACAGCGGTGTTGTCAAACTCTTCTTTAAATCCGGATTCAATTTCCTCCAAAAACTTTGGAATACCCTGTGCCTGTCCGTAATTGGACGAAACTGCCACCAGCTTAATATTCTTCTTTCCCAAAAATTGAGTAACATTCAGATTAAAATCATCTGGTGGCGGAAACTGGTTAAGGTTATCGCGAATAAATCTTCCGGCATTATTGATTTTATCATCCAGATAAAACCGGTCGTAATCCCATAAAAAAGTAACTTTTTGTTTTTGTTTCAGCAGATTAAAAAAAGCTTTTTCACAGTTGTTTAATGCATTCAGACCAACGATGTAAAATTTTTTGAACTCAAACTGCGGTTCTTCAACCTGTAATTTTTCAATCACCGCCCTGGAAATCATCCCATTGTATGCCAGTTGCTTTCCCTGCAAATATTTTTTAAAATCTGAATAAACAGGATAAAGTTTTTGCCAAACAGAGATAAACTTCTCGTGATGAGCTTTTTGTCCGCTTCCGGCTAAACTTCCCCAAAACCTTTCGATGGCGGCTTTTTGCTCAGGAGTAAGGTAATCGAACAAACCTTCAATTTCTTTTAAATCGGCCAGGTTGGTAAACAAATCTTTGGCATTTACCAGGTAGTTGTCAATATCGTTGAAGTCGGCCAAAAGTACTTCGCCCCAAAAATAAAAATCGTCGAAACTTTCGGATGTATGGGTATGCTTCTGAAAAACATCGTAGAGAATAGAAACAAGTTGAAGTTTTTCTCCCTGATGAAGCGGGGAATAGCCTGAAATAAATTCGTTTACAGTAGTTACTTGGGGCCCGATTACCGGCACCGAGAGTTGTCTTTGCAAATATGCATTGAAAAAAACGCCCGCTCTCCGGTTTGGAAAAACCAGGCAAATATCATGAAGTTCGTTTTTATGACTATTGTAAATATATTCAGCGCACCGGGAAAGAAACCGTTCCATCTTTTAAAAATTTTCCCGAAGATAAAGAATGGATGGCAGAATCAAAACGAAAATTTTGTTTCACTAATGAATAAAGGTTGGTTTAGGGATCAAAAAAGTCCCGGCTCAACAGCCGGGACTTCACCTATGTAAAAAAACGCAACGCAAAGGTTGCATCGTTTAATGGTCATTCGACGAAGTGAAAACAAAAAGGTTTAATCAAATTGTAATTTTTATTGTTTTTTTTACGAAAAGCCTTAAAAATTGTTCTTTCCATTTTTTTTAATGATTTTTGCGCTCGTCATTTAAAGCAATTCTGATGAAGAATTTATTTGCAAAAAACAATTGGTTTTTAACACCTTACATTATTTTCCTGATAATTTGTGCAGGTTTTCTGATAAGTTTTCCCAAAGCAGAACTGCATATTTTGCTGAATAAAGCCAACACTCCATTTTTTGATGTTTTTTTTAAATATGCCACACATTTGGGCGACGGTGCTATGATTGCCATTTTAGCAGTTATTTTTCTTTTTGTAAAATATCGTTACTTTTTTGCTTTTCTTATCGGAAGTCTTAGCACTGCGCTTGTGGTTAATCTGTTCAAAAAAGTGATATTTACAGAAATGTACCGGCCATCAAAATATTTCGAATTGTTTGAATCGTATCAACTTCATTTGGTTGAAGGAGTAAAACTGCACAGCCTGCAAAGTTTTCCTTCAGGCCACACAGCAACAGCTTTCAGCGTGTTTTTTATGCTGGCTTTGATAACCAAAAACCGCTGGGGAAAACTGGCGCTGTTTTTTGGTGCAGTTCTGGTCGCATACTCCCGCGTTTACTTATCCCAGCATTTTGCGATTGACATTACCGTTGGATCATTAGTCTCTGTTGTGCTGATGCTGGTTTCCTTTTGGTGGGTGCAATACTGGCGTAAATCCTGGCTCAATAAATCTGTTTTAACTCTTGCAAAACCTTCAAAATGAATGAAAAAATAAACCGGTTGAACCCCACTGCGATTCGCATTTTAATTGCAGTTGTTGCTGCCTTGCTTTTTATACCTTTTTTAGGTGGCGAACATTTGCTCGACTGGGACGAGATAAACTTTGCCGAATCGGCCCGCGAAATGATAGTAACCGGCAACTACCTCACCGTTCAGATTAATTTTCAGCCATTTTGGGAAAAACCTCCTCTGTTTATCTGGATGCAGGTTCTCTCCATGAAACTTTTCGGTATTAATGAGTTTGCTGCCCGCTTTCCAAATGCTGTTTGCGGAATTGTAACACTGCTTGTTCTTTTTAATATTGGCCGGAAAATACGGAATAACCTGTTTGGTTTATTATGGGTGCTGGCTTATGCAGGTTCGGTTTTGCCGTTTTTCTATTTCAAATCGGGCATCATCGACCCCTGGTTCAACCTGTTCATTTTTCTGGGCGTTTACTTTTTAATGCTGTATGCTTTTCCTGAAAACATACAAAAAATTCGAAACATTGTTCTTGCTGCAACGTTTGCCGGGCTGGCGATTCTTACAAAAGGACCGGTCGGATTTTTACTTATTGCCCTCACGGGCAGTGTATTTTTGATTTGGGTGAAATTCAAGGTGAAAGTACGGGTGATGGATGTAATAACTTACTTTATAGTTTTGGCCCTGACAGGCGGGTCGTGGTTTATCATTCAGATTTTAACCGGCAATTTCGACACAGTAGTTGAATTCATTGTTTACCAGGTTCGGCTTTTTCAAACTCAGGATGCCGGACACGGCGGCTTTTTCGGATACCATTTTGTGGTGCTGTTTTTCGGCGTTTTCCCCTCTTCCATTCTGGCGCTGAAAGCATTTGGCAAAGAACCAGCGGAGGAGTCATTTTACCCGTTTATGAAAAAATGGATGGTCATACTTTTTTGGGTGGTACTCATTCTGTTTTCCATTGTAAAAACCAAAATTGTACACTACTCCTCACTGGCCTACTTTCCACTCACTTTCCTTGCAGCCGGTTTTGTTTACCGTGTCTGGCAGAATCAATTTAAATGGAGCAAATGGATGTCGGCCATCATCATTGCTATTTCGGTTTTGGTGGCACTACCGGTAATGTTGTTGCCGTTTGTGGATAAATTCAAACACAAAATTATTGAAAGTAACCTCATAAACGATGCCTTTGCGGTTGAAAACCTGAAAGCAGAAGTCAACTGGACAGGATTTGAGTTTTTGCCCGGACTCCTGTTTCTAATCACAATCGTTTTAATTTTTACCCGAATTAAAAAAACCGAGCCGCTGAAACGTGCCGTTTTTCTTTGGGGAACTACTGCCATTTTTACCCTTTTGGTGATTCTTGTTCTGGTTCCGCGTATTGAAAAATATTCGCAAAATGCGCTCATCGAATTTTTTAAATCGAAAGCCGGACAGGATGTTTACCTGAAAAACATCCATTTTAAATCGTATGCCACCTGGTTTTATGGCGAAACCCAACCTCCTTCAAACCAAAATTTTTATAATGAAGAATGGCTTTTAACAGGCAACATCGATAAAGATGTGCATTTTGTGACTAAAATTCATCGGGCACCACTGATGGAAAAATACGATGATATTGAAGAAACCGGACGAAAAAACGGATTTGTATTTTATATACGGAAAGCAAAAAAGTAAAACTACTGCCAGATCAAACATGAAAAATGTCCAATGCTGTCATTTCGACGATTTCGGGAGGAGAAATCTGTTTCAATTTCAGAGATTTCTCACCCGGAATACCGGGATTCTTCCAAAGGAATCACTTCGTGAGAAATGACATTTCAATGTAGAGATAACACTATTTCACAAAACCTCGGTAATAATTGGCTTTTTGTTCGTCGTTGAACCGCACATGTATGTTCGACATGTAGCCGGCATATTCTTTTCGGGATTCAGGTTTAAGGTCCCACAATTTTTCGAAATAGCCCAGCGCAATCCTGAAATCGGCAGTCACTTTATCCAGTTCTTTCAGCAAAATACGGTACTGGCTTCGGGTGCGGTTGTTTTCGTATCTGGCCATTTCGCGCTGGTAACGTTCTTCGGCCTGGTGGTAAATTATTGTAGCATTCCATTCCAGGCCGTTCACATTTTCCGGATTTAATTCCAGCAAAACAATACTCACTGAATCAAGCATTTCATCATTGCCCAGGAGTTTGTTCAGTTCAAAAAACTTTTCCAGATTTGGTTCAGTGCCTTTTGCTTCCTGCGACATTTCCTCCCATACATCCAGTGCTTTTTCAGTCATATCAATTTCATCGTAAATGGCAAACAAACGGCTGTTCACACCTTCAACTTCGCCGTCAAAATTTTCCTGCAAAAATTCCAGCGAAGAAAGTTCTCTGGAAAGATTACCCTGCTTCCGGTAAATTTCTGCCAGCGTGGAATACATCTCAGCACTGGCAAAGTCGCGGTAACGGGCCTGGTCGTACCACTCTGTGGCCTGATTGATTTCGCCTGCCTTGTATGCCGCCTGGGCGGCCTGAGCATAAACTGCTCCGTCCAAATCGTTCAATCCGGGAAATTGGTTAAAATACTGTTTCCAGGCGATTACAGCTTTTTCAAAATCGTTCTGAAGTTCCGCCTGTTCGGCATTTTTTTTATAGTCTTCCAAAACCTTTGGAGCAGAGCACGAACCAACAAAAATTGCTGTGCTTATTAAGAATATTTTAAAGCCTGACTTCATAATTCAATTTATAATTCAATGACAAATCTAAAACAATTCATGTTTTTTGACCCGATTTTTTGGATTTTCAGCAAAAAAGGTCTAATCTTGAAAAGGTCTTTTGAAATTATGCGGTTCAATCTGTTTTAAACCATAATTTTGTTAGATTTAGACTAAAATGACTCAAATTATGAAAAACCAGACCTTTTCTCCTTCGCGTCGTAAATTTATTCAAACAGCTACCACTGCGGCAATTGGCGCACCTTTCATTCTCGAATCATGTGCAAAAAAAGGAATATTAAACCACGCTTGCATCGGTGTGGGAGGAATGATGGGTTTAGGCGACCTTAAAAACTTTTTAAGCCACCCCAATGTAAAAATTGTTGCCATATGCGATGTGGACAAAAATATGCTGGAGAAAGCATCCGAACTTGTTCCCGATGCCCGAAAATATACCGACTGGCGAGAGATGCTCGACAAAGAGGAAGGGAATATCGACTCAGTGAATGTGACGGTTCCCGATCACAATCATTTCATTATTGCCTGGAATGCCATTCAGAAAGGCAAACATGTTTACTGCCAGAAACCTATGTGCCACGATGTTGCCGAAGTGCGCAAATTAACCGAAGCATCGGTTGAAAAAAGAGTAATTACTCAACTTGGAACGCAGCACGCTTCCTCTGCTAATGATCGAAGGGCAGTTCAACTGATTAAAAATGGTGCAATTGGGAAAATTAAACATGTTTATCTCTGTTCAAACAGGCCGGGAGCTGTTGAAAATTACAGGCTGGCCGGACCACGCCCCGAAAATGGCGAAACGGTTCCTGAAAATCTTGACTGGGATATGTGGATTGGAACGGCTCCTATGCGGGAATACGCTCCAAAAATTTATCATCCTTGGCTTTGGCGGGGATGGCTTGATTTTGGAACAGGATGGTCGGGCGATATCGGGTGCCATCTCTTTGATGCTGTTTGGAAAGGGCTCGATTTAAAAGCACCCAAAACTGTTGTGGCAAAAGTCCAGGGTTCATGGCAGGAGTCGCCGCAACGCCGCGCAGACAACTGGCCACAGGCAAATCATATCACCTGGGTTTTTCCGGGAAACAAATTTACTGAATCAGCAGAACTCCCTGTTGAATGGTTCGATGGTGAATTTTTTCCTCCGAAGGAAGTTATGGATTTATTCCCCGGAGATCCCTATCCTCCCGAATCGGCGATGCTGGTTGGAACCGAAGGCGCCCTGCTGGTAGCCCATGGAAACGATTTGGTACTTTTACCACAAAGCAAATTTGCCGGCTACAAACTCCCAAATTTTAAGGAAAGGAACCATTATCATCACTTTGTGGATGCTTGTTTGGGTGGTGCAAAAACAGAGTCTCACTTTGCACAAACCGGGCCGATGACCGAAGCAATTTTACTGGGAACTGTTGCCGTACAAGTACCCGAAACATTGCTGCAATGGGATGCTGAAAATATGAAAATTCCAAATCATCCGGAAGCGGAAAAACTTCTTGGACGGGTTTACCGGGAAGGATGGAATACAGCCGGATTCTGAAATAAGTTTTAATGCAGAGTTGCATATTTTACTGAAAAACTATACCGGATTTAAATATCAATTTCAAATTCGGCTGAATATTAGAATAAAGCATTTCAAACTAAAATTTGTCAATGAAATCAACTTGTTTAGCCCCGCTAAACAGAATTTTTTTCAATTTTTCTGTAACACTTTTTTCATAATTGAGTCTTAACAGAAAGCCATCATTTATGAAAAGCAAAACAATGTTCATCCTGTGTTTATTTGTTTCATGTATATTAAATGCGCAGGAACCGGATAAAAAGCTTTACGTTGCCAATCAGGTAAACGGGTATGATATTACAATTGACGGAAAACTGGATGAGCCGGCCTGGCAGTCAGTAAAATGGGAAGATAATTTTATTCAGTTTCAGCCCCATGAGGGAAAAAAACCTTATCAGCAGACCGAGTTTGCCATTTTATACGACGAACACAACGTTTATGCAGCCATAAAAGCACTCGACAAAAATCCTGACAGTATTTCCATGCGAATGACACGCCGCGATGTAATGGAAGGTGACATGGTGGCAATTGCCTTTGATACTTATTTCGATCGCCGTACAGCTTTTCTTTTTGCCGTTTCGGCTGTTGGAGTGAAAGCCGATTGGGTAGTAAGTAATGATGGTGAAAATGAAGACTTTACCTGGGACCCAATTTGGTGGGTTAAAACCAGCAAAACAGATGAAGGCTGGATTGCCGAAATGCGCATTCCGCTTACCCAACTCCGCTTCGATAAAAACGGAGAACAAAAATGGGGATTACAGGTATTCAGGCAGATTTTCAGAAAAGAGGAACTTTCATCATGGCAGCCCATGCAGCGCGGTATTGTAGGAATGGTTTCACAATTTGGCGATATGAATGGATTAAAAAATATCGAACCCAAAAATACCATCGATATAATGCCTTATGTGGTTGCGCGAACCGAGCGGTTTGAAAAAGACATGGAAAATCCGTTTCGAAAAGATGGAAAAGATAACGGATTAAATGCCGGGCTGGATGCCAAAATCGGACTTACCAATTACCTGACACTCGACCTTACTGTTAATCCTGACTTTGGCCAGGTTGAGGCTGATCCGTCGGAAGTAAACCTTACTACGTACGAAACATTTTTTGAAGAAAAAAGGCCGTTTTTTATCGAAGGAAAAAATATTCTGAAATACAAACTTATGTTTGGCGATGGCGACTTGGCCTACGACGGTTTGTTTTATTCCCGGCGGATTGGACGTCGCCCGGCATATTCGCCTTCACTGAATGGAAATGAGTTTTCCCAAATGCCAGAATTTACACGAATTTTAGGCGCTGCAAAAGTTACCGGCAAAACAAAAAACGGCTGGTCTATAGGTATTCTGGAAAGCGTTACTGCCGAGGAACATGCTGAAATCAGGGGAATTGGCAGTAGTCGCGAGCAAACTGTTGAGCCGTTTACCAATTATTTTGTTTCACGGGTTCAAAAAGATTTCAATGAAGGAAATACTTATCTGGGCGGTATGATAACCGCAGTGAACCGAATAATTGATGAAGATTACCTCGAATTTCTCCATTCAAGCGCTTATTCGGGAGGTATCGATTTTGTGCATAAATGGAACAACAAAAAGTGGGCGCTGGATGCAGGCTTGTATTTCAGCCAGGTCAACGGCAGCAGGGAGGCCATAAAAAGAACACAGGAATCATATATCCGGACTTTCCAAAGACCCGATGCCAACTATCTGAAATATGATACCACACGTACTTCCCTCATGGGACAGGGAGGAAAACTAACCGTTGGAAAACTGGGTGGCAACCTGAAGTTTATGGGCGGAATGGCCTGGAAATCGCCGGGACTGGAACTCAACGACATAGGTTATGCCCAGCAGGTGGACAATATTTTTCAGATTTTTTGGGTAGGCTACCGGTTTTACGAGCCTTTCTCCATTTTCCGCGAAATTAACCTCAATTTCAATCAGTGGGTGCAATTTGATTTTGGGGGGAATGTGACCGCACCCGGCGGGAACATCAACTGGTGGACCAGCCTGAAAAACTACTGGCAAACTTACGGAAGCATCAACGTAAGCGGAAGCCAGTTGTCTAACTCTATGCTACGGGGCGGACCGGCGTATAAATCGCCAGGCTATACAAATCTTTCACTTGGGTTTTCAACCAACCAGCAAAAAAAGCTGACGTTCAATTGTTCAACCAACCAGAATTTCAGCAACGAAAAGGGTTACAGACGGGTTCAAAACTACAGTCTCAGGGTGGGTTATCGTCCGCTAAAAACGTTAAGAATTGATTTGTCGCCCGGGTTTTATAAAACCGAAGATGAAATGCAATATGTAACGCAGAAAGACTTTACAAGCGGCAAACGCTACATTTTCGGACGGATTGAACGCAATACGCTCAACATTTCGGTTCGGATCAATTACAATATTACACCCGACCTGACCATACAATACTGGGGACAGCCTTTCGTAGCCACCGGAAAATATTCTGAATTTAAACACATCACAAACAGTAAAGCCGATGAAGTTTCTGACAGATATCAATTCTATGCTGCCAATCAAATCAGCTTCGACCCTGCAGATGAAGTTTACCAGATTGATGAAAACCTGGATAACAGTACCGATTATTCTTTTGACAAACCTGATTTTAATGTAAAAGAATTCCTGTCGAACATGGTAGTACGGTGGGAATACCGGCCCGGTTCAACCCTTTTCCTGGTTTGGTCGCAAACCCGCAGCGGATTTAAAAACGACGGTTCGTTCGATTTTTCCCGCGACTTTGAAGGATTGTTCAATGAAAATCCGCATAACATTTTTCTGTTGAAATTTTCGTACCGGTTTGGGCGGTAGAAAAAGCCTGGTTTGTTTTTTTTCTTTTTGAAAGAATAGTTCCTTTACTAAACCCATTTTTTGTATTTTTACTGAAAATAAAAAGAAATGACAACGGTTGTAATAAATGAAAAAACAAAAAAAGGAAAAATCATTCTTGATTTAATCCGAGAAATGAATGTTGAAAAAATCATTGAAGAAAAAAAATCACAACATCCTGTTTTTAACGATATCACACTTCAGGCTATAAAAGAGGCGCGGAATGGAGAAACTGTAAAATGCACTAACTTTGATGATTACTTAAATAAAGTAAAATAAAATGTATGCTCTCGAATTCACAAACCAATATTTGAAAAAAATTAAACTTATCAAACTCATTCGAACAGGGACCCATTCAGATTTATTTTAATGAATAGTGCAGGTGAAAAACTACTTCGCAAAATACCCGTTCGCTCCAACCGGACTCTTCATTTTCCCCATTCTGGCATTGGTTTTTTTCATGGAGTTTTATTTGCCCTCTGGCGCACCTGAAGGGTACAAAAGTTTTATTGTGGCGTTCGAGTTTGCCAAAACTCCCGCAGAAATCCAAACCCTTTTCACAGATCTTTCGTCGGAAACCCTTAAAAATATAGATAAAGCAAACTATATCGATTTTGGTTTTATGCTGGCCTATTCCCTCTTTTTTGGGCTGATGTTCAAAAAAGCTGCATCTGTTTTTAAACGACGCTGGTTACATTGGGGAGTTTTGCTATCCGTATTCATTTTCCTGGCCGATTTTGCAGAAAACATCCTGCTGCTGAACATCACCAAAATTTATTTATCCGGTTCAGAAATTGAAATTTTGATACCCATTCTGAAAAACCTTCACCTGGTTACCTGGCTCAAATGGGGCGGTTTGGCTGTGGCTTTTGTGCTGTTTTTCTTCGGAATGAAAAAGAATACCGGTCTTGCAAAATTCACCGGGGCCTCTTTGCTACTGCCTTTTCCACTTGCTTTTTGGGCATTAAACCACAATCCCGTTGCCGAAACCTGGTTCGTTTTCTCGGTGTTCGGGGCGTTTGCCGGAATGTTTGTTTTGGCGTTTGCTTTCAAAAAAGAAAGTCTTTTTTAGAATCATTCCGTATTAACTCACTAAACCCGGTTTATTCAAACCAATTTTTAAATTTGTTCTCATCAACATAAACCGAAAAAGATGGAAACCAGCAGAAGGGAATTCCTTCGCCAGCTTAGTCTTGCCTGCGGAAGTATTATGTTCATTCCAGCCTGTGCAGGTTATGATTCTCCCTGGCGTTTTTTCAGCGAAAAAGAAGCCCGCACCGTAATTGCATTTGCCGAGCAAATAATCCCTGCCGACCAGGACCCTGGCGCTACGGATGCCAACGTGGTCAATTTCATTGACAAACAACTGATTGGACCTTATACCCGATTTCAGGAAGAATACCGAAAAGGCATTTCTGCCATCGAAAATTCAGCCCAAAAACTGTTTCAAAAGGCATTTTATGAACTTGACCGGGAAAACCAGACCGGGTTTATGGAGCAAATGGAAACCGGAAACCTTCCCGAAGAATTTTGGGTCGATGCAAACCAACGCAGTTTTTTTAATATGCTGCTCGATCACTCCATGCAGGGATTTTACGGCTCTCCTCGCCATGGTGGCAATAAAAACTACGTGAGCTACAAAATGATGCGGCTGGATTACCCGCATGTATTGGGACAAAACCGCTACGAATCGAAATGTGCCACCGCCAAAATTTTAAAGCAATGAAGAATAAACACGTAAATGCAATAGTTGTAGGGGCCGGTGCCGGAGGCGGGGTAGTTGCCAAAGAACTGGCCGTGGCCGGACTTTCGGTTGTTCTTTTCGAACGCGGCGGCTGGGCAACCTACGACGACCACGACGATGACGAACTTATTTCGCAGCGAACCACTGTTTTGGGTAATGCTTTTGGACCCGATAACGAGCGGCACCGAAGGGTGGTTGTGAATAGCGACGGCTCATCCAGAATTGTTCTGCCAAGCGAGGGAGGCTACGGCAACAATGCAGCCTGTGTAGGTTCCGGAACAGTGAGCTACGGCGCCATGGCCTGGCGGTTTATGGAAAAAGATTTCACCATGAAATCGACTTATGGTCATGTGGAAGGCTCCACACTCGACGACTGGCCTGTTACCTATTTCGATTTGGAACCCAGTTATGAGAAAGCAGAATGGGAAATAGGTGTTTCCGGCGAAAGCGGGGCCAACCCGTTTGAATCGCCCCGAAAAAAACTTTACCCCATGCCTCCGTTTGAATACAACCGTTCGGCAAATATTCTGGCAGATGCTGCCAAACAATTGGGATATTCACCATTCCCCATTCCCATGTTACGAAACTCAGTGCGTTACGGTGGCAGACCAGCATGTTACCGGATGCGGAGTTGCGTGGGATTTGCCTGTCCGGTAAATGCCAAATGTGGAACACATAACACAGTTATACCAACTGCTTTAGATTCCGGCAATTGCGAATTGCGCACCCACTGCCAGGTGGCCGAAATTATGCTCGATGAAAAAGGACGGGCTACCGGTGTTAAATATTTCGACGAAAAAGACAAAGGCCATGTTCAAACTGCTGATATTGTTATTGTTGCCGCAGCAGCGGTTGAAACGGCACGTTTACTGCTCAATTCAAAATCAAAATTGTTCCCCAACGGGGCTGGCAACAACAACGACTGGGTAGGCCGAAACCTTCAGGGGCATGCCTATACCGGTGCCCACGGATTAATGAAGTACGACGTTTACGATGATGTTGGACCGGGCGCCACCCTGGCTATTGCCGATTTTAACCACGATAATCCGGGAATAGTTGGCGGAGGGGTATTGTGCAACGAATTTACCGCCATGCCATACCTCTTTTCCAGAATGCGCCCGCCGGGTTCCAAACGTTGGGGCCCGGAGCACAAGGAATACCAGCGCAGTCAGTTTAAAAAGCTGATACGATTACATGGTCCATTTCAGGAAATTCCAAATTTTGAGGCTCGGGTTACAGTGGATCCGGAAGTAAAAGATCACTGGGGAATTCCGGTGGCAAGGCTTTCGGGCTCACGGCACAGTTATGATCCCATTGGCTGCCAGTATATGGCAGACAGGGCTGAAGAAATACTAAAAGAAGCCGGCGCTCATTTTACCTGGAAAAACGTGGGCGGTCGCGGATTAAGCGGTGGCCAGCATCAGGCTGGAACGACAAGAATGGGCAGCGACCCAAAAACTTCCGTTACCAATAAATTCGGACAGGTGCACGAAATTGATAACCTGTTTATTGCCGACGGAAGCCTGTGTGTTACAAACGGAGGTTTCAATCCGGCGCTTACGATTCTGGCTCTCGGCTATTGGGTTGGAGATTACATTGTAAAAAACTGGAACGGAACCAAATTCAAATCTTAATTTATGAAGTCAACACTATTCAAAAATACGATTCGGGTAATTGTTGTTCTTTTTATCCTGATAATTATTTTGGGTGGTTCCTATACCTGGTGGAACGCGGCCAGCCCGGAAAGAACCTGTGCCAGTTGTCATGAAATCAGTCCGTCGCACACTACCTGGACGGCCTCGGCGCACCGCGATATTTCCTGTTTCAAATGCCACGGAACAGCGCTTGAAAACGGATGGCACAGTTTAACAGAAAAAGGCCGGATGGTAGTACGACATGTCCAAAACAAACCACATCCCGATGAAATACGGTTATCTGAAGATCAGATTCTGGAGACGATGGAGCGATGCATTTCCTGCCACCAAAGCGAATATTCCAACTGGCTGGCCGGCGGTCACTCGGCAACTTATGCGGATATTCTGCTGGATGAAACCCACAACACTACCGAACAGCTCAATTTCGATTGCCTGCGCTGCCATGGAATGTTTTATGAAGGCACCATTCTCGATTTGGTTGAACCCATTTCGCAACAGGGGCCGTGGAGTATAAGAGACAAAAAAATGGCAGATAAACCTACCATGCCGTGTATGACTTGTCATCAGATTCACACCAGGGGAGAACCGGCCAAAAGGCCCGATTATTCAAACCCAAACACAATCTTTTACAGCAGAAACATGGAAAACAATTCAGTCGGTTTCTATATCAGAAACGAAAAAATTCATTTTGATCTGGCTAACCTGCCAACTCCTGTTATTCTGAACGGAACCGACACAGTACAAACGCCGGCTGACCCGGTTTACAGGCTGTGTGTGCAGTGCCATGCTCCATCGGTTTGGCACCAGGCCGGCAGCCACGACGACCGCACTCCAACGGGCGTGCACGAGGGAATCAGTTGCCGGGCATGCCATGAACCGCATTCAAACTACCAGCGAAATTCATGCGATAAATGCCATCCGGGCGAATCAAAAAACTGCAGACTGGATGTCAGAACCATGAATACCACCTACTTTTCACCCTCCAGCGAAAACAATATTCATTTTGTTTCGTGCAAGGACTGTCATCCCGAATAAAACCTTTTTAATCAAAGAGATTAAGATATTTCTGGAAATGAGGATATTTTATTACTTTTCAAACGGAATTCCAAATCAATAATTTATGTTCAGAATAAAAGTTTTTGCAATAGTATTATTGCTGTCTCCGGGATGGGTTGCCAATGCTCAGGATAATGTTTTAAAAGCCGGTTTGAGTGGTGCTTTTTTGGGTGATTTTAACCTGGCTTACGAAAGAATGCTTAATTCAAACCGTTCCCTCCAAATAAAAATAGGGTATTTAAACCCTGTTGCCAGCCCTTTTTTCACTGAAGAAGCGATAACGCCCGAGGCCTATTCCTTTATTCAGGAAAACGGTGGAATGTCAGCCTCGCTGGAATACAGATTTTACATCTCGGAGAAATTATCGGCTGAAGGATTTTATATCGCTCCGTACCTGCGCTGGTTCAACCAGTTTGTTGATTACGAGGATGAAATTGAAAGCCGAATTTATTCGGTAAACACAAAACTGAACACGGTTGGAGTGGGTGCACAACTGGGATACCAGTGGATTCTAAATGAAATATTCACTATAGATTTTCATTTTCTTGGTATCGGATTGGATTATTATATGGCTTCCTTGAAGTACTCCGCGGATCCCAAACCGGCGGGGTTTGATTACAGTGTGGTTACCCCTCATATTGACGATGTATTCAGCGACATTATATACCTGAGAGACAGACTGAAACACGAAGTTAACGAAGACAATCACACATCAAAATTACCGTTCTTTTTCCCTGGGTTCCGGATGGGAATTAGTTTGGGAATTGCATTTTAAACACCTTCCCCAGGTTATGATTTTTGTATTTATTTTATACCTGGTTGTTCTCATTGGCATCGTGGCCTGGTCGGCCCGGCGCTCCAAAACAAATATCGATTTTGTAATTGGCGGGAAAAAAATTTCAGGATATTCGCTGGCTTTGTCTGAAAGGGCCACAGGCGAATCGGCGTGGTTGCTTCTTGGTCTCACCGGACATGCGTATGCCGAAGGAATGGCTGCCATCTGGGTGGCGTTGGGTTGTGTGGCCGGAATCCTGTTTCTCTGGACTTTTTTGGCACAGCCCCTGCAAAGAATCACAGAAAAAACCGGAGCACTGACTGTCCCCGGACTATTTTCCGGAACTTTTAAAGGTACAACCAAAAGTTTCAGTCTGCTTTCGTCGCTGGTCATTATTTTCTTTTTTGTGCTTTACATTGCAGCCCAATTCAGCGGGGCCGGCAAAATATTCAACGATACGTTCAACATCGATCCGTTTTGGGGAATGGTCATCGGTTCGGCACTGGTTACCCTTTACACCATGTTGGGCGGCTTCATCACAGTGGTTGCCACCGATGCTTTTCAGGCCATTCTCATGGTTGTCACTTGTGTGGTTTTGCCCATTATCGCATTGGGTATTGCAGCCACTTACGATATTTCCATCGCCGAAACCATTTTATCGGCCAGTTACACGGTTCCTTTAAACATCGACACGGTACAACAAGCCACCGGCGGTTTACTCATTCTGAACGGATTAAGCTGGGCATTCGGCTACACCGGTCAGCCGCAACTGCTTTCGCGGATGATGGCCATGCGGTCGGAAAAAGAAACCAGGCAAAGCCGGTGGGTTGCAGTTTTGTGGACATTGCTGGCCTACGGAGGCGCCTTTCTGATTGGAATTATCGGATACAAGCTGGTGCAGGCGGGTGCTTTGGGCGATGCCGCAGCCAGTGTGGCCAGCGATTCCGAGAAAATTATGCCAGCCATGGTAATGACGCTGCTCAATCCCATTCTGGCCGGAATTCTGTTATCCGGAGCCGTTTCAGCAATGATGTCCACCGCTTCGTCGCAACTGATGGTGGTTTCCTCATCCATGACCGAAGATTTGTATTTGCAGGTGACACGAAAAAAAATTCGCGAAAGAAGATTGCTTCTTCTGAATAAATTGCTGACACTGGCGGTTGGGCTGGTTGGATTTCTGCTGGCCATTACCATGCAGGACACGGTTTACGGACTGGTTTCTTATGCCTGGAGCGGAATAGGGGCATCATTCGGACCGGCCATTGTTTTGCTGGTTTTCTGGAAAAACTTTTCCCGCGCCGGCGCTTTTGCCAGTCTGATTACCGGTACTGTTTCAGCCGTGGTCTGGAAAACCTGGCTCGCCGATCCCACCGGTATTTCAGAACGACTTGCCAGTTACCTGCTTGCATTCAGCATGGCTATTCTGTTCAGCCTTCTCTTTCCTGAAAAAAGAAACACCACCTAAAAATCAATTCTCCACAAAAAAATAAAACAATTGTTTTTTATTTTAGACAATCACTCATTCATGCATTTTCTCATTCCTGCATTCTCTAATTTCCTCATTCTTGCATTTATGCATTCTTTCATTAACGCATTATTGCATTTCCCCTACTCCATCCGCACAATTCTCGGAAAAAACTCCCCCAAAACCTCCACCAAATCTTTCTGGTGTTTCATCACCTCGTGAATGTTCTTATAAGCAAACGGCGATTCGTCGATTCCTCCACCCAGCAGTTCCACACCTTGCTCCGTCAGGTATTTTTTCATCTGGCTTTCGGTGAAAGTTTGTTTGGCCACATTGCGTGACATCAGGCGACCGGCGCCATGTGAAGCTGAATTCAGGGCATCTTCATTTCCTTTTCCGGTGACAATAAACGCCGGCGATGCCATGGTGCCGGGAATAATTCCAACATCGCCGATTCCTGCCGGCGTGGCGCCTTTTCTGTGAATGATAATTTCTTCGCCGGTGTCAAGTGTTTCTTTCCATGCAAAGTTGTGATGGTTTTCGATAATGGTAAGTGGTTTTTCGCCAAACGCTTTGGCCAGCCGGCGGTGGATGATTCGGTGGTTGGCATGGGAATAATCGCCCGCCAGATTCATGGCTGCCCAATACTCCTGCCCTTCTTCCGAATCGAGGTCCAGCCAGGCCAGATGTGCCGCCTCGCCTGTTAGTTCCAGTTTATCTTTGGCAATGCGGGTGTAGTGATTGCACACTTCGGAACCAAAATTGCGGGAACCCGAGTGGCTCAAAACGGCAAAATATTCACCGGGCTGAAGTCCAACCCATTCAGAAAACTCCTGAATTTTAACAAAACCCACATCCACAAAATGGTTTCCATGGCCGGATGTTCCCAACTGGTTGGCAAATTTCTTATGCAATGAATTCAGAAATTTTATTTCCCTGAATTCTGTCCGTTCCAGAATTTCATGGTCCTGTTCATCTTTAAACTCAGCAAGCCCAAACCGGGTTTCATTCATCAGAATGTTTTTAATCCGGTCGCGTTCGCCGTCAATTTTTTTCGGTGAAAATGGAAAAACCGAAAGACACATACGGCAGCCAATGTCCATTCCCACTCCGTAAGGAATAACAGCGTTGTAGGCTGCCAGCACACCGCCAATGGGCAATCCGTAACCCACATGCGCATCAGCCATCAGGGCGCCTTTTACTGAAATGGGTAATTTCATAGCCATTTCCATCTGGCGAATGGCTTCCGGGTCAATGTTCTCTTCCCCAAATATTTTGAATTCCAACGCCGCTTTGTTCAACACTGGTTTCTTTTTGTTTTTGGCCGGTTTTTCCGATAAAAGTTGCGCCAGTTCGCCCCAAACCGGGTCCTTTAAATAGTCTTCGGGTTGAAGATTTATCTTTTCCAGTGTTTCAAGAAGTTCCACCTTGTCTGAACGTTTAAAATGCCTGCTTACCAGGTTTATGGCAAGTGCTGTTGCACGGTCGCTTTTGTAACCGAGGCGTTTGAGTTCTTTTCCGCGAAGCTTTATCTTCTTCATAATAAAAAAATCAGTTACTTTTATGGCTCCATCAACTTCAACTGTTTATGAAAACGAGAATTTTTGCTGTATTGTTCCTTTTAGCGCCACTCTTTTCCTTTGGCCAAATAACGCCGGAAGATATTGTAATCCGAATTAAAAAACAAGTGACCTGTACCTGGGCAGACCAAACCGTCGATACGTTTAAAGCCGGAGATCCTCAAACTGAACTTACCGGAATTGCCGTTTGCATGTTTGCAGACATGCAGGTTTTGAGGCATGCGGTTGATTTGGGTTGTAATTTCATAATCACTCACGAGCCGGTATTCTACAATCATGCAGACCAAACCGAATCTTTTCAAAACGACCCTGTTTTTTTGGAAAAAAAGGAATTTATTGAAAAAAACGAGCTGGTGATTTTCCGGTTTCACGACCATATTCACATGACTGAACCGGATGGAATTTCTGTTGGCATGATACGAAAACTTGGATTGAACATCTATGTCGTGAATGGCTCGCAAACTTTTTTCCGGATTCCTGAAAAAACGGTAAAAAATTATGTAAATGAGCTTAAACAAAAATTTGGAATGGAAAGCATCCGGGTAATCGGCAATCCTGATATGAAGTTCACGAAACTGGCATTTATGGCGGGCGCGCCAGGCGGCCAACGGCAAATTCAAATGCTTCGAAACGAAGATGTGGAGGTTTTAATCGCCGGGGAAGCCAATGAATGGGAAACTTACCTTTATGCCAACGATGCGTTTCAGCAAAATAAAAATAAGGCGGTTATTTTTCTGGGGCACATCAAATCGGAGGAAGCCGGAATGGAATATTGCGCCGAATGGCTCCGGGAGTTTGTTGCTGAAGTTCCCGTTCATTTTATTGAAAACAAACCCAATTTTATAACTTTTTAAAAGTTGAACCATGCCCGAAGGACTTTGGCTCATTTTTGTACTGGTTATTTCCGTATTGTTCATTATTCTGGGAACCACCCGGCTAAAACTTCATCCGTTTGTGGTATTGTTGCTGGCATCTTACCTGGCCGGGGCGCTGGCCGGGTTACCCATTGAAAACATTGCCGGTTTTATTGCCCGTGGTTTTGGAGACATTATGACCTACATTGGAATTGTGATTGTTCTGGGAACCATTACTGGAACCATTCTGGAAAAATCGAATGCCGCCATTAAACTGGCCGAACTGGTTTTAAAGCTGGTGGGCAAACGGTATCCGGCGCTGGCCATGTCGTTAATTGGCTACATCGTTTCCATACCGGTATTCTGCGATTCGGCTTATGTGATTCTTTCCTCGCTGAAAAAATCGCTGGTGCACCAAACCAAAAAACCTTCGGTGACGCTTTCTATTGCGCTGGCCACCGGACTTTACGCTACGCATACATTTGTTCCGCCAACACCCGGCCCCATTGCTGCGGCTGGAAATTTGGGTCTGGATGATCAGTTGGGGCTTGTAATTCTTTTTGGGCTTGCTGTTGCTCTGGTGGCTCTGCTTGCCGGTTATTTCTGGGCATCGTATGCCGGGAAAAAATATACAACCAGCGAAGACACCGAAACATCCACTCAAAATATTTCGGAGAACATTAAACTTCCGTCTGCAACCAAATCGCTATTGCCCATTTTGCTTCCGATAGTTTTAATTGCGTTGCGGTCGATAGCTACCTATCCCGTCAAACCTTTCGGAACTGGTTTCTTTTTTAATTTTCTCGATTTTACCGGCCAACCGGTAAACGCTTTATTAATTGGATTTCTGCTTTCATTTTTGCTTTTTCCGGTTTTTAACAAAGAAACCCTCACCGGCTGGATTGGCGATGGTATTTCAGCAGCCGCACCCATCTTACTCATCACTGGAGCGGGCGGCGCTTTCGGTACCATTCTGAAAGAAACACAAATTGGCGAAACCATTGGGAATATGCTGGCCGGATACCACCTGGGTATTTTTCTGCCGTTTATTATCGCAGCGGCTTTTAAAACAGCGCAGGGTTCATCCACCGTGGCTTTGGTGGCTACTTCGGCACTTATTGCCCCGCTGCTTTCAACCATCGGGCTCGATTCGCTGAACGGCAAAGTACTGGCAGTTATGGCAACCGGCGCCGGCGCTATGACCATCTCCCACGCCAACGACAGCTTTTTTTGGGTGGTTACCCAATTTTCCGGGATGGATGTGAAAACCGGATACAAAACACATACTATCGCGACATTGATTCAGGGAGTTACCTCAATGGCTGCAGTTTTTGGAATGAGTGTGATTCTACTCTAATTTTTTTAACTAATTTGTTGATTTTCAGTCAAAATTAAATAGCGAATTTCTAAATGATAACTTTTTAATTGGTTATCCTTCTTCGTTCCTCTTCCGAGGCTGTGTTCCGGGTTCTGGCTTTTATGGCTGTGGTGCCAAAATTGTGTGAAAAGGTTAACCTCAAAATACGTGACTCAAAATCCAATTTCATCCGGTTATCTATATTCAACTCCGGCACATTTGCTTCCAGTCGAAAAATACTGGTTTTCAACACATCGCTAACGTTCAGGTTAAACCGGCTGTTTCCATTTTTCAACCGCCACAAAAAACCTAAATTAAGGCTGCCGAACGGTCTCATTTCGTAAATCCCCAACAGTGAACGCGACTGGTAAAACCCGGATATTTCAGTAGAAATATGTTCGCTTAAACTAAAACTCTGGCTTGAATTTATCCTGTAATTCGAGAGTGAAACATCTATATCCACCGCATCGTAATCGGTTACCAGTTTTTGTTTTACCCAGTTGAAATTGTTTTGCATTTGCCACCATTTGGTAACAGTTACCGGCAAAGCCAACATCACCGAAAATGTTTTGGCATTGTCCAGGTTCCGGGAAATCAGGTACTGCCTGGTTTCATCATCACTTTGGCGGGGCTGAAAACCTGCAATGGCATCTTTGGTATCGGTATAACTCAAAGACAACATCAGCGATTTAAACTGGTAATCGGTTTTTAAAATGTTGCTGAATGCCGGCAACAGGTTTTCGTTGCCTGAAAGAAAAGTTTCCGGAGTAATAAAAATGATAAACGGGGCCAGTTGATTAAATGTAGGACGATCGATCCTTCTGCTGTAAGCAAACTGCAGTGTGTTGTTATCGTTTAATTTTTGAGAAAAATAAAATGTTGGGAAAAATTCACCGTAATGCAGGTCCAGTATCCCTTTTTCAGTTTCCGAATCCAGCACCGAATTCATGTATTCGTAGCGCAATCCGGCCACTATGCTTGTTTTGTCATTCAAACTAAAACTAACTGTGGAATATGCGGCGCTTATATTTTCATTCAGAGAATAGTTATTGGTCAATTCGGGGTCGTAATTCCAGCTCCCGGAATTGAAATACCGAACGCCAACATCATTTTTAAAATTTGTAAGTGTTCCTTTTACTCCGGCTTCAATTTTTATTTTCGAATTCAACTGATTGGAATAATCCAACGCTCCAACAAATATGTTAATGGGAGTGATTTTTGCCACTTCAATGATTTCTCCTGATTCCGGCAGCCCGGTATTATCCAGATTTTCTACCGTGTAATTCGATGGATTTCTGTTGTAATAGTTCAAATAATCAAAATTAAAATCCAGGATTTCTTCTTCCTGAAAGTGGTGCTGAAGATTTATATTTCCCATGCCGTGAATCCATTTGTTTAATTCGAAAGTGGTGAGATTGGATCGGCTGGTTGTTACCTGATCCTGCGAGTATAAAATTGCAGTTAGTGCATCCATTTCCCAGTCCCTAATATACCCGGTACCTAAAAAACTTAAAATGGTTTTACTGCTGATGGTATAATCGAACCCCATCCTGACATTTTGAAAAAGCAGCAATGCTTCACGCTTATTTATGGCTTCTGATTCTATCACTGCACCAGATTGAATTAACCTGCGGATCCCTTCGGTACTCTGGCGCACATTGTCGAAGTTTGCGCTGTACGAACCAAAATAATTAACCTTGTCCACATGGTGGTTTAAATTCAGGCCGCCATTCATTTTTTCGCGGGTGGCCACGCCGGCGCCAAGTGTAAATGATCCGTTGGTTCCAAATGCTTCATTTTTTTTCAATACGATGTTAATAATCCCGGCATCGCCCTCTGCATCGTATTTTGCCGGCGGGGTAGTTATAATTTCTATCCGTTTAACATTGTCTGCATTCATTGAACCCAACATCTGGACGGCGGCTTCAACCGGCATCCGGTTTTGTTTTCCATCAATCATTATCATTACACCCCCTTTCCCCGAAATGGAAATGCTGTTGTTTTGCCGGTTTACAATTACCCCGGGCGATTTTTCCAAAACCTCAAGTGCAGTGTTTCCTGCAGATGTGATACTATTTTCCACATTCACCACCATACGGTCAATTTTCAATTCGTAAATGGGCTTTTTTACCACCACATTTACATCCTGTAACTGGTGTGAATCCCCTTCAACAAAAACGGGTTCGTTGTGGAAGTGATCATTTGAAGTTTTTATAATAAATGGCGGAGAAAAAGCAGACTTGTAGCCAATCAGACTTATGCCAATCATATAAGTTCCGGGCTTAAAACTGGTAAAACTGTAAGTGCCTTCTTCCGTAGCCATTACCCCGGATACCACCGAAGAATCATTTTGGTTAAGCAAAAGCACATTGGCGAAAGAAACCGGCTGATTCAAGCTATCCCTGACGGAACCCTGAATTTGTGCATACATTCTTGCGGGGAACAAACTAATGAATATAATAAACCATAATTGCCTGCCTGGTTGGAAAATAAAACTCATAATTGTGATTATTAAATAGAACAATAAAATACCTTTTTGTATCAATTTACGTCGAATTGTTGATAAAACAATAAATTACCATCAATTAAAATGAATACATTTGTTAGAAAATTTTATCCATGCTAAAAACTATAATTTTTATTACCGGCATTCTTTTTCTGACAGGACTTCAGTCCGGAGAAAACAACACAAAGTCTATCCAACAAAAAGAATCAGAAAAAAATAAACTCTTCAACGGCAAAAACCTCGATGGCTGGTACACTTTTTTGCAACACAGCGGAAAAAATTACGATCCGAAAAATGTTTTTACCGTAAAAGATGGAATGATTCGGATTTCGGGAGAAGAGTGGGGCTGCATTACTACAAATGAAGAATATGAAAATTACCGTTTAATTACCGAGTTCAAATGGGGCAAAAAAACCTTTGAGCCCCGGCTGAACAATGCCCGCGACTGCGGTATTTTGCTTCATTCAATTGGTGAAGACGGAGCTTCGGGTGGAATATGGATGCACTCCATCGAATGTCAGATTATTGAAGGCGGAACCGGCGATATTATTGTGGTTGGCGACGGAACAGAAAATTTTAGTGTTACCTGTACTGTAGCAGATGAAAAACAGGGCAATTCGTTTGTTTTTCAACCCGGCGGAAAAAAAGTAACAGTCAACTCAGGCCGCATCAACTGGTTTAACCGGGATCCGGACTGGAAAGATGTACTGGATTTCAGAGGGGAAAAAGATGTTGAACATCCGGTTGGCGAATGGAATACCCTTGAATGTATCGCCGATGGCGATAAACTCACCTTCATATTAAACGGAGTTGTAGTAAATGAAGCAACCAACGTAAAACCCCAAAGGGGCAAAATTCAGATTCAGTCGGAAGCAGCTGAAATTTTCTTCCGGAAAATAGAACTCATCCCCCTTCCTCATAGCAAACCTTAAAACTTTCAGTTTATTTTCTTAAAGAAAGGCCCTCAAAAAAAATTTAATGGCATATTGCTTTTAAGACAAAAATGTCTTAAATTGTTGCTCCATTAAATTAAAAACGATGTATAAAAAAAATTTATTCTGCGAACACTATCTTTCAATAAAGTATCGTAACTTGTATTACCATTCTCTTCATCCATCTGAAACCATTTGTAACAGGCCGGGGTTTATCGCACACAAAATTTTTAATTAATGTATTTATGAGTAACTTAATCAAGTTGTCCCTAATCAACTATACAGTTGATTTTTGCATTTGTACTCATTTTATTATTCAAAGCATTTTCACACTGCCTGAAGAGAAAATTTCCGGCAGAATAAATTCTAATAAATCACAATCATTAAAATCAAAAGAAAATGGACAAAGTAACAAATTTGAATGTGGGTGCCATCAACCCCTATGCCCTGACCGAAGCGTTAGTTGGCAGAAAAATAGATTGGACAAAAAAAGAATCCATTGAAGTAATGGAGGACGCTCTTGAAACGGATTACAATGAGCTGTTTGACATGAAGTTTAATTCGCCTATTTATGCCGGATTAAAACTGAATGACAAAAACATGGCTGAACCGGTTGTCGCGTCTGCAATTACCATCAGGGGCGATAACGATCAGGAAACACCAGATGTATCAGGGATTGCCAATCTGGGCGAGCTAAAAAAGCTTGGAGTGAAAAGTTTAAATACCACAAAAATCCGCTCGGGCGTGTTAACACGTGGTGTACTGAACCTGAAACTTGATCTCCCACAAATGGATCATACGCTTTCAAAAACACTGTTAAGCAAACCGCTTGCAGCAATTCTTTTAGGAAAAGCTGCATCATCGGGTGACTGGACCCCAGAAAACGCTGTTTGGAAAGACACGGGAGATTTTTTCAAAGATGTAATCGAATTTTCTGATCCGGTTCAGGGAGCCATTGGCAACTGTTATTTTATTGCAGCGGTTTCAGCCATTGCCTGGGCCGATCCTTACCGGATTGTTCACCGGAACCGTGCAACGGGCACAGGCGAAACTGACCGGGTGAATGCCATTCAGTTTTATTCAAAGGGCGGAGGAAAAGACGCACCTACAAAAATGATTGAGGTTACAGACAATACGCTGGTGCGCACCTCTAACAACCTTCCAATTTATTGCCGGTCGAGGGATGCAGGCGAAATTTATCCTGCTCTTTACGAAAAGGCGTTTGCCAAATGGATTTTAAAAACCAATTCTGACAAACCTGACATTACCAAAACGGCATTTGGCGACCCGGTTAAAGCCACTGCCCAACTTAACAACAAAACGCCATACTACTACAACACAGCCAGCAGAACAGGCGATCAGCTTTACACCATTGTTCGTGAGAATTCGATGAGTTATAAAACCATTCATCCCATGACGGCATGGACGTATGGTTCGAGCAAGGATTACACCGGCACCAATGTGGTTGGAAACCATGCCTACACTGTTTTGGGCTGGGCTTTCAAAAACAATAAAAAATACATTGTACTTCGTAACCCATGGGGGGTAACCGAACCTGCCGGCATGAACACATACCAGGGCGTTCTATCCTTTTTCGACAAGAGTTTCTGGAGACCAATAAACATGATTGGCAATGACGGCGTTTTTGCCATTGAAGCCAATTCATTTCAAAATCTGTTTGCAGGCCTTGGTGTTGCCAAGTAATTCTTAAAAAAAACGGGGATGGATCGAACTAAAGCTCCATCCCCTGATTTTTGAATAAAAAATTTAAAACCAAATTAAATGAAACCTATTTACGACATTCATTGCCATGTTTTTAACAAAGATGTGGTCATCCGGCGTCTGGTTAACATCGTTCAATCACTGCTTACCATAAAAGATTTGCTGGAAAATGAAATATCAGAGGAAAATCTGAAGTATAAAATTGAATTGATTAAGAATACCCTTTCAGATATTTCGAAGGATTCAAGCGAAATGGTTTTTGAAACGCTCGATTCAGTTTACAAGGGAAAGGTAGTGGTTACCCCATTGATGTTCGACTTAACTTATGCAGACGATAACGACGGAAATGAAAACAAAAATAAAAGGTACAGAAAACGAATAAAAAGAATTCTTTGGCTTTTATCAACACTGGTTATTCCGTTTATCAAGGGCAAAGTGAAACGAAAATTTAAAAACCCGAAAATGGCAGAATCCATTGAAGAAATCAGGCAAAAGGTTGTAGATTTCAATAAAAAATTTGAAAAGAAATCGGAAAAAGATGTTGAAATATTTGACAATGCCAACTATGAACAACAGATTACAGACCTGGAATTCTTATCGGATAAATATGAAACGATCAAGCCGTTTTTCAGTATCGATCCGCGCAGGGAATACAGAGGAGGTGTAAACCTGCTGGCATTGCTGAAAGAAAAAGTTGGCGGCGAAAATAAAAAATTTTCAGGGGTGAAAATTTATGCTCCCGCTGGTTATTCACCTACCGATCCGGTTTTAATGGGAACAGATGAACAAACCGGAATTTATGCCTGGTGTGAAGCCGGCAAAATACCCATAACCGTACATAATTCCAATGCAGGATTTGCTTGTTTGTCAACTGTTCTTATGGTTCGGGGCCATGTTAACCTAAATAATGCCGTACTTGAAATAAACAAACGAATAACTTTCGAAAACAAATTTTTCAGTCTAAAAGCCAGCGAGGCCATTGCCGAAAGGGCCAGAATACTTAATCATCCGAAATTATGGGAACTTGTTTTGCAAAAATACCCTAATTTGAAAATAAATTTTGCACACTTTGGCGGCAGTGGCCAAATAAAGGAGTATGTTAATTATACCATCAGCAGAAAAAGTATTGATGCCGAAATTTTTGAAGATTCGTTGCTTCATTTATCCGAGGAAGATAAAAAGGTGATTACAAAAGCATATAAAATGCGCAGAAAAAAAATGGTTTTAAAAGAAAACCTGACAACAACTGAAAGAGGAAAAGTTTGGAATGCCATGTACCGGGCCGGATTAATCGACAACTGGTCAAAAGCTATTTTCGATATTATAAAAAATCCGGCTTATCAAAATGCATTCACCGATCTTTCATGTTTTTCTGAAGGAATTATCATTTCTTCGCCCGAAGATCAAAAATTGACTTTCTCTATCAAAGAAGAGTTAAAAACAGTAAAAAGAAGTTTTTTTGATAAACTTTCAGACTACGAAAAATCAAAAATTCTATATGGGTCAGACTTTTTCCTAGCGCAGTTTTTTGGTCCTACCATGCAACAGTATTTCACCGATTTTAAGGAAGCTTTTGGTAAAGATTTCGAATTGATTGCAAGTGACAATCCCCATAAATTTTTGTATGGCTGATAAGCCTCATTTTCGTGAACAGTAAAAAATTAAGTTAAACATAAAAAATTATTAGAATGGAAGCACTTTTGAAAATTGCATTTAATGAGTTGGGTACCGAAGAGATTGAGGGGGACCAACATAATCCTCAAATTTTGAAATATGCCAGTGACACCGGAATAAAAGGCGTTACCAGCGATGAAATTCCCTGGTGCAGTACATTTGTTAACTGGGTTGCGTGGAAAGCCGGCCTTCAGCACTCGGGAAAACCAAATGCCCGCTCATGGCTGAATGTAGGTACACGTGTAACTACGCCCGAACCTGGAGACATTGTTGTATTTTGGAGGGAAAGTCCCGAATCATGGAAGGGCCATGTTGGATTTTTCCTGGGCGTGTCACACGATAAAAAACGTGTATATTGTCTTGGAGGAAACCAGGGGAACAGGGTTTCCGTTTCGGCCTACCGGCTTAATACCGTATTGGCTTATCAGCGGCTGGCACCCGTAAAATCTTTGGTAATTCCCAATCCGGTATTAAAAAGGGGAAGCCGGGGGCAAGATGTGGTTGCACTTCAGGATGCGCTGAAACTTCTGAATATTGACGTTGGCACCTCCGACGGAGATTTTGGTCCAAAAACCGAATCGGGAGTTAAGGAACTTCAAACCCGCCTTCCGAATTTGCCCATAGACGGAGTTTATAACGAAAAAACACGCGATTTACTGGAATCTTTATTTCAGGCTTAAAAAAATAAATGCCTCTAAAACAGTTAACTCTTTTTTGTTTATTAAAAGGGTTCAGGCATTTTATACATAATTTTATACCTTTGACCTGCAAAACAGATTGTGGGTTATGCGAAGCCTTTTTTTTTCAACATTAAACAAGAATCAGGAAAACAGAAAAGCATTTATCTCTTTCACATTGCTTTTATTATTGGTTAACCTTACCGCGCTGGCCAATGGTACTGTTGTAATAGAGAATTACTTTTACCATACTGACCATCAAAAAAAATTAATTGTTGTAAATGTGGAAGTTTCAAAGCTGAATTCAGAATATCAAGGCACAAAAAGTGCAATTCTGCTTGATGAGTATTTTAAATTCAGCAATGAACTACTCAGTTTGCAGGTTGGAACCGCCTACGAGGTAATAAACACCGAGGGTTTGGTTTACCGCCTTTATTTTACCCAACTGCCACTGGTAAAAATCATTACGAATGAAAAGATAGTTGACGAGCCGAGGGTTTTGGCAGAATTTATTCTGGCAGAACCGGATGGCAATATTATTAAATCGCATATGGGAGTTGAAATAAGAGGTGGTCATTCACAATCGTATCCCAAAAACTCACTGCGTATAGAATTCTGGGAAGAACCAACTCCAACCGATACCCTGACCAGAGATTTTAGCTTGTTGGGAATGCGAAATGACGACGACTGGAATCTTCAGGCTTTTTACAACGAGCCATTACGAATCAGAAGCAAAACAGCCAACGAATTGTGGAAACTGATTCATACTCCATATTACCAAAAAGAGGAACCCGATGCCGTTAACGGAATTCAAATGGAATATGTGGAATTGATTATAAACAATGAATATAGCGGAATTTACGCGCTGAGTGAACGGGTTGACCGCAAACAACTGCAGCTTAAAACGTTTAATGGAGATCTTCGGGGAGAGCTTTACAAAGGCTCTTCGTGGGGTGCAACCACATTTACCAATTTCCCTGATTTTAATAATAACGACACAATTTGGGGAGGATTTGAATACATTTATCCGCAGGAATACATTGACTGGATAAATTTGTATGGATTTGTGGATTTTGCAGTGAATGATGATGATTCATATTTTTATTCTGATTATCAGTCATTTTTTGAAATAGATAATGCGGTTGACTATTTCATTTTTCTGAACCTTTTAAGAGCCGTTGACAATACGGGAAAAAATATTTATATCGCCCGTTACGATGAAGGTGAACCCTATTTTTACATTCCCTGGGATTTGGACGGTGTGCTGGGGATTGACTGGGATGGCAGAATTGATGAAAATACTACTCATATTTTATCAAACGGATTCTATGACAG
Source organism: Mariniphaga sp. (assembly GCA_041686935.1). Lineage (GTDB taxonomy): Bacteria > Bacteroidota > Bacteroidia > Bacteroidales > Prolixibacteraceae > Mariniphaga. The sequence goes on along the minus strand of JAWLCW010000004.1, from coordinate 102,939 downwards.
GCTGATCTGTGACTGCCGAAAAAATGGCTTCCATGAAAAACTAAACAAAAGGTGGAATAACCTTCGAACAGATATTCTGAGTCACAAAAACATAATGGATCTTCTGGAAAAAAATTATCTTTTTTTGGAGCACAATGGGGTATATGAGCGGGAAGAAATATCCTGGGAAAATTATCAGTATAACGAACAACATCTGGAATACATTTCAGAATGGTTAACCGACCGGCTTAAATTCCTCGATACTGAATTCAATAAACCCTGTGAACCGCCAGAAGGATTCACGTTTGATAAACCAGAACCCCGAATAACTTTATACCCTAACCCTGCCAGCGATAATTTAACCGTAAAAGTTGAAGCTGGAGTTGTGCCTTTCCAAATTAAAATAGTGAATACCTCAGGTTATGCGCTTCATACAGAGGTTATCCGATCAAAAGAACAACCCATTCAACTACCTGTGTTTCAACCGGGATTGTACTTTGTACTGGTTCAAAATCAGGCATTCAGCGAAGCGCAAAAACTAATAATCAGATAACCGGAAATATATGAAAACAAAAGTGTATAACATTGCAATCCTCGGGTGTGGCAAAGTGGCCCACCTCCATGCCCAGGCTATTCAAAATTTACCGAATGCTTCATTGGCTGCCGTCTGGAGCCGCACCAAAAAAACGGCAAATGAATTTGCAGAACAGTTTGAAACCAGATCGTTTTTAAACATTTCAGAGATGATAAATCAGGCTAAAATTGATTTGGTCATTGTTTGTACCCCCCACCCTTTTCACTGCGAACCGGCCATTGAAGCAGCACAAGCCGGAGCACACATTCTGGTTGAAAAACCTTTGGCATCCACCCTCGAAGATTCAGATGCAATTATTGAAGCCTGTCATAATTTCGGGGTAAAACTGGGTGTCATAAGTCAGCGGCGTTGGTATGCCCCGGTAATGCGGGTAAAAAAAGCCATTGAAGCCGGCAAAATCGGCAACCCGGTTTTCGGAACCATTAACATGCTGGGCTGGCGAGATAAAAATTATTACGATGCCGATGCCTGGCGCGGAACCTGGAAAATGGAAGGTGGCGGAGTGCTGGTAAATCAGGCGCCACACCAGCTCGATTTAATGCTTTGGTACATGGGCGAAATTGATGAAGTTTACGGTTTGTGGAAAAACCTGAATCATCCGTATATCGAAGTGGAAGACACTGCTGTTGCCATTGTAAAATTCAAAAACGGAGGTATTGGAAATATCATTGTCAGCAATTCGCAGAAGCCCGGAATATACGGGAAAGTTCATGTTCACGGGGAAAACGGAGCATCGGTGGGCGTGCAAACCGATGGCGGCGCCATGTTCGTGGCAGGCATGTCAACCGTTCTGGAACCACCGGTAAATGATTTATGGACTGTGCCGGGCGAAGAAAAATTGCTGGCCAAATGGGTAAAAAAAGATACAGTACTATTCAATTCCATTGATCCAACTGTTTTTTATATGGAAAAGCAGATTGAAGATTTTCTGGAAGCACTGGAAACAAACAGAGAACCTCTGGTTACCGGCGAAGATGGGCGGCGAACCGTTGAACTTTTTACAGCCATTTACCGTTCAACACGCGACAATATACCAGTTAAATTTCCGCTGGAACCTGAACCTAGAAACGATATGGACGGAAGGGCAACTATTTGATATGAAAAAACCAGTTCTGTAAATAATCGACTGAAAAACCAAATTTATAAAACATGCTTTACTGCACAAAATATCTGGGATGCAATCCGGAAAACCAGTTTATGTATTCAGCCGACCAGAATCTGAAATTTATAAAGTGCACCGACTGTGGCCTAATTTGGCGGGCACCTAAGTCAATGAATCTTCAGAAAGAATATGATAAAAATTACTTCAGATCGAAAAACTACGTCAAAAATAAAAAGCACAAAATAAAAAAATCAGAATGGCTCATTCGCATTGCACAAAACCATCACCCAAAAATTGAATCTTTGTTTGAAGTTGGCAGCTCAATTGGAAATACATTGCAGGCTGCAAAAAATTTGAACATCGATCATCTGGGAACTGATGTAAGTGATTTTGCCGTGAATTATTGCAAAGAAAACGGTTTAAATGCCGTAAAATTAACGATTGAACAGGTGATTGACAGCGGCAAACGTTTCGACCTGATTTTTATGCAACACGTTCTTGAGCATTTTCCAAACCCTTTTGAAACGTTAACGCATTGCCATCAATTGCTTAATAAAAACGGATTAATCCTGATTCTTGTTCCAAATTCAGAATATAAAAGGGCAGACAAAAAAAGAGATAAACATCGATTTTACAGCAAGAAAAATGTTGGTACAGAACATTTTGTCTATTTCAACTACAATTCCATCTCGAAAGTTCTGGCAAAAACCAATTTTGAAGTAGTACAAAAAAATTATCCGCTTTTTCTAAAAAATCAAAATTCACCAGAATTTTTTCTAAACCGTTTTTTCAGAAAGAATTTAACATTATGGGGAGGCGACCAGGAAATTTTCCTGATTGCCAAAAAAATCTGATATTTTACAAACCAATGTATCTTAGAAATTCTTCCCGCACAGATTTATCTTTAAATCTTCCGCAATATTCTGCAGTAACAGTGGTGCTGCTTTCATCGCCAATTCCACGGCACGAAACACACATGTGCTTGGCGTCGATAAGAACGGCAACATCATCGGTTTTCAGAACTTTTTTCAGTTCATTGGCAATTTGCATGGTCAGCCTTTCCTGAACCTGCGGACGACGGGCAAAATAATCCACAATACGGTTAATTTTGCTCAGGCCAATCACTTCACCGCTCGAAATGTACGCCACATGCGCTTTTCCAACTATCGGTAAAAAATGGTGTTCACAAAAGGAATTCATGTTAATATCACGCTCGAGTAACATTTCATTGTATTTGAACTTGTTATCAAACACTGATATTTTGGGTTTATTTGCCGGATTCAAACCGTAAAAAATTTCCTTTACAAACATTTTGGCAACTCTGTGCGGTGTTCCCTGCAAACTGTCGTCGGTTAAATCGAGCCCGATGGTTTCCATAATATCACGAAACTTATCTTCGATTAAGGCTATTTTTTCGTCATCCGATTTTTCAAATGCATCAGCACGGAGCGGCGTATCGGCAGAAGTACCAACATGGTTTTCACCAATTATTTCAAAACCGTTTACTTTTTCATGCGAGTGTCCGTTTCCGTTCAGTTTTAATTTTCCATTTCCGTTTATACTCTTTAATATCAAATCTTCTTTCATTATCCTTTAGTTTTCAAGTTTATTTTTTGTTTTTAATGAATACAGAAACAGACAAAATTGAATTTTGTTTAAATTTATATAAAAAACAAGTAAACAAAGTTTTATTTTCTACAACATAAATTGTTTCATTAAAATCACGTAACTTCGTAAAAAAGCTAAAACAATGAGTAACGCATTGATGGAGTATCTGACAAAAAGAATGGGAGAGAAAAAAGTTTTTAATACGGGAAACAGTACTCCCGGACCGTTAATTACCATTTCGCGTGAAGTTGGCTGTAACGGGAACAAGCTTGCACATAAAATTACACAAAGGCTGAATAAAAAGCACCTTGGCCCCGATTGGAAAGTATTGAGCAAGGAAGTTTTTTATGAAAGTGCCAGGGAGCTTGGTATGGAGCCGGAAAAGGTAGAGCGGGTATTCAGATCTGACAGTTATACTTTTAATGACATTTTGAATGCCTTTGGAACCAAAAAATTCAAAAGTGAGCGAAAAGTTATAAAAACAGTTAACGAAGTTATTCGCTCATTTGCAGAAGAAGGATTTTGTATTATCGTTGGACGGGCCGGTCACATCATTGCTCATGACATACACAATTCGCTGCACATCAGGCTCCTTGCCCCTATTGAATACCGCATAAAAACCATTATTGAAAATAACCACTTAAACCGGGAAGAAGCATTCGAATTTATAATTAAAGTTGAAAAAGAGCGACAAGCATTCAGGAAAGCGATAAGAAAAGAATTGCCCGAGAATGATATTTTTGACTTATGCATCAACCGGGCCTCATTTCAGGATGAAGAAGCTATTGACCTGATTGAACTGGCGGCAGAAAAGAAAAATATTTTTAAAGATTACGGCAAACACATAGATTTCTATTAAAACAACAACGGAGCGTTTCTTTTTCCCTTTTTCAGGTTAAATCCGGTCCAGTCAATTTCTCCAATAAACGATTCAAAGCAATTTGTTTTTCCGTAAAGAAAATCAGATTTTCTTTCTGGTGCATCGTGGCACATCATGGGGTGCATGGTTTCTATTCTTTTGCTCAAATCAAGATTTTTTGTGGCTTCGCGGGCATGGTTTCCCCACAAAAACCAGGTGGCTTCGGGAACTTTATCCCGAATAAATTCAAGTAGCTTCCCGGTAAATTCTTCCCACAATTTCTGATGGCTGCCCGGTTTTCCCGTTTCACAGGTAAACGAGGTATTCAGCAACAAAACCCCCTGCTTTTCCCAATGCAAAAAAAGTTTCCCGGGCGGCAAAACCGGAAATTCGTTATCCAGTTTTTCTTTTAACTGACTGAATTTAATCACCTGCCCGGTGTACGCTTTGTACAAAGCCCGCAAAATATTTTTAAGCGAAATGTTTTTGAAAGGCTGGTTCCACGATTTCAACGTACCTACTTCAAAAGCACGGCCAGTGGCAACGCCCGGTTGCGGATAAGGGTCCTGCCCGATGATTACAATTTTTGCAGAAGAGAGCGGAAAAGACAAAAACCGCAGAACTTTGCCAACCGGCGGAGTATAGCCGGTTTTCTTCACTTCTTTTTCTATGTTAAAAATCAGCGACCGGTTTTCGCCGGTAAGGAACGAAAGCCAGTCGCTGTGAATATTTTGCTCTTGTAAAAAGAGAGAATCTTTCATATAAATCAGCCTGTAATCTTATCGGGCAACCCTTTTACGTTTACCGGTTTCAAATGGTCAGGTTTAATTTCGAACATGTCATTTGGTGTGAGTTTGCACTCCTCAATCATTTGAATGCAATACTCAAGCCGGCCCAAATCGCGGCCCGTATTGTTGGTGCCAAAACTGAATTTTACCCCCGCTTCTTTGGCCATTTTAATCATTTCGGCTGAAGGAACTTTATACCTGGCATTAATTTCGAGTGCTATATTATTATCGGCCAGAACTTTAACCATACGTTCCATTCGTTCCTTAGTCCACAATTCGGTATATTCATCCATTAACTGTGCCGGCAAAACCGTTGGATTTACATAAATATCAACCGGCTCCAGCGACATGATTGCCTCAATTTTTTCCACCATTTGGTCCATAAACTGTTGTTTGTCGTCCACCCAAACCTCTTCGGGGATCCAAATACGGTTGCGCCGCCCTTTGGAATCGGTAAAAGTCATAGCATCAGTAAACACATAGTCGAATTTCGCCACCGCCTCGGGTGAAAACAGGGTAATCCATTCGCGGCCCTCGGCCTGCATTCCTTTAAATGTCGGGCTTCCCTTCACCGATTCGATGTATTCGAAAAGCGACTCATCGTCGGTAACCGGAAAATGCAGACCGCAATTGGGCGCCACGCCATAGTTGATTCCAAGCTTTTGCGAATTCTCCACCAGCTCTTCAATGGTCAGTCCGCCTTTCAGGTGCACATGATAATCGATAAGCGGAAAACCGGCGCGCATGAGTTTGGTTACCAAAGTATCCCACTCCTTGTCCACTTCCGGCGCTTTTCGCTCTCCGTCGGGCAAAGCTTTTACCCTGATGTTGCGGTAAAATGTTGTGCTGCCGGGATCGTGTGACTGCAAAGCAAAAGTTCCGCTGCTCAGTTTTAGCCCTTCACCACCTTCCGGTCGCCAGGGATTTTCAGGCTCAACGTATTCATTCACTTTTACATCGTTCACAAATACTTCGATGTGGTTTTCAACCACCTTAATACGCATTGTAAACCATTCATTGTCCTCAACTATTGGGAAATATACATTGCGGATATTATAAACGCTGCCCGTTTTTCTTCGTTCCGGATTGTTTTCATTTCCCCGGAACGAATTGTTAACCTGAATTTCATACCCTTTTTGGGGCCATCCTTCAGCCTGATAACTCGAATGGATGAAAATTCCGGAATTGGATTTTTCCAGGGTTTTTACTTCGGTTTCAAACTCAAAATTCTTAAAATCACCTTCATAAAAAAGGTGTGCACGCGGACCTGAACACTTGATGGCACCATTTTCAACCGTAAGACTTTCAGGATTTTCGGTTGATTTTTTCCAGCCGTTCAGGGTTTCGCCATCGAAAATGGAAACCCATTCTCCGACCTGGATTTTTGGTTGGCAACTGCCAAAAATAAAGGCAGCAAGAATGATGTAAAGCAAAGCTGATGTTTTCATTTTTCTTATTATTAGGTTTATGAACCAAATTGTTTTGACCGTTCATAATGTTGATGTTTCAAAACTAATCATTTGATTCTTCATTCCCGAATTTATTTTGTGGATTATTGCCTTTGTAACTTAAAATGAGCAGTACAAAAATGAAGAATGCCAGGAAAAAGCTGGCAAAACTGTAACTTCCTAAACGGGTTAACGAAAAGCTGAACATTACCGGTCCCATAGCACTGAAAAATACGATGAGCGACATAACGAAACCGGAAATTCGCCCCAGGTTTTGCCGTCCGTAAAACCGGGGCCAGGTAACGGTCATCAGCACATTGTACAATCCGTTGGCCATTCCGTGCCCAACAATAAATCCGTAATAATACATTCCATCGTTCATTTTTGCCAGAGAAAACAGGGCAATGAGTTCACCGGTGAGAAAAAAGTACAAAAGGTATTTCAGAAAAATTCGGTCGCTAATCCAGCCTCCAAAAAACGATATTCCAACCGACATGAAGGAGATGGGGATAAAAACTGCCAGAGCTTTATCGCGGTCAAGTCCTGCTTTTTCAAAAATTGAAATCAGATGAAACGAAAATCCTGTGATATACAGTGCATATATGGCCAGAGGCAATGAAAAAAGCCAGAAAGGAAGGGTTCTCCGGGCTTCAGCAAGTGAAAACTGTTTAAAGGGCCTGATGGTAACATTTCGTTCCCTGTGCCCGTGTTTTTCTCCGTCCGGAATCATACCCAGGTCCTCGGGATTATCGCGAAAAAACACCAAAGCAAAAAGTAAAAAAATTACGCCTATCCCACCCGCCATAATAATCCATGCATGCCGCCATGTAGTTCCCTGAATGAGCCAGTCAAAAGTAAGCGGTGCGATTGAAAAACCAAGTGTAATTAAAACTGAAGCAATACCGTTTACCAGACCACGCCGGGCAATAAACCATTTCATCAGCATGTTGCGCGAAACCATGGTTAACACGCCCTGACCCGAAAATCGAAGCAGGAAAAAAAGGAAAACCATTACCGAAATGGAAATAAAGGTAAAATAAACAGAACTTTGATCTTTAATAAAAAGCCTGATAATGCGGTCGGACTGACTTAAAAAGAAAAGGGTAAAAGCGAGGAGAATTGTGGCTCCGACGGTTGTCCATCGGGCGCCAAATTTGTCGTATTGTTTACCGGCCCAAGTTAACAGAAAGGAACTGCCGATGGTGCCAATCATATATGCGCTGCTTATCTGGTTCCTGTTAATATGAATATGCTCTATCAAATAATCTGTAAAGGTTGAAACGCCCATAGTTTGCCCCGGAGCACTGGCTAAAACTCCAATAGTTGAAGCAATCAAAATGACCCAGCCGTAAAAAAAGGGTATTTTTTCAGGTTTAAACGGAAAATTATTCCATCGTTCTTTTAATTCCATATCAGAATTTTCAACAAAAATACAGATTGAATGGCTGAATGTTCAATGTACAGAGCTGAAAATTTCTGAAACGGAAAAGATTAATTTTCAGGAAAGATTTAAAAGAAAACAAGAAGCGGGCTAATTATTAATCTGTTTTATGAAAACCCTCAGAAAATTAAATCCCGGATTATATTATTTTTGGCCCGCAAAATGACCGAGTTTAACAGAAATTTGAATACCATAAAAATGAAGTACTTTTCTTTTTTAGCAGCCATCCTTTTTCTATTTTCAGCAGTTTCTCAGCCAGTACCAGATAAATTTTACTCCGACCCGGTTGAGCTGGTAAACCCGCTGATGGGATCCGATTCAGAATTCAAACTGAGTAACGGAAACACCTACCCCGCCATTGCACGCCCGTGGGGCATGAATTTCTGGGCGCCACAAACCAATAAAATGGGCGACGGCTGGATGTACCAGTACGATGCGTACAAACTCCGTGGTTTTAAACAAACCCATCAACCCAGTCCGTGGATTAACGACTACGGCCAGTTTTCGGTTTTTGCAACTACCGGTAAGCCGGTTTTTAATGAAGACGAACGCGCAAGCTGGTTTTCGCACAAAGCCGAAACAGTAAAACCCTATTTATACGAAGTTTATCTGGCCGATTATGATGTGGAAGCGGCGTTTACAGCCACCGAGCGGGCTGCATTTTTTGAGTTTACTTTTCCAGAAAATGACAGTTCACACATCCTGATCGATGCATTTGACGGAGGTTCCTACATTAAAATCATTCCCGAAGAAAACAAAGTGGTTGGTTACACCACCAAAAACAGCGGCGGCGTTCCCGGAAACTTCAAAAACTGGTTTGTAGTGCAGTTTAATAAACCGTTCGATGCGTTTTACACCACTGACAACGAAACCCTTTTCCCAGGCGAAACAGAACTGAAAGACCTGCACACCGGTGCTGTACTTCAGTTTAAAACCAAACGGAAAGAAATAATATCACTGAAAATTGCCTCATCATTTATCAGCCTCGAACAGGCCGAACTCAACCTGAAACAGGAAATTGCAGATAAAACTTTTGCGCAATTGGTTACCGAAGGAAAAGCCCAGTGGAACCACGAACTGGAAAAGATTAAAATACAAACTTCAAATATCGACCATGCCCGCACTTTTTACAGCACATTGTACCGCTGTTTGCTTTTCCCCCGAAAATTTTATGAAATCGATGCTGCGGGAGAAATTGTGCATTACAGTCCGTACAACGGAGAGGTGCTGCCCGGTTACATGTTCACCGACAACGGTTTCTGGGACACCTTCCGTGCCGTTTTCCCGTTTTTTACGCTGATGTATCCCGAACTGAACAGCCAGATTATGGAAGGGTTGGTGAACGCTTACAAAGAAAGTGGCTGGCTGCCCGAGTGGGCAAGTCCCGGTCACCGCGACTGCATGATTGGATCCAACTCGGCTTCGCTGATTGCAGATTCGTATTTGAAAGGAATCCGCGGATACGACATTGAAACATTGTACGAAGCCATTCTGAAAAACACCGAAGGACATGGCCCGGTAAGTTCGGTGGGCAGATACGGAGCAGAATATTACAACGAACTGGGTTACATTCCTTACGATGTGGGAATCCGCGAAAATACCGCCCGTACACTGGAATATGGATACGCTGACTTTTGCATTGCCGAACTGGGCAAAGCATTGGGGAAACCGGCAGAAGAGATTCAGCTTTTTGAAAAACGGGCACAAAACTACCGGAATGTTTTCGACCCGGAAACGAAACTGATGCGCGGCAAAAACGAAAACGGTGAATTCCAGTCGCCGTTTAATCCCTACAAATGGGGCGATGCATTTACCGAAGGCAACAGCTGGCATTACACCTGGAGCGTTTTCCACGATGTGGAAGGCCTGGCCCAACTCATGGGAGGACATGAAGATTTTGTATCCATGCTCGATTCCATTTTTGTTGTTCCACCTATTTTCGACGATTCCTATTATGGCTTTCCCATTCACGAAATCAGGGAAATGCAGATTGTGAATATGGGGAACTACGCACACGGCAACCAGCCCATTCAGCACATGATTTACCTGTACAACTATGCCGGAGTAGCCTGGAAAACACAAAAATGGATTCGCGAAGTGCTGACCAAACTATACCAGCCAACTCCCGATGGTTATTGCGGCGACGAGGACAACGGGCAAACTTCGGCCTGGTATGTTTTTTCTTCGCTTGGATTTTACCCTGTTTGCCCCGGAACTCCGGAATATGTAATCGGTTCGCCGCTGTTTGAAAAAGTGCAGATGGAATTGCCCAACGGCAAAACACTCACCATCGAAGCGCCGGGAGCAGACCAATCGGAGTACATTCAAAAAACCACCCGGAATGGAAAAACATGGAATAAATCCTTTTTCACCCACGATGATTTGTTGAACGGCGGAAACATCCGGTTTGAAATGGGACCAAATCCCAACAAAAAACTATGGAATTCATCCGAAAGTTTTCCATCTTCGGTAACATCTTTTAAAAACTAAAACAGCACCTAACCTTTTCAATTTCAGATTATGGCTTTTCTGGCAAAACAAAAAATGTTCAGTAAGCAGTGGTTTTTCGACTACACGCTTATACTGTTTGGCTCCTTCATTCTGGCAGCCGGTTTTGTATATTTTGTAACGCCGCACAAAATTGTGCCCGGCGGGGTTTATGGTATCGCCATTGTGGTACATTATCTTACCAAGGGCTTATTTTCTTTTTGGCCCGACGGAATTCCAATCGGGTTGTTTGGTTTGGTTCTGAACATTCCGCTTACCATTGCCGGGATTAAAATACTGGGGCCGCGTTTTGGGGTGAAAACCATCATCGGGTTTGTGCTCACCTCATTTTTTATTGATGGAATAACCTACCTCCGGCCTGATGGGAATGCTCCACTGGTGAATGACGTACTGCTTTCGAGCGTTTTTGCCGGAGTGTTGATTGGCATAGGCCTGGGGCTCATTTTTAAATCGAGGGCAACGTCTGGCGGTTCCGACATTATTGCTATGATTATTGCCAAATATACCCGGCTGCAACTGGGAAAACTGATGATTTATGTGGATTCGGTGATTGTACTTTTGGGGTTGGCAGCTTTCAGAGACTGGCACATTCCGCTCTACTCGTGGGTGGTCATTTACATCACCGGCCGGGCGATTGACATGATTCTGGAAGGAGCAGATTATAACAAGGCTTTACTCATCGTTTCCAAAAAGCATCCTGAAATACGGAATAAAATACTAAACGATTTGGAACGGGGTGGCACCTATTTGCGGGGCGAAGGAATGTTTACCGGTGAGGAAAAACAGATCATTTACACTGTGGTTAGCCGCCGTGAAATGGCAGTTTTGCAGGAATACATCGGGACCATTGATCCCGATGCATTTATTACGGTAATGGATGCCCGCGAAATTCTGGGCGAAGGTTTTCAAAACCTGGGAAAAAAGGTAGAGGCCGGATAAAAAACGGATCTCTTCATTCGCCTCCGCTTTTCGACTTTTCGCCGAAATTATTCGGGTTTTCCCCCTGGTGAAATGTAATTAACTGGCAAATTTTGTACATTTGGTACGGTTCAGAAAGAATTAAAAAAGCCATGTGGAAAAGTCTGTTTAGTTTTATTGTTGCAACATTAGTGGCGACCGGTCTTCAGGCCCAATCTGTCGGGCTGGTTTTAAGCGGAGGCGGTGCCAAAGGAATTGCGCACATAGAAGTAATCCGCACCCTCGAAGAAAATGGCATTCCCATCGATTACATTGCGGGCACTTCCATTGGCGCCATAGTGGGCGGTTTGTACGCCGCCGGGTATTCTCCCGACGAAATGGAGGAATTGTTTCGTTCAGATGACTTTTACTTTTGGTCAACCGGGCGGATTCAAAAAGAATACCGCTACCATTTTACCCGACCCGAACCCAACCCTTCGTGGCTTGAATTGAGAATTGAAAGAAGGGAAGATAAACTAACTTTACTTCCGCCTACAAACATAATTCCCGAAGAGCAGATGGATTTTGCATTTATGGAACTGCTTGCCGCCACAAATGCCGCCTGCAATAATAAATTCGATAGTTTGATGGTTCCCTTTTTTTGCGTGGCTACCGATGTTTACTCGAACCAACCGGTTGTTTTACGCAAAGGAGATTTGGGAGAAGCAATCCGGGCTTCCATGACTTTTCCACTCTATTTTAAAGCCATTGAAATTGACGGCAAACTGCTTTTTGACGGAGGAATTGTAAACAACTTCCCGCAGGATTTAATGGAAGAAATATACAATCCTGATATTATTATCGGGCATAAAGTAGCCGATGAAGCCCGTGCACCTTCCTCTGATAATGTGATGGAACAGATTACCAACATGGTAATGCGGCCAACCAATTATGAAATATCGCCTGAAAAAGGAATATTGCTTGAAACAAAATTGTCAAATATCAGCCTCCTCGATTTTCAGAAATATGATTTTATAGCTGAACAAGGACGAAATACGGCAGAGGGAATGATTGACAGCATTAAAACCCGCATAAAAAGAAGGGTGGAATTAACGGAGGTAAACAAAAAAAGGAGAGAATTTAACGCCAAAAAACCGGAACTATATTTCCAGAATGTCCAGGTAGAAGGTGTTTCTGATCCTCTGCAAAGAAAATTTATTATTCAGTCTATTAAACACCGTTACAATATTGTTCCGCTTAGTTCACTGAAAAAAGACTATTTTAAACTGATTGCCGATGAGCACCTGAAATCAATAAGGCCAGTCGCCTATTACAATCCAACGACCGGATATTATGATTTACACCTGAAGGTTACCCCTGAGAAAAAAATGCGCGTGAACATTGGCGGAAACATCTCCACCAAACCCATTAACCAGGGGTTCACCAGTTTTGACTACCGAACCTACCAGGGACGGGCTTATACTTTAAGTTCGAATATTTATTTTGGCAGGTTTTACAGTTCATTTTTAGTTGGTGGGAGAATTGATTTTCCAACTTCGCTACCTTTCTATATCGCCGGTTATTCTACACTAAACCGGTGGGATTTTTTCTCGTCGAGCTCCGAACTCTTTTTTGAAGATGTCCGGCCTCCATACATCATTCAGGGTGAATACAACCTGCGTTTTGAAGCTGGTGTTCCGATTGGGCTGCACTCAAAGCTATATGCAGGAGTTGCATTTGCCAATTCAACTGACGAATATTACCAGACTGACGTTTTCAAAAAGCAGGATACGCCCGACCAAACTACATTTAATGCATTCGTAAGCCAGTTGGGCATTGAAAACAACTCTCTTAATTACAAGCAATTTGCTACCGAAGGGGCGAACCACTCAGCAAATTTAAAGTACATTGCCGGCAGGGAAATGAATAAACCCGGAACAACATCGGTAGCAACGGTGAAAACCTCACGACACCACGATTATTTTTTAGCACAATTTCAATCAACCCGATATTTTAATCTTCGCCGGAATTTTACTCTCGGAACACAGGCAGAGGCGGTTTTTAGCAATAAAAATCTTTTCAAAAATTATCGGTCCACCATGTTAACTGCACCAGGTTTTCATCCCACCCCTCACAGTCGTTCACTTTTTATCGAAAACTTTCATTCAAACAATTACCTGGCGGGTGGTTTAAAAGCACTTTATCACTTTAATCCATCCCTGCATTTACGTCTCGAAGGACACGGTTTTGTACCTTTAAAAGAAGAGTTGCCAAATGAAGATTTGACTGCGTTTAAAAGTGAAAAAATCTTTACCAGTTATTATCTGCAGGGAATGGCGGCACTTGTTTATCAAACCGGAGTAGGGCCGGCCAGCATCATGCTTAGTTACTACGAAAAACCAAATACCAATCTGTACCTTACACTGAGTTTTGGGTATATCCTCTTTAACAAACGCGGTTACTAAAACGTAATCACTTTTTCGCTGTATGCAACCTATTCGTTTAATTCGGCCATGATTACTATTTCAGTTCATTCAATTCCTAAAATCCTATGATTCTGCCAATTCTTTTTGTTCTAATATTTCACGGTTAAACACATAATCTTTGAAAGGCACCTTGAAAAACAGGCGGTACAACACCGGAACAAATAAAAGCGTAATCAGGGTGGCAAAAAATAACCCGAAAATAATGGCCAGGGTAAGTGGTTCCCACAGCAAACCGCCGCCAAAATAGAGGGGCAACATCCCCAGGGAAGTGGTAAGCGTGGTTAATATTACAGGCCTGAACCTGTTGTTGGCTGCTTTCAGAATGGCATCGCGGCGGTCCACATCCGGGTTTTCTGCTATTTCCACATCAATCCGGTCAATGAGAATGATGGCGTTGTTCACCACAATTCCCGCAAGTGCAATGACCCCCAGCACGCCGAAGAAGCTCACAAACGAACCCCCGATAAACCACCCGGCCACCACACCAATCATTCCCAGCGGAATGGAAAGCACAATGATGGATGCTTTACGGGCAGAGTTAAACTGCAAGACCAGCAGCAGTACAATGATGAAAAACGCCAGCGGCAGATTGGCAAATATGGCTCCCAGGTTTTCGGCTTTGTCCTCATCTTCGCCTCCCAGTTCATAGTTGTAACCCAAATCCCAGCCGGCCTTTTGAGTGTCCAGCCACGGCCCGACAGCTTCAAAAATATCGGAAGCATTGTATCCGGGTTCAAGGTGAGCACCAACAGTCATAGTTCGTTTTAAGTCTTTGCGAATCACTTTGCCAAACTGCCAGTCAACCTTTACAACGGCTACCTGTGAAAGCGGCACGTTCTGATTTCGGGCCGATGAATAAATAGTAAATGCCTGCACCGTTTCGATATCGTGCCCGTCGCTGTTTTCATTCTTCAGGAAAATGGGAATCTGTTCATCGGTTTCAAAAAAGTCGCCGATTTTCATGCCCGACAATCCGGTATTCAGCGCCAAAGCAATTTCCATGTTGGTTAACCCGGCGCGTTGGGCTTTCCCGGGATGGATATCTACCATCAGTTTTTTGATTTTCGGCCCCCAGTCGTCGGTTATGTTTTTGGCTCCTTCGATGGTCACCAACTTCTCTTTCACCTCCTTTGAAATAACCGCCAGCTTTTCGGGGTCACTACCCGAAATTCTGATTTCGACCGGCGTTCCTGAAGCACCAGCACCTGAAAGCCGGTTCACGCGGATATCGGCATCGGGAATTTGGTTGAAACAGAAACTGTCCACTTTTGCAATAATATAATCGTTGTCCATATTGCCGGTGGTATTGAGCAGCATGTGCGCATAGCTTGAGTTGGCTTCATTTTTAAAATATCCCAGGTCGTATGGTTCAGGGCCTTCGCCAATAAACGAGGAAAAATCGAGCACTCCCGGTTTGTCTTTTTCGGTTTCGGGATTGACAATCAGGTTTTCCAGAATATAGTTGCCAATGTCGTTCACGGCCTGCCCGGTATATTCCATCTGCGTTCCCGATGGGAATTTTATATCCACAGTAACCAGGTTCCGGTCGCTGTCGGGAACCAGTTTAAAAGGCAGGAACTGTACCATCGACAACGCCAGAATGAACAATGCCCAAATGAATCCCAGGAAAAGGAATGGTTTTTTCAAAACCCGGAAAAGCAATCCGTTATACCACAAATTCAACTTTTCCATATTGCGGTCCATAAAATTCTCCTTCTTCTCTTTGTTCCGGGTTTTTACCTTAATAATCAGAACAGCCAGCAGCGGTATGAAGGTAAACGCAAGAAACCAGGATGCCAGCAAGGTTGAACTGACGACCCAAAACAACTGCGAGGAAATTTCACCCATGGGAGTGCGGGCCAAAGCAAACGGCAGAAAAGCTGCAGAAGTAGTCAATGAGGAAATGAGTAGTGGAACAATCAATACTTTTCCGGAATAAACGCTGGCTTCAAACGCACTGAGTCCGCGTTTCATGTTCACCAGAATGGATTCTGAAACAACTATTCCATTATCGACCAATAATCCCAAAGAAATAATAAGCGCTGCCAGCGAAACTTTGTTGAACCCCAGGTCGAGCAAACCGAGGAAGAAGAAAGACGTGAGAATGACCATGGGAATGAGGGCTGCAACCAACGAACCGGTTCGCAATCCCAGAAACAAAAGCATCACGGCCAAAACAATGAGGATACTCTGCATCAGGTTCACCAGAAAGTCGCTTATCTGCCCGTTTACCACCTGGTCCTGCGACGCTGACCGCACCACCTCCACTCCCAGTGGCAGGTTGCTGTTAATCCGGGGCAGAGCCTTGTCCACGTCTTCGCCCAGCCTGACGATATTGGCGCCATCTTTCAATGAGATGAACAATGCGATGGCCGGCTTGCCGTTGATTTTCACCAACTTTTGACGCGGTGTGATGTAATCTCGGTAAATACGGGTGGTAATATCATCCAGATAAACAGAAGTACCGGTGGATGTGGGAATCAGGATTTTCTTAAGGTCGTCGATGGTTTCAAAACTCCCGGAAGGCTCCAGCACAATCCGCTGGCGGCCCATGTTAATTTCGCCGCCAGGATATAGGATATTGGTAGCCGAAATAATATTCCGAAGCTTCATAGCATCCAACCCGTAGTGAGCCAGTTGCTTGTCGTCGAACTCGATAAAAAGACGCTCATCCTGAACGCCGCCGTAATTGATTTTAGCCGCATCGGGAAGCAGCAGCAATTCATCGCGCACCTCTTTGGCGTAGTCTTCTAATTTGTTGTACGGAACGCCGTCGCCTGTGACACCCAGGATTATTCCGAATACGGTTCCAATGTCTTCATCTTTTACCACCGGACCGAAAATGCCCTGCGGCAGGGTGGGCTTTAAATCTTCCACCTTATTTCTGAGCGTGGTCCAGACTGACTGTAAATCGTCCCCACCGACGGCTGTAATCAGTTCAACCGTAATAACCGATAGCCCGGGGCGCGATTCGCTGGATATGGTTTTTACCTCGGCCATTTCGCGAATCACCTCTTCCAGTGGTTCCGTAACCAGCGCCTCCACTTTTTGCGGGTCGGCGCCTGGGAACTGGGTAACCACAACAGCAATCCGAACAGTATATGGAGGCATGCTGTCGCGTTCCAGTGTAAAATAGTTGCCAATGCCAATAATGGCTACCACCAGAATGGCTATGAGGGTAATCCGGCTGTTATTCAGCGTTAATTTTGTAAGATTCATCTCGTTATAATTTTAATTGTCCAGCAGTTTTACCTTCCGGCCATCATACAAAAAACTTAACCCGGCGGTTATCACCAGTTCATTTTTGTCCAGACCGCTCACAATTTCGTATCCATCGGCCTGTAGTTCACCCAGTGTAACGTTTCTTTTTTCAGCAACATAAATGTCTTTTTCATTGCTTTTAACCGCAACAAAAACAAAATCGCCCGACTGGTCGTGCCCAACGGCATCAGTAGCAATCACTGTCCTGTTTTGTGAAAGGCTGTCCCCGTTCAGAGAGAGTTCTACCGTGCCGATCATTCCCGGAAAAAGCCGTGAAGAAGATTCAGCTAACTGAACAATAACCGGATAAGCGGAGGCATTGGGGATACCCGGACTCACTTCGGTAATAATTCCCCCGAAAGTTTTTTCGGGAAATGCACTGAAGCGCACCGTTGCATCCTGTCCGCGATTGATTTGCGCGATGATGTTCTCCGGTACAGCCGTTTTTATTTCCAGGTTGTTTACTCCGGCAAAAACCACTACGGGATGCCCGGCGCCGGTCATTTCATTTTCCTGAGCCATTACCGAAGAAACAACGCCATCGAAAGGCGCTCTCAAAATGGTATAATCCAGTTGATTTTTTGCTGCATTGAGTTGTGAGCGGGCAGTGTTCACCATGGTTTCGGCCGATTCAAATTGCGTTTTGGCTTTTTCGTATTCGCTCAGGGATACGTTGTTGTTCACATACAGGTTTTCAACCCGCAAAAAAGCTGATTTGGCTGCGGCCAACTGAGCTTCTGCGTTTTTCAGGGAAGCCTCTGCCTTGTTGTAATTGATGCGGTAGTCAGTGGCATCCAGACGGGCAATGATGGCTCCTCTTTTCAGGGTATCTCCCATATTAGCATTTACATCTTCTATCAAACCACCCACCTTGAAACTCAGTTTCGCTTCGGTAGCCGATTGAGTTACTCCTGAAAATGAGCGCACGTTTTGCGTACTGCTTTTTCCCACTTCCTGGTAAAAAACCGGACGAATGGCTTCTTCTTTTTTTTCTTTGCCTCCGCAACCAGCCAGCAACAGAGCGCCTAAAACGAGAAGTTGTATTTTTGTTTTCATTTTTATTCTTCGGTTAAATAATTTACTAATCGGTTGGTGTATTGGGACTTTTCGGATTCATCTTCCAGAAAGAAAAATTTTCCCTGTAATCGTTCAGTTTTGATGTAATCCAGAATATATTGATAGCGTGAGCCAAGTGCCATTTGCCGGGTGCGTATCATCACGCTTTGGGCATCGGTAAGCTGCGCCACGTTGACCATTCCCTGTGCATAGGCATCCTGTATGGTGTAAAAATTCTCTTCAGCAGCACGGGCCGCGTTTTTCGACAATTCCATTTCACGGTAGGAAGCCTGCAGAAATTGTACGTTGGAACGGATTCCTGTTTCCAGTTTGTGGAGCAGGTCATCTTTTTGCCAGGCAATTTTATCCTGCTCAATGATTGCCCGCTGCATTTCGTTTCTTTTCCTGCCACCTTCAAAAATAGGAATGCTAATGCGCAGACCCAGGTTCCAGGTAATATCATCAGGAGGTGGTGGCACAGGCAGTTGCGGATTCCGGATGACTCCTTCGCGCACAAAAGCCTGGTCGGCATTTCCAATTAGTGCCACCTCTGGCAAATACATTTGTCTGATTTTCATAGATTTTTGCCGGTCAATCATCTCTCCTGCAGTTGCTAATTGTTGCAGTTCAGGCGAATGGATCAGCATTTCGTTTATCAAAAAGCCGGCATATTTTTCGGTCAGGTTCGGATTGTTGAAATACAAATCCAGGATTCGCTGATTGTGAATAACGGTTTCGCCAATATCTGCCGAATCGGGGGTGGCAATGGTATTGCCGACAGGTTGGTTCAGCAGTTCGTTTAACCGGTACATGGTTGCTTTGTATCCTGCCTCTGCATCATTTAAGTCCATCCTGCCGAGATTCAGCTCACTTATCCAGCGATTGACATCCGATACGCTGCCCTCACCGCTTTTCTCTTTGGCTTTGGCCAGTTCCAGATTTTTCAGGGTGGCACTTACGTTTTCATTTTTTATCTGAAAGTTGTTCCTGGCAAACAGCAATGAAATGTAAGCCTGCGAAACATCAAGCACAATGTCGAGCGTGGTTTGTCTGTTGCCGTGTTTTGTACTTTCGGCCATCATCTTTTTCAGTGCAATGTTCGCATAAGCTGCTTCGGAATAAATCACCTGCTTTAACGACACGGAGCCGGTGATGGTAAATTCACCTCTCTGCCCCATGGAAGCTTCAACAAGATTTTCACTTAGTTGAACACCCATCCCCGAAACTTCCACCTGCGGTAAAACATTTGCTTTTGCAATGCGAATGTCTTTTTCTGCCATCAGCAAATCCTGGTCGTTCATTTTCCCTTGCAGGTTGTTTTCCAGGGCCAGAGCAATGGCCTGATGCAGCGTCAGTTCTTCACCGGGCATTTTAGCAACGTTTAGCAAAACAGCATTTGCGAGGTCAGACCATTTGGGAAACCGGCCCGTCAGCCGAAGGCTTTCCATGTTTACAATAGGTGTTCGCTCCGATTCATCTGTCATGGAGGAAACATCGCCCAGGCTGGTTCCTTCGGAAGCCTTTAAAACCCGCACAGCTACTTGCCGGGCCAACTGCTGAAACGAGAACTGCGGCGTAAATGTAATAGTAGCTCCAAGTTCCAGGTAGGCTGCTCCATTCACCGACAGTGACGGAATTCCTTGTTCGTTCAGACCGGAAAAAATCGCCTCTGTTGCGGCAGCGGAGTGCTGAACCAATGGAAAAACCATGGCTGCATCGGTTCCGGCAGGCAATTGGTTCACCGGATTTTCATTTTCTCTTACCGGCACAAACGTAACTTCAAATGTACTTTCATCCGCTTTCAGGTAAGTTGTTAAAATCTGAAATTCTGAATAGAGCTCCCGGGGAATGATAACTGCAAGATTATCGGATTCAAAAATCCGGGCAAACGAGTGTATGTCGTTTTTCAACCGGATGAGCGATTCAATCCATGCAAAATCAGGAATACCTGAACTTTTATCGGGTTGAACCGGCAGGTTTTGAAGCACTGGATCTAAAATAGTAGCGGCAATCACCGGCTTTGGATATGCGGGCAAACGAGCCGCCGCTTCTGAAGAAAGAAACCCCAGCGATACAATAATGTCCACTTCCGGATCATTCAAAAAAGTCTGCAGGTTTTCCCTGACCTTTTCAGACTGCCAGTTTGCGGTCAGTTCTTTAAAAACAGCGCCGTCGCCGGCATTGGTCAACGCTTCAATTTCGGACTTAACCTGCCCGGTGAGCAAATCAAACTCATTTCCTGAGGCATCGGTAATAATACCGATCTTAACCGGTTGAGAATGAAGTACCATTGGAATAATGAGCAAAGCAAAAAACAGCTTGAAAATTATTGATATTCGTTTCATATTGAAGAGTTTAATCTGTTGCTGACTGGTATTTTTTAAGGTCGCGAACCATTTTGTTCGCAAGCTGCATATCATTCATCAATGCCTGAAAACTGCCAAGAATCTCTTTGACAAGCACTTTGGTTTCTGTATTGATTGTAAAAACTTTTTGCGCTTTTCCCCGGTCAATTAATCCGGCAAGATATCCTTTCGCCCTGCCTTTTATCCGCGAAATAATTCGATCTGCACCGCTGTAATAACGCCTCAAATCCTTATCAAAAATTAAGGTCAGGTAATACGGTTTTTGTTTGAATAGCCGGTGCAACTGCTTGAAAAGCATTTCAAACTCTTCAGCAGGTGAATCCTGACCGGAAGAAATTCCGCTAACCAGCTCTTTCAGCTCTTTTTCAAGCTGAAGTAAAAGTTGTTTGAAAACCTCCTCTTCGTTTCTAACCAGGGTAAAAATGTCGAAACCCTGCATTTCGGGCTGCTTGGAAAGTACATCGAGGGTAAATGCTCCGGGACCGTTTTTAGCAAGTAATCTTCCGCTTGCGTCAATAAACCTTTTTTTTGTTTGTGTTTCCATTTTATGCTTTGTTAATTAATAATCACTAACCAATATTGCAGAACATTTTGATTTTGAACTAAGCTTATTAACTGTTTCCATTTTTCATTAATACAATTCGGAACAAAGTTAGTTAATATTTACTAACTTCAAAATTTCCGACAAATAAATTTTAATTTTTTGTTTCAATGGATGCAAACAAATACATCCCTGCCCGATTACAGGGTGTACGACAAATTCCATATTTTCATGCGCTTTCGGAAAAACGGATCTTTTACACCGTGGCTTCTCCCGAAGGTCCGAAGGACTCCTTTGGAAGATTCCTTGGAAAGCCCGGTGAACAGAGATATCAAAAGCAAAAGGGCTTTAGCCATTAAGAGAATTAAATGCTAAAGCCGAAAAAGACTCCGAAAAGGTTAAACACCGGGCTAAAGCACCGGTGTAAAAATTGTTTGTTCGATGGTTTATCGTGGAATTTGTCGTACACCCCCGATTACAGAGCAGGGATGTTTGAGTTCAGCATATTTTTATTTTAGTGCCCGGCATGCGAACCACAACCGTGTTCCAATACATCGTGAATGGCTTCAAGTGTATGAGTATAATCCACATAAGCTTCAACAAAAGCTCTTCCGGCTACAACCGATTCGTTTTTCTTTTGGCTCAACTCAGCAGTTTTATGGTATTTTTCCAAAATCACACTCCCGATGTGTTTATTCAGTTTACCCACCAAATCGTCGATATCTCCTGATGACAGTGCATAGTCGCTCATTTGGATAATTTGTTTTGTTGTCCCGGGTGCTTTTAGTCCGGTGTAGGGAGCACCTTCGGTTTCACGATGAAGCCTCACCAGCGTTTCAAAAAAGTATTTTTCAACCACCTGATAAATCTCCTGGTCGCCGTTTTTCAGGGCAACTGTTTTGTTAAAAAGTGAGATAACCTCTTTTTCCTGTTCCTTTGTAATCCACTTCAATACCGGTTCAGGATTATTGGTTTCCAGCGCTTTTTGGGCATCGGTTATCACGGGTCCGTCGTACGAATCGCAATGGGCCAAAGCCGGTTTTGAAACAAACAGCACCAAAACTGATAACATTGCAATAAAAATAACATGTTTGATTTTTTCTGTTAATCCAAGTGGATTAACCATTTCCTGTTGTTTTTTTTTCGTTGTTTTCATTCTTAAAAATTTTAGTGATGAATAATTCATTTTTTCACAACAAACATAGAATGAACCGGAAAGGTGTGCGACCTACTTTATAAAAGGGTACTCCTTTTTCGAAAAAAAGAACAGTTTGAGTGGAATCACGATGCAAATTTAACCGGAATGTTGTTTTTTAAATTGAGTGGGAGTTTGGTCGGTGATGTTTTTAAATACCCTGTTAAACGCAGATTTGGAATTGAACCCTGCCTCAAAGGCAATTCCAAGAACTGAAAATTTTTGATAGTCGGGATGGTTAATTTTATTTTTTACTTCTTCAACCCTATACCGATTGACAAAATCGAAAAAATTTAGTCCGATATTTTTATTGATTACCTGCGATAAATGGTGTGAAGGAATATTCAACTCGCCAGCTAATTGTGGCAGGTTCAAATCAGGATTCAGGTAGGGCTTCATTTCCGCCATGTAAATTTTCAGTTTTTCGGTATATGCTTCGGCATCTGTTTCCTTCAGGGTTGAACCAGCATACTTTTCACCGGAACTGCTGTCGGTTACAAATTGATTTTCTTCAAAACCTGAAAAAATCTCTTTCTGCTTCAATCCGAAATAACCAATCAGAATAATAAAAACCGAAAGCGAAAGCGAAAGTCCGTCAGTGCAAAAAGTCCATGAGAAAAAGTGAAAAATATGATGGATGGCCGCAACAGCCATTAAAATCGTCCACACTGCGCCAAAAGTATAAACAAGCTTTCGTAACCAGTCGAGGTTGATGTTTTCTACTGACGAAAAATTATTAAAAATATTGATGTCCAGCTTTTTGAACAAAGCTAGGGAAAATCCAAAGTAAACCGGACCGGATAACGCGGTCAATATGAGAAAAAAATTAAATACGGAAGATGTTCCTTGCTCACCTTCCAGATGATCAAGTCTGATTTTTACCGCAGCTTCAGGAAAAAACGAAACACCAACCAAAAAAAGATTAAACAGCACAAAAGGGATAAAATGCAAAAAATCGGCAGGTTTGATTCGATACGATTGAATAATTAACGACCTGATATACAAATACAGAAACGGGCCGTGCAGCAGCAACAGAGAGATAAATGCGGCCGATAAAAGCGGATGGTCTGTAAACAACTGAGGTGCAGACAAACCATACGTGCCGGTGTAAAATCCCAAATACAACAGCCAACAAATCAGAATTTTATCATGAAGTGCTTTGCCCTTTTTCTGAACCGGCAAAGCCGTAAAAAACAACGCATTAAATGCCGCAATCAAAAAAATATACTTCACCTTCTTGACGAATTATAGTCATCAGGCAGGAAAACTTTTCAATCCTGACTTTCCCACAAGTCAATTATTCAAATTTAATAACTTCAACCGGACAATTCTCTGCCGCTTCTTCAATCCCCGCTTCGTAATCGGAAAAATTAACTCCTTCTATCACCGTTGCTTCGTCTTCCATTTTAAACACTTCGGGACAAATTTCTTCACAAAGTCCGCAGGCTGTGCAACCTTCTTCAATCCAAACTTTTGTTATTGCCATGATTTATTTATTTTTTAATTGAACATCCGACAGGTACTACCAACTTAATATTTTTTCAGTATATAAACAAAACAAAAAAATTCTAATCCCTAACAAAAAAGTATAAATATTTTATAAAACCCACAGCTTTATTGTTAGTCCGGCTACCGTTCTTCAGAATTGTTATGAATTCGGACATATCCTGATTTCTCCAGGTTACAGCAATTTGGATTTTTCTTTTGGCTTAGGTGCTTTCACCACTAAAATGCGTGTTTTCGAGCCGGAGCTGTTGGAAAGGCAATGCACAATGTCCCTCGGACTTTCAACCAGAGAGTCCTTTTCCACCGAAATGGTTTCATCCCCCACTCTCACATCAGTGATTCCTTCCAGAATATAGAAAAACACATCTACCGGAGTAATGTGCGGTTTTAACGATTCGCCCGGTTGCAGGGTAATGTGCATGGTCTGGGCACTGTCATGATCATACAATTTTCGCACATCTACTTTGTGTGGTGTTTCGGTAACTTGTTGTTCTTTTACTTTTGTAATCTTCATTTTTTCGAAATTATGAGTTTAACGGATTGTATTAATTTATGACCTTCTTTTTGAAGGTTGAAAGTGAATTTGGCAAACTGCCATTTTTTGACGAACAGCCGCAGGGCACCCATGATAAAAATAACGAGGTGTTCAGCTTCGATATCGGATCGGATTTCATTGTTTTGCTGTCCCTGCTTTAGAATAGTCAACAGGGTTTTGTTGTTGGCTTCAATTACCTCTGAAATTTTTGCTATCAGCTTTTCTTCATTCCGGAACATTTCTTCTGAAAATACCACCGCAGCCAGCGAGGGCACTTCGGCAAACGATTTAAAATGTTTTTCGAAAAGCCGTTCGACTTTAAGAACAGCCGTTTCATCGGAATTGAGCTCAGCCTCAAAAATCACACTGGTATTCTTTTTAAGCAGATCAAGAAGAGCAATAAGAATTTGGATTTTATTTTCGAAATGCCGGTAAATGGCCGGTTCCGTAATACCCAGCTTTTTTGAAAGGTTTTTGATCGTTAGCCCCTGAATCCCTTTTTCACTAATTAAATCAAGCGCTGTGGAAATTATTTCCTGTTGGCGTTCTGTTTGCATATTTCTAATCTTTATTCTGTTTTCTGTAAATCATTATTGATTTGACACAAATTTAGTTAATGATTACTAACCAGCAAGAATTATTGAAGTTTTATCAAATCTACCGAACCCCTTTAATCACAACAAAGCTGCCTTTTCCATAACCTTCCACCGGATTTTCAATTTTTGAAGTAGCCGGGTTTTCAAGCGTTTGAACGGTTTGGGTAACCCTGAACTTGTTTTTTTCCAGTAATTCCCTGATTTCGGGAACTGAAAAAAAGCGGGCGTGCCTGTAAAACGGGCTCTTTTTCTTTTCGCTTTCCAAAAAACGGCCAAAACGGGTTTCTTTATCCAGGATTGCAATAATTATCTCTCCCTCGTTTTTCAGAATTCGATACGCCTCTTTAACAGCCAAATCCGGATTATCAATAAAACAAATGGAGTTAATAAGCACAGCAAAATCAAAGGATTCATTTTCGTAAGGCAAATTTTCTGCTACTCCGTTTTGTACCTCAAGCCTTCTTTGCCGGGCATATTTCAGCATCGTTTCAGATGGGTCGATGCCGTATCGGATACCGAGCTGTTCAGCAAAAATACCGCTACCGATACCAATTTCAACTCCCTTTTTATCAACCGGAACCACTTGCTTCAATGCAAGCAGTTCCGATTGAAAAAGGACTTTATTTTCAACAAACCAGGCTTCATATTCTGAAGCGAGGGTGTCGAATGGATTTTTACTCATTTTAAAACGTGATAACTTTATCACTGTCTGCCACCCACTCAGTCAATTCAGCCATGGTACTTATTTCGGTTCCTTCAATGAGCTGCGCATTTTTCAGTCCGCGGGCATCGGCACACGAGCCACAGATTTTTACTTTGGCGCCTTTTTTCAGGGAGAACTTCATCATCCGTTCGATGTTGTAATAACCGTTGGGCGTGGTTTGCCCGGCAACAGCGCACGATGCTGCATCGGCCATTAAAAAGATTCGTACTTCCACTTCTTCGTGAGCTTTGTTCAACTGGTTGGCCAAACGAAATCCGTTGTAGGCCTTCTCTGTTCCGTAAGGTCCGTCGTTAATTAAAATCAGAATTTTTTGCATTTTTTTTGTTTTAAATATTAAATACTTTTTTGTTTATGAAATTGAATCCATCAAAGATTTTAAGGTGTTATAAAGGGCGGTTGTTTCTTTGAAAAGTTCAGGATTGGAACTCACCGCTTTCAGCATAATTTCCATATTCATGGTTGAAATAACAGTTTCCCCGTTGTCTTCGTAAATGGCCAGTTTGCAGGGCATAAAAATGGCAAAATGAGGGAAGTCGGTTAACATTGCTGCGGCAGATTTTGCCTGGCAGATTTCGTAAATAAAAACTTT
The DNA here is from genome assembly GCA_041686935.1 of Mariniphaga sp. Classification (GTDB taxonomy): domain Bacteria; phylum Bacteroidota; class Bacteroidia; order Bacteroidales; family Prolixibacteraceae; genus Mariniphaga. Next base: position 76,859 of record JAWLCW010000004.1, on the reverse strand, counting down.
CCTGTCGATGGGAAAACCTTTGCTTTCCACGATGTCATGATAAACATAGGTTTTAAGCAATGCGAATTTATTTTCTTCACACGCTGCAGGAACTTTTTCAAATACCTTTTCGATGGGATGTTTACTTGAAATTTTATGGGTAAACATCTCAATCATTTTTTCCGGTGACATTTCTGTCTGCATTTCATTATTATTCATATTTGTTGTTTTAAAATGTTAATACAATTTTATTTTTTCGCACTAATGCGTATAAATCGGCCATCGACGAAAAAGTGCAGATTTGAGGTCCATCCATATTCCGGCTTTGCAGGCATGTGCCGCAGCCCTGAATTTCACCACCTTTTTTCAAAAAGGCATCGACCTGTTCTTCCAAATCTTCATTTTCTTTCACCAGGTTATCTACTTCCACCCCTTTTGCAAGGAGGAAAACCTGAACTGTGTCACCCTGATTTACAGCGTGATTAGCCAGTCGGAAAGCGTTCCAGGTGGTTTCCACATCATTGGAGTAAATGACCATTCCGATGGATGTGGGTGAATGTTTCTGCTTCTGCGGCTGCGGATTAAACTGTTCCTGTGCCGAAATGCTGTTTGCCAGAAACAGTAAAACAACGGTTAGTGAAAAGATTGTTTTTTTCATAAAAATTAAATTAAAAAGTTTATTACAATGTTTCGTTAACGCTGCCAAGTCTAAAGACGTTGACAGGTTGTACGAAGACCTGTCAGCGTGCGAAGCACCTGACAGCGTCGTATAAATATGGTTCACCAGATTTGATATTCATTATTTATTTACAGTTTTCGAAATGATTTCCACAGCCCGGTCGATTTATTCTTTTGTGGTGAATTTCCCTGTTGAAATACGCACCGTACCGGCGGCTGTTTTCCGGTCGGTATGCATGGCTTTTAACACCGGCGATATTTCCACAGAATCGGCATGACAGGCCGAACCGGTGGAAAAACTTACCTCGCTGCTGACAAAAGATGCCAGCGTATGCGCATCCACTCCGTTGAAGGCAATGCTCAAAGTATTGGGCAGGCAATTATTCAGGTCGGCATTAAGTTTTATTCCAGTCCGAACTTTGTTTTTTAACCCATCCAACAAACGTTGCCTCATTTGAAACAGGTGCTGTGTGTTTTTTTCCAGATTTTCTTTGGTCAATTCGCAGGCTTTGCCCAATGCAACAATGTAAGGTACATTTTCGGTACCGGGGCGTAATCCGCGTTCCTGACCAGCACCAAAAATCAGGTTTTCCAGCTTCACTCCATTTCGGATATACAGAGCGCCGATTCCTTTGGGCGCATACAATTTATGACCCGCAATGGAAAGCAAATCCACATTCAGTTCATTTACATCAGTTTCAATTTTACCAACCGATTGGGCGGCATCGGTATGGAAAAGCACGCCATGCTTTTTAGCTAGTTCTCCAATTTCTTTTATGGGCTGAATGGTGCCCACTTCATTGTTGGCGTGCATAATGGAAATCAGCACGGTATCGGATCGTAGCGCTTTTTCAACGTCTGCAGGGTTTACTTTCCCGAAGGAATCAACCGGAAGCCAGGTAATTTCGTAACCCTGTTTTTCAAGGGATTTGCAAACCTCCGTCACTGCCGGGTGTTCAACCTGCGAAGTAATAATGTGTTTGCCTTTTTGCTGATTGGCAAAAACGGCCCCGCGAATGGCGTGGTTGTTCGATTCGGTGCCGCCGCTGGTAAAAATAATTTCGTCGGGGGATGCACCAATAAGATTTGCCACCTGCATCCGCGCCTTTTCAATGGCTTTCTTATTTTGCCGGCCAATGTCATAGCCGCTGGAGGGGTTTCCAAAATGTGTCCGGATATAAGGCAGCATCTCTTCCGCCACTTCCGAGGAAATGGGGGTAGTGGCGTTATAATCAAGATAAATTGGTGTTTTCATTATCATTGCATACTTTTTTCCAATTGTCTCATTTTCCATTCCGGATACCCTTCATCAAGCCGGCGCACTTTGAATCCGTTCTCGGACAAGACTTTCACGGCTTCGTCGGCCAGTACACAAAACGGCCCGCGGCAGTATGCGATGATTTCCTGCTCTTTTGTAAAATCTTTCAGGCAACACAACAATTCTTTCATTGGGACGGAAATCGCTCCGGTAATGTGGTCTAACTCGTATTCTTCTGATGGCCTCACATCCATCAACAACACATTTTTATTATGAATCATCTGTTCCAACTCATCGAGGCTTACCGAGTTGAGCGCTTTATTATCCTCGCGTTGCCGGTTCAACGTTTTTTCCAGTTCGGCAATTTCGGTTACGGCATATTTTGTAATGTGCTGATAAAGCGCCAGAATTTCGTCATTTATAAGCGAATAAAAAACGTAGTGACCTTCTTTCCTCGATTTGACAATGTTGTTATTTTTTAGAACCTGCAGGTGCTGTGAAGCATTAGCCACAGTGAGATTGGTGGCTTCTACAACGCCTTCCACGCTTTTTTCGCCCTGCGAGAGCATCTCTATTATTTCGAGACGTGCAGGATTGGCAAGGGCTTTCATCAATTTTGCAAGCCCGTCGTACATGGCATCTTTAAATTCGCGACCTTTCATTGTCTTATTTTTATGAATTGCCACAAAGATAATTCAATTATTCAATTATTCAAGAGATTTATTGAATATATTGTGCTCAAAACAATTCACCGAAAGGTTTCCATACCCGTCTTTTCCGTTTTCGCAATATTCCCAGCCCCGGTCTTTTAAAATCTTTACCAGTTCCCGGTTTAACATACCATGAGCCACCACTATGGCCATCTCATTCTGGTGTGCAAATTTTATCAGTTCATCCGAAAAGGTATTCAGTTCTTCCTGACGGTCTCTGTAACCGGTTTTCTTTCTCCGGTTTAGCCCGGCCATCCAGGTAACCCGCGAAATAAAAAGCCATCCCTTAACCGGAAATTGTATAACGGGTACCTTCACCACCGGGTAATCGAGTTCGGTTAATACACTGTCGGTTTTTAATACAACATTTTCACCAAAAAGCATCAGTGCCGTTTCCTGTGCCCTGGGTTGCGGACTGCAAAACACGGTGTCCAAATTTTCATAATTTTTAATTTTTTGTAAAATCTCCTGCGGATTGAAATTTTCAATTCCCGCAAAATTGTAAGCTTCCTTGTATTGTGCCGAATTTTTCGAAGTCCCCCAGCCCGGCTTTCCCAAATCAACCGCCGCATGGCGAATCAAATATATTTTCGGATTGGCAAACGTTGTCATCTCCGGTAAAATAATCAGTACCAGCAAAACAATATGCTGAAAAGCCAGATAAAACCTTCGCGTCTTCGTGATTTTGCGTGTTAAATCATTCATACTAAAACTGATAATTCACCGTAAAATTAAACAACCGGTCATCAGCGCTTGCGGCATACGAAACACTCATAACAGCCATATCGAAAGGAGAAAACCACAGGCCCAAACCGGTTCCGTTGTGCCACTTTTTCGAGTTTTCACCATCAAGCCATATCCGGCCCGTATCGTTGAACAACAACACACCTGCCGTGCCGTTGAGCAGATAGGTTTGAAACTGCTTCATTCGGATGCGCACCTCGGCATTCAGGTAAAGCGAAGCATCTCCGTAAAACCGGGTTTCCCTGTATCCGCGAAGGTTTTCGGTGCGCCCCAGGGTCGCCGCTTCGTGGAAGGCATAATCGCCAAACAGTTTTTCACCCCCGATACGCAGGGCATAAACTACGCGGGGTCGTTGCGAAAAGCTAAGGTAAGTAACCCAGTCACCCGAAAGTTTCAGAAAATGGTCTGTTTCCTCATTAAGCCCGGCGTAATAACCTGCCCGTGTATTCAAATGCGTTCCGCGGGTGGGAAAAGTATTGCTGCCGGCAAACTCCTCTTCGGTTTTTCTTTCCATGCCGGCCAAAGTGTTTAGTTCATATTTAAAATAAGCACCGGTATAAGCATGAGTTGCCAGGTCGTCGGCTGTCAATCCGTTTTCAGACATAGCAATGAAACGCCCGGCGGTTTGTTCTGCATCGGTAAAACTGTAAAACAGTCCCGGACCGGCTTTGTGAATTCTGGCGACATCCAGCCACTTTACAAAATCGAGTTCCGTATAAAACCGGCTCATGCGCAGGCGGTAAAATTCTTTTTCAGAGCGCGGAACCTCCCATTCCGTTTCATTTCCCATACCAAAATAGTTCCCTGCATATTCCGGAGAATTGAATTGCGAACTGAAGTTGATTTCCACCCGTCGTAACGGGAAACTCTGCTGCGCGCCAAAACGCATGTTAAAAGCGCTTGTGGAAATAGCGTAATTCCCCAAAATTTCATATCGCTGCTGCCGGTATCTGGAATATTTGGTAAAAACCGGACCGCCTCCCACAAAAAGGTCGTCATCGGGGTTGTAACCGGAAAAAATACCCGGATAAACCACATCGTATTCAAAGAGTTCTCGGTCGTATTCCAGCTCTTCAGGGTCAAACCGTTTTTTTAATCTGACAGAACGGTCAGGCGAAATCACTGTGTTTCCGTCACCATAAACAAAAATATTTTCGCGCTTTAAACCTTCGATTGAAACGATTTCATCTATGTTGTCTCCACCGATAATATTCAACTCAATTTTTGAAAGATGATTCCCCTTTATTTCGAACCGGTCTTCTCCGTTTAACCCGTAGAGGTGTATTTTCCTCGTTTCGGAAGCATAAAACGTACGATGATAAAACTGTGGTCCTTTTTGCCCGTTTTTCTTCTGTTCATAACCCGAAATCTTGAGTACCGTGTCTGAAGGAACCATGATTTCAAAATAATCGGATTCCTCCGTGCCAGTGATACTCACCTCTTTTGCCAGCGACAAATAAAGAGTTCGTGCCATAAGCTCAAGGTTATCAAGGCGAGCCTGTAAAATACGAGCGATTTCAGGGCCCCAAAGTGGATAAACTTCTTTGGGAAAAGCATACATGACCGAATCAATTTTCTCAGATGTAAGTAGAACCCGGAGCGAATCGATTTGCCGATGCCACTCGTCCCAACTGCTTTGGGTAAGAAAGGAGCGGTCGAAATAACGGGCGTTGAATGACTGGCCTTCCATGTTTTCGGTGTACTCAGTAAACCCCTGAATTTTGGGCAGCAGCCACTTGCGGGCGGCAATCCAGGGAATTATGCCTTCATTCACAAAAAATGCCTGGTCGCGGTCGCGCGGAATGGGTTTGTAAACCGTTTTTCCGTTTTGCTCAAAACCGGCCCACCGCCACTGGTCATCGTGCCGGTCCCAGTCGTTTATTACAATGTCGAACAGGCGGGCGCGCAGCACCGCATCTTCATCCACTAAATGATTGGAAGAAGCGGTGGTTTTTTCTATCACCTTCGCAGTGGAAATGATGTTTTCCGAACGCCCAAAGCTCGCCACATCGCTGCGGTCGTCATCGGGGCGTTCCTCAAACAAAAACAATTTACCGGCCACGTCGCGGCGATAAATTCCGAATTGCGGGTCATCGGGCACATACACCACTTCCGGATTGGTATGAAAAACACCTGCAACCCCGGCCAGTGCCGCCACTACCGGTGCAGCGTAGGGATTGGAAGCTGAAATCTGGTCCTGCACCAAATCCACAGCAAAGGTTTTGTGCAATTGCTCCGGCACAGCGCCTTCCACATATTTGTCAACAGAGCGCAAAACATACTGTCTTCCATCTTTATCTTCAAGTCGTAATGAAAAGGTTTGCTGTCCTCCGCCACGCTTTACAATTTTCAGTCCGCCTTTTTTTGTACCGATGTCAAATACCGTTGCTTTCACCGGAGTAGCCCAAACATCCCGGTAATTTTGGCCCATCCAAATGTAAGCCGATTCAGAAATGTTGTATTTTGCGCTTGCAACTGCTTCCACACTGTCGGGAAACTGCCCTGTAATTATAGTTTCGGGCTTATCTGCCGAAAACTTTTTTTCGTAAAGAATTTTTCTAAAAAGAACTTCATCTGCATTATAAAAAGAAAGGTGGCATCTTCCTTCGGATGAGAAAGTGAGTTGTGCAAAACCCTTCTCGTCCGACCCGAATTCCGGCAAATCTTTCCTTACATAATCCCGGTTTTGCCACGAACCGGAAATGACAAAATGGGTGTTTTCGTGTTGAAAATACTGCAAACTGGCTTCTCCGGCAGAAAGATACACCACATCGGGGTATTTCTTTAATACTGAAAGCAATCCACTCCGGAAACTTTTAAAGTCGGGGTGCTGGTTATCGTACTGGGTGCCGGGAAGTTTGCGGTAAAAAGTATAGGGCAATTGCAGCAGCCATTGTTCGGCAGAAAAATAACCGCTGGTGTTTCCAAAACTTTTCAGGGAATGATGCCCGGCTACCACCACATGTTTTCCGGCGTAATGCCGGCGGATGGCATCTTCAATCTGAATGAGCACATCGCCCCGGTTTTCGATATCGCATTTGTTAAAACGGCGGTCGTATTTATGCACCCACCACCATGAGTCAATCAAAATCACCACAAGGTTATCTGAGAGAACCACTTCAGTTGGACCGGGACAAGCTTCATCGGGATAAAATACCGGATTCCGATATTTCACCGCCAGCTCGTCTGTCAACTGTTTAATAAAATCTTTTCCTTTGCGGGAACCGCCCGCCCATTCGGTTTTTCCGGGTGCGATCAGCAACGGATGTTTCTCATTCAGCAACAATTCACCGGGAAATTTTCCGGTTTCCGCATCAACAGCATTACCAGCCAGTAAAACAGCAAAATTTTTCTGCATGCCGGCCTGGTTTTTCCATTGGTTAAAAAGCTCCATCTCAGTATTCCTTCCAAAGGTATTTCCCGTAACAAAGATACTGTGTACACTTTCTTCCTGGGCATTAACTAACCCGAAGAATAAACTGAAAAAACCAATTATCAGATATTTAAAATTCTTCAGCATTCATATATTAAATTTCTTTCGTTAAAGCTTCCGGTTCAGCATACAGCAGGCTCAATCCATCACTGTGCTTTAACCGGGGTAACATAGTTTGCCGTTTTTTCTGGTGGTTTTGCATTTTCACCAATATTTCATTCAGTGTTTTTAACGCTTTTTCAATGTATGGACCTTTGTTGAGCATGACACATTCGGCCCGTTGTGACAAAGCGGCATCGGTAATTTCAGAACGGGTGGGCACTCCTTTTTTTGCCAGAGACTCGAGAACCTGGGTAGCCCAGATAACCGGGATATGAGCAGCTTCGCCCAAGCGCATAATCTCTTCCTGAATGGTGGCGAAATTTTCCCAGCCGGTTTCAATAGCCAAATCACCCCGCGCCACCATTACGCCCACCGGATAAGTTTGCATGGCTTGTAAAAGAATTTCAGGCAGGTTTTTAAATCCATTCCGGGTTTCAATCTTCAATACAATTCCTGTAGAGGCCTCGTATTTTTCCAGTTCCTGCTGCAGGGCTTTTACATCAGACGCCTGGTTTACAAAAGAGAGGTTGACGACATCGGCATTCCGGGCCACAAAAGGAAGGTCATCCCTGTCTTTTTCGGTTAATCCGCTTTGTGCCATGTCCGTTTCCGGGAAATTGATGCCTTTATCGGCTTTTAGCTTGCTGCCGGATGCCGAGGCATAAGTGATGGTGATTTCCATCTCATCGCGCCGCACTTTTTCAACCACTCCCTCAATTTTTCCATCGTTCAGGTAAAGAGGTTCACCCGTTTTTACAAAATGAATTATTTCGGGCAGCGTGCAGGAAATGTGTGCCGGATTGACCAGATTTCCCTGCGAATCGTAGCGGGCAGGTTCTCCGGCCAGAGGCGCACTGTGAAGCAAAAGAGTGTCGCCAATATGCAGGGTAATAAACTGTTCTGAAGAAAGCAATTCAGCCACGTAATTTTTTTCTTTACCGGTTTCTTTCACTTTATGCAAAACCAGCTCTGTGCCGGTGGTAATGTATGCTGAATCAGAACAAAGTCCCCATCTGCCTTTACCTTGCTTTCGGATAATTTCCATCCGGCAACTTTTACCCCGTGAATCGGTAAACAAAAGGTCATTCCCCCGTCTGATTTTTTCAATAAATGAATTGCTGACCGGAATAATTGCGTCGGCATTTTTTCCGGGTGGCGGAACATCGGGAGGAGCAATCCAGACCCGGGCAGGCTGCACCACTGTTCCGAGCGAATCGCGCAGCGGTTTGATGTGCACAACCTGCGGGCCGGGTTGCATGGGGCCGGTTCGCAGTTTAGGACCGCCCAGGTCCATCATTATTTTGCACTTTCGTTTCACATTTTTACCGGCCCTTTTCACGTTTTCAATCATCGCAGTCCAAGCCGGTTCGTCATCGTGGGCACAGTTGATACGGGCGCTGTTCATCCCGTTTTGCATCAATTGGTTCACCAACGGAAAGTTTTCAGCCGCCTCCGAAGGCAATGTAACCATAATCCGGGTCCTCCGTTTATTCGATTTATTTCCAAACAACCGCCTGGTATTTTTGCGCAGCAGTTTTTCGCTGCGTTTAATGCTGATGCCGCTTTTATGCGACAGTGCATCGTTGCTATCCAGTAGCATGTGAATGATGGTCTGAATGGTTTGCAGGCTGGTTATCACGTGTCCTTCAATGTTGGCCAGGTCGGGCAACCCAAGGTACCGGAGACGTTGCTGCAATTCACCGATGTCAAAACTCCGAAAAGCCAGATAATGCAAAAGGTTGAGCGCACTTTCGTGATAAACCGGGTGCACGGCAGACAAGCTGTCAGCATATTCGGTTTCCAGCTTTTCTGCTTTACTGATGATTTCTTCAACCTCTGTTTGGATAAATTCCAGTTTCTTTTTTGTTTTCATTGCAAATTGTCCTAATCCTTTCAATTGTCATTCTAACCTTAAATAATTCATATAAATACAAAGAGAAACGCGGCCACACTAATTACCAGTCCCACCATAAAAACATTATAAGCCCAGCGCAGCAACTGGTATTTTTTGGCCAGCACTTTTCCCAATGAATACTGGTCTTTGGTGAGTGTGGAATAGAGATAAGGGTCGTCATTAATCATTTCAGCAACGGCCCATTCATATTCTTCCAGGGCCATGTTATAAAAGTTTCCAAAAAAGATCAGATTTACTTTCTTTTGCTTTATGTCTTCCCGCGTAAATTTGCCCGAAGATATATTTGGCCGGGTGGAAAGTATAGCCAGCACAATGGTGGACAAACTGAACAGGATGAAAATGATGGTAGGTACAATTATGACGGGCTCCTGCTTAAATTTACTCACAAGGGTAGCCAGCGCCAATGAAATGATGATCCCGTTCAGCGAAATGAGAATATTGGATTTATTATCGGCAATGTGGCTCAGGTTAATCTGGTTGCGGGCAGTCAGTTTAAACATGGAATCCACACCGCGTGAATAGCTTTTCGATTTGGCAGCTTTCATTTTCGCTTTGGTGATCCGTTTGGCAATGCGATCCTTCAATATTTCAAGGTTTTTCTGCTTTGGTTCATCCAGTTTATTTTTACAAAAAGCTGTGTGCCAGCAATGCTCCTCAAACAAGTTGAGCGACTCCTGGTCGAATTCGGCTTTTTTTATTTTGCGAATACCCGCATTCTTCTGCTCCTGCCGGAGCTTTTCAGCCTGTTCAAAATAGTTTTCCTGGCCCAGGTGCATAAAATCGGCATCGCAAAGTACTTTGGCTACCCGACTTTCGGAATTTTGGGGAAAAGCAGTTGCCAGAATACTTTCGGCGACAGATACACGGATATTTTCATCCAAACCCTGGCTTTCAAGAAATTTGGAAGCCATTGCGGCACTCTCTTTCTCATGCCCTTTGTAGGTTTTAATGTAACCCACGTCGTGAAACCAGGCTGCCACCCGCACGATGCTTATTTCATCTTCCGGCAAATTTTCTTTGGTGCCGATAAAAACGGCGTTTTTTACCACCTCCAGTGTATGGTTCAGGGTATGGTAGGTATAACCCTCCGGAGTTTCATTTTTCAGGAGACCCGTAACAAACTTTTCAGCCTCCCTGATAATTGTTTCATTCATCTTCATTGTTTCTGAATTTTTGACATTTTTATTTCTTCATTAAAAATATACAGTAAAACCGGCCGGTTAATCCCCTTAACTTTTGCCGCTTTCTGAGGCACAAACACCGCTTTCACTTCAGCATCAAGTTCATTGAAAACTTCTTCGGAAATGATGAGTTGCGAATGCCAGCGCTTATTTAATTGTTCGATACGCGAAGCCATTATCACCACATTTCCGGTTATGGAATACTGTTTGCGTATCGCAGAACCAATGTTTCCGATAACTGCCTCGCCGTAGTGCAGGCCAATCCCGATTTTAGTTTCAGGAATATTTCCTGCATTGTTCTCCTGTTTTACTTTTTCGATGATTTCCATGGATGCCCTAACCGCTTTTTGCGGAATGTTTCCTTCTGACACCGGGGCGCCGAAAGTGGCCATAAATCCATCGCCCAAAAACTGGTTGATAACGCCATCGTAGCGTTGCACGCTGTCGATCATAAAATGAAAAAGCTTGTTGAGGTAAGCAACAACCTCTTCCGGTTTATGGCTTTCGACAAAGGGAGTAAAGTTCCGGATGTCAAGAAACATCACACACACTTTTTTTCGGGTACCTGAAAGTTCTTCCTTCTTCTTGATAATACTTTCGGCAATTTGCGGTGAAATTTGCTGGCCGAACAGGTCGATGACTTCATTTTTTTCTTTGATGCTTTTGAACGAAACCAGCATTTTCTTTTTAATCAGATCGGCTACAAAACCAGCCGCAATGCCTGATATCAACAAAATTATTCCCTGTCCCAGGTACTGCATTCCGGTTAAGTCGGGATGAAAACGATCCACGGGCACACCGCTATAAACAGTGGAATAATAAACAGATACAGCAACGTATTGGATTGCCGCCAGTCCACCTGAAAAAACAGAAAGTTTAAAGTTTAAACGCAGCGTGGAAAGCACGATAAAAAGAAAATAGGTGAGCGTTGCAGGAGCCTGAAGAATGACCGTTTGGCCTGAATACTCCACAATGAAAATGAATAAAACCGTTAAAAGCGATATTTCGGAAAATGAATTTACATAACCAAAGATGCTCCTGTGGTGAAAAAACATTCTCATTTTTTTGCCAATAAAAAAATGTATAAATGCTTCATAAACAATAATAACCATAGTAAAAATGAGGATGGCATAAATGGCGATGTGGTTATTGAAAAGTGAGAGGTACTGGTTGCGGTAGAAAAAATAGATGACCATAAGCAGGATGGCTTCCAGTCCCAGCATTCCAATCAGGATGAGTGCGCGAAGGCGTTCGCTGCCCGCAATCTCAGCATTATAAAGCTCTTTGGGATTTTTTTGTTGTGAAGAATAGTCCACCATTATGCTATCCGTTTTTTATTTTTATCAAATTAAAATCGAAACAAAGTTAGTTAATATTTACTAACATCCAAAATATTTCGTTTATATTTACAACTACAGTTGCAGTTATTTACTGTCCCAGTCTATGAAGTACTTGTAATTCAATGTTGAATTTCTTACGTTGAATTTTACATTTATCCTATTATTTTCTGGCATCGATTGGGTTATACCTTTAAAAACCAGCCGACATAAAACCAGAAACTATTGCGTGAACTCCCGTCGATAAAGGAAGACAATCGGTAATCGAGACCAAATTCCAGTTTATTATTATCAGTAAATTCATACCCGGCCAAAGGAACCAGACGGATTTCCAAATCGGAATCACCCTCCTCCCAGCTGTTCAGGTATTCGTTATTCAGTTTCAGATAAAATTCGCCCGGATCGACCGATTGGCCATTTAACGGAATTTCGGCGGTAATTCTATAGCGAAGTCTGATTTCCCAGGGATTATCGCTGTCAAAAGTCTGGTCGGATGAAAACCGGTGTGCCATTCGAAATGCTTCATAACGACTAACCAAAGTAAACTGTTGAATAAACCGGTGAAAGATTTGTTCTCCTCTCAACCGAATTTGGTAACCTCCCGCCAGTGAATTGTTCAGCCCGGTTTTCCGGGAGGCGGTTAGCGCAAAATCAGCCAACTGAAGATTTATGTCTGAGTGTGCTTCACCTCCAAATTCGCCCTGCAAAAAAAGCAGTCTGCCTTCAGCTTTCAAATTTAAACTCCAGTCACTGTTTATTCCCTTATTCAAATTAAAAGATGGAAGCGTTCCCAAAAGGTATGTATCCTGGCCAGTCGTTTTTCCAATAAAAAAGACAAGCAAAAGCAGTGTAAAAAAAATTCTCATCTCAGTATTCAAGATTATCTGTGTTTCTGAAAATAATTTCTGCTGATTCAAGCAGCTTTCCTTTGTCGCTGAAAGTTAACTCGTAAAGTTTCGGACGACCGGTAGTTCTTCCTTTCACAACAATTTCATATTGAATCCTGGCCCGGGAAGCAGGCGCTTCGCTGTTAAGAATGGCAATTAAAATGGAGCTCTCAGCATAATATTGAATTTGAATCTTATTTATTTTGTGCCTGGTGAACAGAGAGTCCAGCTCGTCTGAAATATTTTTGCGAACTAATTCGTCCAATTCCTGCCAGTCAATTTCAATCTCCACATCCTGAATTTTGCCGGAAACATCAAACTCGACGCTATACCTTTTTCCTTTGTGTTTTGTTTTAGCCTCCACTGAGTTCCCTTCCAGGTTTTCCTCGAAATACCATTTCCATCTGGTTTTCATTTCTACAGTTTCTATAAAACGTAACGCTTCCGGTGGAACATCTTCCGCTCTAATGCGGCTTTCCCTTTCAAATTTCTGCTGTGCATTTGTATCAAAATAAAAAATACAAACCAAAAGTATCACCGGTATTGTTAATCGTTTCATAATCATTTTTATCTGAATAAAATTAAAAATTCAGTTTATAAATGTATCAATATCAAACCTAATTAACGAAAGACCCTTTTAAATGTTTTTGCCATTATTTTAGAATAATTGCTTAATGATAAATCTCAGGAAGTAATTAACAGGAATAATTCATCCTGTATAAGTTGAACATCACCCGTTAGTTTTATATCTTTGAATGTGAAAGTATTTGTAAAACTTTAAAAATGAACACCATGAAAAAACAGGTAGGAAAAGTTATTTTACAGGCCGTTCATGGTGACATTACCAGTCAGCCCGATATGACGGCCATCGTGAATGCAGCCAATGCACAACTAATGCCCGGCGGCGGAGTGGCTGGGGCTATTCACCGGGTTGCCGGTCCCGGACTTGCTGAAGAATGCCAACCTATAGCGCCTATCAATCCCGGCGAGGTGGTTATTACTGCGGCGCACAATCTTCCCAATAAATATGTTATTCACTGTCTGGGCCCGGTTTATGGCAAAGACAAACCCGAAAACCTGCTGCTGGCCGATTGCTACCGGAATGCCCTCCGACTTGCCGATGAAAAAGAAATTGATTCGGTGGCATTCCCGGCCATTTCAACCGGAATTTTTGGCTATCCGTTTGAAGCTGCAACCGATATCACACTGCAAACAGTGCAGGAAGTGATACCCGAATTAAAATTTGTTAAACACATTCGTTTTGTGCTTTTCGGCGAAGAGGATTTTGAGGTTTATGTGGAAAGGTTGAGACGACTAAAAGTTTAATTTCTTCATACTCTTTCATCCACCGACCATTTCCCTGCTCCGTTTATCAGCAGAAAAATCAGCAGCATGGTCATGGCAAAATCGGTGCGCGCGGCATGTGCCATAAACCAAAAACCTTCATTCAGTAAAACAGGAATTTTTGTACTGATTATGGCAGTTGCCATAATGATTAACAGAGGGATAGTTGCCAGCCGGGTTAGAAATCCAATTAAAATCAATACCCCGCAAACAATCTCAAAACTTGCCACGAAACAGGCCAGAAATTCGGCGTTTTCAAAACCTATTTTTTCAAAACGCCCCACTCCCACAATTTCCGGAAAAAGAAATTTCTGAATTCCTTCGGAAAAAAAAACAAGACCGACAATCAACCGGATGATAACAAACGACCGGACTTCTTTTGAATGGAACAACTTATTTTTCAGATTCATGAACATCGTTTTAAATTTTTAAAATTGTACACCCTGACACAGACATCAGGGCGCACCCCATTTTATTCAATTTTAACGTTTACCGGACTTCCGGGTTTTAATTCTTCGCTTCCTCTTGAAAGTAACGTATCTCCTTCCTTAAGGTTTCCAAAAATTTCCTTTCCGTTTTCCAAAGATATTCCTTCATGTACATCCACCCATTCGGCTACCCCGCTGGTTACGCGAATAACAAATTTACGTTCCATGGAAGTAACCACTGCCGGAAACGGTACCACAAACGATTCTTCGGGGCGTTTTAACTGCAACTGCGTTGTGGCGTACATTCCGGGTTTCAAATCACCGGCTGAATTGTCATATTCATACTCCCATAGTTCGGTGCGTGTTTCACGGTTAATACTTCCCGATTTTCGTGACAGCTTTGCATGAAACGTTTTACCGGCAGCGGCGTTCACAGCAAACTTCAGGTCTTCTTCGGAAGGATTATTATCCACCTGCGATTCAGGCACATGAACCCGCAAACGCAAACGTGAAGGATTCTGCAATATAAACAAAGCCAGTTTTCCTGAATTTCCCACAAAATCACCGACATCAATGGAACGATGGGTCACACGACCATTGAACGGGGCGCGAATAGTCAGGTATTCCTGTAATTGTTTGTAGGCATCAGCCATGGCTTCAGCAGAAACCAATGCAGCACTGTCAGACAACATCTGGTTTTTGGCAGAAATAACTTCTGTTTCCGAAATCACTCCCACCTGCCTGGAAGCATTCAGGATGCGGGAATATTTATCCTTGCTGGCATAAAACCTGGCCTGTGTTTCGTTATATTTTGCCCGTGCTTCGGCATGACGTGCTGCAACTTCCGGTGCGTCAAGACGGGCCAGTACCTGCCCTTTTTTCACTTCATCGCCAATATCTGCCATTACAGTCCGGACATACCCTTCCACCTTTGCATGAATTTCAGCCTTTTCATAAGGCAGTAACTCAGCAGGCAGGTTCAGAGAAAAACTAACCTCCTGCTTTTCCAGTACAAATGCACTTTTCACATCTTCTGCCAATTGAGTTTTACTTTGACCGACCTGTCCTTCATTTTCTGCCTTTAATGCGCACGAAGTAATGAAGAATAATGTGGCAACGGCCGGAATGATCATAATTCTTTTCATTTTATATGTATTTTATTGTTTTTCGAAATATTTACTGTGGAAGTCAAGTGGGTTCAAAGAGACACTTGCAAAACCTTTTTTTCCAACCAGAGCCCGGTAAATGAGCGGAAGGAAAATCAATGTGCTGAACATAGAGAAAATCAGTCCGCCAATTACAGCAACTCCAAGCGGGGCAATCTGGTCACCCCCTTCACCTAAGCCGAGAGCCATAGGTGTCATACCGGCAATCATGGCAAAACTGGTCATCATAATTGGCCGAAGCCGGTTGGACGAAGCGTTGAAAAACGGCAGTTTGTCGCCTTGTTCCCGCAAATCTTCAGCATTGGTAACATATAGAATGGAGTTGGCAACTGCCACCCCAACCGCCATTATTGCTCCCATATAGGACTGAATATTAAGCGTATGCCCGGTCAGAAGCAACAGCAAAACTGAACCTCCAACGACCGCCGGGAGAATAGAAACGGTTGCCAGCGCCACTTTAAAGGACTGAAAACTGGCTGCCAGCATCAGAAAAATTACAATTATGGCAATCAACAATCCCTCTTGCAGTTCAGCGGTGGTCTGATTCAGCAAATCGACCTGCCCTCTTTTTAACACATTCACATCTGCCGGCAGTTCGCCTAAACCGGCAATGGCTTTGTCGAGCTCTTTTACAGCCGCCCCCAAATCTTTTTCATGAATGTTCGCGGTTAGCGTAATGAACCGTTGCTGGTTCAGCCTGTCATATTCGGCAGGAGTTGAAATCCGGTTCCAATCGGCCACATCGCGCAGGTAAATTTTCCGGTCGGCTTCATTGTTCACCGGAATCATTTCAATGTCTTCGGGTTTATTAACCTGGTGCTGCGGGTATTCCACCTGAACCTGGTAAGCCACGCCTGAAACAGGATCGCGCCAGTAGTTCGGTTTGGTAAACCGGCTTGAGGAAGTAGCTGCTACCATTGATTTGGCAATATTATCAACAGTTAATCCCAACTGACCGGCTTTTACGCGGTCGATTTCAATTTTCAGCCCCGGGTAATCAAGTGGAGTTGTTATTTGCACATCCCGAAAAAAGGAAACTTTGGCCAGGTTGTTTTTCAACTGTTCGGCAATTACCAGCGAAGATTCCAGGTTTCGGCCCAAAACGGCCACCTCAATGGGATTTGTCGACCCCAGATTCATCACCTGGTCAACCAAATCGCCCGGTTCAAAAGAAAGTTGGGCATTAGGAAATTTAATTTTAAAACGTGCCCTCATTTCTTCCTTAAATTTTTCGATAGGATAATGAGCCTCTTTGCTTAGATTTATCCGTATAACTGCCTCTTGCGGGCCGCTTGTCCAGAGGTGAATGAGGTTAACCGGAAAACTGGATGGCTGGGTCCCGATAAATGCCGAGCTGATTTCAACGTTTCCATCCCCTACAATTTCTTCTGCAATATTCAGCAATTCTTTTGTTGCCTCTTCGGTACGTTCAACACGGGTGCCGGTTGCCATACGCAGCCTCACTTGTGTTTGTCCGGCATCTACCTTAGGAAAAATATCCAGCCCGATAAAATAGAAACCTGCTGCAACAAGGCCTGCTGCAAGAATAAAATAAACAGCCAGGCTTAACCGGGCTCTTTTGGTCAATTCCTGAATAAAACCAAGGTACCGTTTTTTGAATCGTCCGAAACCGCTGTTTTCATTTTCTTCATGTTTCATGTGTTTCATAATCCACACGGCCATCACCGGAACAAATGTCATGGAGAGTATAAATGAGGCAATCATGGCAAAACCAACTGCCAGCGACATGGGCAGGAACATTCCGCGTGGTACGCCAGACATAAACAAGGCCGGAACAAACACCGCAAGAATACTGAACAGAATAAGCAGTTTGGGTGTAACAATTTCCTTACAACCATCCAAAATCGCCGTGGCCTTGACCTTTCCCATTTCCATGTGCCGGTGAATGTTTTCGATGGTCACTGTTGCCTCATCAACAAGAATTCCAACTGAAAGCGCCAAACCGCCCAGTGTCATAATGTTGATGGTTTGCCCAATCATATTCAAAAAGATTACGCTGGTAAGCAGGGCAATTGGAATTGTTAGCACAACGATGAGCGCACCACGCCGGTCGCCAAGGAATAAAAGCACCATAAGACCGGTAAGAATTGCTCCCAATCCTCCTTCGAAAAGCAGGTTTTTCAGCGAGTTCATCACATAACCCGACTGGTCGAACTCATAGGAAACGTTGATGTCTGCCGGAACTGCTGCCTGCATATCGGGAAGTGCCCTTTTTACGTTTTTTACCACCTCCCAGGTAGATGCATCAGCTCTTTTGGTTACCGGAATATACACCGAACGGGCGCCGTTAACCAGGGCATAACCGGTGGTTACATCAGCGCCAACTTCAACAGTTGCCAAATCGCGCAGGTAAACCGATGCTCCGCTTCCCATTTTGAGCGGAATATTTTCAAAATCTTTTACATTTTCCACCACTGTATTTTGCGGAGTAATGAGCATTTCATCGCCCATACGCAGGTTTCCCGCCGGAGAAATGGAATTAAACTCGGCCAGTGCCTGCACTATTTCATCGGGAGTATAATTGTAACGCTGAACCTTTTCGGGGTCAACTTTAACAATAACTGTTTTGGCGCTGCCGCCAAACGGGGGAGGAGCCGAAACTCCTGGCAGAGTGGAAAACATCGGTCTTACCCGGAACAATGCCAAATCCGCAATTTCGCCCAATGTGCGGGTTTGCGATGAAAATACCAACTGCCCCACAGGCACACTTCCCGCATCGAAACGGGTGATGAAGGGCGGAACTGTTCCGGGCGGCATAAACGCCCGCGAACGGTTTACATAACCTACCACTTCGGCTGCGGCCTGGCTCATATCGGTTCCTTCGTGAAAAATAATTTTTATGAGCGCATTTCCCTGAACCGAACGCGATTCTACCGATTTAACCCCGGTAACATACAAAAAATGGTATTCGTAGTAACCGGTTACAAACGATTCCATTTGTTCGGGCGATAAACCGCCGTAAGGCTGAGCCACATAAATAGTAGGCAGGCCGAAAGTCGGAAAAATGTCCACCTTCATGCTGCGGATGGCCAGAAAAGAGAAAAATGCGATGGCCAGCACAGCCACCATAACGGTAATGGGTTTACTCAGTGCTCCTTCAATTAATTTCTTCATATCAGTTTTGAATTTGATTTAGGAATATATTTAGATCTCCCCGTATAACCGCCAGTTTCAGCAACGACTTCCAGGAGGAAACAAAGGCATTTTTCAGACTGGCTTCGGCGTGCAGCAAATCGTACTGTGCCTGAATCAGTTCAGAATAATCTATCAATCCGGCAGAGTAGCGCGTTTGAATGGCATGAAAAGCTGCTTGGCTGGCTTCGTATTCCACGGGAATTTCGGCAGCAACCAGCAGCGAAGTTTTAAAATCATTCTGTGCAACGGCCTCTTCCTTATTCAGGGCAATTTGTGTTTGCCGGAAATAATTCTCAAACGACCTGACCACAGCTTCCTGCCTGTTGGTTCTTAACTTAACATTGGTTAAATCAAGAACTGGAAACGCAAGCTGAAGTCCCACACCGTAGTTGTAACGGCTAAACGACAAGCCATCGGTCTTGCTAACCGTTCCATCGAAAGCAATTCCCGAACCTCGGGCATAGGTAGTTCCCCAAAATTCGAGTTTCGGGGTCCACGAGCGGCTGACCTGAGCTAAACGGGCCTGACTGGCTTCCAGTTCAAACCGGGCCATTTTTAATGCCGGATTTCCGGTTGCATCCTGCAAATTCCCAGGCACTGCAGGAAGATTTTCCATAAAAAAAACGTGCATTTCAATATCCCTGAACGCATCCGATACCAGAAGTTCCTTCAACTCCTGTTTTTGTGTTTCAAGCAGGTTTTCAAGCCTGTACAACTCCGTACGTGCTTTTGACAATTCGCTTTTAAAACGAAGACTGTCAACTCCCGGACGAAGACCTGCCCCAACAAGCGAAGACACCTGCCTCAGGTTAAATTCATTCCGTTCGATGTTATTCTGAAAAACCCCGATAAGTTCTTTGGTAGTTGCCATTTCGAGGTAAAGAAATGCCACCCTGAATTTTAATCTGAGTACTTCATCTTCAATGCCTGCCAGATTCTTTTCGTAAAGTTTCCTTTTGTATTCCACTTCTGCGGCACGCTGGCCAAAAGTTACCGGCGCCCATTTCAGCAGCAAACTCACTGCTGAACCGGGAACGGGATTATTAAAATTCTCCGCAGTCGGCGGACCGCTGATGGGCATCAACATTCCCGGGTAACTCATACCCGTGATGTTGTTGTAGGTAGAGTAATTGGCCTGGTAGGCTGCATCCAGTGAAGGAAGCAGCATGTTTTTTTCGAGGGCCACGTTTACCTGTGCCGCCTCTGCTTCGGCTTGCTTTGCCGCAATGAGCGGGTAATTTTCTTCGGCCATTAAAAGCAGCGATTTCAAATCGGATTGTCCGAAAGAAAATTCCGCATCGATTAAGGATAAAAAGACCAAAATAACTGATTTGGAACCGAACTTTAGAATCCGGTTAAGTGTTACTTTTTTCATCGTTGATTTGTTAAATTTTATGATGTAACATATTTATCTCTAATAAGTTCTTCTCTTTCGATTTATTTTGATGGTTGGAATTGTAATCATTTTAATTTCTAAATAACTCCTATTCCCAGACCGATGGAAATAATCATCAGCATACCGGCAACCAAAAGCTGAACGGTTCGGAAGGTTACCTTTTTTAAAAGCTTCTTACCGACAAAAGCGCCCGCTATAGCAGTAAAGGTGGCAGATACAAGCAAAATCACATTCTCTGACAAACCGGAGGAGGTAAATCGCGATGCATAAACTGATAACCTCGTGATATCAACCAGTGAGGCAATGATGACACCGGTAGCAATAAAGGCCTCTTTCGAAAGCCCGCTTTTAAGGAGGAATGCACTCCGGAATGCACCCTGAATACCTGCCAGGCCACCGAAAAAACCACTAAGAATTCCACCGATAATGAGTTTGTTCCCACCAAATTCCAATTTCTTCAGAACGGGCAGAACTTCAAGCAGGGAGAAAAACAGCAGTAATACGGCAATAGTCAGTTTTACCGGGGTGATTTCGAAAGTGTTTCCCCACAACTGGTATTCGTAAACCGAAGGCAATCCGGTTATGCGGAGCAAAACCCAGGCTCCGGCAAAAGATGCCAGAATGGCCGGAACACCAAACCGGATGAGCACCGGTTTGCTGGCCATTTTTCCCACCAGACCCATTTTAAAAATATTGTTGGCAAAATGTACCACACCGGTTAAAGTAATGGCAATATCCACCGGAAAGAACAAGGCAAAAACCGGCATTAGAATGGTTCCCAGTCCGAACCCTGAAAAAAAGGTAAGAATGGCTGTAAAAAAGGCTGCAATACTTATTATGATGATTTCCAGCATAAACGAATCAATTTGCACCGCACAAAATAATTCGCATAAATCAAATAATTATGGTAGAAATAACCTGGATAATGGTATTATTGAAAATATTTTGCTCTGAACTGCAACGGAGTGGTTCCTTCAGCTTTTTTGAAAAATTTAACAAAATTGGAAGTATCGGAAAATGAAATCAGTTCGGTAATTTCATTCACGGTGAAATCGGTGTGCAGAATGTATCTTTTTGCCTCAAGTAAAATCCGTTCGGAAATCAGTTCTCCGGCGCTTTTTTTTGCCTGTTTCCGGCAGGTGGAATTGAGGTTTTGCGGGGTAGTGTGCAGCAACGCGGCAAATTCATTCACTTTGTGCAGGCGCGGGCACTCTTTGGTCAGCAGTTGTTGAAATCTATCGAACAGCGAAAGGGAGACAACCGGTTTTTGTATCTCATTATCAACAAGCTGCAATAACTTTCCGAACAGGGCTTTCAGCAATCCGTGAATAATTTGCCGGGAATACGTGCCGCTGGCCTGAAATTCAGCATAAATTTCCTGCAAAAGGTTTTCAGGATAAGAGTGATTGGAGAAACCAATTCGTTTATTCAAACTGAGCAAACGGTAAAGTTCTGCCAGCTCGCTTTCCTTTAACGCATCGAATTCCGATTCCCTGAAAATAATGACAAAACCTTTTGGAATGGAAGTAAATTGCCAGAAATGTAACTGGCCTGGTTTCAAAAAATAAACTTCAGGAGTTGACACCACAAACTTCTCCTCTTCGATGGTATGAAATCCCTCGCCTTCTTTCAGAAAAATGAGTTCGAAATATTCTTCGTGTTTATGCGGACGAGTCTTTTTTATCACCTCCTTAAAAGGAGAAATTTTGAAAAGCAGTCCCTCTTCGAGTTTGTTTTTAGTTTGAATTACATGTTGCTTCATTTCTTCTTGTAGCACCTTATCCAGTCAACCTGAAACCGCACAGGCAATTTTGAACCGGGAATCTGATTGACAACAATTGTTTGCAGGTTAATATGCAAAGGAAAATCAATGTGTCTTTCCCCGGTTCGGAATACTTCTTTTTCATTAATTTTCCAGATAAAATTACCGTTAGATTTTTCGAGTGTAAAAATATACCACCTCCCTTTTTTCAGATTGGAAATATCGAGTCCGTTCATTTTCAGTTTAACCTTTTCGTCAATTGATGCAATTCCAACCCGGTTTTTCAGTCCCATTTCCAAAAGGTAAACGCCCGGAGAACTTTTTTCACCCAAAAGTGAAAATGAGCTTACTGCCTCTTTTACCGGATTGAATTTTATTTTTGCCTCAACAATGCCGTCTTCGAACCAAAAACCATTTGCAGAAGATATTACCCCCGATGTATAGTCAAATTCCGCCGGCACAAAACCGGCCGGCATTTTCCATACCATACCTTTGGCTTTTTCTTTTCGGGTTTCAATAACCAGTTTTCCACCCGTTGAAATATTGTTTCCATTTGTGTATATATGCAAATCGCCAGGCATGGCATAATTCTTCCCCAGAGTTTTTTGGGCCCACAATGCATTAGCCGACCATTTTTGAGAATCGGGCCCAACACCTGAAAACTCGTCTTCAAATGTAACCTCCCACTGCCTGAAAAAATCAAACGCATTCGATCCCTTGTACTTAAAGTATTTAACCAGGTGCGGACGGGATTTCATCTCATGGTATTTTTGTTCATGCGCATACTCTTCCGATTTTTCCCATTTTTTTGGATCTTCCAGATAAGCTTTTCTCTCAAGGTACTCGCCGGAAGTGACAATATCCTTCAATTCCAGAAAACGTTTCAGGTCTGCCGAATCTTTAACATCGTAATAATTTTTTAATAGAGGCGACTTTTCAAACTTATGATAAAATTTAATATCATCGCTGTTTTTCAATTCTTTAAAACGGTTATACTTTTTAAATGCATCGGTTTTTTCAAACTTCTTTTTATCTTTTAAAAAAGCAACATGGTTTTTAAAATCATCTGTTCCAACAATTGCTTTTAGTTCTTCAAATTTTTTCAAATTATAGCTTCCGACTGCATCGCGGTATATCCTGAGTTGTTTTGAATGTTCAAATTTCAGGTAAGTTTTAATGTCCACATCCTTTTTTAACATCCGAAGCTCCTTTTTTTTCTCCTTATCTTGTTCCGGAAGGTTTTTTAGCTCTAAATATTTTTTCAGTTTAGCGGAATGTGCCACTGCTTCGTGCCCGAGTAAAATTTCGGATTCATGCAATTCGAAGTATGTGCGTATCCCCTTCGATTTTTTCAGTTTCACAAATTCGCGTTCCTGCTGTTCCTCGTCTGAACCTTTATAGATTTGGCGTCGACTTTTTTCCTTTTCTTCCCTGAAAGTACCATTTTCAATAAATTCGGACAATTGCCTGTATTCATTCAGTTTTTCAGAATCCTTCAGTGCTTCAAACCGTTTCAAATCAGCAGAATCTTTTAACTTAAAATACTTTTTGAGATGATTGGTTTTTTTAAGTTGCTCATGCTCTTTCAGTAATTTCTCTTCATGGCTTCCTTTAAATTTTAGCTGCTGAATTTCTGATTTACGTTGGATAAATTCCGCTGATTGAACTTCCTTTTCCAAATCAATAAACTCTTTTAATTCCTCAGAGGTATCAATTTTTAAAAACTCATGAAAATCATCAGCAAGAATTTTACGCTGCACTTCAATTTTTTCAACCGGTTTAATTTTGCCCAGAAGCTGGAAGAAGAATATTTTAAAAGACATTGGCCATAATTTTGGTTTTACATATTCAAAAATAGAAATTTAAGTGATTAAAACCGAATAATTCTTCAGAACAAAATAAAAGTAATTTACCACGTTGTTAACATTTCAAAAATTGTTTGAAAAAAATTCACCATTGGGTGTTTATATGTTTTTAACAGATTTTTTGCCTATCCGCTTAATTTTGAATAGTTTTAGCCTCATATAATTTAAAAAATGATACCAGAATCAGAGTTAATATTAAACAGTGACGGCACTATTTTCCATTTACACCTAAAGCCTAAAGATGTTGCTGACCAAATAATTCTGGTTGGCGATCAGTCGCGGGTTGAAACGGTGGCAGAATTTTTCGACACCATAGATTTCGAAGCAAAAAATCGTGAATTCCAGACCGTTACGGGTTGGTACAACAATCAAAAATTTTCAGTTATTTCCACCGGAATTGGTACCGATAATATTGATATTGTACTGAACGAACTGGATGCCCTTGTGAATATTGATCTGGAAAAACGGGAAATTAAAACGGAGAGAAAATCGCTGAAAATTGTCCGGATAGGAACTTCGGGAGGTTTGCAGGAAAATCTGGCAGTTAATTCCTGGGTGATTTCACAAAAGTCGATCGGATTCGACGGCATGTTAAACTTCTATGCCGGCCGCGAGCAGTTTTGTGATTTACCTTTTGAAAAAGCATTTAAGCAGTTCACGAACTGGGATACATCTCTGCCCACACCTTATGTTGTTGATGCTTCCAAACGGCTTATCGCAAACTTTGATTCGGCTGAGTTCACAAAAGGAGTAACTATTTCGGCACCCGGCTTTTACGGACCGCAAGGCCGGATTTTGCGCCTTCCGCTGGCTATGCCCCAATTAAACCGGCTCATTGAACAGTTCAGTTTTGTAAACCTGAAAATTACCAACTTCGAGATGGAAAGTTCAGCCATTTACGGTTTGTCGAAAATGCTCGGACACCATGCACTTACGGTTTGTCTTATTATTGCAAACCGGGTGCTGGGCCAGGCAAATGAAAATTACCGTCCCGAAATGAAGAAGCTAATCCAATCAGTACTTAACCATTTAACTAAATAATACAATGAGAACAAACAGAATAAATGCACTGATCAATCTTCTGGATGACCCTGACAGGAATATTTTTGAATTGGTAGAAAAAGAGCTTCTAAAAGAAAATTATACCATTATTCCGGCGCTTGAAGAAAAATGGGAACAAAGCTTTGACGAATCATGTCAGGAACGGATTGAAAACCTGATTCAGGGTTTACAGTTTAAAAAAACTTACAGTCTTTTAAAAAACTGGCTTTCAAAAGAAAAAAATGATCTGCTGGAAGGATTTCTTATCGTTGACATGTTTCAATATCCTGATGTTAACGAAATGGTTGTAAGTAAAAAAATCGAAAAAATTAAAAATGAAATTTGGCTGGAATTGAATAATTCACTTACATTACTGGAAAAAACAACCATTATAAACCACTTTCTTTATAATATTCATGGCTTTTCAATTAATCATAACAATCTTAAATCGCCACAAAACTGCTGTCTGAACCAAATATTGGAAACCAAAAAAGGAAATCCGGTTTCCATGAGCCTTTTTTATACCATCCTGGCGCGTCAACTCGGACTACCTGCCTGGTTTACCGACTTCCCAAAAAATCCGCTGGTGGCAATTGTTGACAGCGATCTGGCGCGGAAAGTGCATGGAAAAAACTCCGGATCTGACATTCTGTTTTATATCAACCCTTCAAACAAAGGCTCAATTGCAAGCCGGAAAGAAGTAAATTACCACCTGAAAAAAAACAACTACACACCCCTTGAAAAATTTGCAGAACCACAACCCGATAAGCTGTTTATTAAAAGACTTTTAGAATCGGCAAAAGATTCATTTCTGGCAGTTGGACTCACTGAAAAAGAATTAAATACTGAAAAATTATTGAATCTTTTTAAGTCGGGAAAAAAGCAAAACAAACAGACGCAAAGTAAAAAACAGGAATAAAAAACCGGATAGTTCATCCGGTTTTTTAACTTCAAACCAAAATATTTCTGCAATATTCCACACACTTTATGATTTCCTTTTGGGCATCTGAATTTTCAGGAACCGGATATTCCAGCTCAATGTCGCAGTAAATGGGCCATTTCTTTTTCTGAATCAGTTTCAAAATGTCGGCAATAGGTGTATCGCCTTCGCCCCAGGGCATGTTGGTATTGGCCGGACTGGCATCTTTGCCGGTTTTGTCTTTTAAATGAATGCTGAAAATGCGGTTGTACAAACGCTCAATGACCTCGTTGGGGTGTTTCCCGGTAGCGCCAAAATAATGTCCAACGTCAAAATTCAACATATTTCTTGGCGAATAATCGAGAAACTCGTCGAATGAAAACCAGGGTTCGCCAGGCTGGGCGTGGTTATGGTAAATGGCATACATGTTATGTTTTTCGGCGTATTTACCTATGCGGGCACAGGCTTCGTGGCCAATTTCGTTGGTAATTCCCCGGGCGCCTAAAATTTTTGCTGCGGTAAAAGCGTAATCAATTTCTTCGCTGGTCCAGTTGGCCGGAGCAAATTTTACAATGTGAATATTAACGCCAGCCTTGTTAAATAACTTTCGTAATTCAGTGTACTTGTTCATTGAAGCAGAAAGTCGCCATTGGCGCTGCCTTTCCTTCACAATATCAGCCTCACGTTGCCAGGCTGCCTGTTCTGCTTCGGGTGCATTGCGGGCAGGCCGTGGAGGCATGGGCGGAATACCGGCATATTCTTCGGCCACATTTCCCATCAGTTCGATGGAGCTGATACCGGCTTCAACACAATAATTCAGAATATCCTGTGCGGCGGAAGGCATACTGCGCCAACTGTAGGTAATAGCGCCAATCTGCACCCCTTTAAACCGGGAGTTGGGTTTTGACTGGTCGGCAAACGAACCGGCAAAAGCTGTAGGAGAAAGTGAAATTCCGGCAGCCACTGCCGTTGCAGAACCGATAAATTTCCTTCGCGAAAGTCTGGTGTTTGATTTTGAAGAATGATTCATGATACAAATTTTTGATTTAAGCCGGTTAAAAATAATGGAATTAAGTGGAAAAGTTACGGCTAAATAAAATTAAAAAGGATAGAATTTGATTTTATAATCCGAACAGTTTAACTTTATCAGATAAAAATCAACCCTGCGAAACAAAAATGTACCGCAGGCCGCCAAAATGTTTTGAAATGAATTCATATTCTTATCAAAAAATTTTCATACTCTGTTTTCTTGTAATTCAAGTAACCTTTATTGGCGGTAATTCAACAAACGCCCAGTTGAAAGTGGATGCCGGAAATGATGTAATTGTTTGTAAAGGAGAAAATTCAGGTGAATACAAATTGGGAGGTTGCCCGGTAGCTTCTGGTGGTGTCGAGCCTTATACTTATACGTGGATTGGAAAACATCAACCATTTTCTGCAATGGATTATTGGATACATGCTTCAGATATGTTGAATGACACCACTCAAAGCAATCCTGTTTTAAAAAGAGTGGCGCCTGAAGAATGGATGACTTTACATGTAAAAGTTGAAGATGCTGCAGGTAGTGTTGGTTATGATTCAGTTAAAATAATAAGCTCGTACTATATTTCTGCATTAATTGGTCCAAGACATGTGATTATTAACCGTGGTGATAGTGTTCCTTTAAGTTTTGGGAATGCTAATTTTTACAGCAATTTTATGCCTCTTAAATACTATTTTACACCGTCTTACGGATTAACAGATTCTACCGATTATTTCAATGGGTGGGCAAAACCAGATACAACTACATTTTATTATATGTATGTAATTAATTCTGTTGGCTGTGTTTCCAGTAAGATGGGTCATTTAGGAGTGGAAGTGGTTGACAATATGGCAGTTCAACAAAATAAACTGGTTCAGGAAGGGAAAATGTGGAGTAATACAAAAGCAGGCACTGAAAACATTAATAACTACAGAAGCTATTGGATCAAATTTCAGGGAGATACATTAATCAATGATTTGGAATATAAAAAAGTTCTGCAGGCAGATGATTTATTACATTCAGATTGGTATGAAAATGGATATATCCGTGAGGATGCTGCAAACCAAAAGGTATATTTATATGACAAATACAGCAATGAGGATATGTTGTTGTATGATTTCAGACTGGAACCGGGAGACAGTATTCTTACCGGTGACGGAGAATCTTATGCAAAAGCAGAATCCGTTATATATGAAACATTTGGCAACTCAAATGATACATTAAAACAGATTTATTTTGATTCGGGTAGTGTATGGATTGAGGGAATTGGAAGCCTTTGGGGAGTACTGGAAGGCTTGAATGCATTTTATATGTTAGGTGAGATAACAGAGTTAGTTTGTTATTATGAAAATGGTGTTTTGGTTTACCATAATCCCGATTTTGAAACTTGTTTCCCTGACAGTACCACGG
Organism: Mariniphaga sp.; assembly: GCA_041686935.1. Lineage (GTDB taxonomy): Bacteria > Bacteroidota > Bacteroidia > Bacteroidales > Prolixibacteraceae > Mariniphaga. The sequence goes on along the minus strand of JAWLCW010000004.1, from coordinate 49,127 downwards.
TTTCTGTTTCAATGTTCGGTAATAAAAAGGATATTGAAATTTTTCCCAATCCGGCAAGAGATAAAATCACCATTAACACGCCAGGCAGCAGAATTTTGGAAGTGGAAATTTATGATTTGACCGGAACTTGTCTTTACCGAAATGTAAACATCAATTCCAACCGGATTGATTTGGAAACAGCCAAATTACCAAAAGGGATGTATGTTTTGAAAGTCAGGGATGAACGGGACACGATTTCGCGTAAAATTGTAATTCAGTAAAAATAGAATAAGAACATTCATAAAAAACCATATATCATGAAAACAAAAATTTTATCTCCCTCGTATTAGGCATTTTTTTAGCTTTCGCTTCATGCAGCATTACAGACGAAGTTATGGAAGCACCCTTAAAAATATCTCAAGACAAAATTAAGTATTTGTATAGGTTAGTTTGCGATGGGATAATTATTGGTATAAAGCAATTGGGGTTGAATAAATTAGGAAGTTTATCAAATTATAAAGAAATGAAAAATTTATTTTTTTTAAGTATGATCTTCATATTTCTGGTTCAATGTACTGAAAATAATTCTATTGAGCCGATCCAAGAAAGTGAGGCATCACAAAAAGACTCAGGACAGGTGCTGTTTTATACAGATGCACAATTTAAAGTGAATTGCGGTGAGTTTGATGTAAATGTTTATATCAATGATTCTCTGGCTGGTAAAATAAAACGTCCATTCCTCCCGTACGGTAGTATCCCAACATGTGAAATGCAAGATTCACTCACTATTATTAAGTTTAAAAAGGAGGTTGGAATTTATTCATATGCAGCAGATTTCTATTGCTCGCCTAAACATCCGCATTGGGTGGGTAATTTTGAAATAAATAAAGATAGTTGTACTGTTATTTATTTAAAAATCAATTAAATTTCTTAATATTTAAAATCATGAAAAAAAACAAAAACCGGTCTGAATCAGACCGGTTTCCATTTTATCTTTGAGAATACAATTATTCTTCCTTTTTCTCCTCCTCAGCATCGTCAGCAGGTTCCTCTTTCACTTCAGGTTCCTCTGCCTCAGCTTTTGGAGTTTCTTCAGCAGCTACTTCAGCCTTTGGAGTTTCTTCGGCAGGCGCTTCTGTTTTTGGCTTTTCAGCCTTTGGTTCTTCTTCTTTTACCGCTTTGGCAGGCACAGCTTTTTCGGCTTTTTCAGCCTTTGGTTTTTCCTTTTTGGCTGATTGAGCTACCGGAGTTTCCGATTTTTTGGCTCCGCCACGGCGCGAACGGCGACGTTTTGATTTTGTTGCTTCTTCGCCGCCACCCAGCATCGCTTCGTTGTAATCCACCAGTTCGATGATACACATTTCGGCGTTATCGCCCAAACGGTTGCCGGTGCGCAAAATGCGTGTGTATCCACCCGGACGGTCGGCCACTTTTTCAGCCACATCGCGGAACAGTTCCGAAACGGCTTCTTTATTTTGAAGGTGGCTGAAAACAACCCTGCGCGAGTGCGTGGTGTCGTCTTTTGCCTTGGTAATAAGCGGTTCTACATAAGTGCGCAGCGCTTTCGCTTTGGCCACTGTTGTGGTAATGCGTTTGCTTTCAATAAGCGAACTGGCCATATTTGCCAGCATGGCTTTTCGGTGCGAACTGGTACGGCCTAAATGATTGAATTTTTTGTTATGTCTCATTGCCTTTTACTCCTTGTCAAGTTTATACTTACTTATATCCATCCCAAAACTCAACCCCATGTTATCGAGAAGATCATCCAGTTCAGTAAGCGATTTTTTACCGAAGTTTCTGAATTTAAGCAAATCGTTGCGGTTGTAAGTAACCAAATCGCCCAGTGTATCCACGTCGGCAGCTTTGAGGCAGTTTAATGCCCTAACCGAAAGGTCGAGATCAACCAGTTTGGTTTTCAGCAACTGGCGCATGTGCAGCACTTCCTCATCGAATTCCTCATTTGCAAATTTCTCATCCGAGTCAATTGTAATTTTCTCATCCGAAAACAACATCAAATGGTAAATGAGAATTTTTGCCGCTTCTTTAAGGGCATCTTTTGGTTGGATTGAACCGTCGGTAGCGATTTCGATAATCAGTTTTTCGTAGTCGGTTTTTTGTTCCACCCTAAAGTTTTCAACCGCGTATTTCACCTTTTTAATTGGCGTGTAAATTGAATCGACCGGAATTAATCCGAATTCGGTTTCAACCGGTTTATTTTCAACGGCAGGAACATAACCACGGCCTTTACCGATGTTAATTTCCATCTGAAGCTTTACATCGGGCTCCATGCGGCAAACAATCAGGTCGGGGTTTAACACCCTGAACCCTGTCATATATTTGTTCATGTCGCCGGCTGTAAATTCTTCCTGACCTGAAATGGTAACAGTTACCTTTTCTCCGTCGAAATCCTCTACTTCGTTTTTAAACCGAATCTGCTTGAGATTAAGGATAATATCAGTAACATCTTCAATAACTCCTTTAATCGTAGAAAATTCATGGTCAACTCCCTCAATTTTCACACTGGTGATTGCATATCCCTCGAGTGATGATAACAAAATTCTTCTCAGTGCATTGCCAATGGTAATGCCGTAACCCGGTTCCAACGGACGAAATTCGAATTTTCCGAATTTATCATCGGACTCAATCATTATCACCTTGTCGGGCTTCTGGAATGCTAATATTGCCATAATAACCTTTGTAAAATTTTATTTTGAATACAACTCTACGATAAGTTGTTCTTTGATGTTTTCAGGTATTTCTTCACGCTCGGGTACATTCAAAAATTTTCCGGCCATCTGGTCTTTATCCCATTCAAGCCATTCGTACCGTGTGCTCCTGCGCGAATGCAATGAGTCGGTAATTTCCTCCATCGCTTTGGATTTTTCCCTGACACCGATAAGGTCTCCGGGTTTAACCTGGTACGAAGGAATATTTACTACTTTTCCGTTAACTGTAATATGTTTGTGTGTAACAAACTGACGGGCAGCATCCCGTGTTTTTGCAATACCCAGGCGGAAAACTACATTGTCGAGCCTCGACTCGAGCAACTGCAGCAACACCTCGCCGGTAATTCCCTTTGCCGATGAAGCTTTCTCAAACAGGTTTCGGAATTGTCTTTCCAAAACGCCATAGGTGTATTTTGCTTTTTGCTTTTCTTTTAACTGAAGCCCGTATTCCGAAACTTTTCTCCTGCGGGCCGACATGCCGTGCATTCCCGGAGGATAATTTTTGTGTTCGAAAACTTTATCGGGGCCGAAAATTGGTTCACCGAATTTACGGGCAATTTTAGACTTTGGTCCTCTGTATCTAGCCATTACCTTTTGTTTTAAAATTAAACACGTCGTCTTTTGGGAGGCCTGCAACCGTTGTGGGGCAGCGGGGTAACATCTACAATTTCAGTTACCTGAAGCCCCACCGTAGCAAGCGCCCTGATTGCCGATTCGCGGCCGTTGCCCGGGCCTTTCACAAACACTTTCACTTTGCGCAAACCAAGGTCGTAGGCGGTTTTCGCACACTCTTCCGAAGCTACCTGGGCAGCATAGGGAGTATTCTTTTTTGAACCACGAAAACCTTTTTTACCTGCTGACGACCATGAAATTACTTCGCCATTCATATTGGTCAGCGTAACAATAATGTTATTAAAAGATGAGTGAACGTGGGCCATTCCATTGGCTTCCACCACCACCACTCTCTTTTTGCTTGTTCCTGTTTTTTTTGCCATAACTCAAATAAATTATTTAGTGGCCATTTTTTTGTTCGCAACAGTTTTACGCTTTCCTTTACGGGTGCGGGCGTTGTTTTTTGTGCTTTGCCCTCTTACCGGTAAACCGATACGGTGACGAATACCACGGTAACAGCCAATGTCCATCAATCGTTTAATGTTCATCTGAACCTCTGAACGAAGCTCACCTTCCACTTTAAACTGACTGTTGATTACGTTACGGATAGCTCCAAACTGATCATCATTCCAGTCCTGAACTTTCACTTCCGGATCAACACCGGCTTCTTTAAGGATGGTATTTGCCCTGCTGCGGCCAATGCCGTAAATATAGGTGAGGGCAATCTCACCTCTTTTATTATTCGGAATATCAACACCTACAATACGTGCCATATCAATTCATTTTTCAAATTAAGATTATCCCTGACGTTGTTTAAACTTAGGGTTCTTTTTATTAATTACATACAAGCGCCCTTTTCTGCGAACGATTTTACATTCAGCACTGCGCTTTTTTACCGAAACACGAGTCTTCATTTTAATTCTGCTTTAATTTTTGTACCTAAACGTAATCCTGCCTTTGGTTAAATCGTAAGGAGACATTTCAACTTTTACTTTATCTCCTGGCAAAATTTTTATGTAGTGCATTCGCATTTTACCTGAAATATGGGCCGTTATTACATGTCCGTTTTCCAGTTCAACACGAAACATTGCATTTGATAATGCTTCTATAATTGTTCCGTCTTGTTCAATCGAAGGCTGTTTTGCCATAAAAATTAACCTGTTTTTTTTAAAATTTTCAATTCCAAAATGTTGCTGCAATTTTCTGTTCGTCTTCTCAATTTTTCTGCAAAGATAACAGAAGCATTTTACATTGCATAATTACACACTCATCTCCTTAATAATGATTTAAGAAGGCACATAAACTCACGTTAAATTCCGCCACCGGCACGTCCTTTAATCCGGCCCGATTTAGTCAGACCATCATAATGACGCATCAACAAGTGGCTTTCAATTTGCTGCAAAGTATCCAACACTACCCCAACGAGGATAAGCAACGAGGTTCCGCCAAAAAAATAGGCGAACTGCTGGTTGATTCCCATAATCATGGCAAATGCCGGCAGAATGGTAATGAGCCCCAGGAAAATGGAACCCGGCAAAGTAATCCGCGACATAATCGTGTCGAGGAATTCTACGGTGCGCTTACCCGGTTTAACACCCGGAATAAAACCACCGTTCTTTTTCATGTCTTCTGCCATTTGTGTTGGATTGATGGTAATTGCCGTATAAAAATAGGTAAAGGCAACTACCAGGAAAAATTGCATAAAATTGTACCAAAACCCGGTGATGTTAGATAAAGCAGCCGCAACACCACTCAGGTTTTCAGAGTTTGCCACACCAACAAGAGTAATTGGCACCATCATAATTGCCTGGGCAAAAATGATAGGCATTACACCTGCTGCGTTTACTTTCAGCGGAATATACTGACGTACACCGCCATATTGTTTGTTACCCACAATTCGCTTGGCATATTGCACCGGAATTCTCCGGGTTCCCTGAACCAGCAGAATGGATGCCATAAATACCAGAAAAAGAATAACAAACTCGATAAGAAACATTACAAGACCTCCGCCCTGCTGGCTGATACGGGAAGCAAATTCCTGTACCACTGCCATTGGCAACTGCGCGATAATCCCTATCATGATGATGAGTGAAATCCCGTTACCGATTCCTTTATCGGTAATGCGTTCACCCAACCACATCACAAACATTGACCCAGCCGTTAAAATGATAACGGACGACACTGTAAACAGCGCACCGCTCATGGCAAAAGCCGATTCGGGCAGTTGATAGTGCAGGTTAGTTAAATATGCCGGCGATTGGAAAACCAGAATGATTACCGTTAAATAACGTGTAATCTGGTTGATTTTCCGTCTTCCCGACTCCCCCTCTTTCTGCAACCTCTGGAAATAGGGAACTGCAATTCCAAGTAACTGGATTACGATGGAGGCGGAAATGTACGGCATAATTCCTAAAGCGAAAATAGAAGCCTGAGCAAACGCCCCTCCCGAGAACATGTTAATCAGCCCAAGCAACCCGTCTGAAGTTTGATTTTTCAGATTTTGCAATTGAGCCGGGTCAACACCGGGAAGGGATACAAACGAACCTAACCTGTAAATTAAAATAAAAAACAAAGTTGTTCCGATTCGAATCCTCAAATCTTCAATCTTGTAAATATTCTTTAGGGTCTCTATAAATCGTTTCATTACAGTTTAAAGTATTTCAGTTGTTCCTTCCAGTTTTTCGATAGCTTCTTTGGCAGTTTTAGAAAAAGCATGTGCTTTTACATCTAACTTTTTATCTAATGTACCGCCGCCCAGAATTTTAATTTTATCGTTTTTCGAAGCAATTCCGGCGTTAACCAAAGCGGCTACATCAATTGAAGTCAGGTTTCTTTTTTCAGCAACTTGCTGTAAAACATCGAGGTTGATTGCTTTGTATTCAACCCGGTTGAAATTTTTAAATCCCGACTTGGGAACTACTCGCTGTAATGGCATCTGCCCACCTTCGAACCCGATTTTCTTCGAGTACCCGGAACGGGATTTCTGGCCTTTGTGCCCGCGGGTTGAAGTACCCCCGTGTCCTGAGCCCTGACCACGCCCGATACGTTTGGTTTTTCCGGTTGAACCTGATGCAGGCTTTAATTTACTTAAATCCATAATTTCATTTGTTTGAAATATTGTTATACTTCTTCAACACTAACTAAATGACTCACTTTGCTGGCCATACCAACAACCTGTGGAGTAACATCGTGTTCAACAGTCTGGTTTAGCTTGCGCAAACCCAGAGCTTCGAGCGTAGCTTTTTGCCTTTTTGTGGAACCGATACTGCTTTTTACCTGTGTAATTCTTATTTTAGCCATAACTGTGTTATCCTTTAAAAACTTTTTCCATTGAAACGCCTCTGTGTTGCGCTACCGTATGGGCATCCCTCAGTTCGAGCAGTGCTTCCATTGTAGCTTTAACCAGGTTATGCGGGTTGGATGAGCCTTTGGATTTGGCCAGAATATCATGAATTCCAACACTTTCGAGCACAGCACGCATAGCACCACCTGCTTTTACGCCGGTACCCGACGAAGCGGGCTTAAGCAACACGTGTGCACCACCGTAACGGGCAACCTGCTCATGTGGAATGGTACCATTAATCACCGGAATTTTCACCAGGTTCTTTTTGGCTGCTTCAACACCTTTTCCAATTGCTGTAGTTACTTCACTTGCTTTTCCAAGTCCCCAGCCAACAATACCGTCTTCGTTCCCAACAACCACAATGGCCGAAAAACTAAACGTACGTCCACCTTTGGTTACCTTGGTAACACGGTTAATGGCTACCAACCTGTCTTTTAAATCGAGGTCGCTTGTTTTAACTTTTTTACTTAATGTCGCCATAATCTTATTTAGAATTTAAGGCCACCCTCACGGGCCGCGTCAGCCAATTGTTTAACTCTGCCATGGTATAAATAACCATTTCTGTCGAATACAACATTTTCAATGCCGGCAGCCAAAGCTTTTTTTGCAATGAGTTTACCAACCAGCGCTGCTTTTTCTGTTTTACTGCCACTTTGGGCAGCCACTTCTTTTTCAGTTGAAGAAGCAGCAGCCAGTGTGGTTGCATTGATGTCGTCAACTAATTGAGCATATATTTGTTTGTTGCTTCTAAATACGCTCAAACGCGGACGTTCGGCTGAACCGGTTACAATTTTCCGTACCCGGGTTTTTATCCTTACTCGCCTTTCTGTTTTTGTTAATGCCATAATACCTGAATTTTCAAAAATTATTTAGCGGCGGCTTTACCGGCTTTACGCCTCAACACTTCGCCCACAAACTTAATACCTTTGCCTTTATATGGCTCTGGTTTACGGAATGATCTGATTTTTGCTGCTACCTGCCCAATCAATTGCTTATCGATGCATTGCAGGGTAATAATGGGATTGCTTCGTTTGTCAGATTTGGCTTCCACTTTAACTTCAGGAGGAAGTTGAAGATATGTATGGTGCGAATATCCCAAAACAAGGTCGAGAACATTATCGGGTAATAATTCGGCACGGTAACCAACACCCACAAGTTCCAGTTTTATTTCAAAGCCCTTCGATACTCCTTCCACCATGTTGTTTACCAACGCACGTGAAAGACCATGTAACGATTTAAGACGTTTGGTTTCTGCGGACCTGCTGAAATTAATCTGATTGTCTTTTACTTCAATCTCTATTTCAGGTGTTATTTGCTGTTTTAACTCACCAAGAGGTCCTTTTACCGAAACGACATTATCGTCGGCAATTTTAATTTCAACTCCTGATGGTATTTCAATGGGTAATCTACCTATTCTTGACATGACCTGTTCCTTATTTTTAATACACGTAACATAAAACTTCACCACCAACATTCTGCTCACGGGCTTCCTTGTCGGTAATCACTCCTTTCGAGGTAGAAATAATAGCTATTCCCAAACCGTTGAGTACACGCGGAATATTGTCTCCATCGCAATACTGGCGCAACCCCGGTTTACTGATTCTTTTTAAACCTTTTATTGCAGATACTTTCGTTTCGGGATTGTATTTCAAAGCTATTTTAATATTGCCCTGGTACCCCTGTTCATCATCAAACTTATAATTTAAAATGTACCCTTTTTCCATAAGAATTTTGGTCATTTCTTTTTTAATGCTTGACGCAGGAATATCAACCACCCGGTGTTTGGCAAGAATTGCGTTGCGCACTCTTGTCAGATAATCTGCTATTGGATCTGATACTTTACTCATTATTCAAGTCTTTTACAATTACCAACTTGCCTTTTTAACTCCTGGAATTAAACCAGACGAAGCCATTTCGCGGAAATTAATTCTGCTTATTCCAAACTGGCGCATATACCCTTTTGGTCTTCCGGTAAGTTTACAACGGTTGTGTAAACGAACCCTGGAAGAATTTTTTGGCAGTTTCTGCAAACCTTCCCAGTCACCTTCGGCTTTCAGCCTGGCCCTTTTCTCGGCGTATTTTTCAACCAGTTTTGCCCTTTTTACTTCACGGGCTTTCATTGATTCTTTGGCCATAGCTTAATTCTTTTTAACATTTTTAAATGGTAAACCTAAGTGTTTCAACAAGGCAAAACCTTCTTCGTCGGTTTCTGCCGAAGTAACAAAGGTAATATTCATCCCATTGATTTTGTTAACCTTGTCAAGCACAATCTCCGGGAATACAATCTGCTCGGGCACGCCCAGCGTGTAGTTTCCGCGTCCGTCCATTTTGCTTTCGATTCCGCGAAAGTCGCGAATACGCGGCAATGCTGCCGAAATGAGTCGGTCGAGAAATTCGTACATGCGCTCGCGGCGCAACGTAACGCGCACCCCGATTGGCATTTTCTTTCGCAGTTTAAAATTGGAAATGTCTTTTTTGGAAACGGTTTGAACGGCTTTTTGACCGGCAATCATAGTCATTTCGGTGGTAGCCACTTCAATGATTTTTTTGTCGGCAATAGCTGCTCCCACTCCCTGGTTTAACACTATTTTTTCCAATTTCGGAACCTGCATTACTGAAGAGTAGTTAAACTCTTTTTTCAAAGCAGGTACTACTTCTTCCTGATATTTCTTTTTAAGAGCTGGTACGTAAGCCATTACTTAATCTCCTCTCCCGATTTTTTCGAATAACGAATCAATTTACCTTTATTTTCATCCATTCTGCGACCAATGCGGGTACGTTCTCCTGTTTTGGGATCGACCAGCATAAGGTTCGAGATATGAATGGGTGCTTCCTGTTCAATAATACCACCCTGCGGATTTTTCGCGTTGGGCTTGGTATGTTTTTTAATCAGGTTCACACCTTCCACAATTGCCCTGTCGGTTTTTCTGACTACCTCAAGCACGCGGCCTTTCTGACCTCTGTAGTTGCCGGTAATCACTACCACAGTGTCACCTTTTTTTATGTGTAACTTTTTCTGCATTTTCGAGCATTTTTCTATTTACAGTACTTCTGGTGCAAGCGAAATAATTTTCATGTTTTTATCCCTTAATTCGCGGGCCACAGGACCGAAAATACGGGTTCCGCGCATTTCGCCGGCGTTATTTAACAACACAACGGCGTTGTCGTCGAACCGGATGTAGGAGCCGTCGGCACGACGAACTTCCTTACGGGTACGAACAACAATTGCTTTGGAAACGATTCCTTTTTTGACATCGCTGCCAGGGATAGCACTTTTCACTGACACTACAATTGTATCGCCTAATGAGGCATAACGTTTACGGGTTCCGCCCAAAACGCGGATACACAAAACTTCTTTTGCACCGCTGTTATCAGCAACCCCACATCTGGTTTCTTGTTGTATCATGATTACTTCGCTCTTTCAATTATTTCAACTAATCTCCAACATTTGCTTTTGCTCAACGGACGTGTTTCCATTATTTTGACCAGGTCGCCAATGTTGCAGTCATTTTTCTCGTCGTGGGCATAAAATTTTGTTGTTTTATTCACGAACTTACCATAAATGGGGTGCTTCACTTTACGTTTTTCAGCCACCACAATGGTTTTGTCCATTTTATTGGAAACAACAACCCCGACACGTTCCTTCCTGAGATTTCTCACTTTATTTTCTTCCATCGCTGAATTAATTCTGGTTATCACTTAATTCTCTTTGATGAAGAACTGTTTTGAGCCGTGCAATATTCTTTTTGGAATCTTTGATTTTCATCGGGTTATCCAGTGGAGAAACTGCATGGTTTAAACGAAGGCGAACTAAATTTTCTTTTTCCACCTGTATTTTTTCGACGATTTCCTTGATCGTCAATTCTTTTATTTCAGACGTTTTCATATTTAATCACCTTTTTTTATTCTTCAACAAAATCACGCCTTACCACAAACTTTGTTGTAACCGGCAATTTTTGAGCTGCAAGTCGCAGCGCTTCTTTTGCCAGTTTAAACGGTACGCCGTCGGCTTCAATAATAATCCGACCGGGCGTAATTGGAGCAACAAATGCTTCAGGTGCCCCTTTACCTTTACCCATCCTTACTTCGGCGGGTTTTTTGGTAATGGGTTTATCGGGGAAAATTCGAATCCAAATTTGACCCTGACGTTGCATGTGGCGTGTAACCGCAACCCTGGCTGCCTCAATCTGGCGTCCAGTGATCCACGCTTCTTCCAACGATTTTATTCCAAAAGAACCGAACGCGAGTTGATTACCACGTTGGGCATTTCCCTTCATCCGACCCTTTTGTACTCTTCTGAATTTTACTTTTTTTGGCTGTAACATCCTTACTTCTTTCTAAGTGTTATACCACTATTTTCTTCTACCTCTGCGGCCACCGCCACCAACGCCTTTTCCTCCCGGACGGGCTTGTTTTTGCCCAACGTTTGGAGAAAGGTCACGGTTTCCATAAACCATTCCTTTACAAATCCAGACTTTTACTCCTATAAGTCCGGTTTTGGTAAGCGCTTCGCCAAGTGCATAATCAATATCTGCTCTCAGGGTATGCAACGGTGTACGACCGTCTTTGTACATTTCTGAGCGGGCCATTTCGGCGCCGTTCAGCCTGCCTGAAACCAATACTTTAATGCCTTCGGCTCCCATTCTCATGGTTGAAGCGATAGCCATTTTCACAGCCCTGCGGTAAGCTACCTTACCTTCGATTTGCCTTGCAATGTTGTTTGCAACAATTTTGGCATCGAGTTCCGGGCGTTTAATCTCGAAAATGTTGATCTGAACCTCTTTACTGGTAATTTTCTTCAGCTCTTCTTTCAGTTTGTCAACTTCCTGTCCGCCTTTACCAATAATAATACCTGGGCGGGAAGTATGCACGGTGATGGTGATAAGTTTCAAAGTACGTTCTATAACGATTCTTGAAATGCTGGCTTTGGCCAAACGGGCATTCAAATATTCCCGTATTTTGTGGTCTTCAGTCAGCTTATCGCCGTAATCGTCGCCACCGAACCAATTTGAGTCCCATCCTTTAATGAATCCCAAACGATTTGAAATTGGATTTACTTTTTGTCCCATGTACTACTGATTAAGATTTTCTTCAACAACACTTTCTTTCCGGTCAACGTAAACAGTAACGTGGTTCGAACGTTTTCTGATTCGGTGTGCACGACCCTGGGGAGCCGGACGTAACCTTTTCAGAATTCGGCCTGAATCAACCATTATTGTTTTTACGTATAAATCACTTTCCTCTAATCGAACTCCTTCGTTTTTAGCCTGCCAGTTGGCAATGGCTGAAAGGAGAAGTTTTTCTACCCTGCGCGACGCCTCTTTTGAGGAAAATTTCAGGACATCCAACGCTTTGTTCACCTCCATGCCGCGGATAGAATCGGCTACAAGCCTCATCTTTCTTGGTGATGTAGGGCAGTTTTTTAAAACAGCAAAATATTGTTGTTTTTTTTCTTCTTTTCGTTTTTCTGCTGTTAATCTTTTTCTGGCACCCATTCTTTTCTCTTTTTAAAATTTACTGACATAATGCCTACCTTTTGTTACCAGCATGACCCCTGAATGTGCGTGTGGGTGCAAATTCACCCAAACGGTGGCCCACCATATTCTCGGTAATGTAAACCGGAATGAACTTATTTCCGTTATGCACGGCGATGGTATGGCCTACAAAGTCAGGAGAAATTACTGAAGCTCTGGCCCATGTTTTTACTACCGATTTTTTTCCGCCATCATTCATGGTCAGGATTTTCTTTTCCAGTTTAAAATCGATAAAAGGCCCTTTTTTTAACGAACGACTCATAATTCTTTCCCTTTAACTATTTTTTCCTACGTTCTAAAATATACTTGCTGGATGCTTTCTTTTTGGAGCGGGTTTTATACCCTTTTGCAAGCAATCCTTTGCGTGAGCGCGGATGTCCTCCGGAAGCGCGGCCTTCGCCACCACCCATTGGGTGATCAACCGGGTTCATCACAACACCACGTACACGTGGTCTTCTTCCCAACCAACGCGAACGACCGGCTTTACCCGAACGTTCGAGGTTATGCTCAGCATTTCCAACTGTTCCAACAGTAGCTCTGCAGGATGTAAGAACCATACGAGATTCGCCTGAAGGTAATTTTAAAACTGCGTATTTACCTTCACGAGAGGTCAATTGCGCATAAGCGCCTGCACTACGTGCCATCGTACCGCCCTGTCCGGGACGGAGTTCAATGTTGTGAACCAATGTTCCAAGAGGAATATCGGATAAGGGGAGTGTATTTCCTATTTCAGGTTCAACACCGGGTCCGCTTTTTAACGTTTGCCCAACTTGTAATCCGTTTGGGGCAAGGATGTACCTTTTTTCGCCGTCTTCGTACTGAAGAAGTGCGATGCGGGCAGAGCGGTTCGGATCGTACTGAATGGAATCGACAACAGCAGCAACACCGTCTTTATTTCGCTTGAAATCGATAATCCGGTATTTGCGTTTGTGTCCCCCACCTATATACCTCATTGTCATGCGGCCCTGGTTATTTCTACCGCCAGATTTCCGCACGGGCTCCAACAATGATTTTTCAGGTGTAGATGCAGTAATGGTATCAAAGGCGCCGATTATTTTGTGCCTCTGACCCGGAGTTACTGGTTTTAATTTTCTTACTGCCATTTCTATAATTAAATATTACTGTAAAAATCAATACTATCTCCTTCGGCCAAAGTAACAATGGCCTTTTTGTAAGCAGTTGTTTTTCCGGTAATTACTCCTGATTTGGTATATCGCGATTTAACTTTACCACCATATACCATCGTGTTAACAGAATCTACCTTAACATTGTACATCCCCTCAATCGCTTTTTTGATTTGAGGTTTTGTGGCTGTTTTAACAACAACAAACCCGTAACGGTTGAACCGTTCGGACTGCTCATTCATTTTCTCGGTAACCAATGGTTTTATTAAAATATCCATCTTAAAATCGCCTTAAAGTTTAAATGCTTCTTCTATTTTCTTCACCGAACCTTCGAGAAGAACAATAGCTTTTGCGTTAAGAATTTGATAAGTATTTAATTCAGAAGCAATTACAACCGAAACATCCTGTAAATTTCTGGACGACAAATATATGTTATTATTTTCGGCTGGTAAAACGAAAAGTGACTTTTTATCAGCAATTTGCAGATTAGTTTTTAATGCCACCATTTCATTTGTTTTTGGAGCTTCCAGATTAAAATCTTCCAGCACCAAAATACTGTTTTCACGTGCTTTGTATGTCAGTGCCGATTTTCTGGCCAATTGCTTCACTTTTTTATTGAGTTTAAACTCGTAGCTTTTGGGACGCGGACCGAAAACGGTACCACCACCACGAAAAACAGGTGATTTAATGCTACCGGCACGAGCTGTACCTGTTCCTTTTTGTCTTTTTATTTTCCGGGTACTTCCAGCTACTTCAGCGCGTTCTTTGGTTTTATGTGTTCCCTGGCGTTTGTTTGCCATGTATTGTTTTACGTCGAGGTAAATGGCATGGTCGCTTGGTTCCACTCCAAAAATCCGGTCGTTCAATGTAATTGTTCGTCCGGTTTCTTTTCCTTCTTTATTCAGTACACTTAGTTCCATTGTTTCCTAATAATTAAGTATGAACCTTTGGCGCCAGGCACTGAACCTTTCACCACTATCAAATTCTTTTCAGGAATTACTTTCATTACCATAAGGTTTTCTATGGTAACGGTTTCATTACCGGTTCTGCCGCCCATTCGCATTCCTTTAAATACGCGGCTTGGCCATGATGATGCACCGATAGAACCCGGTGCACGCAACCTGTTGTGCTGACCATGGGTTGCATCGTTTACCCCCCTGAAATTGTGCCGTTTCACAACTCCCTGAAAGCCTTTCCCTTTTGAAATTCCAACTACATCAACATAATCCAGTTCATGAAAAATGTCAACTGTAACAGAATCGCCCAGGTTATACTTTTCCTGGTAGGTGTTCTTAAACTCAACTACTTCGCGTTTCGGCGTAATCCCGGCCTTTTTAAAGTGCCCGAACTCTGCTTTAGTGGCTCTCTTTTCCTTTTTGTCGCCATAAGCAAGCTGTAACGCTTCGTAGCCTTCTTTTTCCATGGTCTTCACCTGTGTAACCACACAGGGACCGGCTTCAATCACAGTGCATGGGATATTCTTCCCCTCAACACTGAATACGGATGTCATTCCGATTTTTTTTCCAATAATACCAGCCATTTCGACTACTTTTTAATTTATCAAACTTTAATTTCTACTTCAACGCCACTGGGCAATTCCAGCTTCATTAAGGCGTCGATGGTTTTTGCTGTTGAGCTGTAAATGTCGATCAATCGTTTGTAAGATGACAATTGAAACTGTTCCCTTGATTTTTTGTTTACAAAGGTTGAACGCAAAACAGTGAACACCCTTTTGTGGGTAGGAAGCGGAATTGGTCCGCTAACCACAGCACCGGTGCTTTTAACTGTTTTTACGATCTTCTCAGCCGATTTGTCAACCAAATTGTGATCGTACGATTTCAGCTTAATTCTGATCTTTTGGCTCATGATGAGAACTCTGTTAAAAATATTTATAATAAATCAACTCTTCCCTGTACATTTTCCAGCACTTTGGTTGCCAGACCCAGCGGAACTTCCTGGTAATGGCTGAACTCCATAGATGAAGTAGCCCTTCCTGAAGAAAGCGTACGCAATACGGTAACATAACCAAATTGTTCGGCAAGCGGAACTTTAGCATGGATAACGCGGGCATTTCCCTTTGTCATCATGCCGGTAACATCTCCGCGGCGGCGGTTCAGGTCGCCAATAATATCACCCATATATTCTTCCGGAGTTACAATCTCCAGCTTCATAATTGGCTCAAGTAATTTGGGAGCTGCTTTTGAAGCCGCATGACGAAACGCCTGCCGGGCACATATTTCGAATGACAACTGGTCGGAATCCACTGCGTGGTAAGAACCGTCGAGCAGTGTAACTTTCAAACTGTCAATCGGGAATCCGGCAAGCGGCCCGTTTGACATGGCTTCCGCAAACCCTTTCTGAACCGAGGGAATATATTCGCGCGGGATATTTCCTCCTTTAACCTGGTCTATAAATTCGAGGCCTGGTTTTCCATCTTCGGCAGGTTCAATTCTTACACTAATGTCTGCAAATTTACCACGGCCACCGGTTTGTTTTTTAAACACTTCGCGTAAATCAACCGGTTTACTGATTGCTTCCTTGTAAGCAACCTGCGGAGCACCCTGGTTACATTCAACCTTGAATTCTCTCCTTAAACGATCGACAATAATTTCGAGGTGTAATTCACCCATTCCGCGAATAATGGTTTGACCCGAATCGTGGTCGGTATGAACCCGAAAGGTAGGATCTTCTTCCGCCAGTTTCGACAATCCGTTTGATAAACGGTCGAGGTCATTTTGAGATTTCGGTTCCACGGCAATTCCGATTACCGGTTCCGGGAAATCCATACTCTCCAGTTCAATGGGATGTTTCAGATCACAAAGCGTATCACCGGTGCGAATGTCTTTAAATCCAACTGCTGCACAAATATCTCCTGCTTCAATTACATCTTTCGGATTTTGTTTGTTGGAGTGCATTTGGTAAAGACGCGAAATGCGTTCTTTTTTGCCTGTGCGGGAATTTAACACCTGCGAACCTGCTTCAATTTTGCCGGAATAAACACGCATATATGCCAAACGGCCCACAAAAGGGTCGGTAGCAATTTTAAACGCCAGTGCTGCAAGTGGTTCTTCCACATCAGCCATGCGTTTTACTTCTTTATTGATAACAGGATTAACTCCCGTAATTTCTCCCTTATCAAGCGGACTTGGGAGAAATGCACAAACGGCATCGAGCAAACGCTGAACGCCTTTGTTTTTGAATGCTGAGCCGCACATCAGGGGAATAATTATTCCTTCAATTGTAGCCCTTCGGATTACCGCCAGCATTTCTTCCTTTGTAATGGAATCTGGATCTTCAAAATAGCGTTCAAGCAGTTCATCGTCCACGTCGGCAACCGATTCCACCAATTTTCCGCGCCATTCTTCAGCCTGTTCCACATAATCAGCAGGAATCTCTTCGAGGCTGTAGTTTGTTCCCATGGTTTCATCTTCGAACCAGCGAACAGCTTTCATTTCTATGAGGTCAATAATGCCTTCAAATTTTTCCTCTGAACCAATCGGAATCTGAACCGGGACAGGATTAGCGCCTAATTTTTCTTTAATTTCATTGTAAACATTATAAAAATCGGCACCCTGGCGGTCCATTTTATTTATAAAAGCAATTCGGGGAACGCCGTATTTTTCTGCCTGACGCCAAACTGTTTCCGATTGGGCTTCAACACCTCCAACGGCACAAAAAAGTGCAACCGTACCGTCCAGAATTCGGAGTGAACGTTCTACTTCAACCGTAAAATCGACGTGTCCGGGGGTATCAATTATGTTGATTTTATGTTCCTGTTCGTTGTATTTCCAGAATGTAGTAGTAGCAGCCGAGGTAATTGTAATGCCTCGCTCCTGCTCCTGCTCCATCCAGTCCATGGTAGCAGCGCCATCGTGCACCTCACCCAGGCGGTGGGTCAAACCGGTGTAGAACAAAATTCGTTCTGTAGTGGTTGTTTTCCCCGCATCAATGTGGGCCATGATGCCGATGTTCCTCGTATATTTCAGATCTTGCTTAGCCATATTATAAATTACCAATTATCTAATCCAAACCATTTAACCATTTTCTGCGACTAATCTAAAATCTGAAGTGTGCGAAAGCACGGTTTGCTTCGGCCATTCGGTGGGTATCTTCTTTCTTTTTGAATGCGCCACCTTCGTTATTGAAAGCAGCAGTGATTTCTGCAGCCAGTTTATCAGCCATTGATTTTCCTGATCGTTTGTGGGCAAACAAAATCAGGTTTTTCATACTGATGGCCACTTTCCTTTCCTGTCTGATTTCCATAGGAACCTGGAAAGTTGCACCACCTACACGACGGCTTTTCACCTCAACGGCCGGAGTTACGTTTTCGAGGGCTTTTTTCCATACTTCAAGGGGTGAAAGTTCTGTATCCTTTACCCGCTTTTCAACCAGGTCGAGCGTATCGTAAAAAATAGAATACGCCAGTGACTTTTTCCCATCTTTCATCAAATCGTTGACAAACCGGGTTACCAAAGTATCGTTAAACTTTGGGTCCGGTAGAAGAATTCGCTTCTTTGGTTTTGCCTTTCTCATTTTTTCAATTTTAGTGTTATTTAAATCGGTTGCCCTTCGGCGGTCTTCAGCTCATCTCCGGAAGACTTGAGAGATTTACTTACTCAACCAAACCACTGTAAATAACGAGTTTACAATTAAATTTTTTACTTTCTATTTTTTCGGTCTTTTTGCACCATATTTCGAACGGCGCTGCAGGCGACCTTCAACACCTGCTGTATCGAGTGCACCACGAACCAGGTGATAACGCACACCGGGCAGGTCTTTTACCCTTCCTCCGCGCACCAGCACAATGGAGTGCTCCTGAAGGTTGTGTCCTTCTCCGGGAATGTAGGCGTTCACCTCTTTCCCGTTTGTAAGCCTTACCCTCGCTACTTTACGCATAGCCGAGTTCGGTTTTTTTGGTGTTGTTGTGTAAACACGTACACACACCCCACGCCTCTGCGGACATGAATCGAGAGCAGGAGATTTACTTTTCCAAACCTTACTTTGTCTTCCTTTTCTAACTAACTGTTGAATCGTTGGCATAAATACCTGTTTTTTTTATTTAATTAATAATCAATCCAAAAACGGACTGCAAAAGTATGTTAAATTTCAATAAGTGCAATGGTTTTCAGCAGTAAAAATGAACTTACCCTTGAAAAACGGCACGCAAAAGTACTAATTTTCAAAAAAGAACAAACCTTTTCGTTCTTTTTTTTCAAAAATTTAAGATTGGAAAACTGAATCAATGAGTAGATTACAATCGTTCTTTAACAACCGATACCAATGGCTCAACCAATCGTTCTATCAACCGGCGATCTTTGGTAATAATTTCGGCCACTCCCTGCATTTCCTGGTTAAACGGAAGCTCGCGGTTGTAATTGGTTACCAGGTTATTTACCAGCGCAATTTCGGCAGTGTAAAAAGCGCCCTTGTCGGTTGTTACCGGCACCATGGAAATGTTGGTAACTCTGCCGGTTACAATACCATATTCCATGTGCGGATAATTATCGAGTTTGATATTTACGCGCTGGCCCGTTTCAATTTTTCCGGCGCCTGCAATGGGCACAACTGCCCGGCCAATAATCGTTTGTTCTTTTTCGGGAACCACGGTAAATACAATGTTTCCCGCATTTACAAACTGGTTGGGGCTCCAAAAACTGGTAAATGTTATCTGCCCCGAAATGGGTGTTTTCAAAATAAACAACTGTTCCCATTCTTTTAGCTGATTCACAAGATTGTCGTAACGTTCTTTTAACAACGCAAGCATCTGGCTTCCTGCTTCGGCTTTTAACACCTCTTGTTCCTGAATTTGCTGTTGAAGGTTGTTCATGGTAATTTGAGTGTTGGCCAGGTTGGTCATTGCATTTTGCCAGGCGTACTTTTGTTTTAGCATGGCCCCTTTCGATTTCTCGTAATCCACCTCCGACATAATTTGCTGACGGTAAAGGGTGGAATCGCGGTAAAACTGGTTAAAAGCCAGTTCATAATCCTGCCGGAGTACATTGATTTGTTCCCTCGACCTCTCAAAATAGTTCCTGTAATCCACTACCTGTTTCTGAAGCGACTCTATTCGCTGATTGAACGGATTGAAACTAAGAAAGGTCTGATAACTGCGCACCTGGCTTACAAACGATGAAAAATAGGAATGGTATTGGCCCAGGCTGTAGTTTTCGGAAAATGAAATTTCGTTAAACTTTTCAGGTTTATCGAACCAGGTTTCAACGGAATCGAGTTTAGCCAGCAACCGGTAAGCATCTTTGTAATTCGCCGTGTTTTCAATTAAACCCAAAATTTCTCCTGCTTCTACCCGTTGGTTATTTGCCACAAAAAGCTGGTCGAGTTTTCCGTTTGATTTGGCCACAATCTGTACCGGCGGATTTTCCGAAACGATAGTCACCCGCGAAGTAATCAGATCGGGATACTTATAAAAGTAGCTGCCGGCCAGCAAAACCAGCACCACCAGCAGCATGATGGTAATTCCCCAGCGAATAATCCAGCGTGGCGGTGTTCCCAGAATTTCCTGCACCTCATCGGACCTAATTTCGATATCTTTCTTATTATTCATAACAGAACGCGGATAACGCGAATCAAAGCGATTTTCGCGAATTGGAAAATATTTTTCTTTTAAAATGTGGGCGCTTGCCAAAGTTAAATAAATATACTACTTCTATATCTGTAGCTTTCAAATAGTTAATAAGTTGGAATTCATGCTCTTCATGCAGAACTTCAGCGGCTTTTAACTCCAGAATAATTACATCCTCCACCACAATATCAGCAAAGTATTCACCGACTATAACACCCTCGTAATAAACTTTTATGGGTACTTGCTTTAAGCAGCCTAATCCACTTTTCGTCAATTCAATCATGAAGGCATTTTCATATACCTTTTCAAGAAAACCATATCCCAGCGCATTATAAACATTATAAAATGCTCCAATAATCTTTTCTGATATTTCTTCATATTTCAATGTCATTCGCGAAAATCTTACATATCCGTGTTTTCCGTGTTCATTTATTGTCCAAGTTCCAACTGATTTTTTACCAATTCATAATACGCACCTTTTCTGGCAGCCAGCTCGCTGTGAGTTCCGGTTTCCACAATTTCGCCCTTATCGAGTACCACAATAAGATCGGCGTTTTTTACGGTACTCAGCCGGTGAGCGACAGTTACCACGGTTCGTCCTTCAAAAAATCCGGACAGGTTCTCCATTATCACTTTTTCATTGTTGGCATCGAGGGCGTTGGTGGCTTCGTCGAAAAAGAGGAAGCGCGGGTCTTTGTAAACGGCACGGGCAATTAGAATGCGCTGTTTCTGCCCCTGGCTCAGACCGGTTCCCTCTTGTCCTATTTTAGTATTGTATCGCAACGGCAAGCTCTCAATGTATTCGCCGATATTTGCAATTTCTACTGCCCGGCGTAGTTTTTCGCGGTCGGGAAAATCGTCGGCCACTGCGATATTGCTGGCAATGCTGTCAGAAAAAATGAACCCGTCCTGCATCACCACGCCACAGTTGCTGCGCCACATTTCCATGTTGAACTGCTGCAGGCCAATGCCACCAATTTCAATTTTCCCCTCGTAAGGCGGATAAAAACCAAGCATCAGTTTAATGAGCGTGGTTTTCCCGCTCCCGCTGGCGCCTACTATGGCAGTAATCTTGTTTTCGGGAATGGTTAACCGAATATTGTTCAGCACTCGCGGCGACTTTGGCCCTTCGTAATGGAACGAAACTCCGGAAATGGAAATGTCTTTTCGCGAAGGCAGTTCATAATTTTTTTGAATCTCCGGATTCTCCTCATCGTCGTGTTGGTGGATTTCGCCTAACCGCTCCAGACTGATTTTGGCATCCTGACCGGCCTGGATAAATCCGATAAATTCGTTAATCGGTCCGTTCAACTGACCTATTATATATTGTATGGCCATCATCATCCCCAGCGTCATGTTTCCTTCCACCACACCTTTGGCCGCGATGAACGAAATGAGGATATTTTTTACCTGGTTAATTAGCATTGAGCCCGCCATCTGGTTCTGGTTCAGCATTAGCCCGCGAACGCTTACCCGGAAAAGTTTGGCCTGAATGCGTTCCCACTCCCACCGTTTTTGTTTTTCGCAGTTGTTCAGCTTAATTTCCTGCATGCCGGTTATCAACTGGTAAACGTTGCTCTGGTTGGCCGATGCCACGTTAAACCGTTTGTAATCAATTTCCTTCCGTTTTTTCAGAAATAACAAAATCCACAGTACATACAACGCGCTTCCCACATAAAAAATGAGGAGGATAGTCCAGTCGTAGTAGGCCATTACAAAACTGTAAATGATAAAAATGAAAATGCCGAACGACATGCTCACCAGGTTTCCGGTGAGAAAACTCTGGATACGCTGGTTGTCGTCGATGCGCTGGCGGAGGTCGCCGATAAGTTTGGTGTCGAAAAAGCGGATGGGCAGCTTCATCAGTTTGATGAGAAAATCGGAGATGAGCGAAATGCTCACCCGGGTGCTGGTATGCAGCATTATCCAACTCCGGATGAAACCTACGGTGGTTTGGCTCACGGTTAACACCAACTGTGCTATGAGTACCAGCACAATAAAGCTGAGGTTGTTGGTGGTGATACCCACGTCCACAATGGCCTGCGTGAGGAAAGGAAAAATGAGGCTCAGGATACTGCCGGTGAGAAAACCGAGCAACAACTGGGTAATCAGTTTCTTGTAAGGTTTCAGGTAGGAAAAGAGGTAACCGAAACCGGTTTTGTTCACTTTTTCACCTTCTTCCACATAAAAATCGGAGGTGGGTTCCAAAAGCAGGGCGATTCCTGCCGGCTCGCCTTCCTGTTGCGTGGACGCCCAGTATTTTACAAACTCCTCACGACTGTATTTCAACAAACCGTGCGCCGGGTCCGAAACATAAAACTCCGGTATGTTTCTGCGTTTTTTAATTTTGTAAAGCACCACAAAGTGGTTCTGTGTCCAGTGGATAATGGCCGGAAGTGGCGCCTCCATAAGTTGTTCGAGTGTTACGCGCACGCCCTGTGTACGAAACCCGATTTTTTCCGCAGCATCAGAAATGGTAAGTAGTGAAACGCCTTCGCGGGTTTTCCAGGTGAGTTCCCGCAACGTTTCCAGGTTGTAGTGCTTCCCAAAATATTTGGCCACGATCCGTAAACAGGTCGGACCGCAGTCCATGGCATCGGGTTGCAGGTAATGCGGGAATTTTGGCATAGTTCTGTTTTGAAGGCGAAAGATAGAAAAAAATATATATCCTATCCCAACAATTTACCAACAGATAACTTAAATTTACTTTTAAAAATATTTTGCACAGAAACAATCTAAATGATTAGCTAAGCAAAAGGCATTCATCCCATTCAGGCTCTATTTTGGAAATTGCGGCTAATAAAACTAGACCAACTCCTGCTACTCCTTCAAGAATTCCAAGTGAATTTCTTGAACCACCATATTGTTTATGAACGAATAGCTTATACCCAGCTATTCCATCCTTATTTATCATTATCTCTAACGTTTTATTCAACCAAAAATGAGAAGATTCTTCAAACTTTTTATCATTTGTCAAATTAAATGCTCTATTATAAATATGTGCTATACCTGATGTTCCATGACAAAAACAAGCATCATTTACAGATTCCAATTTTAAATCTTTTCGTTTCATGGTTTTATAAAGCACCTCACTTGAAATACCTTCTAATCTTTTCCATTTATTATATTTAGATACGTGCAATAAAGAATATCCAATGCTTAAATCACCGTAACACCATGCTAGTCTGCTTTTGGATTTATAATTAAATCCATCAACCCAATCAGGAAAACAGTAATGAGAATTTACAAGTATATTATTTAATAAAAATTTTATTGAACAATCTCTTAAATATTTAGTTTTTTCTTTCCTTATACCATATTTATAACATTTTTCCAAAAACATAACAAAACTCGTAATCCCGTGTGACATACTCAAATTATATGCTTTCTCACCAGTATTTTTTATAGAAGCCCATCTACAGCAATGATTTTGTTCAAATTCTGCTTTTTCAGAAATGCAATCAATCAATTTTTCAACATAATGAAAATAAAATTTTTCTTCTTTCCCCAAAAAATATAAACCAATTCCTAACGCATTGTGTAAGAAATCAAACTTACCAGCTTTCATATCATTAATCATTATTAAAAACAATTGCTCATCAATTGATTTTGTAAAACCATTGTCAAATGTTAAAAAATCTTGTTTTCGCAAATAATCTAACCCCCAGCAAAATCCGGAAATACCATTACAGAATGAATATAATTCCTTTTTCAGATTTAAACTATTTAAAACATTTTTAATTATTCTAAAAGCTCTATCTAAATAACTTTCATTTTTAAAATACTTATAACATTCAATAAAAAATATACTTACACCAATTTCACCAGTAAGAATTCCTATAGTTTCTATTTTTGAAGAATCTATTAAACTATCGACAATTTCTAAAATCTTTTTTTCTATTTGTTTAATATCAATTGTTTCTATTTGTTTCCAACACATACCGTTGTAGTTTTCAAAAAAGTTATCCACAAAGCTCGTTAAGAACAGATTCAATATTTGGATTTTATAAATTTTAGAAAAAGTTTTATCCAAAATATTTCGGATACAGCTACTTTGTATGGTTTAACATGCAAAATAAGTGCAATAACACTCTACATAAGAGTTATCTGTTGGACACGCGTTCGTCCATGTCACTGTTTTACTAACTTCGGGTTCACACGTCTCAGTAATTTCACACCAAGGTTGACAAAATACGTATGAGGTATTACCATCATAGCCACCTCTAATCTGTGATGATTGCCAATCATTCAATTTTACAACAAATTGTTTTTTTAAACTCAATTTTTTCATAATTCAAAATTTTAAAATTATTAAAACGAATTTTAAATCAGTTAAAAATATGCTTATTAATTTATTTATTTATTTTTAATATCCGAATTGCTTCATCCAAAATTTCATCTCTCCCTTTCCTCACTCCCTTAATCGTTTTTTCCACATAAACATCGGGTAAAACACCAACTCCGAAATGTTGAGAACCATCAAATGCAATTACTTTTGCACCGGTAAATCTGAATACGGTGCCGTCGGGCAAAAAACAATAATTAACCATCCCATTTGTTCCTGCTGTTGGTTGCCCAATTATTATTCCCAAGTCAAAATGTTTAACTATCAACAATGCAGATTCTGCCATACTTATAGCTCTGCTATCTGTAATAAAAACCACCGGACAATTAATAAATGGTTCTCTTGGCTTTGCATATTCATCATTATTAGAGTAACCATAGGTTATTTTTTTTTGGTTTGGATAAATTGTCTGAGGCAACATAACAGAAGTACCACAATTGAGTTCCTGATTCATAAGATGAAGTAAAAATTCATTGTTCCTATTTGGATATCCTCTTAAATCACATATAATTCCATTACAAGAAACAAGTTCTGGCATTAAAGAATATATTTCTGTCATCGAAATTTTATCAAGATTTAAATAAAAAAAATTGTTGTCAATTCTTTTGTAATTTTCTTGATTTTCTGTTTTCCAGTTAAACTCAGAATCACTGAACGAATATTGAAGCTTGACAAATTGAATTTTTCCAAAATTATTCTTAATTTTTAATTCAGCATATTCATTGGGTGGCCCCTTTAATGTTTCTCTTTGACTAATTACATTTAAAAATCCTTTTGTTGAAGCCGAAACATATCTCTCAAGCTCACGAAAATATTTTTTAGGATTTCGGTGATTTATTTCTAAAACTATATTTCCAGGCTGAACTTCACTTGTTTCATTATAAACCCCAATTATTACTAGTTTACCTTCTATCCACTCCCAACTTATTGGTAAATAAAATTGGGGATTATATTCGGGAGAACTTACCCCAAGATGTCCGTCGTTTAATTTAGCAGTTAGTTTTTTCAAGGTTTTCTGAAAATCTTCTTCATTAAGAATCTCCCTAATAGAAGTTTCAAGCTCATTATCCCAGTCCACATCAATTTCGGCAAAATAAGGGAAAAAATGCTGAATAATATTCCAAACTATTATTAACCCTCCCCATTTTTCATAAACTGTAGAGATGACAAGATTCAAATTTGAAGTTAAGTCATTCAAAATTAAAGTATCTGATTCTGGAAAAGTACTATCGTTAACCATCATTAAAACTAACGGTAAGTTTATTTTAAGCTCTGGATGAATTGGTTCTTTTATTATTTCGCCAAACACCGGTTTTGTACTGAAAAGGGTAAACGTGTTATCAAATTTAACGGAAAGACAGCTATCATTTTGGGTGTCCTTAACTACCTTTTCAATTTTAAAGGGTAACAAATTATTAAACTTTAAGTCACTTGTTGATGAACCTGGTCTGTTAAAATCAGTTTTAAAAATTACTGAATCCGTTTGATTTTGCCGTTTCAGGCTGATTTTAATGTCATCGACTAAAAAATTTAGGCCTGCCAGTCCAAAAAAGAAGGCAACGTCCCCTTCTTCCACTTTTTGGGTAATCTTAATATCTACCCAGTCTTCATTTTCTATTTTTAGTGGCTTTATTGCCTTTTCTATTTTTTTTGCTTCGTAGCGATTTAAAACGTCAAAAAATATTTCACAATAGTTTCTATGTTGGTTTTTTATCTTTAATGTCAACACCAATTTTTCTCCTTTGTAAATTGAAGCATCAAAATAATATTGGTTTATTGGACAATTTTTATATTTTGACTTATTTAACTTGT
Source organism: Mariniphaga sp. (assembly GCA_041686935.1). Lineage (GTDB taxonomy): Bacteria > Bacteroidota > Bacteroidia > Bacteroidales > Prolixibacteraceae > Mariniphaga. The sequence goes on along the minus strand of JAWLCW010000004.1, from coordinate 23,072 downwards.
TTACCCGGATGCTGTTAAATAAATTTGCAGGTGTATGATTTAATTTCACACCACTATGCTGCCAATAAACAGGTTTAAATTCAGTTGTGTCCGGGGGCGTAATTTTAGAAATATCAAAATCATGTTTTTCTGAACCGCCGTAAATCTCCAGTGATGGCGCTATGGGCAAATATAATTTCAATAAACTGTCTTTTAAAGCATCGCTGTTTGGTGCATTCTCAACCGTTTTGACTCCGTAGCAGGCAAATCTTTCCCAATCAATTTGTTGCGCCTCATCACTAGGATGAAACCAACGCACAAATCCATACAGTTTGGCAAAAGCTTTTATGTTTTCCACTTTTTGCTTTTTTGTAATTTCATTCCTACTACATCCCCAAATAAGGATAATGAAAAAGAAAAAACCTGTTTTTAACCTTAATCTTATCATCAAATTCAGATATATTTCAAAGGTAACTCCTTTGAGTGCCACATGGTGGCACTCTGAAATTTAGAACGATTCTAAACAATTCGCCTATATTTCTTGTTTACCTCATTTCAAACTTTCATTTTCCAACCATAGTACATTATCTGCTTTTAAAGCAAAGTCCCGATCACCTGTAAACACTACAATAATCATTTCTTTTTTCAGGCTTTGAAGTAATTTTTCACAAAAATCCTTCATCGCTTTATCCATAAAAACAAACGGTTCGTCTAACAAAAGAATTTGCGGGTTCCGGTAAAGCGCAGCAGCAAAAGCTACCAGTTGTTTTTGGCCTGCCGATAATTTATCCGCAAAGGTTGCATACCCATCCGAAAACTTTTCGAAAAACAGGGCGAAACCGGTTTTCTTACAAAATGAGATTACTTTTTCAGGCTCAAAGAGCTTATTTCCCCACCCTATATTTTCAAAAACCGTTACATTAAAAAGACGGGAAGGCTGAACAACCGACGAAACCATTTGCCGCCATATATAATCGTCGAGGTTATTCCAGTTTTCACCGTTAACCATTATTTCTCCTGAGTCAAACGACAAAAGCCGGTTCAATACGGAAACCAGCGTAGTTTTTCCTGAACCGGCATTTCCGTAAATAACATTTAATTTTCCCTTTTCAATTTGAACATTAACGTTGTTAAAAACAGGTAACCGTCCGGGAAAAGAAAAAGCCAGGTTATTCAGGTTCAGTTTTTGTACGACTTTCACAACAGGACGCGCATCCTGCTCCGGGTTAACTTCCTTTACTGCTTCGTTTTGTTCTGTCCCTGAATACAGGTAATTAAACGAACAGGCCATGTTCAAAGTACAAAAACCTATGTCAGTAAGTGTTAATAAACAACTAAAAAACACCAGCAACCATCCGGTCAATTCAATCACATTTAAATTGCCGGAATTATTAATAACCGGCACAGCCGCCAGAATTATAAAAAAAATTACACCATGAATAATCACCATGTTAAAAACACGGTTTTTATAACTGTTCAGGGTTAACATACCTCTTAATGAATAATTTAACCTATTAAGTATTGTTTCAGAAGAATTTTTTTCTCCGTTCATCCTTTTAATCAACGCCAGATTATCAATACTGTCTTTTATCAAATCCGTTCCCCGGGCATGTACCTGGTATTGTTCCAGATTCATTTTTATTACTTCTCGATGTTTCAAAAGGAAGGCCACCAGTGCCGGAAATGTCAACAACGTGATAAACACTCCCAACCAACCGGCTAACACAATGATTTTTGCGGTTGAAAACAGAAATACCAAAACCACAAAAGGAAAGTTGTAAACGGTATTAAAAATTTCATTTGATAACTGGTTTATTGCCTCAACAAAGGAAGCTGTCTTCCCTGCTGAAAGTTGGTCTTTTATATAGCTGCCGTGAAAAATATGCGCCGTTACCATTTTATACCATTCGGTGGCTAAGCTTAAAACGCCCCGCTTAGTGATGCCATTGCGGACCTTGACCCACAGAAACATTACAATCAGTAAAGCAAAAACATACAGAAGGATTATCAAAAGCTGGCGGAAAGCGGGTGTTGAAAAATATACACCTGTTTCATGAAAAACCTGCGATGCCAAAACAATAAAGATTACTGCCGCAAAAAAGCTTACACAAGCCATAAAAATAAACACCCGCTGGTGACCCTGTAACATCTCGTACAGCCATTGCCGTTTCTGCGACCTTCTAATTTTTTCGGTTTTAAAAGTAACGAGGGGTTCCATAGTCATCAACGCCTTCGATTTCCAGATGGCTTCCAATTCGCTTTCACGTATTTCCAAAATACCCCAGGCGGGATCGCCAATAATAAATTTTCCGTTTTGCCAACCGTACAAAACAAAAAAGTCTTCGGCGCCTTTATCCCTGGTTATGTGCAAAATAACCGGTTTTTCAGTTTCCCTCAGATATTCGACGTTTGCTTTATAACCATTTGTTTTAAATCCATCAGTGCGAGCAGCTTTACATAAACCAAGCAGACTGATATTTTCATTAGAAGATCCACTGTTTTGCTGCAATTTCGAAAAGGAAATATTTCCACTGTAAAATTTGATTACCGAGGCAAGGCAAGCTAATCCGGCCGGAATTTGATTATTGGATTTTATAAAAGTGGATTTTATTTTCAGCAGTTCTCCTGGTTCCATGTCAAAAGGCAATTATCCCGTTCATAATTTCAATTATCTCATCCGAATTGTTTTTCTCTTCGAATTTATCTTTCATGTCCGTCACGTTCTTTTTGAAAAAGCTGTAATCAGATTTTATGCGGTTCAGCTTTTTCGAGATTGTTTTTGCGGAATCTCTGTTTATCTGCCCCCTCAACCCTATCTCGTGATATACCACCCTGGCCGAGTTTCCGGGTTGGTCCCAATCGGGCGACAATGGATAGACTAGCATGGGAACAGCGTTAAATACACATTCCGTAATGCTGTTCATTCCCCCGTGTGTAACCATTACATGGCAATACTGTAAAAGGTCAACCTGCGGGACATATTCATAAACAAAGAGATTTTCAGGAACAGGCAGCAATTGGTTAATATCGAAATCTTTTCCGGTGGAAAGGATGAACAAAAACCCCGGATTCATCCGGGCAACGCGCGACATTTTCAGGAAAAATTTTCTCACCTTCTTTTTATACCCCGCAGTTACGGTCCCAAGTGAACAATAAACAACAAAACCATCCCCGGATTTCCTTACCTCCTCAAGTCTAACGAGCAACGGGAGATAACGCGGTAACGTAATCTGCCCTTCGTGTTTAATTTCGGTTAAAGGGCCTATACGGAACACGCTTTCTTTTTCGGGATGGGGAAAATCGAACGCTGCGGGGGAAATGATCAAACGCGGAAAACCTTTCACCCCGATTCCAAATGAACGGGCAAGTTCAATCCTTTTTTTGATTTCGATTCCGTATTCATTGCAAACCTTAATATACAATGAAAAGCTGTCGCGGCCAAATGAAAGTATCCTGTCCAACTGTTTATTTAAATAATACTTTAACAATTTTACCCGCCAGAGCAAACTGCACAAAAATGCGTTTAAAATGCCCGGCACAGGCATATAATAAGAAGTAAACGGCGGCAACCCTGCTATTTTGCGTGTATCGGGTTTTGTCTGAAACAATATTACCGGTATATCAAGTTTTTCATATAAGAAAGCTTTTATTGATGTTTGCTCGTCAAGCAAAACCAAATCAGGCATAATCTCAGAAACCGATGCACAAAATACTTCGATGTTCTTTTTTAATTTGTCCGATGCTGAGGGGTACAAAACATCATACAGATAATCCAGAAAATACTTTATTTTTGCAGCCCTGTTCGTAAAATTTATGGAAACAACCGGTACTGCCGGAAGTAAAATGAAAGGAAACCCGAATTTTTCAATGCCGGCTTTTAAACCTAAAGCGCTCCCGTAATATACATCGTAACCCGATTTTTTTAAGAGGTTAGCCATTTTAAGGGTAGCATGAAAATGACCGCGGGCAGGCAAGACGTCTATTAGGATTTTGGGCATTTTAATTTAGTTAACCGGATTGTATTTCAGGCGGGCCACCTGCGATTTATAATATTTGTTCAAAAAATAATAAATAACAAATTCGTGCATCCGCTGTTTTGTGCGGAACAACCGGTTAAAGTGCATGTGTGCCAGGCTGCTTAACAAATTATTCAACGGCATTTTCAAATCATTGCTTTTAAAACTGTTCAACACATTTTGAATGACCGGGCCTGCTTGTTGTGAGTACCACTCAATATGCTTAATTCCTGGAATGTTTTTATCTTCACCATCTGTTTCTAATATTTTTTCCAATCCTGCCATTTCCTGCCTGTATTTTTTGTCCAATTGTATTTTCATCGGTTTATTCAGGTTAAACTCAATTGAAAAACTATTGCTGTTGGCCTCGCAGAATCTGCTTTTTTCCTGCAATGTCAACCCAGATAAGTCAATCAAAGTATCTGCATATTTTACACCCCAAAGCCACCGATGTAAATCATTTCCGGAATTTTCCGTTTCTTTCAGGTAATTCAGGATAGCAATACTGTCGATACAAAACAGCGTTTCCATCTCCGAAATGGTACTTCTCCCGTACCTTTCCAGTTCCCTGTTGTAGGTATCGGTGCAAACATTCCAAATCAACCTGTTTTCTAAATAGGGTCTTATTGTTTTATTAAAGCGTTGAACTACTTTTGCAAAGTTTGGCTCTCCTGAAAGATGAAACCTTACACGAAGATGATAATCAGGATCGGCGTACCGAATAAAAAAGAATTTATCGATGACCTGTTCCTGCAGCAATTCACCAACCAATAAATGAATCTCATTTATCAGGATAGATTCCAACGTTTTGGGACCGGAATAAATTTTAAAATAAAGCCACTCGTCGCCAATCATAAATTTTCGCTGTAAGCTCCCTATCATATCATTGTTTGTTTTTATAAAAACACATTATCAACTGGTTGGTAAAAAACTCTTCCCCTCTTTTTACCAACGGATACTCATCGTCAAATAAGAATTCCTCTAATCTGAAACTTCGTTTTTTTACTTCGGAAAATAACATCTGAACTGAAAGCAAACAATTAAAATCAATCAGCATTTTGTTATCGCCCTGCACCAAAAGCGCCCTGTCAGGGATTTTCTTTTCTTTCCGGAACAAAGAAGCTTTTTCAAAAAAACGGCTGTCCGTAATTGCAGGTATTTGTTTTGTATCGTCGGCTGAAATGTTCCATGTTGCCGGCGATAAAACTGCATGTTCGTACCGTACTCGCGGTAAAAAATGCTTGTTTTCCAGAACCGGCCCCCAGTTGAATCCGACTCCTCCGCGTAATTCCTGCGTTTGCATCATACAAAGAAACTGATAGACAGGCAGTGCATTATTTGAATAATTATGGGCACAGGTTAATCTTGGAAGAACTTCTTTATTAAACTTTATTGAACGTAATTTAATCGTTCTTCCCTGGGGCGCCGAAACCATTAAATCGGTTAACGGGATAACATTATTTTTATCCACTGACGTATTGGCCAAATAAGGGATTTCGTAATTACGCAAGGTTGGCCGCATCAGAATATTTCCGGTCCTCGATTCGGGCAAATGGACAATTTCGGCCAGAATTTTTCCCGGGTTTAATTGCTGTTCAGTGCCGGTAATTTCTTTTACAAAATCTTCAATCTGTTTGTCAATATAACAAAATCTTCCGAGTAAATTTGCAGCAGAAGATCCCCCGGCTTGCTTTAATAAAACAAGCGGACCGTCAGGGCTTTCTTCGGTGCGGATTATTTCCGCCATGGCTGAAAATGTGCCGGGCAAATCGTCCCAGTTTTCAGGAAACGCAGACAAATCTTTTTTGGTAATTACAATTTCTTCACTATCGGGATTTGTTAGAAATTCGTCATAATTTTTAATTAAAAAGGATTGCACTGCATTCAATTTTATATCAACGCTGCCTACCGGATTACCGTAAAAGGGAATCCCATTGAGCAATGGCGACAAATCGCCTCGCTGTCCGTCAATATTTCCAAACCCGATTCCCGTTTCCACATCCAGCGCCACGGTTAAAGGCACTTCTTCGTCTTCGTACTTTTTATAAAACTCCTCGCGGAACTTTTTCAACAATGGATTTTCGGTTTTTGTGGTTAACCGGTTTAACGCACCGATTGCTTTTTTAACCTCTTCGATTATTTGTATGCTTAAGGTGGCTGTTTCCGGTTTAATAAACAAATCAGACTGAAAAAGATACTTTTCGTTGTATTTTGTTTGAAACTGTTTTAGCTTTTCTTTTATATTCTGGTAACAAGTAACAGGTCGCCCAACAGATTTCCGGTCAATGGTTTTTAAACCTTCATCGATGTTTATTAACTTCACCACCAATTCTTGAGTTCCGACAAGTTTTTCCAGTTTTTTAATCGTTTGCCCCAATAATTCATCACCTGTAACAGCAGGTTCCAATTCACTCACCAAAAGCTGGTTGTGTACCAATTCCCCGACATACTCCCGGGCTACCTCCAAGGCAATATCCTCATCCACCAGCAGGCCGGCCAGTTCATCTATGGTCCGGCCATTCTTAGCTTCATCCAGCACTTTCTGCAAATAATCCGTACCCTCAACGGCTGTAAGGTTATATTTCCTTTTCGTTTTGGCATAAAAATACTCTGTATAGCGCAGGCCACTGCCCGAGGAGTAAATACTTGTATTGGGAAAAAATTTTAGTTGTCTTTTTATACGTTCCAGGTTTTCAATATCTTTTATTAAAGCACACAAATAATCCATATCGAGCCGGGTGCTGCTTTTAAATTTGCAGGTTGGGACCGGAACAATATTACTATTCCCGCCAATTTCCCCAACACCGCAACCGGCAAACAGGCCAAAAGGGGTGCAACGGATAGCCATGCGGGTGAAATACTTTAACAGCGAAATCCTTAGTTTTAATGCATCTTTTGTTCCGAGTATCTTTTCTTGACTAGACCATTTGGATTCTTTATAAAAATCTGAAGATGCCAGGTAAATTGCCTCTTGAAAAAGCTTATCATTTAACAATTCAATATCTAAGGTTAATCTGTATTTCTTTTCTAAAAGGTTGAATGAATAAACCGGAGTTCTGAAAATAAAATTTTGAAAACACTCCAATGCGCCCGGCACAGAATCGATCTTATTAAACGGATTTAAATTATTTTTACTCATTCAGGATTAACTTATATAATTAAAAAGTATCAACTCAGTAACAGACATTCATCCCATACAGGTTCTTCTTCTGAAATGTTTGAAAGCAGAGCGAGGCCTATTCCTGAAATCCCATCCAGTAAGCCTAAAACTGGTTTTAAACCTCCCCTTAATTCAGGATACCAGGTTTTGTACCCCGCAAAACCATCATTATATTTGGCAAACTCCAATGTTTTTTCTATCCAGTAATTTGCTGCATCATTAAATTCAGAAATTTTTGTATTAAAATACATACGTTTAAAAATATGGGATATTCCTGCAGAACCGTGACAAATACCTGCATCTATAACATGGTTTGATTTTAAATCAATCCGTTTACATGAATGCAATAATATCTCAATTGATTCACTCTCAAGACCTTTGTCATTTAGCACCTGCGCGGCATTCCAAAATGTTACCGCTATTCCCAAATCACCATAACACCAGGCAAGCCGGCTATCTTCCTGTATTTCCATTTTTTGTAATTTCCAGGAAGGGAAAATCGAATTATATTTTCCAAAGGGTAACTTCTGCTTCTTGATAAACTTTAATCCCCCACATATCATTTCCAAACAAAGCTCTTCACAAATATTACTCTTATATAAATCACATAAAATTTTAATTATACTGGAAATCCCGTGAGACAATGATATATTAAATTCTCCCTGGTCAAAATTGTTATAAAGCGGGTATTTCCATTTCAAAGAATCATCACTTTCTTTAATGCTGATATTTTTTAATCCTTTAGCAAACTCTTGAAGGTAAAATTTAGATTTGGCATCCGGTAGCTTTGTAATAAAATAAAGAGCAGTACCGGAAGCACCATGAAGAAAATCATAATTCCCGCTATTTATTTCATTGACCATCCATTTGCCAATAATCGGGTCTATAGTTTCGAATATTTCGTTTGGATTAAATTCTAAAAAATTTTGTTTGAAAAAATAATTCATTAACCACCCAAAGCCCGATGCACCTGAACAAAGATTATAATTTTTGTGTGAGTGGTTAAATATCCCCTCAATACTTTTCTGAATGAAAAAAATATCTTCTTCATTATTAGAGTTAAGATAATGCTGGTAGAAAAATAATAAACTCCCTAAATTCCCATCTATTAATCCAATATTTTCTGTTTTGTTTGCAAGTAAACAAGAACGAATTTCCCGAATTTTATCTAAAATATTGCTAATCATTTTGGTCAATGCTGTTTAAATTACTCCATCATTAAACATTTTTTTTATAAAAGCCCTCTGTCGAATCTAATTGCTTTTAATTTAGAAACATAAAAACTACAAATTAAAAAACATCTATTCATACCAGTACAAATAGACGTTTTTTAATCAAGGCATCTGTATCACAAAACATCAGCACATGTATCCGTCGCAACTCATTTCAAAAGTGCACTGTCCTGATCCTCCACAACCATCTGTATAACAATAGTTAGAATCACAAGGATTTGCTATTCCTGATTTTGGACACCATCCTGGAATGAGCGAAACTACTCCACCTCTAACCCCTACCATCTGATTGTCAGATAATTTTACAACAACGTCTTTGTTTAATACTAATTTTTTCATGATTAAATTTTTTAATTATTACTATTATTCTTCATTTGAAGAATTTTCATAGCTTTATTCAAAAGCTCATCTTGCCAAATATTTTTTATAGTTTTTTCCACATAAACATCAGGCAAAACACCCACTCCGAAATGTTGAGAATTATCTAAGGAAACCACTTTAGAACCTGTATAAACAAACCTTGTGTTATTTGGCAGCACCAGGCTGTTAAAAGCCCCATTGGTACCGGCAGTTGGCTGACCAATAATAGTTGCCAAATTATAATGTTTTACAATCATTGCAACAGATTCTGCGTAACTAATCGTCCGGGCGTCTGTTATTAAAACAACAGGTACATCTATTTGGGGGTCCTGTGGCGCCATTCCAGTTCCAATATTGGGATAGTAATATCCAGCCTTATTTTTTTGATTTGGAAAAATGAACTGAGGAATACCTAACCAGTGTCCAGCTGTATCCTGCTGTATCATCAAATGAGACCAGAATTCATGATTGTTGTTTGGATATCCTCTTAAATCGCAAATAATCCCTTTGCATTTTACAAGGTCAGGCATCAAACTATCAATTTCAGCCATTGAAATCTGGTCGAGATTCAGGTAATAAATGTTGTTCTTTAAAATTTTATGCCTTGTTTTGTTTAATGATTTATTGTAATGTTCAAGTGGGTGTAATGAATATCTCAAAAAGACATTGTCTTTTGTGCCATCGGGTTTTATTGCATCCAACCTGACTGAATCCCCCGGAGTTCCCTGTAAAGATAAATTCTCATTTGCCTTTCTTAGAAAGCCAATTGTGGGAGCAGGAATGTAGGGCTCCATCTCTGAAAAATATTTTTTTGCTTTTTTGTTTGCGATTTTCTTTACAATTGTGCCGGGTAACAGGCTTGAATTCTGATCATAAACTTCAGTAATGAATAATTTTTTGTCTATCCATTCCCACTTAATGGGCAGTCGATATACATTTTTATTGTTTGGAGCTATTACATTAATATGGCCATCATTTAGTTTTGCTGTAAATTTTCTCAAAACCTTCTCAAAATCTTCCATATCATAATATTCGTTCAAAGCTGTTTTAAACTCCTTTTCCCAGTCCACATCCACTTCATCAAAATAAGGAAAGAAGTGCTGAATAATATTCCAAACCACAACAAGGCTTCCTAAATCTTTATAAATCTCAGATTGCCACAGATTCAACTCATTTTGTAACGAATTGAAACTTTCTTTATTCGCAACAGGAAATACATGTTGATCATCTGCCATTAAAACAACAGGAAGTTGAACAAAAAGATCAGGATGAATCCTTTCACAAATGGACTCTCCAAATTCAGGCTTTTTTTCAAATAACCGAAAATTTTTGTCGTTATACCGAATCGAAAAATAACCATTTTCTCCGGATTGGTCGGTAAGATATTTTACATCAAACGGGAGGTTTTTGTCAAAAAAGAATTCTTCTAAATCATTTCCATTCAAATTATTGAAATCATTTTCATAAACAACTGAATCTCTATTATTATGATTTTTGACCGACAATCTAATATCGTCAATAAAAACTCCGGAAGTATCCAGGCAATTAAAACCAAAAAAAATGTTCAGATCATCCGGTTTAACAGTTCTTTCAATCACAATTTTCTCCCATTTGCTTTTTTTAAGATATATCGGTTTTAATGCAGCAGACAGGTTCATGTAATCATTCCGGTTAAACCCCTCAAAAAACAATTGCCCCGAGCCTCCGTTTCCCGACTTTACAAATGCTTCCAGTTTAACGGCTTTTTGAGAAAAACGTGAAGCAGGTATGCTTTTCCCTAACGGGGTTGTTTTATTATAATCCAATTTGTTAATACGACCAACCCTGATACTTTTATAAACATTACCAGGTGTCTGATTGAGTTTTACACCGGAATGCTGCCAGTAAACCGGATAGAAACCTGAAGTTTCCGGTGGTGTAATTTTAGAAATTTCAAAATCTTTCTCATCTGAACTACTATTAATTTCAAGCGTTGGCGCTAGGGGCAAAAATAATTTCAGTAAACTGTCTTTCAATGCTTCGCTGTTTGGAGCACTATCAACTGTTTTTACCCCATAGCAGGCAAATCTGTCCCAGTCAATCTGTTGCGCCTCATCACTGGGATGAAACCAACGTACAAAACCATACAGTTTGGCAAAAGCTATTATGTTTTCCACTTTTTTCTTTTGCGGTATTTCATTCCTACTGCATCCCCAAATAAGGACAAAGGATATAATTAAAAAACCGATTCTAAAATTTAATTTAATCATTAAATTCAGATTTGTTTCAAAGATAATTCCTTAGCGTGCCACATGGTGGCACTCTTAAATTTAGAAAGATTTTAAATAATATACCTGGGTTATCCTGTCAAATTCAATTTCCAGCTTATCCGTTTCTTTTAAATGTTTTAACAGCCGGAAGAAAGTACGTCTGCTGATGTTCAGTTTTTGGGCAAAGTAACCGGGATTGCCTTTGTACCCCTTTTCAAAAAGTTCTTTTAACCGGGAATAATTGTCGATGCATTTGATGTTGTCCATTGGGAATAGTTTTATTGGTTTTTATTTAATGATTTAACGGAAATTAAATAAGTGCCGTATTTCTATAATCCGGTAAGTGTGTATGCCTGAAATTCCAAACATATTCTTCTTTTTTGGGCCGGCCAACAGGAGCCGGGAGTTTTCAGGTATTAAATGTAGGACATCGAAAGCAAAAATGAAATATGTTTAAAAACATAAAACACTGTAAACCAGAGAGAGAGAGAGAGAGAGAATGTGTTTTACAGCATAAAAACAATAGGGTTACCTTTTGGAACTTTTGGGAATATATAAGGATGGATGAATGTAAAAATCACTCATAATTTAATTGGTTATCCGCCGAGCAACTTTTCAATTTCATTTTTTAACATTTTCAAATCAACAGTTGCATTCCATAAACTTGAATTTTGGTACGGTCAATTTCATTTTTCAGAAAACGGTTTCTGATAGCTTTCATTTCCAAAAAATCAATTTTCCTTTTCAGTATTTCCTCAAGCCGGAACTTAAGATTATAATATTTTTCTGTGTAACTAACCGGGTCATTATCTTCAATATCCACAACTAAATCAATATCGCTCTCATCGGTGAAATTATTGGTTGTTACAGAGCCAAAGGCAAACAAAGAATTCACTGTATTCTTTTGACAAAGATTCACAATTTGATCGATATGTTGACTGATGATATTCATAACATAAATATTCGCATTAATTGTTCTCAACAAAAATAAGGATAAAAACCGAAATCCGTTATCTCGTTCTCTATTCGCTGGAACTAAGCAATAATTGGACAGGGATTAAGGGAAGATTAGGAAGTGATTAAGTTGACATTGGGTCGCGATTGATGAACAACACATCTCAATAAATCACCCCAATCTCCATAAATCTCCACAAATATCCAGAAATCTATATATTTGCATGATTAAATAATCATAGAGATGAAAATCGAAACAAAAAAGCTGGATCTTCAGCCTGAAAACAAGGGAATAAAAGGAATTTTAAAATCGAAACAGTTGCGCAGAACAGCTTTGGGAATTGTGCTTGGAGCAGTTGGCGGATTTGCCTTTTTCTATTTTACCGAAGGACTTTACATGGATTCCCTTTCTCAAAAAGATGTGATTCAAAGTTTGGTTTTCGGGGGATTTTTTGGCCTGTTTGTAACCAACAGTCCGTGTGCACGAAACAGATGTTAGTTTTTTCTCAAATTATTAGTTCTATCCAAATCTCCACAAAAAACCAATAAAAAATTGAACTAATTATAAATTTGTTCGTATTTTTGCGAACAGCGAACAGTTAATTAAATAAACAATGGACATAAAAGTTTTAGGAACAGGCTGCCCCAAATGCAAGGCACTTGAAAAAGCAGCCAACGATGCAGTAACCGCTGCCGGTATAGATGCCACGGTTTCGAAAGTGGAAGATATTATGCAAATTATGCAGTTTGGCGTAATGACCACACCTGCCCTGGTTGTTGACGGAAAAGTTTTGGTAAAAGGCCGTGTGCCCAGTGTTGATGAAATCAAAAATTTAATTACCAGATAAAAACCAATAATCATGAAAAAAGTAATCTCAGTGTTTAGTTTCGTTTTTGTAGTTGGAATTCTTGCATCCAATGCACAGTGCTGCAATAAAACAGCAGTCGCTAACAATTCGGCAAATGCGCTGGCTTTAGCCGAAGAAGAAAGTGAATCGGCTGTTAAAGCTTATTACTTTCATACATCGAGAAGATGTGTCACCTGCAACACAGTTGAAAAAGTTACAATTGAATCGTTGAAGGAACTGTATGGCGACAAAATCCGGTTAAAGTCGGTAAACCTAGACAATAAGGAAAATGAAGAACTGATAAAAAACCTTGAAGTTGGCGGGCAGTCGCTTTTGTTTGTAAACGGCAGTAAAAAAATCGATATCACTACCGATGGTTTTATGAATGCAGTAAGAAACCCGGATAAACTCAAAGCAAAAATTAAGGAGACAGTGGAGTTGCTGAAGTAAAAACCGGTTATGGAAATACTGCACCATTTTCTTGAAAACACACAACTGCCCTTGTTGTCCGCATTTATCCTTGGACTAATGACGGCCATAAGCCCCTGCCCCATGGCTACAAACATCACTGCAATCGGGTACATCAGCAAAGACATTCAAAGTCAGAGGCGTGTTTTTTACAATGGATTAGTTTACACACTTGGCCGGGGCATTTCATACACAGCCATCGGTTTGATTTTCTTTTTCGGCGCCAGCCAGTTTCAGTTTTCAGGTTTTTTACAAATTTGGGGAGAAAAAATAATAGGCCCGCTGCTTATTATTATCGGACTTTTTATGCTGGGTGTTATCAACCTGAAAATCCCGGGAATCGGCTCATTAACAGAAAAAATGGAGAACAACTCCAAAGGCGGTTTCCGGGGTGTGCTTCTTCTGGGAATTGTTTTTGCGCTGGCCTTTTGTCCTTACAGCGGTGTGCTTTATTTCGGGATGCTTATTCCGATGACCATCAGCAGTGCCGGCGGACTTTACCTGCCCGTTGCATTTGCGCTGGCCACCGGAATTCCGGTTATTATTTTTGCCTGGTTGATTGCATTCAGTGTGGGCAAAATCGGACAGCTTTACAACCGGATGAAAACCTTTGAAAAATGGTTCCGGCGGGTAATTGCCGTGCTGTTTATCGGAGTTGGTATTTACTACGTGGTTACCATATTCTTTTTGTATTGAAAATGACCACTTTGGAAAAATACAAAGAGACATTTATCGAAAAGGTCTATTTTCATTTAAACCAAACGACGTTTGCCAGAATAACCAGTTGAACAAGAGAAAATTGAATGAAGATATTCACCAACTGGTATCGTTCGGCGGTTTTGTGAGTTTTCTTTTAAAAACGAAAACAAACTGCAAAAAATCCGTAAACAAAACACGTATGACAGAAGTGGAAAGTTATCAACCGGAAAAATAATTTACTGGTGTTTTGGAGAATGTAATTAAAATATTTTATAGAAATGAAAATAACCATAGGATTTATCGGAGGTGGAAGAATTACGAAAATTTTCCTTGAAGGATTTAAAAACAAAGCCGTAGAATTTAAAACGGTAAAGGTTTACGACCATAATGCCGAAACACTGGATGCACTAAAAAATATTTATCCGCAAATTGAAAAGGCAGGAAGCCCGGAGGAAGCGGCCAAAACCGATGTGGTTATCATTGCTGTTCATCCGCCAGTAGTCTTGGAAACGCTCGGTAAAATTGCCGGTGTGGTGAATGAAAATACATTTGTAGTTTCGCTGGCTCCCAAAATCACCATCGAAAAAATAGCTTCGAAGGTAAAAACCGCCAACATTGTAAGAATGATTCCAAACGCCACTTCATACATCAATGAAGGATATAACCCACTGGCCTTTCATCCGGCCATGCTGAAAAAGGAAAAAAAGCAAATAAAGAAACTGTTTAGGCCTCTTGGCAAAACCTTCGTTACCGAAGAACACAAACTGGAAGGTTACGCGCTCATTTCGGGAATGTTACCCACCTATTTCTGGTTTCAGTGGCAGGAACTGGAGGCAATCGGGCAAAAAACCGGCCTTTCAAAAGAAGAGGCGGCAAAAACTATTCGGAACACATTAAAAAATGCCATTAAACTTTGGTACAAATCGGGATTGACACCGGAAGAGGTGATGGATTTAATTCCGGTTAAACCCATCGGCGAAAACGAAGAGGAAATAAAAAATACATTGAATTCCAAATTACTGGGTTTGTTTGAGAAAATCAAACCTTAACTGAAAATGAGAAAATGATTGAAAAATTTCAGGTGTCGGGCAAAAATTTCGGCAGTAAAATAAAAATCCATTACATTTGCACAGCAAAATTTAAAAGAAAACAAATCATGGACGAAGGCCCGTGTCATAGTCAGAAAATTATTGTAAACTACCTGTAGGAGGGCTGTTCATCGCCTTCTTCAGGATTAAAAAGAGGAGGCGAAATTATGCTGAGATTTTATCAATCAATTTTCCCAATTGTACCCATTCCGCTCTACCTGTTATTATTCCGCTGGCATACCTATAACTGAGTCAGCACTTCTGCATGCCGGTTACCAGGCACTTAAAACGGTGTTTGCGTAATCACTCCACAAAAACACTTCACTTTTTTTCAAATCCGTTAAAAATTCAGAGCATGGAAGAAGTAATGATCTCAATCCGGGAGTTACAGGAACTCATCGATAACCGCCAATGGAAAGAACTTCGGCAGGAACTGGAAAAATTAGACCCGGCAGAAATAGCCGAAATTATAGAAGAGTTAAAAAGAGAAGGCGACGACATCATTCTGTTCAGGTTGCTGCCCCGCGAAACAGCCAAAGAAACGTTTTTCAGGCTGGAATACGATAAACAGGAAGAACTGCTCGAAGGCCTGGCCGACCGAAAACACCTGCTGGCCGAACTACTGAACGATTTGGCGCCCGACGACCGCACTGCACTGTTTGAGGAGTTGCCCGGTCCGGTTACCCAGCGGCTTATCCAGCTTCTGTCGCCCGAAGAACGGAAAATTTCCATTCAGTTGCTCGGCTATCCCGAGGACAGTATCGGGCGGTTGATGACACCCGATTATGTGGCCGTTAAACCCGAAATGACCATCGAACAGGCACTCGACCACATCAGGCAGTTTGGAAAAGACTCGGAAACACTGAATGTAGTTTATGTGATAGATAAAAACTGGAAGCTGATTGATGAAATCCGGTTACGTGAAATTCTGCTCGCAAAATCCGGTCAAACCATTGAAGATTTAATGGATAAGCGGTTTGTGGCTTTAAATGTGCTCGACCATCAGGAAACCGCCATCAGCATTTTTCACGACTACGACCGGGTTGCCCTGCCGGTTATCAATACAGAGGGAATACTGCTGGGAATTGTAACTTTCGACGACGTGATGGACGTGGAAGAAGAGGAAGCAACGGAAGACTTCCACAAATTCGGGTCTATCCAGGATTTGATTTTTAATCCGGCCAAAGCAAAAATTTTCCTCTTGTATAAGAAAAGAATCCCATGGCTGGTGGCTTTGGTTTTTATGAACGTTTTTTCAGGAGCGGCGCTTGCCAGTTTTGGTAATACCATCGAATCAATGGTTTCACTGGTTTTTTTTCTGCCTCTGCTTATCGGAAGCGGCGGGAATGCGGGCGCCCAATCGGCAACTCTGATGATTCGTTCCCTTGCCACCGGAGAGGTCATTCTGAAAGATTGGTTCCGTTTAACCGGAAAAGAGTTGCTTGTCGCTCTTCTGCTCGGAATAACAATGGCTGTTGCGGTGGGTTTGGTTGCCAGTTTCAGAGCTCCGGAAATTGTTACAATTGTAGGACTATCGATGATTATTACTGTACTGACAGGCAGCATATTAGGACTTTCACTACCATTCATCTTTACCTTTTTCAGGTTGGACCCGGCAACCGCAAGTGCTCCGCTAATCACTTGTCTGGCCGATATTTCAGGAATTTTAATTTACTTTTCGCTTGCAACCTGGTTTTTGGGAATATAAAAAATGCAGGCCGGAAGTTCAGGTTCCGGTCTGTATTTTTTTCAGTTTTATTTATCATCTATTCCCCCGGATAACCGACGGTTTGCGCCAACACAACATGCTGATTGGGCCGTAATTTAAGTACCTCTTTGGCTTTATCTTTGTCAATCAAACCACGAACCACGGTACCAATACCTTCCGACGCACACCAGAGGTAAACATTCTGCGAAATGAATCCCACATTTGTTGCCGAATAGAAAACCTTCATTTCTTCATTGTAAACTTCCATTCTGTCAAAGTCGGCCACAAAAACCAGGTTTACAGGGGCAGTCTGAACATAATCCTGCGATCCTGCATATTCCTGCAAATTTTCATTGCCCATTTTCAGCAGAACATGTTGCTCTGCATCATAAATATACCAGCCGTCATTTTTAATAATGTAAATATCGTACTCATTCACCGCACGTGCCGACGGGGCGGTGCGGTACCCATTGGGCCGGTTAATGCCGTAAGCCGCCCAAAGCAGGTTCGACATTTGTTGTTGTGTCAATTCACGGCTGCTGTAAGAGCGCTGCGACTGCCGGTTGGCCAGGGCTTCCATCAATGACATGCCCCCCGATTTTTGGGGTGCCGGTAATTTAATTGTTTCAAGCGGTTGCGCTTTCATTTCTGAAAAACCAAATGCAATACAAAGGAGTGCGGTAAAAAACTTCAATTTCATAATTGCTGATTTTTGGTTATTAAAACTGGTTATAAATATGGAAAATTTAATTTTGAATAACAATACCTTGCCATTCATACATCAATAACAAAAGCAAAATTAGTGAAAATTTCTTTGGTGGTCAATAAATCATTTCGTTATTTTGCGAAATACGAACAAGAGCTTTAATTGATTTCCGAAAAATGAGAAAAAATATTGAATGGGAAGAGGAGATTTTGCAAACAGCAATACTTGCTAAAGCAATAAGTCACCCGGTACGTCTCCATATCCTGAAAAGATTGTCGGGATTTGATGCCTGCTGCTACAGCGGCGACCTTGTGGATGAACTTCCCATTGGCCGATCTACACTTTCACAACACTTGAAAGAACTGAAATCTGCCGGTTTAATTCAGGGCGAAACTGAACTGCCTTTTATAAAATACTGCCTTAACACCGAGAAATGGGCGGAAGCAAAAAAAATGTTAAACCAACTATTTACCGAAGCCTGATATGGATTGGAAAAAAGAGATAAAAATTTTAGGGTGGATTGTTGCTGTTTTTGTGTTTGTTTTTTTTATGCCCCTCGAAAGCGCACGATTCTCTGAAGCGATAATGGCCATGTTCGATTTGGCCAAATGGTATGCACAGGAGCATGTGATATTGTGCCTGCTGCCTGCCTTTTTTATAGCCGGCGTAATTGCCGTTTTTGTAAGCCAGGGCGCTGTAATGAAATATTTTGGCGCCAAAGCAAAAAAGTGGGTAGCCTACTCGGTGGCATCGGTTTCGGGAACCATTCTTGCGGTTTGCAGTTGCACCATTTTACCCCTGTTTTCGAGCATTCACAAACGCGGCGCCGGCCTGGGACCAGCCATCGCGTTTTTGTACAGCGGACCGGCCATCAATATCCTGGCTATCATCCTCACAGCCCGCATCCTGGGTTTTGAAATGGGGGTTGCCCGGGTAATTGGCGCAGTGGCTTTTGCTGTGGTAATTGGCTCGGTTATGTCGCTCATTTACAGAAAAGAGGAAAAAGCAAAAAATAAAGAACAACTGAATTTTCCGGATGTGCCTGAGAAACGGCCCATGTGGCAAACTTCTTTTCACTTTTTCACCCTGGTACTTATCCTCGTTTTTGCCAACTGGGGAAAACCGGGCGACGGTGTAACCGATGGCGTCTGGCACTGGATTTGGGCCAATAAATGGTACATTACCTCGTTTTTTGGTCTGCTGCTGGTTTTTTCCCTCATCTGGATTTTAAAAATCAAATGGCAGCATGTTCTGCTCGCAACCCTGGCCACTGCAGCATCTGCCTTTTTAAGCTCCTCACCGCTCATTCCAATGGTTGCGGGTATTGCCGGTCTCAGCATCATTACTTTAGTCGATAAAAGAGATCAGGACAATAAAGAGTGGACCATTGCATCGTGGGATTTTACCAAACAAATTATACCGCTGCTGGCCATTGGAGTTTTAGCAGCCGGATTTTTACTCGGTTCAACCCACGACGATACAGCTATGGCCGGAATTATTCCAAACGAATGGGTGGCCGGTCTGGTTGGCGGAAATTCTGTTTTTTCCAATTTCTTTGCCTCCATAGTGGGAGCTTTTATGTATTTCGCAACCCTGACTGAAGTGCCTATTTTGCAGGGACTTATTGCTGCCGGAATGGGAAAAGGCCCGGCCCTGGCATTGCTGCTTGCTGGACCATCGTTATCGCTGCCAAATATGCTCGTAATCCGCGGTGTGATTGGCACGCAAAAAACCATTGTTTACATTCTGCTGGTGGTGGTTATGGCAAGCCTGTCGGGAATGATTTACGGAACATTCTTTTAAAATCGAATAAAAATATAACACAACAAAAAAGATAAAAGATGGACAGACGAAATGCAATGAAAATAGCTGCCGGCGCTATTGCCGCAGGTGGAGCCGGCCTGTTAACGCTTACCACAGCATTCAAACCTGAAAAACAACCTCTGCCTGAGCCTCAAAACCTGGAATACAATCCGGCTGAAAGCAGTTGGAAATATTTTCAACTTGACCCTTCCGCAACCGCGCAACTTGCTTACGATAGATACAGCGAAGGAAGTTGCATGTACGCAACCATTTTCAGTGTTGTTTCCCAACTGGCCGATAAATTTGGAGAACCATTTACGTCATTTCCCATACACATGTTTAAATACGGGCATGGGGGAATCGGAGGTTTTGGTTCGGTTTGCGGTGCGCTGAACGGCGCAGCAGCACTAATTGGCTTGCTCATAACCGACAAAAGCGTACAGGACAGAATGATTACCGACCTTTTTCAGTGGTATGAAGAAGAGCCTCTTCCGAAATTCAGTCCTGCCAAACCTTCATTCGATCATGCACCTGTAAAAAGTATTTCCAATTCTGTTTTATGCCATGCGTCGAATACCAACTGGTGCAAAGAATCGGGGTTTCACGTGAACAGCAACGAACGAAAGGAAAGGTGCCGGCGGTTGACCAGCGACGTAGCAGAAAAAGTCACTGTCGCCCTCAATGATATTTCAACCAGTGCCTACGTTACGAACAGGCACAGCAACCACGAGGTAAACAGTTGCATTGCCTGCCACGGAGATGAGGGGAAACTCAAAAATACATCGGTAAAAATGAGCTGCAATTCATGCCATTCTGAATCCATAGGACATAAAATTTTTGGGGATGTGCACTATAAATTCATGAAAGACGGACATTAACAATTAAAACAACCTCATAAAAACCCGCGGGATTTTAGTTTCAAAATTCATTTTTTCTCCGGTTACCGGATGAATAAAGGAAAGCTGAAGCGCATGAAGCCCAAGGCGTTTGATGGGGCTTGTGGTGGCTCCGTATTTTTTATCGCCCACAATGTTGTGGCCCATTTCCTGCATGTGAATCCGGATTTGGTTTTTCCGTCCGGTTTCAAGATTTACCTTTAATAAAGAATACGCATTGTTTTTCTTAAGTACAGAATAATGGGTAATTGCCTCTTTCCCGCTTCCTGGTTTTGGCGATGAATGCATTCTGAATACTTTGTCTTCGGAAAGATACGAAGTGATGGTGCCTTCCTGTTTTTCAACCGGCCCCTCCACAACGGCAAGGTAAGTTCGTTCAATCACGGTATCGTTCCACGTCTCCTGAAGTTTGTTTTTCACCGGTTCGCTTTTGGCAAACAGCATGAGGCCCGAGGTTTCGCGATCGAGCCGGTGCACAATAAAAATTTTATTGCCCTTATCCTGCTTTTTTACGTGTCTGCTCAGCAAACTGTAAGCAGTGGCCCGTTTTTCGTTTTCGGTAGCCATGGAAAGCAGCCCGGCCATCTTGTCGATAACAATAATGTGCTGGTCCTCATAAACAATATTGTATTCCCGGAACTTCTGTTCAGGCGAAATTCGGTTGCTGCTGATTTCAACTTTTTGTCCGGGCAGAACCGGATAGTCAAACTGCGAAACGGGTTTTCCTTCAACCAAAACCTGTTTATGACTGAGCAGCGATTTGATGTTGTTGCGACTTTTATGAGGCACTTTTGCCACCAGAAATTCCATCAGAAGAGATTTCTCCGAAACATGAAAAACCGTATTCTGTTTTACCGGCATTGATTTTTTTGAACTTGACTTTTTCGGGTTCATTGAACTAAACTTTGATTTCTGCCACAAAAGTACTTCATTTGTTGAGGATTTGGATGGAATAGTTTCATTCATTTTAAATGAAAAACATTTCCACTTACATATAATAATTTGAACAAGAATAAATTGAACCAATTGGTTTGGCAATTGTTTTGAGTAGAGTAAACCTTTAATAAAAGTGTCAGTCAAATATTTTCAACATAAAAAACATAAAATGAATCACTTAAAAAATCGAATTAAATTGGGAAGCAGCATTTTTGTCATTGCATTTTTTACTCTTTTTACACTTGGGTCCTGCAGTTCGTCTCAAAACGAATCAAAACAAACGCCCGCTATACCTGTATTGCCACAAAATCAGGAACCAACAACTGTAACCAATCCCGAACCCGAACAGCCTGTTTCTGCTGAAACTGCAACACAACCAACAGAAGCACAAGGGAATGGTGAGGTCATGTTAAATCCTCCGCATGGAGAGCCCTTTCACCGGTGCGATATTCCGGTGGGTGCACCGCTTAATTCCGCACCGGCAAATACAACCCGGCAAACCACCAGTAATCCACCAACGGCTGCGGCACCCGTTACTACGAATACTGCGCCCCGCCCAACAAATAACCCTACCTCTCCAACACTGGAAAATGCCATGCGAATGAATCCCTCGCAGGCACGCAGCACCACCGCTCCGCCGTCAGGAACTAAACCACGGCTTAATCCACCTCATGGACAACCCTGGCACCGGTGCGATATTGCAGTTGGAAGTCCGCTGCCCTGATATACGTTTAAAAATTATTCAGTTAAATATTTTCGGTTAATTTTGGGAAACAAATCATTTCAAAGTTTTAAGATGAAACGAGCATGTAAAATATTTACACCCAGGAGCATAATTAAAATACATGCGAGTTCTCCCGGAGGGATTCCTTCGGAGCAAACTATCCCGCTGAAAATAAAAAATTTTAATAGTATGAAAAAATCGATTTTCCTTCTTACCATTCTGAGCCTTTTTACTTTTTCAATTTTTGCTCAGGAAAACCAGGTTGCAAAAAATGATTCCATTGTTTTCGACAACCTTGAATACGATTACGGAACCATTGAAAAAGGTGGAGACGGAAATTGTGTATTCACTTTTACCAACCAGGGGCAAAAACCTTTGGTGCTGAGCAATGTGCGTGCTTCCTGCGGATGTACGGTACCGCAATGGCCACGTGAACCAATTGCCCCGGGCGAAAAGGGAGAAATTAAAGTAAAGTATAACACAAACATCGCAGGAAATTTCAACAAAACCATTACGGTAAATTCAAACGCTTCAAACAGTATGGTCAGATTAAGGGTAAAAGGCCATGTTGTAGCTAATCAATAGGTTATCCAAAATCAAAAATCTCAACAGCAACAAATTTAGAATCATCGTAAATAATCGCTGACGATTTTACTGATGCCTTTTTTAATTCCAGCCCAGGTTTGATTTTTAAAACTTACGGGAGTTTCACTGGCATCTGCATCAACGAAATAAGTGATGGCATTCGGAATACTTATAGCAAGCATTTGACTCGGGTATTTTTGTTTATGCCAATCGATGATTTGTTGTAAAGAATAATGCTGCAGTAACTCGTACAAATCCCAAAAATCCTTTTTCTTTCCGCGCCCCAAAATAGCCTGAATTTTCATGGCTGCAATATCTGCATCGCTGTACAACCTGGTTTGATAAATATTTTCAACAGTTCCAACCAAAGGATGTGGATAATAAACAATGTCAACCTTTATTTTATTCAGATAGCAGAAAATACCCAGGTTTCTGTGCCCACTTTCAAAATCAAAATCATCTCCAAACTCCTGACGTAATTCATTTGCAATAATTGAATTGTCAAACTCCTCATGACAAAACAAATCCAAATCCACAGAAAAATTATCATTAGTTTTGATAATCATTCTTATCCAAAGTAAATTATTATCTAAAGCCATCATCTCATTCTCACTTTACATTCCTGTTTATCAGTCTCACTTTTGATAATGTTGTTTTGATA